>JAAWJM010000002.1 GCA_022796855.1 Clostridia bacterium | reverse complement strand
GATCCAGAAGTAAGGTATACACAAACCAATAACACACTAGTTGCAAGTTTCCCGCTTGCGGTTAATAGGAGATTTGTAAGACAAGGGGAAGAAAGACAAGCAGATTTTATTAATATTGTGGCATGGAGTAAAACAGGGGAATTTTGTAGTAAATACTTTAAAAAAGGTCAACAAGTAGGAGTAATTGGAAGAATTCAAACAAGAACATGGGATGACGACCAAGGGCAAAAACATTATATAACAGAAGTAATTGCAGAAGAAGCTTATTTTGCAGATAGCAAAAGAGATAACAGCGAATCTAATGTTTTTGGAGATTTTCCTTCATCTGAAGAATCAGATTTTACTATTACAGATAAAGATGACCTTCCTTTTTAGAAGGAAAAAAACAAACTTGAAATAAGAAAGTAGTTTAGCTACTTTCTTATTTCATAATAAAAGAAGTTAGAAAGGAGAAATGAAAATTGCAAAAATATAAATTGATAATCTACTTAAAATTAGCTGTTATTCCTATCATTATTTTTGTTAGTTTACTGGTTTGGATGTATTTTAAAAACTATGGAAGTAAGCAAACATTAACAATAGAAGTAAAAGAAAAGTATATTAAAAATTATACAGATGATAGCAAGTATATTGTCATTGCGAAAAATGGGAATGCGTATGAGATTTCAGATACCATATTTCGCTTAAAATTTAATAGCACAGATTTATTTGCCATGATTGATATAGGAAAACAATATAAAATTACAGTTACAGGATATAGAATTCATTTATTCAGTATGTATCCTAATATTCATGAAATAGTAGAAATTGCAAATGAGGGAGGCTATTAAAATGCAAAGTGTAATAAGTTATAAAGAAAGAGGAAAGTACGGAAATTCTCTATATCGTGGTAATTGTAGTGGTTATGTCATTAAAGATTTAATAGAACATTTTTATCCAGATTCTAAACCTAAGAAATTTATTGAAGTGTTCTCAGGAGGAGGTACTGGAAAAGATGTTGCAAAAGAGTTAAATATTAGTAACAGTTTGCATTTAGATTTGAATAATGGATGGGATGCACTAACTAACGATATTCCTTCAGGTGCTGATTTTATTTTTTCACATCCACCTTATTGGAACATTATTAAATATGAACAGCAACGAAATAGCTATTCACCGAATGATTTATCTAACAATATGAGTTACGAAGACTTTATAAAAAAGTTAGATATAGTAAATGAAAAAATATATCATAGTCTAATAAATGGTGGGAGGCACGCTATACTTATTGGTGATGTAAGAAAAAATGGAAGATATTATAGTATTGTAAAAGATATGGAGTGGTTTGGAGATTTAGAAAGCCATATAATAAAAATTCAGCATAATTGTGTATCAGATAATAAGCTGTATTGTAATAATTCTTTTATTGCAATCAAACATGAGCATATTTTAGTATTTAGAAAAAACAAGATATGGATATTTAATACTAAGCAAACTAGTACAATAAAAGAAAATATTATGAATCTAACCCAAATAACTTGGAGAGATTTAATACAAGCAACATTAGAGTTTTTAGATAATACTGCAAGCATAGAACAAATTTACAATATTTTAAAACAATCTAAAAAAGCAGAAAACAATAACCATGTAAGAGAAAAGATAAGACAAACTTTAAATAATAATAGTAACTTTATAAAAACAGGTGAAGTTTGGAGATTATGTATTAAAAATTAAAGGAGAGTGTTAAATTGAAAATTGATATGTTATTAAATGGGCATAATTTTCAAAAACAAAATCTAACGACTTTAAGAGATAGTAAAGGAAGTTATGATTTATATGTATGCAGTAAATATGGAGTACAAGGTAAAAAAAGAGAACTTGGTAGTGAAATAGAAATAAGAAATAATAGCAGTAAAGAATATTGTATTCAAAAGCCAAGACAAGGAAAAATTGTGGTAAAAGCATTATGTACAAATGATAGTACATCATTTGTAGATACATTTAATGTTAAAAGTGTAAAAACAGCAGAACAAGAAGTGAAGGCAATGATTGATTGGTTTAATAACACATTAAGACCTTATGAAACACCAAGAAAATTTGTAAGGATAGAAAGTATCAAAAAATAAAAGAAAGAAGGCAAAGTGATGGAAGAAAACAAAAAAATAGCAAATAAAATAATTAATATGTTTGAAGAATTGTTGAAAAAACACGAAATAAAGATACCCAACAAAGAAAGATGTGGTAATGAAGATGAAGCATGTATATATGGCACAGATTACTATAACTTAGAAGACAAGGTAACAGAGATTTTAGATAATTTTATAATGGGTTATAGTTTAAAAACATGGATTAAGAATATAAAACAAGAAAAAAGTATAGAAAAAGCAATTGATTGTTTTGAAGAGCTATTTAAAGGGTATGAACCTATATATATGCAAGAAGTTAGTGAATATTTTGAATCGTATACTGAAAGATATGAGTTAAATGATAATTTTGTTACAGAAATATGTTCGGGAGATTGGGACAAATGGGAAAGTTATGTAAGTCACAGAGGTATAGATATTAATATTTACTTTAAAGAGTCAAAAAAAGAAAAAAATAGGGAAGGTATTACAATTTTTTCTGAAAGCGAATTTCAAGATAATATTGAAGAATTAGAAAAAATGATAGAGGAGGAAATGATGGATGAAGTTATTATTTAGTTTAGCTGTTATAACAAACAAAAATCAGAAAGTTGAAGATTTAATAAAACCATATATTCGCAAGACATATAATAATGATTTGAAATCATGTATAAAAAATCAAAGAAGCTATATTTCAGGAGTGCTTTATGGAAGTTTTGATGATGAAAGATATGATGGAAGATTACTATTAATAAAAAATAAGAATGGTAAGAGTTGTTTAGGATACAAAGCAAAAATCAAAGATGTAGAGTGGCAAAAAATGGTAGATTTGGAGAATGAAGAATTAAAAGAAAATGGAGTAGATATAGAAAAAAACAAAGTAAATTTAGAAAAAGCATTTGGTTTTACAAATGCTATTATCACTCCAGATGGAAATTGGCATGGAATGATACCATTAGATCTTATATCTATTGGATTTACAGAAAAAGAACCATGTAAAGAATATATAAAAAATTATTATACTAAATACATTAAACCTTTTGAAGAAACTGGAAGTATTACTATATTAACTTGTAATATATAATAATAGGAGGAGAAAAATATGTTAAAAGCAATAAAGGATTTTGGAAATGAAGCAAATAGAATAATAAAAAAAGAAACTAGAAAAATAAATAACTTACATAAAGAAATAGAAGACTATGAAACACTAATTTATGTTGTTGGACAAACTGGTGGACAGGAACAAGTGCTATATTATAGAGAAAAAATAAACCAATGCTATTCAAGGATAGATGCTTGTATAGATAATATAAATAATAGTAAAGAGAGAATTGCTACTATGAGAGTAGTAGATGAGATTATAAAAAGAGGTGAGAAATGTGCCTAGAAATAAAGTAAATTATGCAAAATTATTGGAAGGTGTGCAAAATGTTATAAAACGAGGAGATTATCATAAATTTTTAAGTATGATAAATAAAATAAAAAACGATTATAGTTTTAGGAATACAATGCTAGTATATGTTCAAAATCCAAACGCAACAATTGTAAAAGGCTTTTGTGATTGGAATAAACTAGGAAGAGGTATAAAAAAGAATCCTAAAACTATTTTTATTTATATTCCAATAAAATACAAAAAACAAAAAGCAATAGAAGGGCAACAAAATGTAAATGGTAAAGAAGAAAAGGCAAGGAAAGATAGCACAATAGAAATCATTGAAGGAATTTCATATAAAAGGGTTGCTGTATATGATATAGGAGATACTTATATAAAAAAAGGCAGTAAAAGAATTCCAATACTAGATGATAAATTAGAAAATAATACAACAGAAGAATTGTACCATGCTTTAATAGATTTATCTCCAGTACCAGTAATAACACAAGAAATTCATGGTATAAAAAAAGGACACTATGATAAAACAAATAAGAGAATTGTATTAAAAGAAAGTTTATCACAAGATGATAAAACAGCTGTATTAATACATGAACTTTGTCATTGCTTATATGATGATTTTGTATATAAGACGGAAAGAAATAAGAGTGAAATATTTGTTGAAAGTGTAGCCTTTTTAGTTGCTGACTATTTTGGATTTGACACATCACTATGTAGTTTTGGATATATAACAAATTGGGCAGAAAACAATATTAAAGAATTTATGAAATTATCTAACAAAATAAAAGAAACAGCAGATGAATTTATAGAATTAATAAAAAATAGCCAAAGAGGACAAGAGAAAATAAGTGCATAATAAAATTTTAAAATATTTAAACCTAATTTATAAAAAGAGAGAAGTGTAGCTAAAATTAAAAAAATATTAAATAAACTAGGAGGTGTTTGAATTGACAGAAGATGAACAAGAAACAATAGAGCAATTAGAAAGTTGGAGAAGATTTATTGAGAACAATAAGGAAAAGGTAAATAAAGCAGATGAGATTGAGTTTTATTTAAGAACAGCATTAAATTTAATTCAAAGACAAGAAAGGGAAATAAATTCAAATACAAAAAGAATAATTTTGACAATAGAACACAAAAAATAATAGAGCAGGTTAATCCTGCTCTATCTTTAAGGAGGAGAAAATATGAGTCATTTTTCAGTAGCTGTTTTTACAGATGAAAATACAACAGTTGAAGATTTATTAGAACCATTCTATGAAGGTATGGAAGTTGAAAAGTATGTAGCATTGACAAAGAAAGATGTTATTGAAAGAGGAAAAAGAACAATTAATTATCTAAGAAAATTATATAAAGAGTATATGAAAGATAAAAGAGTATATAGAAGAGATAACTTTAAGAATATTAAACATTTAAGAATGATAAAAAAAGTGCCTTCAATACTTAAATGGAATGATGAAAAAATTTATAAATATGAAACTAGATTCTATGAAAAGGAAGAAATATCAGAAGATGGAGGCATATATTCTACATATAATCCAAACTCTAAATGGGATTGGTACGAAATAGGTCGGTAGATGGAAAAAAATGCTTATAGTAGGGAAAGGAAAGACAATTCAAGAATGTAGAAAAGTTAATTCAGCAAAGGTTAAGGATATAAGATGGGATTTAATACATGAAGAAATAATGAAAGAATTAAAACCTTATGAAGAGTATATAAAAAAGTCTCTTTATTTAGAAGAGCACTTAAAGAGAAAATATCCAACAGAAAAGAAATATTTGGAAAGCTTTAAACAGTTTTCTACATATGCTGTTTTAACACCAAAAGGTGAATGGTATGAAGCAGGTTCTATGGGATGGTGGGGTATATCAAGTGCAACACCTGAACAAGAAGCAAAATTTAAAAAAATTATAAAAAAAATTTCATTAAAACAGCAAATCCAGAATGGAAATTAACTATTGTGGATTGCCATATATAAAATAAAAGAAGAAAGAAGGAAATAAAAATGAATGAAGAAATTTTAAAAATATCATCAAAATCAAACCCAAATTCTATTGCAGGAGCAATAGCAGGACAAATAAAAGAAAATGGAAAATTAGAATTAAGAGCAATTGGAGCAGGAGCAATAAACCAGGCAATAAAAGCAATTGTAATTGCAAGAGGATTTTTAACACCATCAGGAATAGAAATTGTATGTATTCCTGCATTTACACAAGTAAAGTTTGATGGCGAAGAAAGAACAGGCATGAAATTAATAATAAAAATAGAAAAATAAAAGAGCAAGTGATTGCTCTTTTGTAGAAGGAGATAAAATGAATCATACATTAAAAAATATAATACATGATTTAGAACATGGAATGTTTGGTGGGGGTAAAATTATCTTTAAATTATAAAGATAATGTAAAGCTTTATTATAGTAGTGAATTAAAGAAAATACCCCAAAAACTACTGGATAAAAAAGTAGTAAGAAGAACCTTAATAGGAGATATATATTATATAACTATAAGATAGTTAAGAAGGGAAGAAATAAATGAACCAGCAAGAAATTTTGAATAGAATTAGCATTATAAATGTAAAAAACAAATTAGGATTACAAGAGATATATTCTAAAAAAGATATTATATATGTAAAGTGTCCGTTTTGTTGTTCAGAGAAAGGAACTATGCGATTAGATATAACTAATAACAGTTATATTTGTAAAGAATGTGAAGCTAGAGGATATTCAATAGGATTGTATGCAAGAAATAAATATATTTCAAACAAGGAGGCATATCGAAGATTAATTAATGATGAAGCCGATATAAGCAATAATTTAACAACTTCAATTATTACAAATGTAAGAAAAAATAAGGAAGAACTAGATATTGTTTATCAAGCCTTTTTAGAAAGATTATCTCTTAGTTCAGATCATATAATGAAACTCTTAAAATATGGTTTTACAATGGAAGAAATCGAAAAAATAGGATTTAAAACAATTCCAACGCAGGAAAATCAAAAAATAGAGATATGTAGAAAATTAATAGAGGAAGGTATTGATTTAAGTGGAACCCCAGGATTTTTTAAAGATAAGAAATTTAGATGGAGTTTTAAGTCACATAAAGGAATATTTATTCCTATTTTGGACAATTGTAAAATTGGAGCTTTAAGAATTCACTTAGATGAAGTATACAGTGTAGATACTAGTGATATTTGGTTTAGTAGTGGTCAAGAGAGCGAAGGAACAAAGGCGAATAACGATATAATGATCTTATTTCCAAAAGGTAACAAAATACAATTTATTAACAATCTAAAAGAAGGAAGAGATATTATTATTGCTTCAGAGATGATACTTGCTTATAAAATAGCAAACACCTATAAAGAGCATATGATAATTCGGAGTTCCCAATATTATTTCTAAAAAAGAAATTAAAAAATTGGATGATATTAGAAATATAAATACAGTAAATGTAGTAATGGATGAACATACAGCATTTCATAATTCACAAACATTGTTATCAAGTTTGAATAAAAAATATGGAGAACAAAAGGTGAATTTGAATATTTCATTGAAAAATTGCGAGATTCCAGATAGCTTAAATAAAGTATTTGACACAAAAGGTGAAAACTTATTAAAAAGTAGTGCATAAAAAGGGGTGGAAATATGAACAAGAGTATAAAGATGAATGAAAACGAATTAAAATGCTTGAAAAAGAGTATAAATTATGTCAAAAGATTAGAAATATTTAACGATAAAGTAACTAAGGCAGGAAAAACTAAAAAAGTAGCTTAAAATAGTGGAGTGGCCAATAGGCTACTCCACAAAATTATAATATAAAGGAAAGAAGGCAAATATATGGGGAAAATTAGTGAAGAAAAGAAAGTTGCAGATAAGGTAAAAGCGAGACTATATGAAAAAGGCTTTAAAGTAAGTTACCAATTTTCTAAAAATACGAAAAGTATATATTTAAAAATTGATAATGGAGCTTGTTGTTCAATTAGGATTAGTGATCATAAAAATTATAAAACGAGAAGTAAGTTTAATGTAATAAAAGATTATGAAGTAAAATGGACAAAGCATAACAATAAAACGATAAAGAGGTTTTATAATTTTAATATGTTAGATAACTTAATCAGTGATGTAGAGGCAGAAAGAGCTAATAAAATCTTTAGATATGGTTATCTAAGATACAAATCAATTAGAGATAAAAACGCTTTTTATAATGATAATCAAAAAGTAGCATAATAGGAGGAAGAGAAATGTTGGATTACAATGATTTAACCGATAATGAAAAAAGAAATTTGAGAAATGCTTTAAGTGTAGAGAGAATACATCAATTTTACTTAGAAGATAATAATATTCTTATAATGGAAGCAAAAGAGTTGTTTGAATATATCTATATTCTCGACATAAAGAAACTAAATGATGCAGTTAATTTAATAGATAGAATACTAGAAATAAATATAACAACGGAAGATACTAATAAAAATGTAATGGAAAAATTACTCGAAAGCAAAGCTAATGTTTATAAACTTAGCAATGAACATTATGCTTATAAAGAAAATTAAAAAATAAGGATATAGGGAATAGAATTTCTATATCCTTTTAAAATTTAAGGAAGATATGCAAAAAGGAAAGGAAGTGAAATCATAACTATCCCTGAAGAGGGTTGTAATAAAGGTTGGGAATTATTATATAAAATAAGCCATAACAGCGTGAAAACATTTTTGTAAGTAGCTTGGGAGGACAGGCTTATTCGCCATAATGGATAGAATTATGGCTAGTTATGAAATATATAGCAAGTGTTAGCTTCGGTAAAGATAGTTTATCAATGCTTTTATTATTAATAGAGAAAAAATATCCAATAAACGAGGTTATATTCTATGATACACGGAATGGAATTTCAGGCTATTTATGATACAAGAGATAAAGTTAAAGAAATTCTAAAAAACGAAAACATAAAATTTACAGAATTAAAACCGAAAGAGACGTTTTTATATAAAATGCTAAAGAAAGAGGTTCATAAAAGAGATGGTAGAATTCAATATGGATATGGTTTATGTCGGTGGAAAATGTCGATGGGGAACAACTGAAAAGCTTACAACAATTGCAAAATATTTAAAAACAAACTATGGAGAAAATTATCAAGAATATATACGGTATAGCTGTAGATGAACAGAAAAGAATTCAGAAAGAAAATAACAAGCATAAATTATTACCATTAGTAGAATGGAGTATGAAAGAGAAAGATTGTTTAGAGTATTGCTATAAAAAAGGTTTTTTCTGGAAAGAGAACAATATTCGTTTATATGATGTACTTGATCGAGTTTCTTGTTGGTGTTGCTCTAATAAAAATAATAAGGAATTAAAGAATTACTATCTGTATTTACCAAAATACTTTGAAAAGATACGTAAATTGACATATGAAATATGGATTAATGCTACAAATAGTAGTTTAGAAGAGAATGCATATAAGTTTTGGATTAAATTGGAAGGAGTGAGATTTAGAGTGAGTAAATTTAACTATGATGTTTTTTATGATGAAGAAGGGCAATGTATAATTGCAGTTTCAAAGCAAAAATATTCAAAAGAACAAGCAGTGGAACTAGCAAAGAGAGAATTAAATACAGAAAAAATCATACCATCTGAAGAAGAGATGTATGTAAGATACGGATTAGGTACAATGGATGAAGAAAAAAAGCAAGGGTATTGGTTAGAATGTAGAAAAACTAAAATCAGTATTCCAGTTTGGAGTTTTAAAATATAAAAATATTAGGAGGAATAAAATGAGAGTATATGATTCTATTGAAAGTATAGAACAAGTAAAAAGAGTTGAAATAATACTATATTCAGCTAGTAAAAGAGAAGTTGTAAAAAGAGATTTTAAGCGAATAGAAAAAAGTTTAGAAATATTAAAGAAGGCAGGAAAAGATGCAAAAGGAAAATTATATCTTACATTTGATGGATATAATAATGATGTAAGAGAAATCTATATGATTCCTGAAATAAGAACCTTTGTTAAAACGATATGGGAAAAGTACAAATATATATTTTACTTCTTAACAGTATTTGATAATAACAGGAGTATTATATTTGCCTGTATTAACGAATTTAAAGCATTTCAGGACATAAATACCAAAAAAATAAAATTACATATATTACATAACGATGATATAAAAACAGAAACTATGATAGCGATGAGAGATTTTGGAAAATCAATAAATGATGTAGAAGGAATACAAGCTATATTATCTACATTTATATAAAAATCATTTTAGTATTAAAGCTAAAGTGATTTTTTAGTTAGGGAGGAAAAATATGTCAAAAAATATAAGAATAGAATTGGAAGATGATGTAATTGAAATATTAAAAGAAGGATATATTGAAGGAAATTTATTCTTTTTACCAAAAGGACAATTAGAAAGAATGTTGTATGAAAGAGTAAATAAAGTTCTTGTAGCAATGGGAGCAAAATGGGATAAAAAATTAAAAGCACACAAGTTTGAATATGATATAAGTGCTATGTTAAGAAATGCAATAAAAACAAAAGAAGTAACTGATTGGAAAAAATCAACTGACTTTTTTTATACACCAAAGGAAGTAATATATGAAATGTTAGGCTTAATACAAGATAATAAATACGACAAAATAGAAGTTCTGGAACCATCTTGTCGGACAAGGGCATATACTAGATATTGTAAAGGAGGAATTCCCAAATGCTAGTATAACATGCATAGAAAAAAATCCAATTCATTGTGAATTTTTAAGAAACAAAGGTTACCATCCATTAAATATAGATTTTTTAGAATTTAATACAGATAAAAGAATGGATGTTATTCTAATGAATCCACCGTTTTCAGAAGAACAAGAACATATAAGATATGCTTATAAATTTATAAAAGAAAACGGAATACTAATAACAGTTGCAAGTAATATGATTTTAAGTAGAGAGAGTAAAAAAAGCAAAGAATTTTTAAAATGGTTTAAAGAAGTAAACGGTAGTGAGTATATATTACCACCAAATAGTTTTAAAGAAAGTGGAACAGGAGTTAGAACTAAGCTATTAGTATTTTACAAGGAATAGAAGAGAAGAAAATAGAGCAGTGATTTAATGCTCTATTTTCTTTTTTGTAATATATTTAGATATTCAATATTGTTATCAATAATAGACTTATATTCTTCGCTTAGTTGATTATAACCTATAATACTAGAGAGATTTTTCATTTCATTAGTGTACTTAATTGTTAAGTAATCACCATAAACATCATTTAGAGAAATCCCATAAAGATTACAAAGTTCTATAATGAATTCAATACTTCCATTGGTTCGATTTGTTTCAATCAAACCAATATATCTACTAGAACAGTTTAATTTTTCAGAAATCTGTTCTTGAGTATATCCAGCAGTAATTCGTGCAGTTTTTAACTTTTTACCAATTTTAAGATTCAAGGTACTTATCTTTTTCATTAATTCCCTCCCTCGTATAAAATAGCAAAGAAATTGAAAATCGAAAAGGAAATAAAAAAAACAAACCAGAAATATAACAAACGTTTTTTGGAAAATACTTGAAATTTATATTTCTTTATGATAGTATAAAAATGTAAAATATTGTAATAAAACTAAAGGGAAAAAAGAGGTGATGAAAAAGTAAAAAAACTAATCTACTAGGAATAGATTAGTCCTTTGAAATAGTTTTATTAGAATTATGAGTATTAAAATAATGAATTAGTGTTAAAATAGCGTTTCTTTGGTAATCACTTAGAAGATTGATTTGTTGTAAGATATTATCAGAAGTATCTATACTATCAACAAAGAAACTCTTTAAAAGTTGATTAGGAGTAGTTTCTAATGATTGACAAAGAGATATTAAAGTTGATAGGCTTATACTAGATCTTGTAGACTCTACATCTTTTAAAAAGCTTAATGAAATTTCAGCTTTCTCGGACAAAGTTTCTTGTGTTAAACCTAACATATTTCTAGCTAATTTTATATTTTTACTCAATACTAATTTTACTTCTTCATTATCAATTTGCATAATAACCTCTTTTATAATATATCCTAATACTATCATTTTAGTCTTTAGGATAAAAGATGTTGTAAACGGCTTTTAGAATGTATAAAGAATGAGTAAATGAAAAATAAGAATAAATTACAAATAATAGGAAAAGGAGAAATGAAAATGTTAAAAAGTACAGGAATCATTAGAAAAGTAGATGAACTAGGAAGAGTAGTAATTCCAGTTGAAATAAGGGAGGAACAAAAAATTGTTGAGGGTACAAAAATGGAAGTTTTTGTAGATGCTAATAAAATTGTATTCCAAAAATATCAAATATCATGTTTGTTTTGTGGAAAAACAAAAGATATTATAAGATTTAGAAATAATTTGGTATGTAAAAAGTGCATTGATGAAATGAAAAATTGTCCTGATAACCATTAATCAAAAGTAGAAAGTAGCCATAATAGAATTTTGCTAGAAAAAATAAATGAATTAGGAGAAAAAGCTTATGCATATTTAGATATTAGGGTAATGTAATATTAAGAACAAAAATAAAGATTATAATATAAAAAGGAACAAAATGCATTTCAAATCATAAGGTATCCTCAGAAGAATCTTCATGTCTATAAACATAGGATCATTAAAAAATTCCATTAATGTAGTATCTAAACCTTCACAAATATGAAGTAATGTTGAAAGACGAGGTAATTTATTTTTTTGCGTTCCTAATAAAGCATTAATAGTTGATTTAGGAACACCGCTTGTTTTATACAAGTCCCATAAAGAAGATAACCCTTTTCTTTTTAAAAAATAGTCGATTCTATGTTTAATAGCATCACTTAGTTCCATAGCGTGCTCCTTTCTAACAATTTAAGAAAAGTATAGCAATTTTTTTTGACACAATAGGCTATAAATATAGCCTAAACAATAACAAGTAATTTAGTATTCTTACTATTTTGGATAAAAAAAATAAAAATATGTAACAAAGGAACAATCAGGACAAATAGAAACGACATAGAAATCAATCATATTGTTTCCATTTTTATGAAATCTAATGAAAATTAAAATAAAATATTAAACAAAGGAGAAATGATGAAAGAGTGTAAAATAGTACAAGATTTATTAGAAATATACATAGAAGATTTGACAACTGGTGTTACAAATGACTATATAGAAAAGCATCTTAGATATTGTAATAAATGTAAAAGAAAATTAGAAAAGATTAGAAATGTAACAGTTGATAAAAGAGGATGTGCAATAATACAAGACTTATTGCCTAATTATATAGAAAAAATGACATACAAAACTACAAATAAATATATTCAGGAACATCTTAAAACTTGTAAGGAATGTACACAAGCTTTAGAAGATATGACCTCTACGGAGATACACATAAGTGAAAAGATAATTTTGCTACGACTAATACTAGGAGGAAAAGTAAATGAGAATATTTAATGGATTTAGAATAGGAGATATAGTTATATATAAGGAACAAAAGTATAGAGTAATAGCTTTGTTAGAAAGCAGTGAAGAGCGAAGATGTAAAATAATGTCTGTACAAAATGAAAAAATAGTTTACGAAGTAGCAGTTCAAGACTGCGAGAAAGTGGAATAAAATGTTGTAAATAATAAGAAGAATGAAAATTATTTCTAAAATTTTTTCTCAAATAGACATGTCCATTTAGAATATTTAAAATAAGAATGATAAATTCATAGAAGAAAAGGAGAGAAGTTTTATGGAAGAAAGCTACCAAAAGATTTTAGAATTAATTATTGGAAAGGAGGAATGTGAAAAGCTAATTACTAAGATAGCAAAAAGGTATAATGAAGAAACTTATACAATAAGCAATTTTGAAATTATTATGCAATCTTACTTTATAACTATTCTGCTAATGGGATTTTCAAAGAAGAAAATAGACATAGATAAGTATTCAATCCATTTTATTGATAAACCTGAAATAAATATTAATACTACGGAATTTTGCAAAGAATATGAAGAAGAAATAGAGAAGGTTGAAGAGTATAAATTTGATTTATTAAGAAAGCTGATTTGTAAAGAAGGTGAGTAAATGGAAAAGAATAGGGTAGTAGCATATGTTTTTTATAGCATTGGAGTAAAAATATATTCAGTAATAGAGAATAAAAGTATAGAATAAAGTTTTAATAACATTTGTTTTAGGGCAAATGTTATTCTTTTAACCAATAAATAATTACATAGAACACATAAAAAAATAAAATAAAAATTAAGTTAGCGAAACTTTTTTATTTGAATTAAGTATCATATAAGTATAAGGTGTAATACATAGGGGGAGAAAAATGGAAGAAATAATAATAAAAGCTAAAGAAGGAGATGTAGTGGCATATACACAATTAATACTAAATATGAAGAATGATTTGTATAAGATAGCAAAAACACGATTTATCAATGATGATGATGTTGATGATGCTATACAAGAAACAATGATAATGTCATACAAATACTTGAAGAAGCTAAAAGATCCATCTAAATTTAAAGCGTGGATTATAAAAATTTTAATTAGTAATTGCAATAAAATCTATAATAGAAAGCATAAATATAAGGAGATTACAGAAGATTATGATTTAGAAGGATATTACGAAATGTATAAAGAAGAGAGTAATGATATTACAGAAATAGAAAATACAATTGACTTTTACAAATTGATACAAAACTTGCGTTATGAAGAAAGAATTATAATAATTTTATTATATCAAGAAAGATTTACACAAAAAGAAATTAGTAAGATATTGAATACAAATGAAAATACTATAAAGACAAGACTAAGTAGAGCTAAGATTAAAATAAAGAAATTATATGAGGAGGTGCAAAAAAATGGATGAATTAGATAAAAAGATATTAGAGGTTGTCAATAAAAAGATAATTGAGCCACCTAAATACGAAGAAACAATAAGAAATACGTTTAAAAATTATACAAGAACCAATCAATATAATATCTTAAAAAAGGTAGCAATTATAATTTTATGCATAAGCACAATTGGAGGAATAACATTTGGAAGACAAATTTCCGAAATGATTAGTAATATGTTCAAAAAGAATACTAGTGATGAAAGAAATAATGAATATATTCAAATAGTCGAAAATGAATACCAAACAATAAATAATCTTTCAGTTAGAATTAATAGTATTGGTATGGATGATTTTACTATACAGTTAGACGTAGAATATGTATACACAGAACCGATTACACAAGCTGAGTCTAAAATCTTAATAAAAGATGAACAAAACAATATTATATTTAAAAATAGTAATGAACCAAGTAATATGGCTTATTCGTCAAAGAAAGCTGAAAGGCGTAGTTATAAAGATTTGTTAAAATATGGTGAAAGTACAAATATGATAATAGAAGAATTAGAAACACTAGAAGAAACAACAAAGGTATTAACAGGCAATTATCAATCGACATATCGAAACATAGAAGATAATAGATTAAAAAGAACTATAGTATTAGGTTCAGGTATAGATTTTAAAAAGTTTCCTAAAAGTAAAAAAATATATATTCAATTAGAAGATATTGAATTAAAAAACCGTCAAAACATAGTAAAACGAATACAAGGTAAATGGAATTTTGAAATAGATTTAAATTCAAAACTTGTAAATAGAGAAATAACGAGATATGTAACAAAAGATTTAGAACATAATAAACAAGAATTTAGAGTAATGGAAGCAGAATTGAGTAATTTACAGTTACAATTAAAAATAGAATACGTAGGAAATCAAAATTTAACACAAATAATTGATATGTCAGATTTAGGGAGTATACAAATTTTTGATAAGAAGCATAAATATTATATTAATCCAACAACATTAGACATAATAGACAATAGGATAGTAAAAGTGAATTTTGATGTTAATAGAAATAATGTATCAGATGAATTAAAAATTATAATTAGAGGTATTAACGAGATAGAGATATTAAAATGTATTTAAGAAAATGGTTGGCCGTAATAAGCCAACCATTTCGTATGGAATTAAGATTAGTGAGTTAATTGTTAGTTAGAAAGTTACAGAATAGTTGAAACGGTAAGCTGTTTTACGGCTACCAAAGGAAATATAGTATGCTCCACCATCTACAGCCGTAAAGGTATGAGAATAACTGCCAGTTGCAGAATACGTAATCAACTCAACAAGGGTTCCATCTCGCTTACACAAAGAAACCTGCAAAGGAGAGTAATCCACATAATCAGCAATTCCCAAAATAGTTAAATCTAACCGAATTGTTTCACCAGGTCTCACACCAATACCAGAAGTCTTTTGCGAATTACCCTGAACAGTAATAGGTCCATGCCACGGAGTAATAACCGTCTGAGGACTTATGCCAGGGTCAGGTGTGGCAGCAAATGCTGACATGGTGTTCATGCCAAACAACAATGCCATAGCCAAAACAAATGCAGTTGCTCTTTTAGGTATTTTTTTCAGTAGTTTCATAAGATGCCTCCTTTTTAATGCTCACTAATCTAATTCCTATTACTACTGGTAAGAAATTATGTTACTAATGATATAGTAACATAAAGTAAAGTTGAATTATAAAAAAGATAAAAAAAGATAAAAATGAAACCTTATTGTAAGATTTTGGTATCTTATTAAGTAGAGGTGATAAATTTGGTTAAAGGATTAATAGCCGGTAATGATGTGAATTTTTTAAAAGGATTAGTTAATGATATTTTAGATAGTACAGATATAAGAATCTGTAAAATGTGTACAAATGAAAAAGAGACTTTGGATTTTTTAAAAACTGCTAAGATTGACATAGTAATATTAGATTTATCAACTTTTAACGGAATAAAGGTATTAGAGGAACTAGCTAATGTACAAAAAGATAAATACAGAGGATCAGTTATTGTTATGGCTGAAGATAGATATTCTATGGGACAACTAATTGGTAATCCATTAGTGTTTGATTATATTATAAAGAAAACCCAAAAAGAAGAGATAACATCTAGGATACAAAAACTAGTAGAAAGCAAAAATCTTCTATACAAAAGAAAACAAATTGTTGGTGAAATAGAAAAGATAGGATATGATATAAATTATAAAGGAACTACATATTTAATTGATGTAATATTCCAAATGTATCAAAAACAGAAATTTTTTATAGATAATTTACAACGAGATATATATCCAATAGTCGCAAAAACTTATCACAAAACAATAAACAACATAAAGTGTAATATTAATAATGCAACAGAAGCAATGTATTATAAATGTGAAGCTAGATTTCTAAAAGAGTATTTTAGTTTTTACGATGACAGGAAACCAACGACAAAGACAGTAGTATATACAGTTTTAAATAAAATATTATAAAAAGAAGTTATCTTTTTATAGAAGTTTATGAAGATAGTATATTATAAAAGTAACAATAAACAATTTCTAAAAGAACGTAGATTAATTAGAAAGGAGGTCTATATGGATAATATCCATATTTATTAAGAAAGGAGAAGGTTATATGAAAGTAAAAGAACAAAAAAAGCGTATAATTTCAAGTTTTATTATTTTTCTCATGATATTAGTAACAATTTTAATGCCAGTAAAGGCAAAATCAGGTGATTTCGTAAATGATATTTTATTAATGGAAGATACTACAATAACGGAATATGAATCATCTAATATTCAACCATTATCATTAAAATATTCAGATATTAGCGGAAAGGAATTTTTTATAAAAAACATGTACACAGGACAGTATTTAGATGTTTCAGGAGGGATAGCTGAAAATGGAAGAAATGTACAACAATATAAACTTAATGGTACAGATTCCCAAAGATGGTATTTAAGGAATAATGGAGATGGAACATTTTGTATATATACACGATTAGGAAATAATGGAGCATATAGGTATGCTTTAGAGGTAAATAATGGTTCTGGTGAAAATTATGCTAATATTCAAATACGTGAAATAAATGGATCAGATGCCCAAAAATTCAAAATAGGACTATCGGTGTATTCTACGTTTATATTATATACAAAAGCAAGTAATTTTTCAAAAGTAGTTGTTTTAAATGGACCAACATGTAATCAAGGACAAAATGTTGACCAATATACATTTCAAGCTCATGCCAATGAATATTGGATACTAGAACCAGTTTCAAAAAATCCTATTTTAGGAGTGGAATATGCAAAACAAAATTATAATCAGTATGTAATGTGCTATCCAAATCTTAATCCTTTAGGAGATTGTGCAAATTTTGCTTCGCAGTGTATGTTAGCAGGAGGGATGCATTATCAAAATGATTGGAAAATATATAGAAAGAATAATAATTATCCACAACCTGCTAACAGAGAACAATTAGATAATTCATGGGAATTATGCCCACCAAAGACAAGTCCATGGACTAGTGCGAGAGAGTTTGGAACTTATTGGAAAGATGTTGGATATTATTATGCAGTTCAAGGAAAATATGCTTATGAACATCCCCAAGAAGTGATGAATCTTAATATAAAAGAAGGAGATGTTATGCAACAGGCTCAAAATATCTTAGGTGTTATGGGTAATTCTACACATACAATGTATATAACAGGTTATACTACATATGAGGCAAAATCTAGCTATGTAGTAACAGGACATTCACGCGAAGAACCTGGTAAACCTTTCCTTCAAATATGTAAAGAGAATCCGAATGATTATTTTATATTATTTCAAATGACACTATAAAAGGAGGTAATGTCATGAACAAAAAAGTAATTTTAGGTTTATTAGTAGCAATAGTAATATTAGTTCCAGTAGTGATTTTTGCATCAAATAAATTAGGAACACCTATTTACATAGCACCTTCAGATAAAGAAGTGGAGCATATACTTTTAGAAAGAAAACAAAAATTTTTAAATGATGTAGAAAATGGAAGAATAGATACACCAGAAGTTTATTCTTCAATGTCCTTATCAGAAATTGAGGAAAATGAAAAAATTAAAGCAGAAACTCAAAAAGAAGAAGATGCAATTACTTCAATAATAAATAAATTTTATCCTAATGAGTTAAAACTAATTTTGCAAAAAATAGATAATGAAAATATAATATATTATAACTCAGCATCTGAAACACAAAAAGAACTGTACAAATTAGTTTTAAATGTATTAGAAGAAAAAGATTTAACACAAGAAGAAAGCAATATACTAAAAGAATTTTTAGATTCAGCATATAGTAATATAAAAGGTGATATAGAGTTAAGAGCACGCTTTGATGCAATATTATAAAGATAAAGAGCAACTTCAATTTATATAGGAGTTGCTCTTTAATATTAGACATTTGAATTTAAGTAGCTATCATATTATATATGAGTAAGAAAGCATTTAGAATTTAAGCTAAAATTATATACTTGACTATTTCTTCCACTAAATTGAACGTAGTATGCTCCCATTGAAGTTACAGTAATATATCATAAATTTTAAAAGCTTACTACAATAAGCTCATATTTTTTCTCAACTTTATAAAGTAGAACAACAATATTATAATAAATACTACATAATTACACTTATGTAGTATTTTTCAAACGAAAAGCATAATAACCAAACAAAAAATACTACATAAATAACAATAATGGTTATAAAAAAATACTACATAAATAAAGGAGTGAAAAAATGGAGATATTAGAACAATTTAAAAAATATTTAGAGGAGAATTATGATACTTCAGGAGAAAGAAATACAATTAATGCTTATATGAAAGACGTGGAACAGTTTTTAAAATATTTCAAAGAACATTTTGGAGAAACGATTATAGAGTTTTCCAATGCAGATTATATTGAATACAAAAAACATATGATTGATGACCTACAATATAAATTTGCGACAATAAATCGCAAGACTTCCTCGTTGTCAGTATATGAAGATTTTTTAATAGAAAATGAGATTAAGAAAAATAGATCAAAAGTCATAAAGAAGAAAGATTTTTATAAAATCGAAAGACCTATAATTACTTCGCAGATGTTACCTAAAGAAACGATAAAAAAGGTTAGATTGAAAGCTGGAAGAGAAAATAAGAGAGATTATACAATGTTTGTTTTATGTGATGAGGGGGGACTAAGAGTATCGGAACTGATTGGATTGCAATTAGAAAGGGATATAGATTTTAATATGTATTCAATTCATATTTTGGGGAAGGGGAATAAAATTAGAAGCATTTTTATGGAGCAAATTATATTTGATGCAATTAATGATTATTTGCCAGAAAGAGAAAAACTACTAAATGGTAAAGAAAATAAATATCTCTTTGTAAGTAATAAAACAGCTAATACCAATCAACCTATGGCGAGAACCACAATAAATAATATTTTGGCTAAATATTGCATTAAGGTAAATGAAGATAAGATAAATCCACATATCATGAGACATGATTCTGGTACAAAAAAATATGAAGAAGGTTATTCTGATTTAATGTTGAAAAAATTTTTAGGTCATTCATCTAATGCAACAGATATTTATACTCATCCAGGAGGAGAAGAGTATAGAAAAAATAAGCCCGAAAGTCGCAATTAATAGTTTACATATTTACAAAAAAAGGAAAAAGTGGTAAAATTTATGTAAAGTATTAAAGATTGGAGGTATAAAATTTGCTAAATGTTCTTATTGTGGAAGATGATGTCCAAATAAGTATATATCTGGCAAACAAGATTAATACCAAAAATGTAAGATGTGTCGGAATATTAAATGAAGGAACTAATGTGTATCAAAAAATAAAAGAAATAAAACCAGATGTAGTAATACTTGATCTAAAGTTGCCGGATAAAAATGGACTTGAAATCTTAGAAGAAATTGAAGTAGACAAAAAGATAAAAGCTAAGATATTCATATATTCAGGTGCAGTAGAAGAAATGTCCTTAGCTATAAAGTACAAATGTGTTGATAGGTTTTTCTCTAAACTAACACCAGTAGAAGAGATAACAAGAGAATTAGAAAGAATAGTAGAAGAAATATCAAACAAGAATACTGAAGAAAAAATAATAGAAATACTTTTTAGACTAGGTTTTACATATTCTTTAAAGGGGACTAAGCTGATTAATGATTGTATACTATACTCAATTATTAAAAAAGAAGACAATGTAAAAAATATCTACAATGAAATAGCAAAAGCAAAGGGAGAAAATATGAATACCATAAAATCAGACATTAATACAGCAATCAATAACATGTGGAAATATACTAATAAAGAAAGAACAAGAAGAATATTAAGACTAGGAGAATGTGATAAGCCAAGCAGTAAAAATGTTATCGCAATGGTAAAATATTATGTTGGAAATTAAAAACAAAACAAGAACTTTAATGACTAGTTCTTGTTTTTAAATTTAGAACTAAAAAAATTTTTTGCAACATCATCTTGAAATTTATTTAGCATTTCAAGTTTCTTTTTTTGTTTTTCAGAACATTGCTTTTTAGTATATTTTTTAAGCTTTCTCAAAAATATCACCTTGATGAGATTATAAAAAGTAAAGGCTTAAAAGTATTATAAAGATTAATAAAAATTAAAAAGATATGAGTGAAGATTGAAGTTAGTAAATAAAATTTGAAAAGGATTAAAAAAGATTAGGAAAAATGGAAAAAAATGGAAGAGAATATAGAATAACAGACATAAAAATAGCTAAATATAATATTTTATTTATAAACCGACACATTTCGACATAAAGAAATGATAAAGTATGATAAAATGAAATTGGGAGTGATGAAAAATGTGGTATGATAATAGGTATAAAGATACTATTCAAGCTATTAAAAATTTGAAAACATTAAAAAGTCAAAAGGAGTATAGAAATATTGCGAAAGAATTAGATTTATTAAGTTCTACTACCTTAAACTGTATAACTGGTTTAAGTTTTAGAGAATTATTGAAAAAAATAAGAAAAACAGTATAATCTAATAAAGAATAGCTTGAATTAGCTATTCTTCTCAATCCACTTTTTGAAATCATCTAATGACAGAGTACCACTTTTATATTGAGCTACTTTCCTTTTTCCAATTTCTTTAAATTTGTTAAAGTCATTTACATATTTTAAAATGTCAGGATTTCTTGACTTCATCATTGATTTTCTACTATATATCTTATAATAACGTTCTAAGAGGGGATCACTCGATTTTGCATTTTCAAAGGCTGCTTTTCTTCCAATATCTCTACAAGTTTTAAATGTTTCTCCTGGTGCAATGTTTTCACAATAATTGTAGGCTTTATTTGTGCCTACAAAATACTTATTACAATTTTTACAAGATTTCAAATATACATTTTGTTTAAGAATACTACAAATGGATTTGTATAGTATGCTAGAAATATTGTAAGGCAGAATTAAATCATATTCTATGACTGCATTTTTCTTTTTGTGTAAAAATGAATAAATATCTTTTTCTGTAGTGCCAGGATATGAAGAAAATAGGTTAATAGAGTAATACGCTGATTTATTTTCATTCAGTATTGTAAGATTAGGCGAGATTCTTCTTAATACATAAAATCTTTCTATTGGTTTATATTCTTTCGCTTTTTTACTGGGGTTCAATAAACAGTAATCTAGTATCATGTCTGTTTGTTCTTGCAACTTATTTAATAGATTCTTATTTTTAGTTTGTAAATCTAAAACGAAATCTTTAAAATTTTCTTCAGTACAATATTCATTTTTGAATACTTTTCTTAGTCTATTATAATTTAATAAAGATAAAGAATACTTTGTAAAAAAGTTTAGAAAATCATTATATTCGTTAAAGTCAGTATTTAGAAAATCTGCTAAAAAGCATCCTAATTCTTGAAAAGTTATTTTATAATTAGAATCAATAACAAATTTCATAGTTTTTTTATCGAAATTTATAGGATAATTTATAACAATCTCGCTATTATTTTTTTCATTTATCGCTAATCCTAGACCAGATAAAATGTCTAAGATATAAGTATTTTCTTCCATTCTAACCTCCATTTTGTTATGAACACCAATTAGATAAAAATCCATTCCGTGTTACAATCGCTTTTTACCAATACTTATTGACTTTCAAGGAATAGAAAATTATAATGCGAATAGTTAGAAACAATTTCACAACAAATTGTGTTCTTAACACACATATAACATATAGTATAAGCGAGTTTTATTCTTTTTAAATCAATCAAATTATACTATATGTTTATAAAAAAATCAATATAGGCAAATTCTAGACAAGTCTATATAGACAAACTATGTCAAAAAATGTGTAAACACTTTTTGAACTAAAGGAAAGGAGACTTTTTCATATGCAAAAAATTGCTATAATAAATGATCTGTATTTTATACAAAAGAAGACATTAACAGAAATAGCAGAAATAATAAATACATCAGTAAGTTATATTTCAAAGATATTAAGAAAAAATGAGATGTATAAAGTTGAAAAAGAAAAGAGAAAAAAAGAAAATTTAATAAAAAGGAAACAAGTACAAAAAGATTTGATTTACAGTATGAGAAAAACTAAAATAGACATAGACTATATAAACTTAAAAAATAAGCATGAACAGGCAACAATGGAATTATCTAAACATTCAACAATAGGAAATCAGGCTTTAAGAAAGTGGTGTGGAAGTGCTTACAAATACAACTCAAAGAAAAACCGTTATGAGTTTGATACACAAAACCTATTAAAACCTGCTGATTTTCCATCATATATAAAAGTTTAAAAAAAGAGAAAATGTAGATAGATATATCAGCTTATACAAGATATTAGAAACAAAAGTATAGATTTACTAATTATGAATATTTTTACGATGTTAGGCATGAGTACAAAGAACTAAATGTAATTGTAGATCTATGTAGAAAAAATCAAATAACCTTTATAGAAATTTAAGAGGTGAGATAATTGATATTATTATTTATTGGAGTGTTGATAGGTGCAATATTAGGAATAGCACTTCATTGTATACTAATTATTGCAAAAGAAGCAGATAAAAAAGAATAAAAATTAAAAAGTCAGATTAGTCTGACTTTTTATTATGGGGGTAAAAATGAATAAACAAGAATGTAAAAAATATATGAGAAAAGCATATAAAAGGGTAATAAACTCAAATAAAACTTTGAGTGAAGAAAATATCGAAATTGAGATGAAAAATGTCTTAAATGAAGAAATAATGGAATATATAACATATTCAAAAATTGCAGTTCATAATATGATAAAAAGTGGAAATTTAAAAATTACATTAAAAGATATACTTGCACAAATAGATATTTTACCAACAATCTATTCTAAATATAACATAGTTGATTTGGAAAACAAAACTTAACTTATTAGTAATACTATTCTAAGTTATAGTGGCTGTTGCAAATCTATTACATATATTAATAAATTAGAACTATAGCTCATATAATTAGTTGAGGTGATTTAATGGTTAATGTTATAGAAAGAAGAGATGTTTTGTTGGGCAATGAAAATTATGAATATATCAGAACTAAAAAGGGAGAAGAACAATTAAGTAAAATTGAAAATATAGGTAAGCAAGAGATAAGTGTGATATTGAAAAATGTATCAAAAGGTAATTCAAAGGAAATTGAAGATTATATTATAAATGTGTTGAGTGATTTGTATATCCAAAGAAATGTAAAAAAATTAACATGAAATTTTTTCTCAAATTGATTATCCTTTTTTCTTAAAATAAAATTTTAAGTTGAAAGGAGGAGTAAAATGAAGAGAATTGGATGCTTATATAGAGTTTCTACTAAAAAGCAAACATATAACAACGATATTCCTGTACAGAAAAAGGCTTGTAGAAAATTTATAAAAACAAAAAATGATTGGATACTAACAAAGGAATATACAGAATTAGGTGTTTCAGGATATAAGCTAGGAGAAAAAGAAAGAGATGTTTTACAAACAATAAAAAAGGATGTATGCAATAAAGAGATTGATGTTCTATTAGTTTTTTTATTTGACAGAATAGGACGTCGAGAAGATGAAACACCATTTGTTGTTAAATGGCTAATTGACCAAGGAATTGAGGTATGGTCTGTTAATGAAGGGCAAAGAGAAATAAAGGACAATTATGACAAATTAATAAACTATATTACATATTGGCAAGCTGAAGGAGAAAGCGAAAAAATATCAGTTAGATCTAAAGAGGAAAAAATACGATTAACTAAAAAAGGAATTTATCTTGGTAATTATGCTCCATATGGATATAAAATGATTGATAGTGATTTGTATAGTAAAATAGGAAAACAAAGAAAAATACCTATTATATATGAAGAAGAAGCAGAAATCATAAGACAAATTTATGAGCTTATTGCTATAAAAGAATATGGAACTGATAAAGTGGCAATTTACCTAAATAGAAAAGGAATTAAAAGAAGAAAAGAAAATTGCTTATGGGATTCAAATATAATTTTAGAAATTGTCAGAAATCCTATTTACAAAGGCTATGTATCATTTGGAAAAAGAAGGCGAAATAGAGATGGAAATATTAGAAAAAGCAAAGACACTTGGATTATTGCTGACAAACAAAATCCAGATATTATAATTGTTTCAGAAGAATTATGGCAAACTGCAAATGAATTAATAGATAGCAGAAGTAGGAAAGGAAGTAGACTTCTAAGATTATTATCAGGATATACTAGATGTGGTTATTGCAACAACCATATTGTACCTAAAGGAAGGACAAAATATTGTTATATGCTGTGTAAGGGTAAGCAAAAAACTGGTGATTGTAAATATCATAGAAATTATAGAGTTGATATTTTAGAAACAATAGTAAGTAATGAAGTAAAAAAATATTTAGACACATATAAAAAAATTGATTTTAAAAATGCAATAGTAAAAAGGGTAAAGAGGATAAAAAGAAGAGAGGAAAAAATTAGAATATTAAATAAAAAAATTAGCTATTCTGAAAATAGGCTTATAGAGTTAAAAACAGATATTGTTTCAGCTCTTATGTCAGGGGAGAAAGAACGAAATAAAGCAATAAGTCAAGAATTTAATGATGAAATGAATAAGTTAAATAAGTTAAACGAACAGCTAACAACAATAAAAGAAGAAATTAATCTTAATAATCAAGAAATTAATAGCTTAAAAGAATACATCCCTACATGGAGTAAAGAATTTGAAAAAGCACCTTTAGAAATAAAAAGACAAATTTTAGATAAACTGATAGAACAGATATATTTGTACAATGATAAAGTAGAAATAAAAGTTAAATATCCAATATCTATGATACTTGTAAAGGAAAAAGTTTAACATTTATGGATATGAAAAAAGTTGGATGCTTGTATAGGGTTTCAACCTTAAAACAAGTTGAAGAAAATGATATTCCGATGCAAAGAATATCATGTAAAGATTTTATAAAATCACACAACAATTGGAAATTTACAAAAGAATATAAGGAATTAGGAGTATCTGGATATAAACTGAGTGAGTCTAAAAGAGATGTTTTACAAGACATAAAAAGAGATGTATTAAATAAAGAAATAGATATATTACTTGTTTTTATGTTTGATAGAATTGGAAGAAGAGAAGAAGAAACGCCTTTTGTTGTAGAATGGTTGATTAATGAAGGGGTTGAAGTTTGGTCTGTAAAAGAAGGACAAAGGAAAATAGAAAATCGAGCCGATAAATTAATTAATTATCTTACATATTGGCAAGCAGGAGGCGAAAGTGAAAAAACTTCAATAAGGGTAAGAGAAGTACAAGTTCAAATGGCAGAAAAAGGAATACTTACTTATGGAGGAGAAAGAAATGCACCTTTTGGATATGATTTTATTAAAAGTGGAACATATACCAAAAAGGGAGTGGAAAGACAGAAACTTATAATCAATAAAACAGAATCTAAAATAGTAGAAGAAATATTTAATTTATATGTAAAAAAAGGATATGGAATAGGTAGAATAGCTAAATATCTTAATGATAAAAAAATTAAACCTAGAAGATCTAAACTATGGAGTACATCAACAGTTGGAAAAATGCTAGAAAATCCATTATATATGGGCTATCCAGCATATAGAAAAAAGACAACAGTAAATGTGGCAACGTCAAAAAAACAACCATTTGATACATGGATATTACCAGAGAAGAGAGTTAATGATCTAGCAATAGTAGATGAAAAAATATGGTATGAAGCTAAGAAAATTAGAAATTGTCGAAATGATAAATCAAATTATAATAATGAAAAAGAAGATGTAAAACCTAGACAAACAAAATCAGAATTATTATTTATAGGAATAATAAAGTGTGGTGAATGTGGATATGCGTTTACGACAGCAAGCTCAAAAAAGAAAAATAAATATGGTGATATTGTAAAACATTCATATTACAGATGTAGTAGTACAAGATTTACTAATACTTGTGGACTAGAAAAAAAGAACATAAAGAAAGAAATTCTTGAAGAATTAATATTAAAAAGTGTTTATGATTTTTTAGATAGTTTAAGAAAGATAGATTTATCAAAAGCAATAAAAAAAGGTATATTAAATAGTTGTGAAAATGAAGAAAAAGATTTAAAGAAATGCGAAAAAGAGCTTGAAGAAACAGAAGCTAATATAAATGTACTGAAAGATGAAGTTGTTAAGACATTAACAGGAGAAAGTAGTTTTACAGCAGAATTATTAAATGAGCTAATAACAGAAAAGGAAGAAAAGAAATTAAAACTAATTACTTTAAAGGGTGAAATTATAAGTAAGATAAATCAAAAAAAATTACAAGATGAAGAAATATTACAAATTAAAGATAGGATACCAGTATGGCGAAAAGAGTTTGAAATGGCTGATTTAGACGTAAAAAAGATGTTACTTTCTGAAATAATCAAAGAAGTTAGAATATTTAATGATAGATACGAAATAGATTTTAGATTGCAATTAAATGAATATATGAAAGAAAAATTTATTATTAAAGATAACAATGAATTAAAATATAAAGAATCAAAACTTGTTGAAAATACAATTTCAATAAAATTGGAAGAGTAAAAATGCAAATTTTTTTATTCTTCCAAAAAAGTTTGAAAAGTGAAGATAGAGTAACCCCAGTGTGTACCACGGAAATGATTGCATTTAGTAAAGCGGATACATATTTCAAACAGCAAAATGCTTGTTTGTTGGGGCTTAGTATAGACAGTAATGCTTCTCATTTAGCATGGTTATATGATATTTACTGTAAAACAGGAATTCGAGTACCATTTCCAATTATTGCAGATCGAAATGGAACGATTGCTAGAAAATATGGTATGATTGCAAATGACATTAGTAATACAGAAACCGTAAGAAATGTATTTATTATTGACGATAAAGGAATTGTAAGAGCAATCTTAGTATACCCAATGAATGTAGGAAGATGTATTCCAGAAATATTAAGAGTGTTACAAGCGTTACAAATTGCAGATTGTAATAAAGAGGCGACACCTGCTAATTGGTGTCCATATGAGCCAATGATTGTACCAATGCCACAAACCTATCAAGCTTTAGAAGAAAGAATGAACATGATTCAAAAAAATCGAAATGGATTTAATTGGTATTTAAGTTTTAAACAACCAGAAGAATGTTGTAATCGTAGTCTTGAACAAAATCAAGTAAAACAAATCGAAGATAAAAAAGAAATAAAATAAGCAAATAGAAATGAAAAAAATGACCATACTAATAAAAAAAGGAGGTCATTTTATGGAAAGAAATCAAAAAATTAATTGCACAGTAACCAGTTGTAAATACAACAAAAATCAAGAACAAGAATGCTCATTGCAACAAATCATTGTAACACCAATACAAGAATGTACTACCAAAAACCCAGATGAATCCATGTGTTCAAGCTATCGTTATGACGAAAACGCACAAACACCAAAGAATTAGTTGACAGATGGTTGACAAACAGTGACCGAATGGTGACTAAAATTAAAAAATATACAAAATTTCTATTGACAACGAAAGCCGAAATGTGCTAATATATACATTGTCAATAGAAAATGCGGATGTGGCGGAACTGGTAGACGCGCTGGTCTTAGGAACCAGTGTCAACGACGTGGGGGTTCGAGTCCCTTCATCCGCACCAACATGTATCGGTTCGAACTTTATAGAACAGATACATAAAATATCATTCTAAAAAGAATGGTATTTTTTTGTACCCAAAATTATTCCAACTCAAAAAAGGCATGGTGCTTAAAATGAGCTACGTAGAATAATTATAGATTATAGCAATAGATTAAACGAGTAAATTAAAAATGTTAGTGTATTTTGTTGTTGCAAAGTATAAGAAAATATGTTAAAATTTTTATGTAATATATCGCAAGGAAGTAGCTATTAGAAGACCAATCTCTTTTAATAGCTATTTATATAAGGAGGATTTATGAAAAAATGGTTTGCTATTTTACTATTTAGTTTTGTGCTAATGTTATGTGGAGGATGTGTAGAGGCAGCATCTTTTAGAATAACGGCTTCTGCTTCTAAGGTAAATCCAAATGGAACATTTAGTGTTTCGGTGGGAGGAGATTGTATTGGTAGAGTTAATTTAAGTGTAAAAAACGGAACACTATCTCAGAGTAGTGTTTGGGTAGAACAGAATTCTCAAACAGTAAATGTAAAGGCTGGTGGTAGTGGCAGTGTTACTGTAACCGCAACACCTACTGTGGGATTTTCGGATGCAGATGGAAATGAGTATAAGCCAGGGGCAAGAAGTGTGACAGTTACAATTGATGTACCAAGTATACCTTCTACACCTTCTGGAGGTTCTAGTAATCCTAACACAACACCTTCAGGAAAACCAAATACACAACCAAATAAAAATCCAACAAAGCCTACAGTAAATAATCAACAAACAGTGGTGCAAGAGAAATCTTCTAATAATTTATTATCATCATTAAGTATTAATATGGGAACATTAGAGCCAGAATTTAATGCTAATGTTACTGAATATAGTGTGAAGTTACCAAAAGAGGCAAAGACCATTTCTCTTCAAGCTGTATGCCAAGATAGTAAAGCTACAGTAACAGGAATAGGGGACATTTCGGTTGAAGCAGGAGAAAATATAATTGCTATTACGGTAGTTGCTGAAAATGGAGAAGAACGAAAATATATGTTAAAAGCATATGTTGATGAAACACCAAATGTATATCTTACCTATAAGAATACGCAGATTGGAGTTGTTCGAAATTTAAGAGATGTGGTTATTCCAGAGGGTTTTTCGGAAAAGCAACATAAGGTAAATGAACAAGAAATTCGTGTGTATGATAATGGTCATTTTTCTATGATTTATGGTGTTGACCATGAAAATAATAAGAATTTTTATATGGTAGATATGGAGAAAAATGAATGTATTTATAAAATAATTCCAATAACCATTCAAAACCATTTCTTTTTTCTAGGTGATTGGCAAGAAGAAAAAGAAGGTTTTGAAATATCCTCTAGGACAATTGAGGAAAAAGAGATAATGGGATATCAGTTTAAGAATGGATTTGCTGATTATTTTTTATTATCGGTAATGAACAAGGAGGGAGAAAGGCTTGAATATTTATATGAAGCAAAAGAAGGTACTTTGCAACGATATTTAGGTAGTGCTCCTGTTAAATATGAGGAATATGAACAATTAATATCGAAAGGCAAGAATCAACAAATTATAATATATAGTTTAATAACGGTAATAGGAGTAGCTATTATTGGATTTGCAATTGTAGTTTTTAAACTAAGAAAGGAAAAAGTAGATGAAGAAGTGCATTAGTTTTTTAGTAGCTATATTACTATGTTTTCAGTTCAGTTTTACTTGTTATAGTTATGCAAATGGTGTTGAAACAGTTAATCCTAAAACAGAAACAATAAAAGAAGAACAAGATAGACCACAAAGCATTGCTAATTATAATGAATTATATGGAATAGAACCATTAGAAGATACTCAAATTGCGTTAAGCCAAGAAAGCAGGTCAAACCATCAAAACATAAAATATTTGGCTGTTTTTATCGAATTTAAAGATAATACCAATCAACACAAAATAGAGGATGAGGATTGTGTTAAAAATGCCAAAACAATTTTTAACAGTGATGAATTGTTTGAAATGACTACAGTAAATGGGAATACAGAAACCAAAATGAAAGTACCTTCTTTTAAAAAATATTATGAAACACAAAGTTATGGGAAATTATCGATTACAACGGAAATATTTCCTAGACAAGGAGATAAAGTAGTCGCTTATGAAACATCACAACCAATAGGATATTATTTAAGACAGAGTGACCAAAATCCACAGGGATATAAAAATGCTAGTGAAGCTTTGCAAAGAGAAACGGAATTAGTGAATGAAGCAGTTGCATGGGTATCAAAGCAAATTGAAAATGCGGGAATAACAAAAGAACAAATTGATGCAGATGGTAATAATGTTGTAGATGCTATTTCATTTTTTGTGGAAGGACAAAATAATTTACAAACTAAGCCAGCTTGGGGGGATATACTATGGTCACATAAGCTAGATAATAAAGGGATTACTGAAACAATATTAGGAAAGGAAGTAATACCATACAATCTTATTTATGTAGAAGATTATACCCAATCAGCAAGTATATTTTCGTTAAATCGAAGTACTTATGGTACCATTATTCATGAATTTGGGCATACGTTAGGATATATGGATTTATATAGGCATAATGCTTCCGGAAATAGACCAGTTGGTTTTTATGATGTTATGGGAAATACCGTAGGTTCTAATCCACAAAACTTATTGGCGTATTTTACAAGTGAATATCGTCCACAAACGAATTGGCATAAACCATTACCAGTTATTACGAAAACCACTAATTCAATTACATTAAATAAGCCTAAATTTGTGGATGATAATGAAAAACGTGCGATTAAAATACAACAATATGCAGGAAGTGACGAATATTTTGTGATTGAATATCATGAAAAGCAAGCTACATACCAAGGTTACTGTGCTGATCAAAGTGGAATTATTGTATACCGTGTGAATGAATCACGTAAAGGTTATGGTAATGCTTATGAAGGAAATCACGGAGAAAATGATCATATATTTGTATTTCGACCAAATGAAACTGGCTTAGGAGATGGAAAAGGAAACTTAGAACAAGCAACTTTAAATAGTACACGTACTGTTTTAGGAAAAGCAATTGATAAAAATAATGATGCATTCGATAATAAGACGATTTATTATTCGGATGGAAGTAATTCTGGAATTGTTGTTGAGGTAACATCCCAAACAAATGAATCGGTTACCTTTAATGTAACATTTCCAAACTTACAAGGAGAAGGAACTAAGGAAAAACCTTACTTAATTTATGATGTAGATACCTTTTTCTACTTAATGAAAATGGAAACCAAAAACCAGTATTATCAATTCATGAATGATTTGGATTTTGCTAATATACAAGAATATCCTAAAATTGAGTTTAGAGGTAATTTGAATGGAAACAATAAAACATTAAAGAATATATCTGCTGTAGGAACAGGCGTATTTAATACAGTAGGAGATTTTACAGTTCCTTCTATTATCGAGAATATAAACATCGAAAACATAAAGATAAAGCCGGGAAAAGGAGAAGCTCTTGGCGGTTTTGCAAATGCAGTTGAAAATACGACACTAAGGAATATTCACTTAAAAACAGGTTCGGTTCAAAACATAAAAAGCCTGCAAGGAAATGATTTAGCCTCTACTGGTGGATTTGTAGGAAATGTTTATGATACAACGATTATTGATAATTGTTCGACTTCGCTTACAGTTTCTTCTGAAAAAAATGTAGGTGGTTTTATTGGAATGAATTCAAATGCTGTCATTAAGAATAGTTATGCCAATGGGACCCTTCAAGCAAATGCCAATGTGGGTGGTTTTATTGGATTACAATATGTAGATGGTCAACCATATAAAGTACCGCAAAATGTGTATTTTGACTATTCCAAAACAAAAATAGCAAATGCTGTGGGAGGAGTAGTATCTTTTATACCAGATTTAAAACTACCATCTAGGGAAGAATTGGAAAAAGGAATAGTTGGAATTTCTGTTCCAGAAGAAGTAAACATTGATAAAACAGGAGAAATTCCCTATACCATAACAACCAAGCCTAGTACTTCTCTTCCATTTTCAATTTATTCCAGTGATACGAGTGTGGTTCGATATGACAATAACAAACTACAAGGAATGAAAAATGGTAATGCTCTAATTTATGTGGATTTAAAGGTAGGGACACAAAATATGAGAATGCAAACAAAAGTGAAGGTAAGCAATATAACAAACATTACGAATTCGGTTTCAGAAACAGAGGCATTAAAACATTTTGGATTAACGAAAAAAGATGGATATGTAGTAGGGTTTAAAGTGGGAAGTAGTGTATCTAGTATAAAAAGCATTCTTTCAAGTTATCCGAATGTAAAACTTATTGGTTTTAAAGATTACACAGGAAAAGAGATTTCGGAAGGAACCATAGCAACCAATATGAAATTTGTACTTCAGTTTAATGAGCAAGAACACTATTATACGGTTGTAGTAAAAGGTGATGTAAATGGGGATGGATCCATTTATGCGACCGATTATGTCCGAATAAAAAATCACATCATGGGAAAAGCAACATTAACAGGAGCATACCTAAAAGCAGCAGATATTAATAACGACAATAATGTCTATGCGACGGATTACGTAAAAATTAAGAATTACATTATGGGAAAAGGTAGTATTAACCAAGAATTCTAAAGCAAAGAAATCGTAAAAAAGTTTAAAGAAAAGAGTAAAAAAGATGGAAAATAATGTACCAGTACAAAAAAACGAAGAATATATTGTTACCATAATTGATTATGGATGTGAAGGAGAAGGAATTGCTAAAATTAACAATTTTACCGTTTTTATTCCAGGAGCTATGAAAGAAGAGAAGGTAAAAATTGTAATCGTAAAGGTAAATACATCACATGCTTTCGGAAAAGTTCTTGAAATCATAACACCTTCAAAAGCAAGGCAAGACACAGATTGTACAACGTATCAGCGTTGTGGTGGTTGCAATTTGCGACATATGAAATACAAAGAAACCTTAGAATTAAAAAAGAATATGGTACAAAATTTGGTAGATAAATCACTAAAAACCAAACTTATTGTAAAAGATACCATCGGGATGGAAAAACCATATCATTATCGTAACAAAGCACAATACCCAGTAGGGTACAACAAAAATGGAGAAATGGTAACAGGAGTATATGCAAAAAGAAGCCATGAAATTATTGAAATAAACGCATGTAGTATTCAAATGCCAATATCGGAGCAAATTGCAAAATTCATTTTGCAATGGATAAAAGAAAACGGAATTTCTGCTTATAACGAAAAAACAGGAAATGGACAACTCCGTCATATTATTGTAAAAATAGGACTTCATACAGGTGAAGTAATGTGCATTCTTGTTACAAACGAGAAAGACTTGCCAAACGAAACCAAATTAGTAGAAGCCTTAAAACAGAAATTTCCCGAAATTAAAACAATTGTGAAAAACATTAATAACAAAAACACAAATGTCATTATGGGAAAGGAAAATTACATATTATATGGAAATGGCTATATACAAGATAAGCTAGGAGATTTTACTTTTACGATTTCACCACTATCGTTTTATCAAATTAATCCAATTCAAACAGAAAAGTTATATCATTTAGCAATTGAGAAAGCAAATTTAGAAAAAAAGGACATTGTATTAGATTTATATTGTGGCATAGGAACCATAGGAATTTTTGCTTCTCCCCATGTAAAACAAGTATACGGAATTGAAGTAGTAGAGCAAGCCATTGGGGACGCAAAAGAAAACGCCAAAATAAACAAAATCCAAAACATACAATTCTATTGTGGCGATGTAGAAAAAATGTTAGAAAAAGTAATACAAAAAGAAAAAATGGCACCAAATGTTGTTTTCGTAGACCCACCAAGAAAAGGGCTAGATGAGGTAACCATTCGAAATATCCGAAAACGAAAACCAGAGAGGCTAATATATATTAGTTGTAATCCTGCCACTCTAATGCGAGATTTGAAGCAATTAGAAGAAGAATACGATATACGAGAACTGCAACCAGTAGATATGTTTCCGTTTACGTCACACGTCGAGTGTGTATCAGTTCTAAATTTAAAGAAAACTGTATAATCGTTGATATAAAAGGAATTGAAAGAATTTTGAAAAAATAAAAAAAGGCGAAAAAAACACAAAAAAATGGCAAAAAAAGCAAAGTAGACATAAAAACAAAAATAACAGGGTATGTGGAAACATGAATATGCACACTACCTATTATAAATAAAAAAATAAGGAAAGTGCTTGTTACACAAGAGATAGAGTAGAGATACTTTATCTTTTTTTAATTTTAGTTATGAAAATTAATTCTATAAGTGTCCCTATAGATAGAATAAACAATACTCCTATAAGCAAAATAAGCAATACCATATGAGTAGAATAGCTTAGCATAATAAAAATATACAAGGGCGACCATTGGTAATACTGTAAAAAAGTTAAATTATGCAAACAATAAAAAGATAACAAAAATTAAATTTACATAATTTGCAAAGAACGTGTAAATCGAGTATAATATAAATGTATATAAAGGAGGGAATAGTATTGTTAGAAAGTTTGGATAAAAAGGAACTAATACAAATAATAGAAAAGTTAGAAGAAGAAAATAAACAACTTAAAGAAAAAATATATGGAAAAGTTGAAGAAAAAGAAATACCTAAAGAAACAAAAACTATTTCCAGCGAAGAGAAAATAAAAATATTTATGGATTTATTTAAAGGAAGAACAGATTTATATGCTAAAAGATGGACAAGCAACAAAACAGGAAAATCTGGATATTCACCTGTATGTAAAAATGAGTTTAGTACATACAAATGTGATAAGCCAAGAGTAAAATGTAATGAATGTCCCAATAGAATATTAGAACCATTAACAGATGAAATTATATTAAAACATTTGCAAGGTAAAATAACAATAGGTATATATCCATTATTACCAGGAGATATGTGTAACTTTTTGGCAATTGATTTTGATAAAGAAAATTGTGAAAGAGATGTTACAGCATTTTGGAATACATGTGACGAATTAAAAATACCAATATATGTAGAAAGATCACGTTCTGGAAATGGAGCTCATGTTTGGATATTCTTTGAAGAAAGTATGCTTGCTAATATTGCAAGGAAAATGGGAAATATATTGCTGTCTAAAACAATGGAAAAGGCATCATTAAAATTAGATTCGTATGATAGAATACTTCCAAACCAAGATATAATGCCAAAAGGTGGATTTGGAAATCTAATAGCATTACCATTTCAAGGAAATAGTTCGAAAAATGGGAATACAGTTTTTGTAAATAAATATTTTGAGCCAGAGAAAAATCAAATAGAAATTTTGACAAATATAAAAAGAATGAGTAAAGAACAAATATATGAATTTGTTAGTAAGTATAAAGAAGATGACTATAATGAACCAGAAATAGATGAAATTTCTGATGATGAAATTCCTAAAAAAGAAAATTTAAAAGACATGGTATTTGTTAATAATATTGAATGTATATTTGACCATCAAATTTATATAAAAAAATTGAAATTATTACCAAACGAAATAACATATCTAAAAAGATTAGCAAGTTTTACTAATCCTAAATTTTATGAATTACAAAAGTTAAGAATGCCAATATTTTATAAAACTACTCCTAGAATTATAAGTTGTTTTGAAGAAGATGAGAGATTTTTAATTTTACCAAGAGGATGTATGGAAAAAATAAAAGAAATCTGTGAAAAAAGTGATGTTAAATTAATAATAAAAGATACTAGAGAATTAGGAGAAAAAACAGATTATCAATTTATAGGTAAACTAAATAAGAAACAGGAAAATGCAAAAAGCCAATTATTAGAACATGAAACAGGAGTACTTTGTGCAACAACAGGATTTGGAAAAACAGTTATAGGAGCAAAAATTATTTCAGAATTAAAAACAAATACATTAATAATCGTTAATAGAAATAATTTATTAGAACAATGGAAAGAAAGATTGTCATACTTTTTAGGAATCAATAAGAAAGAAATTGGACAAATAGGTGCAAGCAAAGAAAAGCCAAATGGAAAGTTAGATATAGCAAGTTTTCAATCTTTATTTAAGAAAGATAATTTAGAAGAATTAGTAAAAGGATATGGATTAGTAATAGTAGATGAGTGTCATCATGCAGCAGCATTTAGTTTTGAAAAAGTATTAAAACAAATTAAGGCTAAATATGTATATGGATTAACAGCGACTCCGACAAGAAAAGATGGATGGCATAAAATAATTTATATGCAGTGTGGAGATATAAGAGTTAGAGTAGCAAATCGAGAATTAAAACAAAATAGGGAAATGGAACATACTGTAATTGTGAAAAAAACTAATTATAAGTATATTCCAATAGAAGAAAAAGATAAAATTCAAATCTCAGAAATATTAAATGACATGTGTCACAATGTTTTTAGAAACAATATGATTATAGAAGATATAAAGAAATGTGTGCTAGAAGGAAGAATACCAATTGTTTTAACAGAAAGAGTGGAACATTTAAAAATACTAAAAGAGAATTTAGAAAGTTTAGGAGTTCCAGTTGTAATCTATAAAGGAAATATGGGGAAAAAGAAAACTAAAGAGATTCAAAATATTATAAAAGAAGCGGACGAAAATGATAAATCAAGGATTATTTTAGCAACGAGTAGTTCTATAGGAGAAGGATTTGATGACAATAGATTAGATACTTTATTTTTAACGATGCCAGTTTCATGGAAAGGAAGAATTATACAATATGTAGGAAGACTTCATAGAGAACATGAAAATAAAGAAAAGGTGATTGTTTATGATTATTTAGATAATATGAAAGTTTTGGATAAGATGTATAATAGAAGATTGAAAGGATATAAAATTGCTGGATATGAAATTATAGAATAAATCCTATTCAAGAGATATTTTATCTTTTCAAATTTGGTTATGAAAATTAATTTTATAAGTGCCCCTATAGGCAGAATAAACAATACCCCTATAAGCAAAATAAGCAATACCATATGAGCAGAATTGCTTAGTATGATAATATAAATAGACTTTAATTATATTATAAATAAGTAAAGGTAATATGAAAAATTTGATGTAAAGATAAAGAAATAAAATTTAACTATGCAAAGACAATAAGATGATTACGGATACAAAATTAGTGTCAAACGGATATGTGCAAAGTATCCGTTTAGGGGCTTTTTTTGAAAATTGAAAACGGATATTTTGACACTATAATAAAACTTGAAAAATAAAGCAAAATTAAGATTTAGGGTGTGTAGAGTATAAGGAGTGTGACACAGGGTAAACGGAAAAAGTAAAAAATAGAGTGTGTCTTATTAAAATAGATGTGAAAGAAGAAGTGGATATAATGAGTAATATAAAAATATTTGTAAAAGACTATGAAAATGAGGTAAAATGTGATATAAATTAAATGTAAAAATTATTTAGAATGGAAATAGAAATGGAAGAAAAGATTTATATTAATAGTACTGATAATATTAAATTGTGTGCTTTAATAGCGAATATTTCACTAGATAAAGTAATATTACTTTGCCATGGAATTAGAGGAGATAAAGACGAAAGAGGAAGTTTTAGAGCACTTGCCAAAGCAATTCAAGAAGAAGGCTATAGTACAATAAGAATTGATTTTAGAGCTCATGGAGAATCAACAGGTATTGATTATGAAATGACTATTTCAAAAGAAATAGAAGATATAGAATCTGTAATTAAATTTTTACAAAGTAAAGGATATAAAGAAATAATAATATTAGGTGCAAGTTTTGGAGCAAGTATAGTTTCTTTAGTTGATTATTCAAAATTTGATGAAGTAAAAGCATTGATTTTATGGTATGGAGCTTTAGATAATTATGATGTGTTAAGAAAAGATAACTTTTTATCAGAAAGAAATAAAGAGATTGCTTTAAAAGATGGTTTTTATAAATCACATAATAAAGCTGGAAAAATATTTAGATTTGGAATTCCATTATTTAATGAGATTGATAGATATAAGCCAAAAGATAAAATTCAAACAATAAATCTTCCAAAACTATTTGTTCATGGGTTAGCAGATGAAACAGTCCCATATAAAGTCTCAGTAGAAGTACATAGTAAATGTACAAATTCAAAATTAGAGCTTATTAAAAATGGAAGTCATACATTTGATATGGATAATCAAGCATTAAAATATGCAATTAATAAAACGATTGATTTTATAAAAGAGATACTTTAATTTGTATTCTAATACTAATTAAAAAAATAATAAGAGTTAGAAGTTCGTAACTTTAATAATGTGCTTACAGCATTGGATAATGAGGGGGTCGAGTGGTTAGAAAATTTAAAAAAACTTATAGAGGAGAAATGACAATGTTTAAAAAGATAGTAATTGTAGAGCCAGTATTTATGGAAAAAAAGAAAGAAAATGAATTAAAAGAATATTGTACTGAATTAGTCGTTTATGATACTAATGTAGCAGATGAAAAAGAAACAATAAAAAGAATTGGAGATGCAGATTGCATTTTAGTATCTTGGAGTACAACAATAAGTAAAGAAATAATTGAAAATTGTAGAAATTTAAAACATATAGCACTATGTTGTTCTTTTTATGGTAAGCAATTTTCAAAAGTTGATATAGATACAGCAGAGAAAAAAGGAATTACATATTCATATTTATCAGAGTATGGAGATAATGGAACTGTGGAATATGTTGTTGCAGAAATAATAAATTTAGTACACGGATTTTATGGAAGAAGATTAAAAGAAGAAGCATATGACTTAACTGGCATAAAAGTAGGAATACTTGGTTTAGGAGATCTTGGAACAAAGATTGCAAGAACTCTTAGAGTTCTTGATACAAATGTTTATTACTATAGTAGAACTAGAAAAGAAAACATAGAAAGAGAGTTAAATATAAAATACTTAGAATTAGATGAATTGCTAAAAACAGTAGATATAATTTCGATAAATGTAAATAGAGATGTTTGTTTAATTGGAAAAGATAATTTAAAGAAATATGGTAATGAAAAAGCAATAATAAACACAGCAATTGGAAAATGCTATGAATTAGATACCTTAAAAGAATGGCTACAAAATAAAGATAATTATTATATATGCGATGATGCTACAGTAAATGATGATATAAAAGAAATATTAAATTATGATAATGTAATTTATACTAATGTTCATTCAGGAGTAACTAAACAATGTCTTGAAAGAGCAACTGAGCAAATCATAAATAATATAAAAAATGCTTGTATATAAAAACATAGGAATAAATAAAATTATTGGAGGTAAAAAATGTTAGATAATAAAAAAGTTGTTTTAGTAACAGGAGGAACAAGTGGTATTGGTCTTGGAACAATAGAATATTTATTGGAACAAGAAAATTATGAGATTATTTCTCTGTCAAGAGGAGATAAAAATTTATCTTTAGCAAAAGAAAAATTCGGTAGTAATTCTGACAAAGTTACATTTTTACAAGGAGATATTAGTAATATAGAAGATTGCAAAAAGATATATAATGAAATAGATAGAAAATATGGAAAACTAGATGGATTAGTAAATTCAGCAGGAATTATTAAATTAGGTGGAATTGAAGAGCAAACTATTGAAGAATGGAATAATTCTATAAATATAAATTTAACAGGAATATTTGCATTAACTAAAACACTATTACCTTTATTAAAAAAAGGAACAAATACATCGGTTGTAAATATTTCTTCAATGTCATCAGAAAGAGCAGGAGGCTCAATAGCTTATTGTGCAAGTAAAGCAGGAGTTGATATGCTAACTAAATATATGGGTCAAGAACTTGGAAAATATAATATAAGAGTAAATAGTGTAAATCCTGCAGCAGTATATACTAACATTTATGTAGCAAGTGGAGACTATACACAAGAAGGATATGATAAATGGTCAGAAGAAAAAGCACCATTATATCCATTAGGAAGAATTGGAGATGCTAAAAAAGATATAGCACCAACAATAGAATTTTTACTATCAGATAAGTCATTATGGACAACTGGAGCAATATATCTTGTAGATGGAGGAAAGAGTATTTAAGAGGAGGAAAGAATATGTTTAAAGAAAGTATCATACTAGAAGATTCAGCAGAAATTATGGGGGCTTATTCTCATGGAATAAAAGTAGATATAGGTACTGTAGAAATGATATTTGTTACTGGACAAATTGCACAAGACTCAAAAGGGAATGTTGTATGTGAAGATATTGAAGGACAAACAGAATATGTTTTTAATTGCATTCAAAGAATATTAAAAGAAGCAAATTCAAATTTAGATGATGTAGTAAAAACTCAAATTTTTTTGACAGATATGAATGACTTTGCTAAAGTATCGCCTATTAGAAATAAATATTTTGCAAATAGTAAACCAGTAAGTACATTAGTTGAAGTAAATAGTCTAGTTAAAAAAGGATGTAAAATAGAAATAGAAGTAATAGCAATTAAGGAGAAATAGATGCTTGATTCTTTAAAGAAAGAAATTAAATTTTTAGATAAATGTTCAAAAGTAGAACTTTAAAAAGTTCTTTTGTATATATAGTTGGATATTTACTAGCTAATAATAGAATAGAAGAAGCTAAGGAACAAATCAATAAAATAAATGATGTATATTTAAAAGGCGAAGAAATAGAAAAGCTATTATAAGAACAGAAAAAATTATAGACATATAGCAAATGAGAGTGTAAATAGCACAATTCTATTTTATCTTAATAAATATAAATTACTAAACAAAAAATGTAAAACTGGACACAAAACGAGGTTTAAATGGATAGGTTAAAATGTCCATTTAAAGTTATTTTTTCAACAACTCAACTGGACATTTTGACACTATTATAAAACTTGAAAAATAAAGCAAAATCGAGATTTAGGGTGTGTGGAGTATAAGGAGATAACACAGGAAAAGTAGAAAGGGTAAAAAAATAATGTGTGTTGTATTAGAAAAGGATAAATGTATATAGGAGGACAATATAAAAGAACATTTAGAAGAGAGTTAGAGGTGTTAAAAAGATGAGATTTGATGTTAAAAAAGTAAAAATTATTGTAACTGCACCAGTCGAGAATATCAAAGAAATAAGAAATGCTATATGTGATGAAGGAGCAGGAATTATAGGAAACTATACATATTGTACTATAGCTACAAAGTGCATAGGAACTTTTAAACCTTCCGATAATGCTAATCCATACATTGGAGAAAATAATAAATTAGAATTTGTAGAAGAGGAAAAATTAGAAGCAAGATGTAATATTAATATAGTGAAAAAAGTATTAAAAAGATTAAGAGAAGTTCATCCTTATGAAGAACCAGCAATAGATATAATTCCTCTAATAGATGAAGAAGATTTATGATAGATGGAAAGATGAAAGAGGTGTAAATATATGAAAATAATTTCTACAAACCCAAGCAATAATGAAATTTTAGGGGAAATTGAAGAAAATACAAAGGAAGAGGTTATAGAAAAAGTGAATTTAGCAAAGTCTGTACAAACTGAATGGGCTAATTTAGATATTGATAAAAGAATTGAAATATTAGAAGAAATATATAACAAATTTGAAGAAAAGACAGATAAAATTGCGAATTTAATATCATTAGAAATGGGAAAACCAATTGTTCAATCAGAAAATGAAATAAAGTCTACATTAAAAAATATAAAATGGGATTTAGAAAATGCAAAGAATTGTATTGCTCCAGAAATAACATTTGAAAGTGATAAAGAAATACAAAAAGTTTTTTATGAACCAAAAGGTATAGTTGTAGCAATTTCGCCATTTAATTATCCATTTTCATTATGCTGTGCAGTAGCTTTTCAAAATCTAATTGTTGGTAATGTTGTAATTAGTAAACCAGATCCTAATTTACCACTTCTTTATAAACTTTTAGAAGAACTATTGAATAACTCAGGATTACCAAAGGGAGTATGGCAATTTGTATTTGGAGGAAAAGAAATAGGAAGTTTTTTAGTAGAACAAGATATTGAAATGATTTGTTTTACAGGAAATACAAAAACAGGAGAATATCTATATAAAGTAGCAGCAAATAAAATGAATCCAATTCTTATGGAATTAGGAGGTTCTGCACCAGGAATTGTATGTGAAGATGCTGATATTGATAATGTTATTGCAGGTATATTTAAAAAGAAATTTTCAAATAGTGGGCAATTATGCCATGCATTAAAAAGGTTAATTGTTCATGAAAGTATATTTGATGAAGTAGTTAGTAAACTTAAAAATATTGCTGAATCACAAATTATAGGAAATCCACTTGATAGAAATACCACAATAGGACCTCTTGTAAATGAAAAGCAAATTAATACTTTGTTAGAGCAATTTGATGATGCAGTAAATAAAGGAGCAAATGTTATTTGTGATGGAAAACAACCAGAAGAAAAAGGAAATTATTTTGTGCCAACAATTCTAACGAATATTACAAAAGATATGAAAGTATGGAAAGAAGAAGTATTTGGACCTATATTACCTATTGTTAGCTTTAAGACTATAGAAGAAGCAATTGAACTTGCAAATGATACGATTTATGGTTTAGGTGGATATGTGTTTACTACTAATAAAGAAAATTTTGAGAAAATAAGTAAAGAATTAAAAACTGGAATGGTGGCTTGCAATAATTTAGCATATTCTGCACCTTATAATCCATTTGGTGGAGTTAAAAAATCAGGTTTAGGAAGAACTCGTGGAAAATGGGGATTAAGAGGATTATGCAACATTAAAGTAGTTGCATTTGAAAAGTAGTAAGTTATTTATAGTTTAAGTAAAAGCCTTCTATCAAAAGAAGGCTTAAAAGCATCTTTATAAAAGATGAATTGAACTCCACACTTTATAAGTGTACAACAATTAAATGTAAAACCATTATAATGTAATTTGTTTCATTATCAATAAAATTTTACAAATTTTGCTAAAAAGATTGAATGTTATAAAAAAACATGATACAATACAAATGTTCGCAAAAAAGATTGCAGATATATTGATGAAAGGATATAATAATATGAGAAGAAATGAAGGACAGGAAACATGGCATAGATTATTAGAATGGGATAGAGGGCAAGCGGCTTCTGAAAGATTAGCAGCTTTAATTTTAAAAGTTGAAGGATACAAAGAAATAGAGCCATCACATCCATTAGGAGGAAAAGATGGATTAAAGGATATATGTTTAACTTATAAAGGAAAAAAATGGATAGCAGCAGTTTTTTTCCCAAGAGGACAACAAACATTGAATATCATAAAAGATAAATTTAAACATGATATAGAAGGAATAAAGAAAAATAATGCTAAAGGTTTAGTTTTTATAACTAATCAAGAATTAAAATTATCAGAAAGAATGGATTTGAGTAACTTAAGGAAAGATATAGATTTAAAAATAATACACTTGGAAAGTCTGAATAATATATTAAATAGTCCAATGAATTATGGGATTAGAATGGAATTTTTAGATATAGATATGACAAAAGAAGAACAACTTGCATATTTTGATTCTATGTCTGAATTAAAAGAAAAATATAGTAAAATTGAAAAAATATTAAATAATAATTTGGAATATTCAAAGAAGATATATGATACTATTAAAAACGAGAATGAAACTAGAAGTATAGATGAAATATCAAAAGCTGAAAATGAATTTTATGAAAGAGTTTGGTTAGATAGACACTTAATGCTAATGAATAACTGCTATGGAAGAAACGATACAATTGATGATAAGATTCTAGAAGAAGCTCAAAAATCTGCGGAACAACTAATAAATAAATATGGAGAAGACGATGTTGGACCATATAGTGATTTTGAGTGGGGAATGATAAATGGAAAATTATCTGCTTTGAGATGGGTGTTAGGATGTGAATGGGATATGTTAGACTCATGAAAAATTAAAAAAATAAAGTAGAGAAAAATTATATTAGAGGAAGTGATATGATGAAACTTGAAGAATATAAATCAGGTGAATATATAAAAATGAATGACTATAAAGCATTTATTCCAAGTAAAATAAATTACAACTGGGGATGGGATGATACAAAATTGGACAAGCTATTAGCAGAAGCAAATAGGCAAATTGGAGAACTAAATGCTTATTCATTATTAATACCAAATGTGGATTTATACATTAAAATGCATGTAAAAATTGAAGCCAATAAATCAAGCAGAATTGAAGGAACAAGAACAACGGTAGAGGAAGATTTATTAGATGTTACAGATATTAATCCAGAAAAGAGAGATGATTGGGAAGAAGTACAAAACTATGTGAAAGCTACAAATTATGGAGTAGAAAGAATAAAAGAAGGTTTTCCAGTATGCACTAGATTAATAAGAGAAATACATAATATATTAATGCAAGGAGTTCGAGGAGAACATAAAACACCAGGAGAATTTAGAACATCACAAAACTGGATTGGAGGCAGTATGCCGAGTACAGCAGTATATGTTCCACCACCACATACAGAAATTGCAGAATGCCTATCTGATTTTGAAAAATTTATAAATAATGAAGAAATAGACACACCAGATTTAATAAAAATCGCAATTTTACATTATCAATTTGAATCAATACATCCATTTTTAGATGGGAATGGAAGAATAGGAAGATTAATTATACCATTATATATTCAAAGTAGAGGAATGCTTGAAAAGTCTTGTTTATATATTTCAGATTATATCGAAAGGAATAAAGATACATATTATGATATGCTTACAAGAGTAAGAACTCACAATGATATGATTGGATGGATTAAATTTTTCCTAGAAGCAGTTATTGAAACATCAAAAATTGCTAAAGAGAAATTTAGAAATGTCGTTGAACTTACAATGGAAATGGATAAAATTATAATAGATTTACCAGTCAAAGTAGAAAATGCAAAGAAAGTAATTGATGTTTTGTATAATGAACCAATAATAAATAGAAAAAAATTAATGGAAATAACTGATATGAAACCATCAACATTAAAAGATACAGTAAATGTTTTATTAGAAAATAATATAATAGTAGAAACAACTGGATATAGTAGAAATCAAGTATTTGCTTTTCAAAATTATATAGATTTATTTTTAAAATAAAAGTTATAAGACGAAAAAGTCAAAAAAATTGACTTATAAAAATCCATAGGACGAAAAAAATAAAAATTTCGTCCTATAAAAATTCATAGGACGGAAAATTCAAAAAATTCGTCCTATAGACTTTTAAATTTCAAAAAAAATAAAAAATTTTTTAAAACAGGGGAGTACAAAATCGACTTTAGTGAGCAAATAAGTGAGGGGGTAAAACTCTTTCACTTATTTATTTTGCAAAATAAACATTAATAAGGCTTGATACAGTCATATATGAGGAGATGAGAAGAATGGATGAAAACATCAATAAACTATTAATAAAAAGCACAGAAATATACTTTTTGAATTTTTTATATAAGCAAAAATTGCTTAAAGATAAGGAATATGAACACTTAAAGAAGATTCTGTGAAAAAATTTTTTGAAGTTGATTCGTTAATAAAAAGAGTATACAATATATGATGTAGCAAGCACTATATGGAGGTTGAACATATGGGGGCTAAAGTAAAAGTAATAAAAAAAGTCGATGGAAGAGTTGATAGAAGGAATGGAGGTGTTATTAATAGACTATTAAGAGTAACAGCTTATGCTAGAGTAAGTACAGATGATGAAGACCAAAAGAATAGTTATGAATCGCAGTTATTATTCTTTAAATCAAAAATAAAAGAAAATCCAGATTGGATATATGTTGATATGTACTCGGATGAAGCTATTAGTGGGACATTGGACTATAAAAGAAGTGATTTTATGAGAATGATAAATGATGCACTTAGTGGAAAATTTGATATGATAATTACAAAATCAATATCAAGATTTGCTAGAAATACAGTAGATACATTAAAATATGTTAGAATGTTAAAAGAAAAGAACATAGCAGTATATTTTGTAGAAGAAAATATAAATACATTAGAAATGTCTAGCGAATTTGTATTAACAATATTAAGTTCAGTAGCACAACAAGAAAGTGAGAACATATCTAACCATGTAAAATTAGGATTTAAAGCAAAAATGGAAAGAGGAGAACTAATTGGATTCAATGGGTGTTTAGGATATGATTATGATAGAGAAAATCATTCTATAACTATAAATGAAGAGGAAAAAAAGACGGTAAGGTATATTTATAATAGATATTTACAGGGAGCAGGAGCTACAATTATAGCAAAAGAATTAACAGATTTAGGAGTAGAAACAAAACTAGGAAATGTAGTATGGTCTGATAATAGTGTAAGGAAAATATTAAAAAATGTAAAATATAAAGGTGATTTAATACAAGGTTTAACATTTACTGTAGATCCAATTTCACACAAAAGGATGATTAATATGGGAGAGGTAGACCAATATTATACTACAAATAATCATGAAGCGATAATATCAGAAGAAATATGGAATAAAGTACAAGAAATAATGAAATCAAGAGCAAAACCAGGAGAAAGACAAGTTACACTTGAAAATAAATATGCCTTTAGTGGTAAAATTAAATGTGCTTTTTGTGGCAGAATATATTCGAGAAAAACTTGGGGACAAAAAGATAATTTAAAAGTAGGTTGGAATTGTGTATCATCAATTAAACATGGAAAAGAAAACTGTCCAAATAGTAGAGGAATACCAGAACAAGTTTTGCAACAATGCTTTATTACAGTTCATAACGAATTACTAAAGAATAATAAAAATGTAGTAGATAACTTTTTTAATAAAATAGAAAAGCTATTAACAAAATACAATGTAAATTCTTTAATAGAAGATTTAAAAGCTAAGAAAGAAAATTGCAAGAAACAAACGGAAAAATTAGTAGAAAAGAATCTAAATGGAATTATAGATGATGCAACATATACAAAGAAAAGACAAGAATTAGAAGACGAAATAAAAAATTGTAATAAAAAGATTGAAAAAGCAATATCTACATCAAAATTAGAAGAAAAAGTAAAAGAAAGAGTTCAAACAATGAGAAAGAATATTAATAGCAATAACGAATTAATTAATGAGTTTGAAGACAATTCTTTTAAATGTATGGTAAAAGAAATTATTGTAGGTGATTACAATAAAGATGGAAGTGTTAAGCCATTTGCCTTGAAATTTATATTAAATTCTGATAATATAGGTACAAATACAATAGATAAAGAAAATCGAATCACATATATAGATGAAACATTAATAACAGAGCTAGATGCAGAGGTATTTTTTGAAGTATTTAATGTAAAAGAAAATGGTTATAAAAGAAAAGATATTATAAACAAAATTCACATTAAGATATGTTCAGATATATAGCAATGTGTATCGTAGACATGACTACTCGCACTAAATATTGTATGATTTAAGGTAGTGCGTAGACATGAATATGAACTTCCTGTGAGCCACGTGGAATGTTGCTCGGTGCTATATCTAAAGAATTAGACAAAATAGTTGAGTTTACTGCTTTTGAGAATTTTATCAGTTTTGAGAAAAAAGGCAAAAATAAGGTTAAAAGAGTTGAAAATAATAAAATTAAAGTAACGATAGAGGTTGACATGGTATGCGGAGTAGTATAATTATATAATATATATGTTTGGAGATAAAACTTAAATTGGAAGTCTTTGGTAAAAGGCTTTCTTTTTTTGCTTTTTTATGATAATATAGGTAAAACAAGAATATAGTGGAGGAAAAATGAAGAATACATTAGAATATTTTGAAGAGATAATGAAAATTCCAAGAGAATCAGGAAAAGAAGAGAAAATTGCTGAATATCTTGTCAACTATGCTAAAAAGAATAATATAGAATATAGTTTAGGAAAATATAATACTGTATTTTTAAAGAAAAATAGTAACTCAAATAAGACTATAATATTGCAAGCACATTCAGACATGGTATGTGTATCAAATGATGAATATGATTTTGAAAATAGAGGAATACCTTTTTATAAAGATGGAGATTATTATAAATCTAAAAATACATCTTTGGGTGCAGATGATGGTATTGGAATTGCAATTATTCTTGCTATTTTACAAGAAAATGAAAATATACCTAATATTGAGGTAATGATAACAACTCAAGAAGAAACAACAATGTTAGGTGCTAGTAATTTTGATTATAGCTTACTTAATGGGAAAACTTTAATTAGTTTAGATGGTATAAAGGAAGCCGATATAGAATCTTCTAGTGCAGGGATGTGTTCGATTACTATAAGTAAAGAAATATTGAATGAAGAAAGTAATGATATTAAGTACAAATTGAACATATCAGGATTGATGGGAGGACATTCTGGAGATGATATACATAAAGATAGATGTAATGCAGTTAAATTAGGGTTTAACATCATTTCTAAACTAAAATGTACAGGATTATATCATGTCGATATTGGTGAAAAAGATAATGTAATACCTAATAATGGTGTTATAGTTTTTAGTAGTAATTTTGATTTAGATAAGATAAATGAAACACTAAAAGGTTTATCTTATAATTTATCAAGAGATGATAATAATTTAAAGTTGAGTGTAGTACAATGTAATCAAAATTAAAAAAAATAAGCAATTATAATGAAATAATTAATTTTATAAATGAGTTAGATGATGGATTAATAGAAAGATTTAAAGAAGATAATTTTCCTTTATTATCTTCTAATATTGGAAAAATCAATATACTTGATAATAAGATTATTATTAAAATGAGTGTAAGAAGTTCTGATGAGTATAAAGAAGAAAAGCAACTAGATAGAATAAAAGGATTGTGTAATAAGTACAATTTGATGTTTAATTTAGATGTAAAAAAACCTTTCTTTCCATATAAAGAAAAGTCATATATAAGAGAATTACTAGCAAATACATATAAAGAATTATATAATAGAGAAACAACTGTTAAAAAAAAAATTCATGCTTGTATGGAAGGTGGAATAATATCAAGTAATATAGATAATTTAGATATTTGTACGATTGCTCCAACAATTGATAATTGCCATAGTGTAAATGAACGAGTTAGTATCTCATCAACTATAAGAGTTTATAATTGGCTAAAAGAAACTTTGATAAAGTATAATAAAGATTATTAAAAACATTGAATAAAGCAAAAATTAAAGAGGTGAAAGTATGAAATTACCTACAAGTATAGAAAATATACTAAATGAAAACATTGTAGAAAATGCAAGATTAGAATTAAAGAAAAATTGGAATCCAGAACCGATACTACATACAATATGTGCATTTGCAAATGATATAGATAATTGGGGTGGAGGATATATTTTAATTGGTGCCCAAGAAGAAAATGGTAGACCTAAAATGCCAATATCAGGACTTGAATTGTCTGAAATAGATAAAATTCAAAAGGAATTATTAGCAAAATGTAAGTTAATTCAACCATCATATACACCAATAGTAGATGTTGCACAATATAAAGAGAAAAATATATTAGTGGTATGGTGCTTTGGAGGACAAACAAGACCATATAAATGTCCAACAACATTAGATAAAGACTTTTCAAAAGGATATTCATATTATATTAGAAAAATGTCAAGCACAGTAAAAGCAACAGAAACAGAACAAAAAGAACTATATGATATGGCAAAAACAATACCTTTTGATGATAGAATGAATCACGAAGCAGAAATTAGGGATTTAAAATTGCCACTAATTCAAAATTATCTATATGAAATCAAAAGTGATTTACTAAAAGAATCTGAAACAATGGATTTTATGGATTTATGCAAAAGTATGAGAATTGTAGATGGAACACCAAAATATATGAAACCTTTGAATGTTGGCTTAATGTTTTTCAATGATGAGCCGCAAAAATTCTTCCCATATTCACAAATAGAAGTAGTAGATTTAAGAAATGGTCCAGAAGGTGACGATATGACAGAGCAAATATTTAAAGGACCAATAGATAGTATGATAAAAAGTGCTTTAACATATATTAAAAATACTGTTATTATAGAAAAAATATTAAAGATAGATGGACAGGCAGAAGCGGTAAGATTTTTTAATTATCCATATCAAGCAATAGAAGAGGCTTTAGTAAATGCAGTTTATCACAGAGGATATGATGTAAGAGAGCCAGTAGAAGTAAGAATAATGGAAGATAGAATCCATATTGTAAGCTACCCAGGACCAGATCGCTCAATAAGCGAAAAATCAATTGAAGATAAAAATATGATAGCAAGAAAATATAGAAATCGTAGAATTGGAGAATTTTTAAAAGAATTAAAACTAACAGAAGGTAGAAATACAGGTGTTCCAAAAATAAAAAGAGCATTAAAGAATAATGGTTCAAAAGAGCCAAAGTTTGAAACAAATGAAACAAGAGATTATTTTATTACGACAATATTTGTGCATGATGGATTTGAAAATGAGATAAAAGACCGACCAAGAACCGACCAAGTTAAATGAACAAGAAATAAAGATATTAGAATTTTGTAAAGAACCACATAGCAAAAAAGAAATAATGGAATACATGGAATATAAACATGCAAGAAACTTTACAATGCTATACTTAAAACCTTTATTAGAAAAAGAATTGTTACAGATGACTATACCAGAAAAACCAAATCATAAGAATCAAAAATATGTAAGCATATAAATAGTTTTGTAATTATTTGTAAAATACTATAAAAAATTGTAAAACTGTAATATAAATAAAGAGAGTTACTAGATATAGTAAAGATTGGAGAATAATGGAATTTAGAAAAATAGAAGAATTTGAAAAATTAAAAAAGTTATTTCTAGATAAAGATATAAATAAAACTGATACAAAATCATATATAGGAAAAACAATTACAGCTAAAATAGACAGACAAATGGGTTCAAAACATCCCCAATATGGATTTATATATCCAATTAATTATGGCTATATACCAAATACAATAAGTGGAGATGGAGAAGAATTAGATTGCTACATATTAGGGATTTTTGAACCCGTAGAAAGTTTTACAGGAAAATGTATAGCAGTAATACATAGATTAAATGATAATGATGATAAATTAGTTTTAGTACCAGAAAATAAAAATTATACAAATACTGAAATTCGAGCATTGACAGAATTTCAAGAAAGATTTTTTGAGAGTATAATTATGAACTAATATTAAGGGGGATATAAATTGAAATATATTAATTCAAAAAAAGTAGATAGTATAAAGTTAACAAAGGAAAACTTAGAATTATATAAGTCAACATTTGATATTGTACTAACAGACAATTCTAGTTTTCAGGAAATAGAAAATGTAATTAATGGATAATCAGTTAGGAGAGAAATGTTAATGGAAGAAGTATGGGATATATTAGATGAAAAAGGGAATAAAACAGGAAGAATAATGAAGAAAGGATTACTACCAGAAGGATTTTATCATCAAGGTGCAGACGTATGGATTATCAATTCTGGGAATAAAATTTTAATACAAAAACGTTCTCCACAAAAAAGAAACTCACCAAATGTATGGGCAATGACAGGTGGTAGTGTTATAAGAGGAGAAACAAGTTTACAAACAATTCAAAGAGAAACAAAAGAAGAACTTGGTATTAGTTTAAATATGAAAGACATCAAGTTAGTAAAACAATATAAAACAGGAACAGTATGGTTAGATACATATTTGATAAAACAAGATATTGATTTAAAAGATATTATCATGCAAGAAGAGGAAGTATGTGAAGTTAAATGGGCGACTTATAAAGAAATAGAAGAATTATTTGCTCATAATCAATTTATGGAAAATAGATGGGAATATATTAAAGATATTATAAAAGATTTTATAGGAGAGAACATATAAAGAGGGAAAATATGAAAAAAGAAGAGATTATAGAATATGCGTTATCATTACCAAATACCTACGAAGATTATCCTTTTCCAGAAGACCGCTTTTCTGTAACAATGAAACATAAAAACAATCACAAATGGTTTGCCCTAATTATGAAAGTACAAGGTAAATTGTATGTGAATGTTAAAACACCTCCCGATTATTCTGATATACTAAGAAAGGCATATGACTATATTATTCCAGCGTATCACATGAATAAAGAACATTGGAATACGATTATTATAGGGGACAATACAGACGAAAATATTGTAAAAGAATTAATGGCACAAAGTTATGAATTAACCAAAAAAATAAGAGATAGGAGGAGTAAGTATGCAAACATTTAATTATCACACTCATACGTATCGATGCGGACATGCAGACTTAAATTTGAAAGATGAGGAATATGTAGAAGAATTTATTAAAATGGGATTTCATAAGATTGCTTTTACAGATCACTGCCCACAAAAGAATAAAATTGATGTTAGAAATAATATACGTATGCAATATAGCCAAAGGAAAGAGTATTTAGAAAGTATAAGACAATTAAAAGAAAAGTATAAAGGAAAAATACAAATTGAATCTGGGTATGAAGTAGAATATTTGCCAGGAGAAGAAGACAATATTAGAGAATTAAAACAAGAAACAGATAAGTTAATTTTGGGGCAACATTTTATTTATGATGATAACAAGGAATTAAAAATTTTAAACTCAAGAATTACTTTTTCAGATGAGGAAATAATTCGTTATGCAGAATATATTGAAACAGCTTCGAGTTTGGGGATTCCAGATGTAATAGCACATCCAGATATTTATATGTTAAGTAGAAGAAACTTTGGTGAACCAGAGAAAATAGTAGCAAATATGATAGGTAAAACAGCTGAAAAATATAATATACCACTGGAAATTAACTTGTGCAGAATTTTTAATAAAACGTATTTTGAAAACAAACAACTAAACCATCAACCAATAGAAGAACAACGAAAAAAGCTAATAAATGTAGAATATCCATATAGAGATTTTTGGGAGATTGTAGCACAATATAAAGTAACAGTCCTTTATGGTGTGGATGCCCATTTTAAAGAACAAATACAACAATATCAAGAACTAGTGCAATTAGCAAATGAGATTATAGGAGAAGAAACTATCGAAAAATTAAAGTTTATTGAAACAGACAAAAAAGAGAAATTTACATAAGTTTGCAAATTATGTATAAATATAGTATAATATAGATAGGCACTTTGCAAAATAATAGATTACATTAAAATGGAGGGACAATGATGGAGTTAATGACAAAATGTGAAGAAATGGTGATGTCGGTGATTTGGGACAAAGGAGAAGAAGAATCCTTGTTGCCGATTACGGAAGCAGTAAACAGGCGGTTTGATCAAGAGTGGAAATCGCAAACGGTGAGCACTTTCCTTACTAGACTGAGAGGAAAAGGATATTTAGAGTGCTATCGAATCGGAAGAGTTTTCTATTACAAAGTATTAGTGAGTAAAGAAGACTATTTAAGACAGAAAGTAGCTGTTCTTTGCGATATATTTGGTATCACAAAGGAGGACATCGCAAATTTGTAATCTATAAGAAAAGTCAATTACAAGAGAAGTATGGACTTGTAATTGGCTTTTCGCCATTTAAAATCACATATTCTATTAGGTAGTCATAAAATAAGTAGAGGTGATTTCATGGCAAAAATTATTGTATATAATAACGATACAGATCGTATGGAAATATATTATCGAGATTTATCGGAAGCAATGCCATATAATACAGGACGAACCCTTACAGTAAGAGAATTCCGTGGTGCTAGTAGAAGCAATACTTTATGGACGACAAAGCGAACCATGACCTCATGGAATTCGCAAAGAAAATTGTATGGAGGACCAATCCCAGTAGGTTATGCCTTTCGAAGACCATGGGAGGGAGGTCATGCAGGGCAATCCCAACATTATGCTGGAACTGCTTTTGATGTAGGACAATTATGGACAAATGCTCAAAGAGCAACATTGCGAAATAGTGCCAAAAACTCTGGGTTATGGAGTTATATAGAACCAGTAAGCATATCCCCAACATGGGTACATTTCGATAGAAGACAAAGCCCACCTGCTTGTTCAAGCGGAGGGTATCCAATGCTTCGTAGAGGTAGTCTAAGTGTCTATGTACTAATTGCTCAAGACGATTTAAACACATTAGGCTACACGACAGGTGGTTTAGACGGAATATTTGGAAATAACACTTATAATGCAGTAAGAAGATACCAAGCAAGTAGAGGATTAGCAGTAGATGGCATTATTGGTTGTAACACATGGCGTTCTTTACAAGAAAATGTAGTAGGAAGTGGAAGAACTGCCACAACCATAGACTAAATTTACTAGCAGAAAAAAATAAAGTGATTTCCGTATCACTTTATTTTTTTGTTATATTCATATATTGAATGAGTGCTAAAACAACTTCTTGTTCTCGTCTATCTAACTTGTAGAATCCGATTAAATCTGGGTCAATTTTAAATTCATCTTTTAATTCCAAGTATTCTTGTAATACATAAGTAGGAGTAATGTGATAAATGTTACATAGTTTTACCAATGTATCAATACTACCTTTTGTTTTATTTCGTTCAATATCGGAAACATATCTTGAAGCTAGATCTAATCTTTCTGCAACATCTTCTTGGGTGTAGCCAAGAGATTTTCTTGTTCTTCTTAATAAATCTCCAATTTTGATTGTTGTGTTCTTTTTATCTACTTTCATTATTAATCACCTGTAATATAAAATAACAAAACTAATTTTAGAAGGGAAGGAAGATATTTGATAGTTATTGTGGATATTATACGGAATTTTATGCATAAAAAAGCAACGTTAACCCCTTAAGATTACCAGAAATTACCTTTAGCGTAATTAAAACCTTTGCGGTTTTTGGGCGTTTTTTATGAGAGATTAGCGACTATTCGGTTGTAACCGAATAGCAAGGAATTGGAAGTTATTGTATGTCAAAATTTTATGAAAGATTTTGACATACTTCTAAGGGATAACACAAATTTTTAAAAAAGTCAAAAAATTTCCTAAAAAGTATTTGACTTTTTATTTATTATAATGGATAATAAGTATGTCGATACAAAAAGAAAAATATTTGTAAAAGAACTAAGGAGGAAATATTACTATGTATATGTTTAATCGAATTACCGTTAATCCACAATTACCAAAAAGGATTAACCGTTTATCAGAAATGGCAAACAACTTATGGTGGGCATGGAATAGTGAATATTTAAGACTATTCAAAGAAATTGATATTGATTTATGGGAAACAATCGGAAAAAATCCTGTAAAATTCTTAAAACAAGTATCACAAGAAAAATTAGAACAAGCAGCAGCAAATGAAACCTTATTAAAAAGCTATGATAAAGTAGTAAATGATTTTGATGGATACATGAATAGCAAAAATACTTGGTTTTCTAAAAAATATCCAAACAACAAAAATGATTTAATTGCCTATTTTTCAGCAGAATATGGGCTAGATGAAATTGTGCCAATCTATTCAGGAGGACTTGGTATTCTTTCTGGTGACCATTTAAAATCGGCAAGTGACCTTGGGCTACCTTTTGTGGCAATTGGTCTACTTTATAAAAATGGATATTTCAACCAAAAAATCAATCGCTATGGTGACCAAGAAAATATCTATCATAACATCGATTTGTACAATCTTCCAATCTTACCCGTAAAAAATAAAGAGGGAGAAGATTTGATTATCGATGTCAAATTTCCAAAAAGAAAAGTATATCTAAAGGTATGGAAAATTAATGTAGGAAGAGTCACTCTATACTTATTAGATTCGGATATTGACCAAAACGCAAACCCAGAGGATAGGGAAGTTACCCTAAAACTATACGGTGGAGACCAAGAAATGAGAATTCGCCAAGAGATTGTATTAGGAATGGCAGGGGCTCATCTTCTAAAAATATTAGGATTAAATCCAACCGTATACCATATGAACGAAGGACATTCTTCTTTCTTATTATTAGAAATCATCAAAGACATTATGGAAGAAAAACAAGTATCGTTTGAAATTGCAAGAGAAATTGCCTCTTCCAAAACGGTATTTACCACACATACACCAGTACCAGCTGGAAATGACATCTTCCCACTTGATTTAGTAGAAAAATACTTTAAAGACTTTTGGCCAAGGTTAGGGCTAGAAAGAGAAAGCTTCTTAAAACTTGGAATGAAACCATGTGATTATTTGGAGCAAGGGTTCAATATGGGAATTCTAGCATTAAAAATTGCAGGAAAGAAAAATGGAGTTAGTAAATTACATGGGGAAGTATCAAGAGAATTATTTGGTGATGTATGGCCAAATATTTCAGCAGATGAGTCGCCAATTACCCATATTACCAACGGAATTCATACTTGTTCTTGGCTTGCCCCAAACTTAAAAGAACTATATAACAAATACCTAACACCATTCTGGCAAGACGCCATTTACGATGATGAAACTTGGAAAGGAATTGCCAATATTCCAAATGAGGAATTGTGGAAAGCACATGTAGATAGAAAAGTAAAACTACTAAATTTAGTAAAAGAAAATGTAACAAACCGCATGAAAAATGCAGGTTGTGGCTATGATGAAATAAGAGAAATTGTTTCAAAATTGGATCCAAATGCTTTAACGATTGGGTTTGCAAGAAGATTTGCAACCTATAAAAGAGCAACCCTAATTTTTAGAGACTTAGAACGAATTACTCAAATACTAAATGACCAAGAACGTCCTGTTCAAATTATATTTGCAGGAAAAGCACATCCAGCGGATAAAGAGGGACAAGATTTAATTAAATACATTCACGAAATATCGTTAAAACCACAATTTAAAGGAAAAATTTTTATTTTAGAAAACTACAATATCCAAATTGCAAGATATTTAGTAAGTGGTGTAGATGTATGGCTAAATAACCCAAGAAGACCAATGGAAGCATCTGGAACCAGTGGACAAAAAGCATCTGTTAATGGTGTTGTAAACTTTAGTATTTCTGATGGTTGGTGGGCAGAAGGATATAATATGAAGAATGGTTGGTTAATAGGAAGCAATGAACAATACCCATCTTATGAGGCACAAGACAATGCCGATAGCCAAAGTATTTATCAAACCTTAGAAAATAAGATTATTCCAATCTATTACGAAAAAGATAAAAATGGAATTTCGGCAAAATGGATGGAATACATGAAAAATTCGATTATTTCCACAGGTGGAAAATACAGTACTTCTAGAATGGTAGTAGACTATGTAGATAAATTATACATGCCACTTATGAACCTAACCAACCAATACTTTAACGATTTAGAAGAAGTAACCTCTTTCCAAGCATGGAAAAATGAACTATACAATAACTGGAACGACATCAAAATACATCAAAAAAGCAACCTAGAAAACATTACCCTAGATGCTGGAAACAATATAGAAGTAACTTGCTCAGTCGAACTTCCAAACATCGATCGTGAAAACATAGAAGTAGAAACCTACTATGGAAAAATACTAGATAACGGAGTCGTAAAAAGCATGCAAATTATTCCAATGAAATTTGTAGAAGAAATAGAAGGAAAACCAAACACCTACCTATACAAAGCCAAAATAGAACTAACCACAGGAGGAAACTACGGCTACACCTTCCGTGTCATGCCAAAACACAAAATGCTACTAGACAGTGCGAATTTGGATTTAGTAAAATGGATTACTAGTGAGTAAGAAGAAAAGAAAATCGGACTTAATTGTCCGATTTTCTTTCTTCTTCTGGCAAAAGCACTACTGCACATAAGAAAACTCCTGATAACCAGATCAGTGCATGCCAAAATTCATATGAGGGTATTTCCCCAAAAGCAATTAAAACTTTAAGGGCGACAAAGCTTAAAAAAGAAAATAGTACCCAAAACTTAAGAGGGTGCTCTACTCTTAAAACTACATCCTTAAATGTATAGCGCCGAGTATTTGCGAGTTCCTGTTTGAGCTGTTCTTTAAATGTCATAATACATTCCTCCTTGGGTTTATAATATAACTTTATTATAGCATATTTTGAGTTGATTTGCAAAAATAGACATAAAGTGATATAATCTCATATGTAGCAAATAGGTATGTGTTTTAACTATGTATGTGGGAAATTATGAATACTACTTTACATAGTAGAAATGGAGGCAACATGAAGGATTTTAGCAGTAGGATAAAACCTACAATTGTTAATGAAAAGGTTTGTGTTTTTGAGTTTCAGGTTATACGGAAAATATTTTTTTGGAAAAGGGTAGTTTATGAAGGTTACTGTATAATCGGACGCAATCACAAGAGATTTCTGAGTAACTTTTGCATGCCTAAGGGAGTGTTTGAATTTTTAGGAAAAGTGGAGGGACTATGTGCTTCCTGTGCAGAGCAAATTTTTGCAGAATATGACACTAAAAACAAAAAAGTTTCGAAATAAGACCCATACCGGGTCTTATTTTTTAGGTTTGCAATTTTGTTTTATTTTGTTTATAATGTTTACGTGGGGGGAAATGAAATGGAACGATTTGGGATAAAAGAGAGTATTATATGAAGAATTACTAAAAACCACATACAGGCATTACAACAATTTGTAGAAAATTTCGATGGTAAAATCTAATATTCGTGAAAAAACTACAAAAATGTCAAAATTTTTATGCAAATAGTATTGAATATATAATTTTATTTGTGTTATAATACCTACGTGAAAAAAATTAGGAAAGAGGGAATTAAATTGAAAAAAGATTTAAAAAAGACCAAAATTGTTGGAACCATTGGACCTGCTAGTGAACATATGCTAGAGGATTTATTTGATGCAGGATTGAATGTATGTAGAATTAACTATTCACACGGAAGTTGGGATGAACAATCCGAGAAAACAGAAGATATCATTCGTTTAAGAAAAGAACTAGATATTCCAATTGCAATGATATTAGATATGCAAGGACCTGAAATAAGAACAGGTATGCTTGTTACAGGAAAAAATGAAAAAATCAAATTAGAAGATGGACAAAAATTTACTTTAGTAAATGAAGACATTGTTGGTGATAAAGATAGAGTATCAGTAAGTTATAAAAATTTATACCAAGATTTAAAACCAGGATCAAAAGTATTAATAGATGATGGTGCTATCGAATTAGTTGTAGACGAAATCGTTGGTAAAGATATTGTTTGTACTGTTGTTCATGGAAATGGACTAGGAAGTAGAAAAACAATGAACCTACCAGGAACAGCCATTCGTTTACCAGCATTAAAAGAAAAAGATATTAATGACCTGAAAACTGCTTGTGAACATGATTATGATTATGTTGCTGTATCATTTGCAAGAAATGAAGATGACATTCGTCAAGTAAGAGAAGTATTAGATGCCAATGGTGGAACAGATGTTAAAATCATCACAAAGGTAGAAAACGTAGAAGGTCTAAGCAATATGGAAGTTATTGTAGAAAAAGCAGATGCTCAAATGATTGCTCGTGGAGACATGGCAACTGAGACTGATTTTACCGAACCACCAGTTATGCAAAAGAAATTCATTAAACTATCAAATCGTGCAAACAAACCAGCAATTACAGCAACACAAATGCTAGAATCTATGATGAGCAACCCATTACCAACAAGAGCAGAAGCAAGTGACGTAGCAAATGCTATTTTTGATAGAACAAGTGCTATCATGCTTTCAGGAGAATGTGCAATGGGTAAATTCCCACTAGAATGCGTTCAAACAATGACTAAAATTGCACGTAGAGTAGAACCAGAAATTGATTATTGGAAAAAATTTGAAGAAAATACAAATATTGAACTAAATGATTTAGGTTCTAATATTGTATATTCAAGCTGTGTTATGGCAAAAAACACAAAAGCAGAAGCAATTATTTGCTATACAAAATCTGGCGATACAGCAAGAAAATTTTCTGGAATGGGAGCAGGTTGCCCAATTTTAGCAGTAACAGATAATAGAAGAACCTTTAACCAATTAGCATTAGCATGGAATGTTTACCCAGTTTATGTTGAAACAAAAGAACGTGTAGAAGACATGATAGTAGCAGGAATTGAAAAATTAAAAACAAAAGGAATTTTAGAAACAGGGGATTTAGTTGTTATTTCTGGAGGACATAAGCTAATCAACAACATTAAAGAAAGCAAAATCGTAAGTGGAGTTGCTAGAGTGTAGAAAATAATACAAGAGGAGATTGATACTATCATAGTAGAAATCTCCTTTTTTTGTAAGGTTTTAGAAGTATATTCATCAAACGATAGGATTAAACTGAAGGTGAAAATAGTTCTTGCTTTTTTGTATAGGGTATAGTAGAATAAAAAAGAAAGTAGGTGCAATGCAATGCAAGGAATTGGAATAGGTGTCAGTGATTTTAAAATGCTACGTACGAGAAACAATTATTATATTGATAAATCACTGTATATTAAGGATATTATCGACAATCAATCTAGTGTGATATTAGTGACAAGACCACGAAGATTTGGAAAAACATTAAATATGAGTATGTTAAAATACTATTTTGATTGTACCGCTAAAAACAATGAAGAATTATTTGCTAACTTAAAAATCATGGAGCAAGAAGAACAATATACCTCCAAACTAGGGGCATATCCATGTATTTATATGACACTAAAAGATGTCAACGATACAAATTATGAAAAAATGTTATTAAACCTTAAAACAGCAGTAGTAGAAATGTACCAAGAACATCGTTATTTATTAGATAGTGATAAAATTTATCCAGAAGAAAAAGAACAAATAAAAGAAATTCTATGGTGCAAAGAAGATGAAAACACATTAAAAAACAGTGTTAGACAACTTTCGAAATATTTAAACAGGCATTATGATAAGCCAGTAATGTTATTTTTAGATGAATATGATGTGCCATTACAAAATGCCTATGTAGAAGGCTATTATGAAGAAGTAATCAAATTTTTCAAAACATTTTATGGAACAACATTTAAAGATAATCCATACTTAGAAAAGACTGTAATAACAGGAGTAAGTCGAGTTGCCAAAGAAAGTATTTTTAGTGGAGCAAATAATTTTAAAGTATATACAGTATTCGATAATGAGTTTAGTGATGATTTTGGAATAACCGAAAAAGAAATGGATAAGTTGATAAAAGATTTTGAAATTCAAGATAAGAAAGAAGATATCAAAAAATGGTATGATGGCTATACAATTGGAAATCTCACAGAAATTTACAATCCATGGAGCATATTAAATTATTTAAGCGATCGAGAATTAGTACCATATTGGGTAAATACGAGTTCAAATGACTTAATCAAAATGACACTAAAAAATTCCATGGTATTAAAAGAAAAAATAGAGAGATTGTTACAAGATGAAGAATTAGAAGTATATATCGACCAGGAAACTGTTATTGTTAATATTGAACAAAACGAAAATAATATATGGGGGTTGTTACTAGGAACAGGGTATTTAAAAGTAGTTGAAACCGTTAATAAATCAGAAGGATTGTATAAAGTAAAAATACCAAACAATGAAATAAAAGAATTGTTCCGAAGCATTGTACGAAATTGGTTTAATGATAAAGTAATTGGAAATGATTTAAGAAGTATTTTAAAAGATTTGGTTACATTAAATTTAAAAGAATTTGAGAAAAAATTTGATGTACTAGTAAGAGAAATGTTTAGTTTTATGGATGTAGGAGAAAATACAGCCGAAAACTTTTACCATGCCTTTGTACTAGGAATATTAGTGGGGTTACGTGACACTTACTATGTCAATTCCAACCGAGAATCTGGGTATGGTAGATATGATATTATGCTAGAACCAAAAGATAAAACAGCCAATAGTTTTATTATGGAATTTAAAGTGTTAGAAAACAAAGAAGAAAAGACAATTGAAGATACGATAGAAAATGCGAAAAAGCAGATAGAAGAGAAAAAATATGAAGAAAATTTACAAGAAAGAGGATTTGAAAATATTACCAAAATGGTATTTGCATTTAAGGGCAAAGAGGTTAGAATGGTAGTATTTTAGAAAAAATTTTAAGAAACCTTGATTTTTGTTTATAAATGTAGTAAAATAACATATGTTAAATACCTTATACTTAGCTTAAGGATGAAAACTCCTCTTTAGCTCAGTTTAAGGAATAAATAAAATATAGGAGGATTTAAAATGACAAAGGAAAGAAAAGAAGAAATTATTAAAACTTACAAAAGAGATGAAAAGGATACTGGGTCACCAGAAGTTCAAATTGCTCTTTTAACAGGAAGAATTACCGAATTAACAGAACATTTAAAAGTTCATACAAAAGATAACCATTCAAGACGTGGACTTTTAAAAATGGTAGGTAAAAGAAGAAATTTACTTAATTACTTAGCAAAGAAAGATATTGAAAGATATAGAGAAATTGTTGAAAAATTAGGATTACGTAAATAGTCAAACTATGTAGGACGTTTAAGAAGTTAAACGTCCTATCATGCTATTTTAAATAACAACTATATAAATGATAATAGCAAAAATAATTAAGAATAGTGGTATAAGCGATAATAGAAAATAGAAGTAGCTTGTATATTGTATAAATAGATAGAAATACTAAACGTATAAAATTATAAACGAATACGGATATGAAATGAATAGCATTATTCTATATAATTTTAAAATATATTTATGCAATATAGAGGTTACCATCTATTTTAGTTATTATCGAATAATATACAAATAAAACAAAAAAGGAGAAATGATTATGTTTAAAACATTTGAAACTGAACTTGCCGGAAGAAAATTGAGTATTGAAACAGGAAAAATTGCAGAACTTGCTAATGGCAGTGTTATGGTAAGATATGGAGAAACCGTTGTTATGGTCAATGTTACTGCATCTAAAGAACCAAGAGATGGGATAGATTTTTTCCCATTATCTGTAGACTATGAAGAAAAACTATATTCTGTAGGAAAAATTCCAGGAAGTTACCAAAAAAGAGAAGGAAAACCAGCTGATAAAGCAATCTTAACTTCAAGAGCAATTGATAGACCACTACGTCCATTATTCCCAAAAGATTTCCGAAATGATGTATGTGTGGTTGCTACGGTTCTATCTGTAGAACAAGACAATTCACCAGAAGTTGCTGCTATGATAGGAGCGTCAGCTGCTCTATCCATTTCCGATATTCCATTTGGAGGACCAACAGCAGCCGTTAATGTAGGATATGTTGATGACCAAATTGTAATTAACCCAACCCTAGCACAAAGAGAAAAAACAAGATTAACCTTAACAGTAGCAGGAACCAAAGAAAAAATTGCGATGATTGAAGCAGGGGCTGATGAAATACCAGATGATATCATGTTAGAAGCAATCAAACAAGCACATGTTGAAATCAAAAAACTTTGTGACTTTATTGAAAATATGAAGGCTGAAATTGGAAAACCAAAATTTGAATATAAATCGTTTGAAGTTGATCATGACGTATATGCTGAAATTGAAGAAAAATATGCTGAAAGAATGTACCAAGATGTACAAGCAGTAGATAAAGAAGTAAGAGATACTGCTATGGACAAGTTATTAGAGGATGTAAAGGCATATTTTGTAGAAAAATATGGGGAAGAAGTAGCTGAAGAAAAAGCGAAAGATATTGCAGATAGTTTATACAAACTAGAAAAGAAATCAGTACGTAAAATGATATTAGAAGAACAAAAAAGACCAGATGGAAGAAAAATTGATGAAATTCGTCCACTTTCTTGTGAAGTAGGACTATTACCACGTGTTCATGGTAGTGCACTATTTACAAGAGGACAAACACAAGTTATGTCTGTTGTTACCTTAGGTATGGCAAGTGAAGAACAAGCCTTAGATGGTATTGATGAAGAAGATGCAAAACGTTATATGCACCAATACAATTTTCCATCTTATAGCGTAGGAGAAGCACGTCCATCCAGAGGACCGGGAAGACGTGAAATTGGGCATGGAGCTTTAGCAGAAAAAGCACTTGTTCCAGTAATTCCATCCGAAGATGAATTCCCATATGCCATCCGTGTTGTATCAGAAGTATTAAGTTCAAATGGTTCTACTTCGCAAGCAAGTATTTGTGGAAGTACCCTTGCTTTAATGGATGCAGGTGTTCCAATCAAAAGACCAGTAGCTGGTATTTCAACAGGACTTGTGACAGACGAAAACGACCCAAACCATTACATTATGCTAACCGATATTCAAGGATTAGAAGATTTCTTTGGCGATATGGACTTTAAAGTAGGAGGAACCGAAAAAGGAATTACTGCTATTCAAGTGGATATTAAAATTGATGGATTAACCTACGACATTATTAAAGAAGCCTTTGAAAGAACTAGAAATGCTCGTAAATATATTTTAGAAGAAGTTATGCTAAAACAAATCGATAAACCACGAGCAGAAATATCAAAATATGCACCCAATATTATTAAAACTATCATCAATGTTGACAAAATAAAAGATGTCATCGGACCAGGTGGAAAAATGATTAACAAAATCATTGCTGAAACAGGAGTAAAAATTGATATCGAAGAAGATGGAAGAGTATTCATTTACTCAAATGACGTTGCAAACGGACAAAAAGCCCTAAAAATGGTAGAAGACATCGGAAAAGATTTAGAAGTAGGTGCTATCTATGAAGGAACCGTAAGTAAAATCATGCCATTTGGAGCATTCATTGAACTAGGAGGAGCAAAAGAAGGATTAGTACACATTTCAAAAATATCACATAAAAGAATTGAAAAAGTAGAAGATGTTTTAAAAGTAGGCGATGTCGTAAACGTAAAAGTATACGAAATCGACGACCAAGGAAGAATTAATTTAACAATGAAGGATTTAGAAGAGAAGGACAAAGAAGAATAGAGAGAAAGGCTTCATAGACATACAAAAAAGCCCCTTTAACAAGGGGGCTGTCAGCGTAAGCTGACTGGGGGTTCTTCAAAGAAGTATTAAGAACCCTCCGTCAGTCCTTCGGACTGCCACCTCCCTTGTTAAAGGAGGTTTCTTGTGAGTTCTTCGAAGATTAAAACATATAAAAACATTAAGAAATTATGAATTTTGTCCGAAACATTGAAAAAAATCAATAACAATAGTATAATATAACAAGCAATAAAATACACTATATAAGAAAAAGACAAGTAATAAAAGTGAGGAAAAAGATGGAATATCTATATATTATTCAACAAGCATTAGTGTGGGTGGTAACGATATTTTGGTTATACCAATTAATTGTTAGTATCTGTTCTTTAGTAAAACTAAAGGATAAACCAATTTTAGAAGAAAAACAAAACCGTTTTATGGCAATTATTCCTGCACATAATGAAGAATCGGTAATAAAAAACTTAGTTGAAAGTTTAAATAAACAAAACTATCCAAAAGAATTATTTGATATTTATGTGATTGCCGATAACTGTACAGATGCTACAGCACAAATTGCAAAAACAGCAGGAGCCATTGTATATGAACGTTTTGATGAAGAAAATAAAACAAAAGGTCATGCACTAAATTGGTTTTTAAATCAAAAAATAGAAGAAGATGCACCATATGATGCGTTTTGTGTTTTCGATGCAGATAACATAGTAGACGAAAACTTTATAAAAAATATGAATAAGAAACTTTGCCAAGGAGAAGATGTGGTGCAAGGTTACCGTGATATAAAAAATCCAACCGATAGTTGGGTATCGGCAGGTTATGCTATTTTTTACTGGACCATGAACCGTTTTTATCATTTAGCAAGATACAATTTAGGTTTATCACCATTAATCAATGGAACTGGATTTATGGTAAAATTTGATGTAGTAAAACCACATGGTTGGGATACCAAAACCTTAACAGAAGATATTGAATTCTCTTTAAAAAGAATTATTGCAGGAAAGAAACTAGGTTGGGCAACCGATGCTATTGTATATGATGAACAACCAGTAGGCTTTAAGCAAAGTTGGTCCCAAAGGTCTAGATGGACAGTAGGACATATACAATGTATCCAAAACTACACCAAAGACTTAGCAGTTGCAACCAAGGAAAAGAAAACACTTATGAACTTTGATGGCTTCCTATATATTATTGGAAGTATTCCAATGTTCGTACTAACCTTAGTATTACTTGCTATTAACTTTATTATGTACTTAGGAAATGGAATTAATACCACAGAACTTGTCATCAATATCCTAAGATACCTAATTCCAACCTTCTTACTACCAATTGGAACTGCAATTTTAATTATGTTATTAGATAAAAAGCCAATTAAACCAATGATAAAAGGACTGATTTGTTACCCACTATTTTTGGGCTCGTGGTTATTAATTAACTTTAAATGCTTATTCAAAAAAGATACCACTTGGGAGAAAATTGAACACGTACGCGATATCAAAATAAACGATGTTGCCTAATACAAATAGAGATATATTTTGCTATATCTCTATTTTATTCTAACGCATAGCCATTTTTTGTAATCGCCAAAGGCGATTACTTAGGTCATTTATGTAGGGGAGAGAAGAAATGGAAAAATTAAAAGAATTTGTGAAACGTAATCAAAACAAAATATTGCTTGTTCTACTTGTGGTAATCATTCTACTACAAGTTCTTCTTCGTATCGAGTATGGTTTTGAGAAGGCATATCTTCATATTGATGAAGGTTATTCATATGGATTAATGAATTACGACAAAATTGATATTATGGACAACGAAGATTTTTATAATACATGGCATAAAAGCGAATATTATAAGGATTATTTATCTATTTCAAGCAAAGAAGCGATGGATCTTACTCCTGTATATGAAAACCAGAAAAATGATGTTCATCCACCATTTTATTATTTGTTATTACGAATTGCTTCTAGTTTTACCATAGGCTCTTTTTCAAAATGGACAGGTATTGTTTTAAATATTGTTATCTTTATTCTAACAAGTATTTTCATATACCTAATTGCCAACCGAATATTCAAAAGCAAAATTTATGCCGTATTTATGGTATTGGTAAATGGTTTCACCTTAGCTTCTATCGATACCACCATCTTTATTCGAATGTACGCACTAAATGCTTTGAATTTGCTAATTATTGCATACTTACATATTAAAAATACAAACAAGGGTAAACTTTCATGTAAAGAGTTAGCGATAATGTCGATTGCCATAATTATTGGTTCTTTAACACATTACTATTACCTTGTGTTCTTGTTTATTTTGTTTATAATGTATCTAATAAAATTTATCAAACAGAAAAACACAAAAAATATCCTTCGCTATGTTAGTATGATAATAATTTCTGCTATCATTTCACTTGCCATTTTCCCATATTCGTTTGTTCATATGTTTATGGGGTATCGAGGAACTGGGACAATTTCTAGTTTGACGAATATAAATCAAATGTGGAATTCCTTTAGAACTTATTGTAACATTCTTTGCGATAATGTCTTTAATGGAATATTACTATTTATGGTATTAGTTAGTGTTGCAGTAGTAGTATATCACTTTATAAAAAATAAGAAACTTAGTATCAAGTTTGAAAATAAAGAATTTTGGTTAATGTTTATTCCTTCTGTTATCTATTTTACAATGGTAGCACTTGTTTCACCATACCAAGAACTTAGGTACATTATGCCAGTATGCCCACTTCTGGTAATTGGAGGATTTTACCTATTAAAAGTACTACTAGAAAAAGTATTTTCAAAGAAAAATACATACTATATTTTATCTGCTATATTTGTGGTTATGCTAATTTTACCAAGTATCATAAAACTAGATATTCCTTTCTATTACTTATACAAAGACAAAAAAGAGATTGTTACAAAAATAGAGCAAGAACAAGATAAGCCAGTTTTATACATATTTAACAAAGAACAAAATCGTTTTTTAGATGATTTATATCTATTTACAATAAGTGACCAATCGTATATTATGGATAAAGAAGAGTTTTCCAAAGAAAAACTAAAAGAGATATTTACAAACATCAATTTCAAAAATGGCTTCTTTGTCATCATCAATGAAGGACTTGAACACGAAACCTACTTAAAAGAAATATCAGAAACACTAAATGTAACAGGCTATGAACACATACAAAGAATGAATGCATGTGATATTTATCAAATGGAATAGTCCAATTACCGAGGATTTCTCGGTAGTTCAAATGGAAAAAGGAAGAAACATAGATATGGAAGATAGTTTAAAATTAAGTAAAATGAGAAGAAATAATGCAAAACTTTATCCAATATATAAAATGTTCTCATGGGATTTATTATTCTTCTATTCAATTGAATTTTTATTTTATACAATTACCAAAAAAGTAACAGCTTCGGAAATACTAATTATAAATGGTTTTTATTTATTATTTAGAATTGCAATGCAAATACCAGCAGTTGCACTTACCGACTTTTTGGGAAAAAGAAAAAGCATCATACTAGGCAATATTTTACTGATTATTTATATGTTAACATTATTATGCATTCCAGGAGCAATTGGCATTATAATAGCAGATTTAATATTTTCTTTGGGATATGATATGAAAACGATTTCGGAATCTAATTTATTATACGACTCTGTTTCAACAAAAGGAGGAGAAGGACTTTATTCAAAATTAGATGCAAAAGGAGGAAGTTTCTATTATATACTAGATGGAATTGCATCATTGATAGCAGGATATTTATTTGTAATTAATAATTACATACCAATGCTAATATGTTTAGGATTTATTGTAATTTCCACAATTTTATCGTTTGGGTTTAAAGATGTCTATCAAGTAAAACAAGATACAAAAGAAAAGATAAAAATAAAAGGTGTTTTAAAGGGATATGGACAAGATTTAAAAAGTTCCTTTAAATTTATTTTAAAATCAAAGAGAATGAAAGCTTTTGTACTATTTCAAATTGTATTTTATAGTGTAATAGAAATTGTAGATACATATAATAGCGACTTGCTTATAAATATAGGCATTCAAGAAGAACAATTTTCCATGATATTTGCCATTCTTACTTTGATTGGTGGCATTGCCATTTCATTAAAAAGACCAATAGAGAAAAAATTTAAAAACAGAACATTGTCTTTTATATCCTTAATGTATATAGGAGCGTGTATAGCAATAGGAGCAATTTCTATTATATGGAAAAGTGAAATGATTATACCGATTGTATTAATGCTGTATGCTGTACAAAAAATAAATACCTCCATATGGTATATATTAGAAAGTAAATATTTGAAAAATTTTACCAAAGAAGAAATGAGAAACAAAATAACTTTTTCATACGAATTTATTGGAGGAATAGCAGCGAGCATTTTCTCAATTATAGGAGGATTATTGTTAAAAGTATTCGATGTTGAAAATGCATTTCTAGTAATTGGATTGTTTGCATTAGCGAGTATGATTGTTGTTTTGGATTATATGCGAACAAGATTTGGCTTAAAACCAGAAGAATATACAAAAGACGATTTGGAATTTTAAAAGGATAAAAAATTATTTAGCCCCAAAAATAGATATTGCAAAAAAATACGTTTTGGTGTAAAAATAAGGATATAAAAATGTCGTTTTCGTGAAAGTTGTTTTTAATCATCTTCTTTGCCAAGTTATTTCGCATTTGAGAAATAACTTGCAAACAATAGGTTAATCTTTGCTTTCAATAACAATCAAAATACCATTTGTTAAATGAATAGAAGCAATATTGTCTACAAGTTCATTACTAACGCCTAAACTTTTTCCAAACGTTAAGGTGGCATTGTTTAAAGGATATTGAAATCCTGTTAAGGTTAAGCCTTGAACAGAAGAAGTAAGAGGGATTAGGGAAACGTATTTTCCATAAGCCTCTTCTTTTTTTATGGTATGAGATGCATTTACTAAATAAATTCGATTATGGGTATCGATTATTTCACAAGGAATATGTGACTCTAAGGCACTCACTAAAATATGAATATTGGCAAGAGAATGGTCCATACGGTTACCAAGAGCACCAATGATTGTAATATGAGAAGAAAGTAAGCTAATAGCGAGTTTTAGTGCAATATCGGTATCGGTATAATCTTTTTTTGGATTATATTTATGTTGTATAATCCTTGGATTCTTTTGGTAATATTCCAAAATTGTCTTATCAATAGAATCAAAATCGCCGACAATATGATTTGGCATGATATGCAAGGTATGTAATGCCTCCAAACCTTTATCAACAGCAATAATAATTTGTGGTTTTTTAGTTTCATAAACATTTTTTAATAGGTCAAGATGAATTTCTCCGCCAGATACAATAACAGTATTCATATTTTTATTTTCCTTTCAAAATTTTCTTTCCAATTCACGAATATAATGGTATAATAATTAAAACATAATTGTCAAAACTTAGCAAGACATTATAAGGAGGTTAAAGATGCTTATTAATCATGTACTAGAACCAAAGGCCAAAACAACAGTATACGCATTTGTAGGTCCTTCGGGAACAGGAAAAAGCTACCGAGCAGGACTAGTAGCAAGTGAATATGGAATTAGTTATCTTATTGATGATGGGCTATTTATTAAAGATAATGAAATTATAGCAGGAAATTCTGCTAAAAAAGCACCTACCAAAATTGAAACCGTAAAACAGGCTCTCTTTATTGAAGGTGGCGAAAAAGATGAAGTAATAAAAGCAATTAAAAAACATAAACCAGATAAAATTTTAATTTTAGGAACTTCGGATAATATGGTAAAAAAAATAGCTGCAAGTTTAGAGTTACCAGAAATTTCAAAGTTTATTTACATTACTGATATTGCTACCAAAGAAGAAATGGAAACAGCAAGGCGTATTCGTGTAACAGAAGGAAAACATGTTATACCAGTACCTACTTTTGAATTAAAAAAAGATTTTTCAGGTTACATTTTAGACCCATTACAAATATTTAAATCCAAAGGAAATGGAGCAAAACCATATATTTCAGAAAAATCTATTATAAGACCAACCTTTAGTTACCTAGGAAATTTCACCATTTCTGATAGTGTATTTAGGCAAATTATTCAATACATGGCAAATAAGGCACCAGCAATTTATAAAATTGCCAAAACAAGGGTAGACAAGGACAGCGATGGTCCCTATATTTATTTAGAAGTCATTATTTGCTATGGCTATAACTTAATTACCAGTGTACAAGAATTTAAGCAAAAAGTAAAAAAAGAAATTGAACAACTAACCGCCATGAATGTTCAAAAAATAGATGTTGTCATAAAAGGAATTGAAGTACCAGTAAAAAAGGAGGAATAAAAATGTCATTTATAGTTGCAATTGATGGTCCGGCAGGAACTGGAAAAGGAACGATTGCAAAATTGGTTTCTGAGAAATTTGGATTGTTAAATGTAGATACAGGAGCAATGTTTCGTTGTGTTACACTTGCTATGTTACAACAAAACATTGCCCTTGAGGAAGAAGAAAAAATACAAGCGTTATTAAGCGATATACAAATTGAGTTAAAAGAAGAAAATGGAGAATTGGAGGTTTTTCTAAATGGGGAAGATGTTACCTCTAAAATTCGAACCCCAGAAGTAAATGCTTTTATTTCAGGTGTTTCTTCTTTGAAAATAGTACGTAGTAAATTATTGGAGTTACAAAGAAACTTAGCCAAAGGACAAAATGTTGTTATGGAAGGACGAGATATTGGAACCACTGTATTTCCGAATGCCAATGTAAAAATATACTTAGATGCCTCTTCTGAAGAAAGAGCAAGAAGACGTGTAAGACAAAACGAAGAAAAAGGAATCCATATGTCATATGAAGAAGTTTTAGAAAGTGTAAAAAAGAGAGATAAACTAGATTCAACACGAGAACTTGCACCATTAAAAAAAGCAGAAGATGCCATATATATTGATGGCACCAATATGAGTGTAGAAGAATGTGCGAATGTCGTATATAAGATTATTGAAGAAAAAATGAAAAACCGTTTAGAGGATTGAACTATTTTTTAAGAACCCCCAGTCGCTCCGCGACAGCCCCCCTTGTTAAAGGGGCTTTCCTGTGAGTGCTTCGAAGTTTGTATGTAATGAATAAGTACAAATGTGTAAAAAGCATATTAGGAAGATGATATTTATATGAATATATTAAATTTAACAAGCCTTACGGAGCGTTGCAAGACAGCCCCTTTAACAAGGGGGCTGTCAGCGTTAGCTGACTGGGGGTTCTTAAGAAAAATATGTCCATTTAAAGAAATAACAAAGCCAGAAAGGATACAAAAACCATGAAATTATTTTTGAAAAAAATAGCAAGAGCAATTGTAAGAGGAGCTATTTACCTTTATTGTAAAATTGTTCATAGAGCTCAAATTATCGGAAAAGAAAACATACCGAAAGGCGAAAACTTTATCTTTTGTGGAAACCACAGAAACTATCTTGACCCACCACTAATGGTAGCAACCGTTGGTAGGCATATTCGTTTTATGGCAAAAGAAGACCTAAGAAAAAATCCATTTTTTGCTTTCTTAGGAGTGGTATTTGATGGTATCTACGTAAAAAGAGACTCCAAGGACGTAACAGCACTTAAAACCACACTAAAAGCCCTAAAAGAAGGAGAAAGTATTGCACTTTTCCCAGAAGGAACCAGAAATGGACTAGAAAAAGGAGAAAAAGTAAAAGACGGAGCAGCCTTTTTCGCACTAAGAACCAACACAAGAGTTATTCCAGTAGGAATATCAGGTGGACTAAAAAAATTCCAAAAAGTAAAAATCGTATATGGAAAACCACTAGACTTATCACAATATACCGAAATGTATAAAAACAAAGAAACCGAAAAACAAGCCCTAGAAGAAGTAAGCAAATTAATCATGGATTCCATAATGGAGTTGACAAAATAGAAATTAGCAGTGGTTAGTTATATAGGTTTTCGAAAAGTTGAAACTATACATAAAATGTGATATAATATAGATATTAAATAAGAAGGAGGAAGTACTCGAAATATATTTGTTCGAGGAAAGAACTATGAACGATTCTGAAAAAAAACGGCAAGACCAAGAATATCTGGTAAAACTTGCAGACATTTATCAGCGGATTGGGATGGCAGGTGCACTCGTATCATGGATAATAGTATGGGCTCTTGGGGGATTAGAGATAGGTTTAATTATTGCCTGTAGAACCTGGGTATGGATGATACTTGTTGCAGTCCAATATTTCACGTTAAATGATTTATTGGTATCTAAAATACACACTGTAATGCTCAGAAATCCATATGTGATTGTACAAGTACAAAAATCGAAAATACTTAGAAATTTCGTATTTTTGGGAGCGCTTGTGTTTTGGCTGAAAGACTGTGCGGAATTACAAATTCCCTTTATATTTACCATTGTGGGAATAGTGTTTATTTTTTCTGCTACAAAAATAGTATATAACGCAAGTGAACTACCAGGATAGTAGCGTTCGGAGTTAAAAACAACTCAACCAAATATTGATTTTTAGTATTTGGTTGAGTTGTATCTATATGTGTTAGCTAATTTTGCTTAGTGTAACCATTGACAAAATAATACAAATTGTTATATAATAGCAAAGTTAAAATGAGAATAAAAGGTTGCAAGTTCATGCAACCTTTCAAAAATAGAAAAAAGGAGAATTACACATGAATAATGAAAAAATAAGAAATATTGCAATTATTGCACACGTAGACCATGGAAAAACCACATTAGTAGACGCCCTACTAAAACAAAGCCATGTCTTTCGTGAAAATGAACAAGTAGCAGAAAGAGTAATGGATTCCAATGATATTGAAAAAGAAAGAGGAATTACCATTCTTTCTAAAAATACATCTGTTATGTATAAAGACATCAAAATAAATATTGTCGATACACCAGGTCATGCCGATTTTGGTGGAGAAGTAGAAAGGGTATTAAAAACCGTTGATGGTGTTTTATTATTAGTAGATGCTTTTGAAGGGCCAATGCCTCAAACAAGAGAAGTACTAAAAAAATCACTTGCTTTAAACTTAAAACCAATTGTTGTCATTAATAAAATAGACCGTCCAGGAGCAAACCCTGAAAAAGTGGTTGACCAAGTTATCGAACTATTTATTGAACTTGATGCCAATGATGATCAATTAGATTTTCCAGTGGTATATGCATCAGCCAAAAACGGAATTGGTAAAATGAATTTAGAACAAGAAACTACCGATTTGAATTGTTTATTTGAAACCATTATCAATACCATTAATCCACCAGCATGTGACATCGGTGGAACCATGCAAATGTTAGTTTCAAACATCGATTATGATGATTATGTAGGAAGAATTGCCGTTGGTAGAGTAGAAAGAGGAACCGTAAAATTAGGAATGCCAGTATCTATTTGTAAAAAAGACGACAAAGTAACTAATGGAAGAATTGCAAAACTATATACTCATGTTGGCTTAAAAAGAGTAGAAGTAGAAGAAGTACAAGCTGGTGACATTATTGCCATCGCAGGAATTCCAGATATTAATATTGGAGAAACCATTTGCGATTACGACCATCCAGAAAAAATTGACTTTGTGGATATTGATGAACCAACAGTATCGATGACTTTTAGTGTAAATAATGGTCCATTTGCCGGAAAAGAAGGGCAATTTATTACTTCAAGACATATTCGTGACCGTTTATTTAAAGAATTAGAAAGAAATGTAAGTCTACGTGTAAAAGAAACCGATTCACCAGATAGTTTTGAAGTTTCTGGGCGTGGAGAACTACATTTATCTGTGTTAATTGAAAACATGAGAAGAGAAGGGTTTGAATTATTAGTATCTCGTCCAAAAGTAATTATAAAAGAAATTGATGGTCAAAAATGCGAACCAATTGAGCGTTTAACGGTAAATGTACCAGATGATGCCATAGGAACTGTTATCGAAAAACTAGGACAAAGAAAAGCTGAAATGATTAATATGGAGCCAGCAGAAGATGGACATACCAAAATTGAATTTAAAATCCCAGCAAGAGGATTAATTGGTTATCGAACTGAATTCTTAACGGATACCAAAGGAACTGGTGTTATGAGCCACGTATTTGATTGTTATGAACCATATAAAGGAGAGGTATTATCTCGTGTACGTGGAACCATTGTAGCTTTTGAGCCAGGAAAAGCTGTAACCTATGGATTATACAATGCACAAGATAAAGGTGATTTATTCATAGGAGCAGGAACCGAAGTATATGAAGGAATGATTGTAGGGTTAAACTCAAGAAATGATGATTTAGCAATCAATGTATGCAAAGAAAAACATTTAACCAATACAAGAGCTTCTGGTTCAGATGATGCCCTTCGTTTAGTACCACCAATTCAATTTTCACTAGAAAAAGCGATTGAATTTATTGAAGATGATGAATTAGTAGAAGTAACACCAAAGAGCATTCGTTTAAGGAAGAAAATTTTAAGCAGTAAAGACAGGGAAATTGCTGCAAGAGCAAAAAGGAAATAGAAGCAAACACGAGCCGTATGTATAAGACATTCGGCTCGCTATAGATTATTAAGATAAAATAATCTACCTTTCGGAAAACTCAATACAACATATTACAAACGATATAAAATACAAGAGGTGTATAGAAAATGAATGAAGTAGAATTAAAAAAAATTAAAGAAGAAGCATTAAATGAGCATATTCCTATTATTATGGATGATACCTTAAAAGAAATTGCAATATTACTAAAAAATCGTAAATTAAAACATATTCTTGAAATAGGAACAGCAGTAGGGTATTCAGCTATTTGCTTTTCACAGTTTTTAGAAGAAAATGGGAGAATTGATACAATTGAAAGAGAAGAAGAACGAGTACGAAAGGCAAAAGAAAATATTAAAAGGGCAGAGGTGGAAGAGAAAATCCAGATATATTCTGGTGATGCTGTTGAAATCTTACCAACTTTTCAAGGAAAATACGATATGATTTTTATTGACGCAGCCAAAGGAAAATATCCTTTTTTCTTAAGCCAAGCCTTACGTCTATTAGATAAAGATGGAATTATTTTAGCTGATAATGTGCTATATAAAGGCTATGTTATGAGCGATTATAACAAACATAAACAACGTACTGCCGTAAGAAACCTACGAGAATATTTAAAAGAAGTAAACGAAAATCCGAATTTAGAAACAAAAATTTTAGAAGTAGGAGATGGGCTTGCAGTAAGCAAAAGAAAATAAAATAGAAAAGCACCCTACTAAAACAAGCTAGGGTGCTAATTAGAAATTTTAGAAAATGTTGAACGGGTTGATATGCTTTGTTAGACCACTTGTATCATAAATTTTATTGTTTTTACTATCTTTTGGGTCTACCAAGTAAACGAAGCCAGGTAATTGTATTTTAGAGTAATCTAAAACAATATCTGTTTTCTCATGGCGTTTTTTGGCATATTTTGAGTGAGAAGCACTACCTTCTTCTGCAGATACATCCATTGCAAAAGTACGAATTTGGAACTCAACTGTTACATCGTTTTTCATTTTAATAACAATATGCAAACTTTGATATCCGCCTTCTCCTCTAGGGTACATAATGTAATCTTTAATACATTCCCTAAATGCTTTTTGAGACCAGTAATCTTTTTTAGGGATAACAATTTCTGGATGATCTGTTGCATGGAAATCTTCATCTGGCAAAACTTTATCAATTACATTTAATGGAATGCCACCCCTTTTTACTACAAAGAAATAAATAACATGCTCTAAAATTTGATAGCATTGCTGTACAAATTTTAGATTATCTCTTGATGGTGATGATAGAATAATACGAATTCCAAGCAAATCGCGTATTCTATCTAAGGATTCTCCTTTGACCAGCAAACAGCGAATTTTGTCGTTATAGCGAATAAAGTCTTTTTGACGATACTTAACTGAAAAAGGAATTTTACAATTTTTCCGCATATATTCTTTGAAATAGTAAAAATCACGCTCCAATTCTTTTAACTTTTTAGGCTGTAACATGTTACTTCGCTCTTTTAATTTAGTTGCATATAATGCAAGTGAGTCTAATGACGACATGGATACTTTTTTCCGAAGATCTTGAATATATAGCTCATTCAAATTTGCTACTGATACCTTTTCTTTGTAAATTAGGTCGCAAATGTCCGGAAAATCATTAACTGATACTACTGCTGGCATATTATGCCTCCTTTTCTTTCTAATTTTGTATATTTTACATAACTCTATTATATCATATATCCACATAAAAATCTAGCAATGCGAGTATTTTTCGCATTGCTAGTGTGTTAAAACAACTTTAAATATCGAATACAAGATAATATGGTATCAGTAGAAAGTAGAATAAAGGCAAGGTTGATTACGATAATTTGTATATGAGCTGGTATCTTTTTTAGTACTTTTTTTACGATTTTCTCAATAAAAGGATGGACAAAATGAATAAAAATAAGAGCAATAATTCCCCAAGCAAATGAGAAAAAAAGGCTAATTCGTCCATTTAGATTCATAAAGTCATTTGTGTAATCCCACCAGCGGTCAGAAAATAGCGCATCTAATGCAAAACCTGCTACATATTCAAAAACAGAAAAGACAATAGCAGAATAGAAAAATAACTTTAATGGTTTTGATTTGTATTTTTGTAAAATACAAACAAGGATAACAGCACCCCAGCCATAAATGGGGCAAAGAGGACCATATAAGAAACCTCTTTTAACAAAATGTCCTAATGTTCCAATTGCATAAACAGTTTCCAGTAGCCAACCAATAAAAGCATAAATTAAAAAATATAATAAAATATAACGAATACTCACTAAATGAGTACTTTTCTTATCAACTTTCTCCATAAAAAAACTCCCATAAAATATAGGTAAATCATATCAAATTTCTAAATAATTGTAAATTATTTTTTGGAAAAAAACTTGAAAACTTTAATAAAATATGCTATGATGAATATACTAAAAGAGATACAGAAATGTATTAAAAGTGGTTTTCCTGTATCCAGCTAAAAACAGTTATATAAAGTGGTTTTCCTGTATCCAGTCAAAAACAGTCATATAAAGCGGTTTTCCTGTATCCGGTTCAAAACAGTTGTAAAACAAGTGGGGGGTTTTATCAAAAACTTCCTACTTTATTTTTGTGAAAGGAGGACTATTTATGAAACAAAATTTAAAATGGTATATTATAGACAAAGAATATGTAAAGTATTTAAGAAAGGCCGATAGTCGAGTTCAATACAGTGAATATAGTAACAAATTAAAACCATATATTGGAATTGTTTTAACAATTCATGACTTTGACTATTATGTGCCAATTTCATCTGTTGGAAATAAACCCCAAAAAATTGAAAAGTATAGAAAAATGAAAGACGATATTGATATTGTTAAACTTTATGATAATAATAATCGACTTTTATCGGTATTAAATTTGAATAATATGATACCAATACAATCAAAAAATGCAAAACCATTAAAGTATGATGAAATTGACAATTATCGACAATTTTGTAATTTCACTGATAAAAAGAAATATATTTATTTTCTACAAATTGAATTAGCTATTTTACGAAAAAATGCTGATACAATTTCTTATAAAGCAACTAAACTATACCACGAAAAGTCTAAAAATGAATTCTCAAAAATTTCCAAAAGAACCTGTGATTTTAAATTATTAGAAGAAAAGTGTATTGAATACAATAAACGATAGGAAATTTATAAAAAACTTTCTTCCATATGATACATAAACATGATATAATGGTGTCGTAAAATGAATAAAAAGAGGTAGAGTAATATGAAAAAGCCAGAATTATTGGCCCCAGCAGGGTCATTTTCAAAAGCAAAGATTGCATTTTTGTATGGAGCAGATGCAGTATATGCAGGAACTTCCTCCTTGTCTTTAAGAAGTCGTGCCGAAATGGAAGATGATGATTTAGCAAATACGATTCATTATGCACATAGTATTGGTAAAAAAGTATATGTTGCTATTAACATTTATGCTTGGGATACGATGTATGAGGAAATTCGTAAACAAGCTAGAATGTTACAAGAACTAAAAGCAGATGGTATTATTGTAGCAGATGGGGGAGTTGTCGATGTTGTAAAACAAGAGGCTCCTGATATTGATATTCATATTAGCACACAAGCTAATGTAGTAAGTGCTCATAGTGCTAACTTTTGGTATAAAAATGGGGCAAAGCGTGTTATTTTAGCACGTGAATTGCATGGGGAACAAATTCGAGAAATTATTAATCATACTCCCATACCATTAGAAACCGAAATCTTTGTTCATGGAGCAATTTGTTTTGGTTATTCAGGACGATGTTTTTTAAGTGATTTTTTGGCTTCTAGGAGTGCTAATTTAGGGGACTGTGCTCAAAGTTGTAGATGGGCATATAATGTGTATGCTGAAGAAGTAAATAATCCGGGAAATCTAATGCCAGTGGAGCATGATGAAAAAGGAACTTATATTTTTTCTTCAAAAGATTTATGCTTAGTAAAGGAACTACCAGAAATTATAGAAATGGGAGTAGATAGCTTAAAAATTGAGGGAAGATTAAAAACGGAATACTATTTGGCATCGGTTATTAATACTTATCGTAATGCAATTGATGATTATATAAAGGCTCCAGAAACTTATGATGGTAGCAAATATGTAAAAGAACTTGAAAAAGTAAAAACAAGAGGTTTAACGACTTTTTATTTTAATGATAGAAACAATAAAGATTTTCAAGAATATGAAGGTAAACAATATAATCCAGACTATGAATTTGGTGGTAAAATTATTTCGTATCACCCAGAAAAAACAGTTATGGAGGTGAAAAACCGCTTAAAAATAGGAGATATGTTAGAAATTCTAATTCCAAACCAATTAGAGTCGTACTGTTTTACGATTGACCAGTTATGGGATTCCGAAACAGACGAGGAAGTTGAATTTGTTAACCCAGGAAAAGCAGGACAAACCGTAAAAATTCACGTGCCAATTCCTGTCAAAAAAGACTGGATTTTAAGGCGAAAAAAGTAGACATAAGGATTGGAATGTGTTATAATAGCATTGTTACAATAAATTTGTAGAAAGAATGAGGTAAAACAATGTCAAAAAAGAAAAGAGAAAGAGAAAAGGCAAAAAAGGAACAGGCTCGGCAGATAAAAAGAGCAGCAAAAGCCAAACGGCAACAGCACAATCCTGCAAAATGGGAAGAAAAAAAGGCGAAACGGCAGGAACAGCAGATGGCTAGGCTGGATTTCTTTTCTTGTGGCTTGTGAGTTAAGTCAGTACTTCATTACTGTGTAAATTGTACACAGTACTAAGCAAAAAGCGATTCTTTAAGAGAAATCTTAGGAATCGCTTTTTGCTTCTAATTGTTTTCCAAGCCAAAAACAAAAAATAAGGATAGCAATGGAAAAAATACTGGTAATATTAAATTTTAGGCTAGGGACTAGGATTAGTGTAGAACCTAGTACAAAACCTATAATCGTATAATATGTTTCTGAAAAATGTGTTTTTAGTAGGAATTGGATTAATTTTAGAAATAGCAATCCCCCTATTGTAAGTCCAATTCCCATGGGGAATAGAATAGACAAGTTAACCGTAGAAATAGCATTTAGGTAAGTTTCATAGGTTCCTAAAATCATTAATAAAACCGTACTACTAACCCCGGGGACAACTACCCCTGCAGACATAACAAAACCGCTAAGAACCAAAAATAATGTGTTTGAAGTGGTAGCCATTGTATTTGTTGGTAGAGCATTTTCGAAACCTAATAGAATAAGTGTAAAAATAAAAGATAAAACAGTATAACCAATATAATGCAATCGGAAACCTTTTTTGGAATTCGCAATATGAAATAAATTAGGAATGCACCCTAATATTAACCCCAAAAAAGCACACTTTGTTTGAAATGGATAACTTTCAAATAATATCTTTAAAACATTCCCCAATAAAACCACTCCAATTGCCACCCCAATTACAATTGGAAACAAAAATAAGGTATTTTTCTTCATATCCTTAAAAAATCCCAATACACTTTCAATTAACCTATCATAAATTCCAAAAACAACACACAAAACCCCACTACTAATACCGGGCAAAATAGCTCCAGCACCAATCAAAATCCCAATCATAAAACGAAACCAAACACTCACTTTGCAAAACCCCCTTTTTAATTGTATGTACAGTATGATAAAATTAGTATTAAGAACCCCCAGTCCTCTTCGTGGACTAGGGGTTCTTACGTATTAATAAAATTTTAAGAAAAATGTGGTTGACGAAATGAGCAAAAAGGAAGATAATAGATAATTGAGAGGGGAAGGAAGCACGTTTATGAAAAGAACCAAAAAGTTAGTAAAAAATTTCATTTTATTTCTTATATTAATCATTATCACTTTTTACATCATTTTAAAAGACCAAGATATTACAGAAATCATAAATATCGTATTTAGTGTCAAAAAGGAATTTATTTTGATTGCCGTTCTTTGTATGATACTATATCTTTCTTGTGAAGCGATTAATATTAGAAGAACCCTACGAACTTTAAATGAAAATCTATCCTTTCCAAAAGCCTTGAAAATTGCGTTTATTGGATTTTTCTTTAGTTCCATTACGCCAGCAGCAAGTGGAGGACAGCCAATGCAAGTCTATTATATGCACAAAGATAACATTTCGATTGCTAATTCTACATTAACACTATTAATCAATTTAAGCTGTGTTCAAATTGTTACCATTTCTATTGCTTTATTTAGTCTTATTTTCAATTACCAATATTTAAACACAGTACTTATCTGGTTTCTAATTCTAGGGGTAACATTAAACTTAACCGCTCTAGCATTACTACTAATATCTATCTTTTCAAAAAGAATGACCAATTGGATAATTCAAATTACCCTTCGAATACTAACCTTTTTTAAAGTAAAAAACATCGAAGAAAAACAAGAGCGTTTTGAAAGTGAACTAACCAAATACCAAGGCAGTGCAAAATATATAAAAAAGAACGGAAAATTAATTATAAAAACCCTTCTTACCACTTATTTACAATATATTATATTTTATAGTATTTCTTACTGGGTATATTGCTCTTTTGGACTACAAGGACACAATGCTTTTGAAATTATCACTTTACAATCGGTATTATACGCTACAGTATCTGGTATTCCATCACCGGGAGCAATTGGAGTAAGTGAAGGAGGCTTTCTTGCCATTTTCAGTTCAATCTTTATGAAAGACCTATTAAAAAGTGCCATGCTATTAAACCGAGGAATCAATTTCTATTTGTTTGTTATCATTAGTTCAATCATTGTAATAATAAACACAATTAGAGACAAGAAAAAGGCTTTGAAGGAATGACTATTAAAAGGCCCCTTTACTTAAGGGGGCTGTCGCCATAGGCGACTGGGGGTTTTAAGAATTTTATTATTTTACCAAAAGAACTGTAACAGCAACAAGAAAAGAGATTAAGGAACAAAGATAGTGTTGAAAAAATTTGAAGAATAGGTTATAATGTCAAATAAGTTAGAAATAACTTAAAAATAGGGGAAGTAAAAATGATAAATATATTATTGTGTGGAAATGAGAAAGTGTTTGATGGAGCACTTACACAAAGCTTATCCATTACCAACAAAACCAAAGAAATCATCCATTGGTACATTCTTACCATGGATGTCTCTAGGATAAAACCAGAATATACCTGTATTACCGAAGAACAAATTCAATTTTTAAACAAAGTGGTCAAATCTAAGCATCCGGAAAATCAAGTAACTCGAATCGATATTACCAATTTATACGAAACCGAGTTTGGAAAGTGCAAAAATGAAGGAGCCTATTGTACGCCATATACTTTACTTCGCTTATTTGCCGATGTAATTCCAGAAATACCAGATAAAATTCTGTATTTGGATATCGATATGATGGCAAAAGGGGATATTTCTGAATTATACCATACCAATATTTCAAATTATGAATATGCAACAGTAAAAGAAAAATATGGTTCTATTTTCATTTGGCCAGATTATATTAATGCAGGCATGTTATTACTCAATATAAAGAAAATAAAAGAAACGAAATTACTAGAAAAAGCACGACATCTCATCAAAACCAAAAAGATGTTATTTGCTGACCAAGATGCAATTTATCGTTCTACTACCCAAAAGTTATTATTACCAAGAAAATACAATGAGCAATCTAGTTTTAAAAGGGAAGATACCATCATATGTCACTTTTGTAAAAGGCTTATGCTATTACCATACCCACATACCGAAAACTATAAACAATGGCAAATTGATGATATCCATCGAGAACTAAAATGTTACGCATTTGAAGACGATTTACAAGAATATGTAAAATTAAAACAAAAATTTGAAGAGGAAAAAGGGGAAAAAGAAAATGAAACAAGAAACAATACCAATCTTTTTTGCAGTTGATGACAAATACATACCGTTTCTAGCAGTAGCTTTGCAATCGATGTTTGAGCATGCTTCCAAACAGTATTATTATGAAATTAAAATATTACATACCAATATTCAAGAAGAAAACAAGAAAAAGATTGAAAAATACCAAAAAGATTATATTCATATCGAATTTGTAGATGTGAATTACTATATTGATGAAGTAAAAGATAAATTATATACTAGAGATTATTATACCAAAACAACCTATTTTCGTTTATTCATTCCAGAATTATACCCAGAATATGACAAGGTATTATATTTAGATAGTGATATTGCTGTATTGTCCGATATTTCTGAATTATTTCATACTGAAATGGGAACCAATTTAGTAGCAGCAGCACCAGATGACGTTATTCAAACCATTGAGACATTTCAAGAATATGCCGAAAAAGTAGTAGGAGTCGTACGTTACCAAAACTACTTTAATGCTGGAATTTTATTAATGAATTTAAAGGAACTTCGAAACTTTAAGTTTCAAGAAAAATTCTTATATTTACTAGAAACCATCAAATTCTCTGTGGCACAAGACCAAGACTACTTAAACCATTTATGTAAGGGAAGAGTGACCCTGTTTGAAAACACATGGAACCGTATGCCAATTGGAGGAGATACGGTAAGACGAGATAAATTACATTTAATCCATTACAATTTATCGTATAAACCATGGCATTTTGAAAATATTTTGTATGAAGAATATTTTTGGGAATATGCCATAAAAACGGAATTTTTAGAAGAAATTAATGAGATTAAAGCAAATTATTCCGAAGAAGAAAAAAAGATTGATTTAGAAGCGTATGATAAATTAGTAGTTCTTGCACAAAAAGAGAGCTCTTGTGTAGGAGATGACCGTATGCATAAAAAAGAAATCAAACAAGTAGTCGAACCATCCAAAGAACGCTTGGCTATCTTAAAGAAAATTGAAAACTTAGAGCGAGAAGGAAAATTTGATATCGATGTAGAAGATGATCCACCAACCATTCCTTTAACCCCCGAGCATGTGGATTATTTAAAAACCAAAAGCACAAGTAAACTAAAAGCGATATTTGCCAATCGTTTAGCCGAAAAATTTGTAGAAGAATTACTAAAAGATAAAAAACTAGTCATTAAAGAGATAAGAGGATTAGAAAACTTAAGTAACCTATCAACAGGGGCAATTATTACCTGTAACCACTTTAATCCATATGATTGCTTTACAGTTGAAACCGTTTTTCGAAGAACAAACCATGCCAAAAATAAAACACTATATAAAGTAATTCGAGAAGGAAATTACACAAATTTCTCTGGATTTTATGGATTTTTGTTTCGAAATTGTGATACCTTACCACTTAGTTCAAACAAAAAAACAATGAAAGCATTTATAAAGGCAGTAGATACCATTCTACAAAGAGGCGATTTTATTTTAATGTATCCAGAACAAAGTATGTGGTGGAATTATAGAAAACCAAAGCCATTAAAAGATGGTGCCTATAATATGGCGGTTAAAAACCATGTGCCAGTTCTTCCAATCTTTATTACAATGGAAGATAGTGACAGGCTTGATGAAAATGGATTTTACATACAAGAATATACCGTTCATATTGGGAAACCAATTTACCCTAGCAAAAATACAATGGCAAAAAAGAACATCCAAGCAATGAGAGAGAAAAACTATCAAGTTTGGAAAGAAGTGTATGAGGAGTTTTATCATATACCATTAGAATATACCACAAAAAAAGAAGAAATAGGTGTTTCATAAATGGAAAGAAAAACAATCTATTACCAAGATGAATTAAACGATGAGTTTTCTACCAAAAAAATCATACCAAGAAAAATAGATGAAACGTATCCGTACTTTCGTAAAAATCCCATATGGAATATGATGTCGTATTTATTGCAAAATGTGCTTAGTATGCCAATCAAAGTAGGGTATGCCAAAATCAAGTTTCATATACAATACATAGGAAAAGAAAAGCTAAAACCCTATCGTAATCAAGGGTATTTCATCTATGCCAACCATACCCAAATATTTGCAGATACCTTTATTCCAAGCATAGGCAACTACCCAAAACGAAACTTCTTTATCGTAAACCCAGAAAACATTTCTATGAAAGGCTCAGGCACTATCATCGAAATGCTAGGAGCCATACCAGTTCCCGGAAACAAAACCGCTATGAAACATTTTCTAGAAGCCATCGAAAAACGAATTTTAGAAAAATCGTCCATTACCATATATCCAGAAGCACACATCTGGCCATATTATACAAAAATAAGACCCTTCAAAGACGTATCATTCCAATATCCAATTACACTTCGGAACACCAACTTTTTGTATGACAAATACCTATCAAGCATATGGAAAAAAGAAAGATAAAGTAAAAATTATAACCTACATTGATGGCCCATTTTTTGCAGATGAGAAATTAGGAAGAAAAGACAAACAAAAGGATTTACGAAATAAGGTATATGAGTGTATGGTAAAGAGGAGTAGGGAGAGTAATATTGAATATATAGAGTATGTAAAGAACCCCCAGTCGCCTATCGGCGACAGCCCCCTTAAATAAAGGGGCCTTAGTAAGCCACAGCCCGGCAGAATTTGCCGGGCTTTCCTCATTCTTGAAATTCCTTATTTAACTTACAAATTGCCTTGGTTTCAATTCTTGAAACATAGGAACGTGAAATCCCCATCATACTTGCAATCTCATTTTGTGTTTTTGGTTTTCCTCCGTTTAATCCAAAGCGAAGTTCGAGAATGGCTTTTTCTCTATCTTTTAACACTTCTTTCATTTTTTGATAGAGTTTCTTTACTTTCATTTTCAAGTCAATTTCCTCTTCAACCGATTTTTCATCTGTTTCTAATACATCCATTAAAGTAACTTCATTATCATCCTTATCTTTTCCAATCGGTTCATTTAAGTATACTTCTGATTTTGTCTTTTTACTAGAACGTAAAAACATTAAAATTTCATTTTCAATACATCTTGCAACATAGGTAGCAAGTCGAATATTTTTGTCTGGATTAAAGCTATTAATTCCTTTAATTAAACCAATTGTACCAATCGAAATCAAATCATCTTGGTCAATATTGGTAGTGGCATATTTTTTACTAACATGAGCCACTAGTCGTAAATTTCTTTCAATTAATATATTACGAGCTTCATCATCACCATTTTTCATTCTTTCAATACAATTCTTTTCTTCCTCACTAGACAATGGCTCTGGAAACAAATTACTACTTTGTATATATCCAACTACAAAAATAGCACTTTTCAAAAAAGCGAAAAATCCTGATAGAGTAAGGGCAAGCATACAAGCACCTCCAAAAATTTGACTATACAGGATTATATGTTTCAAAAACAAAAAAGTGCCTGACCTTGTAAAAATAAGTATGAAAAACTCTTGCAATCATATCATAATTTTAATATAATTTGACTATAATAACAATGGAGGTGTTTTTATGCCATTAATTAGACCATGTGCAGATTTAAGAAATAATTATAATGAAATTTCAAGAATTTGCCACGAAACAAAAGAACCAATGTATATTACCAAAAATGGCGGTAATGATTTAGTTATTTTAAGTGATGAAGCATATGAAAATATGATAAAAACAAAACAAGAGATAGAAGACAATAAAATTAATCAACTTGTAACCCAATATTTTGATATGCATTATGCTACCTTAGAAGAATTTAAACAAGATTTTTTGACCAAAATTTACCAAGCATTAAAAGATGTCGATGAAGGAAATTATCAAACAATGAAAGATTTTTGTGCGGAAATGGAGGAAAAATACAATTTGAAATTGACATAACTTATAAAAAGTTATATAATGTTCAAGTAACAGACAATCAAGTTGTATACTAATGGAGGTGGATTGATGCAAAAAAAAATACGGGATAAACTAAATGGTTTAAGCGACAAGAAGTTAAGGTCACTGATTATAGTATTCTTAATAATTGCACTTCTTTTTATAGGGCCTGGCTTGTATCTACTAAAACAAGAAATGTTGGCAGGGGGGCTTGTGTGTATTATATTAGGAATATTTAATCTTTGGATTTGGGCTGAAGCTTGTGCTAACAGTAGCTGGCGTAAACATTGTAAAAAGTGCCAAGAAAAATTAAGCCCTTTGCTTTCGAAGACAGAGTTTACAGAAGTGAAATTTTCGCCATATGTATACTACAACTCTAATAGAATGTACTATGAGGATGCCAAAAAGAGTTTAGAAAAATGCAAGAGAATTCTTGAAAACATCGATGTTACATACTTTGCTAAACTCGATGAAAACGGCAATGTTTATGTTGTTACTAAATTGAATGGCGAATTTTTCGAAGAGGAAACAAGTGGAGACTTGCAATGGTTCATTGACAACTACGTATTTTTTAAGTAATCCAGTGTGGACAGTAAGATTTAGGGGATATTCCAAAATCTGCTGTCCACTTCCATTTGACATTACAAAAAAACTAATATACAATACCATAAGAGGAGATGAGATACGTGATTGAGTTAGAGGATAACAAACGAGAATTAATGGAACTTTCTAAAAGAATAGAAAGTATGGGTGAGTCTCTTTGACCTTGCTAGTATGGCGAAGAAAATAGAGGAGTTGGAAAGTAAAACAATGCAAGAGGGGTTTTGGAATGATAATAAAACATCTTCTGTTGTTTTGCAAGAATTGAAGACTTTGAAAGGGAAGTATGAAAGTTTTTCTAGGATAAAAGGAGAAATTGCTAATTTAGAGGAGTTAAATGAATTACTTTTATTAGAGGAAGATGAGGAGCTTGGGAAAGACTTATTGAAAAATACAAAATTATTGAAACATGATTTTGAAAAGTTTGAAATTACTACTTTGCTTTCTGGAAAATATGATAGAAATAATGCTATTGTTACCTTGCACCCAGGAGCAGGTGGAACCGAGTCGCAGGATTGGGCAGAAATGCTATATCGTATGTATACCCGTTTTGCCAATAGCAATGGCTACCATATAAAAGAACTAGATTATTTAGAAGGTGAAGAAGCAGGAATAAAGAGTGTTACTTTTTTAGTAAGTGGCGAAAATGCATATGGTTATTTAAAATCGGAAATTGGTGTTCATCGATTGGTACGTATTTCTCCTTTTGATGCAGGAGGAAGACGACACACATCTTTTGCTTCTGTAGAGGTATTACCGGAAATTACAGACGACATTAATATTGAAATCAACCCAGAAGAGCTACGAATTGATACTTACCGTGCCTCACGGAGCAGGGCGGACAACATATTAATAAAACCGATTCAGCAGTAAGAATTACACATCTTCCAACCAATACCGTCGTTTCTTGCCAAACCGAACGTTCACAAATTCAAAATAAAGAAACTGCCATGAAAATGCTAAAATCAAAATTACTTGATTTAAAGGAAAAAGAACACAAAGAAGAAATCTCGGATTTAAAAGGAGAGCAAAAAGAAATTGCATGGGGAAGTCAAATTCGTTCCTACGTATTTTGCCCATATACCTTGGTAAAAGACCATCGAACCAATTATGAAACCGGAAATGTTACAGCTGTTATGGATGGGGAAATTAACGAATTTATAGAAAGCTATCTAAAATTACGAAACTTTCCGCAAAATACATAATATACTATAGTATGGCGATGTTTAAATTTAAATATCACCTACACTTTAAGAAAAAGAAGGTGCCTTAAAATGGCAATCATAGTACAAAAATTTGGAGGGAGTTCTGTAGCAGACACAGATAAATTATTTAAAGTCTGTCGTCATATTATAAAGGAATATGAAAAAGGAAATGATATTGTAGTTGTTGTATCAGCACAGCGGAAAAACCACAGATAAATTAATTGAAGAAGAAGCTGAAATTACAAGTACACCAAATAAAAGAGAACATGATGTATTAGTATCAACGGGAGAACAAATTACGATTGCAAAACTATCTATGTGTTTACAAAAACAAGGATATGAAGCAATTTCATATACAGGTTGGCAACTTCCCATTATAACAAATTCTATCAATGGAAATGCCAGAATAAAAGAGATTGCAATTGACCGTATAAAGAGTGATTTAGCAAAAAGAAAAATTGTTGTTGTTGCAGGTTTTCAAGGGGTAGATGAAGATTTGAATATTACTACCTTAGGACGAGGTGGTTCGGATACAACTGCCGTTGCTTTAGCCTCAACCTTAAATGCTGAAAAATGCGATATTTATACCGATGTAGATGGTATTTTTTCTGGTGATCCAAGAATCATAAAAAATGTTTCTAAAATTGAAACAATTTCTTATGATGAAATGCTTGAACTTGCAAGCCTTGGAGCAAAAGTATTGCACAATCGATGTGTCGAAATAGGAAAAAAATATAATATACCAATCTATGTGAAATCTACTTTTGAAGAAGAAAGTAGAGGAACCCTAGTTACTTCCAAAGAATGCCTAGAAGACTTATGTATTAGTGGAGTAGCAAAAGAAGACCATATTGCAAGAATCACACTCATTGGAAAAACCAATAAAATAGGTCGAATCTATAAAATATTTCGTTTACTTGCAAACAACAATATTAATGTAGATATTATTGTGCAAGCGTTTGGGGAACATATTGCAAAAGATATATCCTTTACTATAAAAGAACACGACCTAGAAGAAACATTAGAAATCTTACATGAACATGCAAGCGAATTTGATATAGAAGAAATTAAATCTTGGGGAGGAATGTCGAAAGTATCCATTGTAGGAATTGGAATTGCAAACAATCCAGGAGTTGCAGCAACCCTATTTGAAACCTTATACGAAAATAATATCAACATGCACATGATAAGCACATCTGAAATAAAAATCTCGGTTCTAGTTAATCATAATGTGGCAGAAACTGCATTAAATGCAATACACAATAAATTTATGAAAAAGACTGTTTCTATTTAGGAACAGTCTTTTTGTGTCCTTTTTGTAAATTTGAAAGAAAAGGGGTTCTAGTATGGTCAAGTTGTGAATATATATATTTTAGATTAAAAAAGCTAAGAGTATGAATGGGGGGGGAAGCGTTATGACGTTAGAGGAGAGAAAAGGAATGACAAATAATATTGTACAGAACCTTGTATTAGAGAATAGGGGAAAGTTAAGTGTTTCTGGGGTGTTAGATGTTTTAAGTTTTGATGACCAAATCGTTATTATTGAAACAGAACTTGGATTACTAACCATAAAAGGGGAAGACTTACGAATTAATAAACTTAGTATTGATACCTCAGAAGTCGTTGTAGAAGGTGATATTTACAATATGGGATATAGCGAAAAAGATACTGAAAAAAAATCAAGTAATTTGTTAGGAAAAATTTTTAAATAGAAAATAGGGTGAACGAAACTTGAATAATCAAGCATATACATTTTTATTATTTATGATAAATGGGGTCATGATTGGACTATTATTTGATTGTTTTCGAGTATTACGAAAATCTTTCAAAACCTCCGATTTTGTTACCTATATAGAAGATATTTTCTTTTGGATAATAGCAGGAATGATAACATTATATTTTATTTTTATATACAATAACCGGCGAAATACGTTTTTACATTTTTCTAGGAATTCTGTTAGGGATTTTATTTTACATGTTAACCATTAGCAAATTCTTTATGAATGTCAGTGTCAAAATTGTTACATTTTTAAAAGCAATCATTGAAAAAACAATCCATATCATTACCTATCCATTAAAAATAGTATTTGGTATTTTACGAAAAATCTTATTTCGACCAATTTCTTTTATATGCATTAATCTACGAAGTTTTTTGAAAAAAAGTATCAAAAACTTAAAAAAATTACAAAAAACAACAAAAACAGAACAAACCAAAAGGGAATTTTAACTTTTATGTAGAAAAATATATAAAGAGGGTATTTCCGTAAGGATTTTGTACTGTTTTCGAGAAAATTGGAGTGTTATATACATATGAAAATAAAAAAGATAACAAAAAAGTTATTGGTACTTGGCATTTTGCTGTATGTTTCCATTACTTTCATTAATCAACAAAAATCATTAAATAAGCATAACCGTGAGCAAATAGCATTAAAAGAGAAAATTGAAAAGCAAGAAGAATATCACAAAAGTTTACTTGCCATAAAAGAAAACATTAGCTCACCAGAATATATTGAGCAATTAGCTCGTGAAAAACTAGACATGTATTTACCAAATGAAAGAGTTTATATTGATGTTAACAAATGATTTGTAAGTGATGATGCCATTTACAAATCATTGTAGGTATTAGAATAAATAATCCATAGAGTCTGTTACTTTATGGATTGTACTTTATTTATTGTTCTATTAATCAATTTAGTTCTAAACAATTTCCAAAAAAACAAAATGGAAAATAAAATATAAATTTTACTAGTGTTAAATGTAATTGTATGATACAATATAGTTGTTAAAAAATACTAAAGGAGAGAAAATATATATGGAATATGAAAATATGTCACTAACTGAATTAAAAGAGATTGCAAAAGAAAAAGAAATTAAAAACATTTCAAAACTAAAAAAAGAAGAGTTAATTGAAGTTTTAAAACAAACACAAGGAACTACAATATCATCGAACGAAAACGAAGTTAATTTACCTAAAATAGAAAAAACAGAAACAATCAAAAATGATGGTTCTTCTTATAAAATCACCAACGAAGAAGACCAAATTGCAGAAGGAATTTTAGAAGTATTACCTGATGGATATGGATTTTTAAGAGGAGATAACTACTTATCCACTCCAAATGACATCTATATTTCACCAATTCAAATTAGAAGATTTCGCCTAGATACAGGAGACCGTATTAAAGGAATTTCTCGCCAACCAAAAGAAGGAGAAAAATTCCCAGCCCTTATCTTTGTAGGAGAAGTAAATGGAGAAGCACCAGAAATGGCATATAGACGTACCAGATTTGATGACTTAATTCCAATCTATCCACAAGAAAGAATACGATTAGAAACAACACCAAATGAATATGCTATGCGTCTAATTGATTTAATTTCACCAATTGGAAAAGGGCAAAGGGGAATGATCGTTGCTCCACCAAAAGTAGGAAAAACAACCCTTTTAAAGAAAATCGCCAATAGTATTAGTAAAAACAATCCAGAAGTAGAATTAATTGTATTGTTAATTGATGAAAGACCAGAAGAAGTAACCGATATGAAACGTTCCATTCAAGGAGAAGTTATTTATTCTACCTTTGATGAATTACCAGAACACCATGTAAAAGTTGCAGAAATGGTATTAGAACGTGCAAAAAGACTAACTGAGCAAAAGAAAGATGTTGTTATCTTATTAGATAGTATTACAAGATTAGCAAGAGCATACAACCTAGTTATTCCATCTTCAGGAAGAACCTTATCAGGAGGATTTGACCCAAGTGCACTACACAAACCAAAAAAATTCTTTGGTGCAGCAAGAAACATAGAACATGGAGGAAGCTTAACCATTCTGGCATCTGCCTTAATCGAAACAGGAAGCAGAATGGACGAAGTTATTTTTGAAGAGTTCAAAGGAACTGGTAACATGGAAGTACACCTAGACCGTTCACTATCTGAAAAACGAATTTTCCCAGCAATCGACATCAACAAATCTGGAACCAGACGCGAAGATCTACTACTAAACCCAAAAGAACAAGAAACCGTATTTGCATTAAGAAAAGCCATGTCAGCTATGTCAGTATCTGAAGTAACCGAACAACTAATTGCACAACTAACCTCAACCAAAACAAATGCAGATTTCTTAACAAGAATGGAATTTTTCCTAAAACAATTTAAATAGAGATAAGATATATTTTTATAAATGATGAGCAGAGAAAAGGATAGATAGTAATTTTCTGCTTATGATTTATAAAAATATATCTTTGCGCAAAATCAAAGTTGCAAGACTTGTGTCAGTGTGACAAAAACACATTTTAATTAGTCACAAACCGTTGATATATCTATACTTCTATTTGAGTTGTTTTAAGGTTTTTACTTTTTGGTATGTAACATATTACATTTTTGTGCAATGTTTTTAGGGGTTTTGTTACATAATGTCGAAAAAAGTGTCTTGAAATAAGGTAAAAGTAATATTGTTTTCATAAAAGATGTAATATATAGCAGGATTTGACAAAATAGGAAGTATGTTGTATATTAGTAAATGCCTTTCGCCTAAAGGTAGGAAGGAGGTCGTTATTTTGAAAGACTTGCTAAGTTTGTTAAAACTTATAATAATTTACTTAATTGTGAAATATTTAAGTGAGTAGCAAAACAAAAAAGACTAGGATTTGCATGTTTTCCTAGTCTTTTTTTTGTCGCAATTTTTACTTGACTTGCTTTGCAATTGCTATAATTATAATAGCACATTATTAAGTATATGTCAAATTTTATTTTTTATGCGTGGATAAGGTTTTTTTACGTCCGTTATTTTTGCTATGTAGTCGATTGATACGTTGTAATATTCTGCAAATACTTTTATTGTGTCAAGTGGTGCTATTCTTTCGTTGTTTTCGTATCTTATGTATGAGTTTTTAGAAATGTACGCTATTTCTGCACATTCTTTTTGTGTTAAATCTAAGTCTTCTCTTAGTTCTCTAAGTCTTGTTTCCATTTTAAAACCACCTCTTAAATAATTATACAAAAATACTCCATATGGGGTTGACAAATTACTCCATATGGGTTATTATGTTTTTGTACTCCAAATGGGGTACAAAAAAAGGAGTGTATAAAAATGGGGATATGTAGAACGGATTGTTTTGGTTATTGGAAAAATTCACACGGTACGGTTAATTGTAGGGCTTTACAAAATGCTGATTGTAGAGGGTGTAAGTTTTTTAAGACTCAAGAAGATTATAACAAAAATGTAAAACCATTGGTACACCGAAAAAAATAAGAAAAAGGAGAATTTATTATGAGAAGTCAAGGAAAATTTGTATTTAAAGGAATTGAGAAAAGAGATGGGGGAGAATTTACAGATGCCCAGGGTAGAAATGTTAAGTATGATGAAAGTTATCAATTAAAACTTGACGAAAAAACCGAAAAAGGAATTTATGAAAGAAGATTAAAGGTATCTAAGGATAATATGCTTCTTGTTCAAAAATTGGAAAAACTAGAATGTTATACCGAAATTGAATTAATATGCGATATTAATTTTTACGGTAATCGAATTACGGTTGTACCTGTTGACTTAGTCAGCAGTAACAATAAATAAATTCAATAAAAAAGTTCCTCTTTGTTATTGAAAATATGTAGAAGATTAGGGGGTGCATTGATTAATGAATACTCTAGATTTTAGTCCAGTGATTACTAGTCTAACAGGTGCAGTAACACCTGCACAAATCATCACTTTAGTGGCTTCCGTGATTGCGTTTGGTATTCCATTCGTATTCATGTGGTTTGGATTACGCAAAGTAATTAAAATCTTTAGAAGTGCTGTTATGGGCGGTCATATCACTGTGTAGTTTCCTGCGGTAAGGTTCCCATTGCCTTACCGCTATTTTAAAATTTAGGGGGTGTTAATTAATGTTTGAAATTATTGGTCAAGTTATTGGTATTATATTTTTAGGAGTTTTTAGTATATCGTTTGTTATTCTTGTTTGTTGTTGGATTTATACTGCTTCTATAGAAGTTAAAATTGCTAGAATAAAAGAGTTGGGGGAGTTGGTTGAGTATGAGAAAAAGAGAAGAAGTTAGTAATATGGATTTAAAAAATAGTTTGTTAATTTCGATTCAATATAACTCGGAAGCTTTGGATTATATTGCAGAGAGAATCAAGAAAGTAGAAGACTTTATAAAATATAACGAAGATGATGAGGTTTCAAAAAATGAATTAAGTGTTTTAAGGTATATTGACTTCACGCTAAAATATGTTGACGATTGTTATGATAAAAGCTTAAATCAGCTTGGGGGTATTTTATGATAAGTATGTCAAGTTTGAATGGTTCAAAAAACCCATTGAATTTATTTCGTACATGGAAATATAAGAAAAACTTTAAGAAACGACATCCCACATATTTTGATCCAGACGGTCTTATTGTTTTTTGTGGCCCACAAGGTGCGGGAAAAACTTTAAGTGCTGTTCAATATGTAATCGATTTGACTTGGCAGTATCCAAAATGTAAATTGGTTACAAATGTTGATATAAAAGGTTTAAACCCACTTGTAGAAGTTATTGAATATACTGGAATTGATTGTTTAACAAATGTTGAGAATGGATATGAAGGTGTTATTTATTTGATTGATGAGATACATCTTGAGTTTAATAGTTTGGAAAGTAAAAATATACCTATCGAAGTCATGGTTGAGGTTTCGCAGCAAAGAAAACAACGTAAGCATATTGTAGGAACTTCGCAACAGTTTATGAGATTAGCAAAACCGTTAAGGGAACAGGTAAAAAATCTTGTAATATGTCAAAACTTTTTTAATTGTATTCAATTTAACAAATTGATTGACGGTACGACAATTCGAGAAAAGGACGGGCATATACAAATGGATATTCGCAAAAAAAGCTGGTGGTTTCATGCGCCAGAAATTTATAAAAGTTATGATACATATAAAAAGATGAGACGTTATAGAGAAGACTGGAAGGGTGTTTCTGGACAAAATATTTATTAAAGGAGGGTCTATTATGGACTATTCTGTTATTTTAGGTCAAGTGTCGAGTTTGATTGGTTTTTGTTTTCCGATTGCCTTAATTTTTGGATTGTCTGCAAAGATGTGCAATTTCGCTCTTGATATGATTTTAAATAGAAGAATTGATATGTAGGGGGGGATAGTTATGGTAAAAGTTGCATTTTTTGTTGTTTTAGGTTTAGCAATTATTTTGAATGTAGTAGGTTGGATTGCAGAAAAAGTATATAAAAATAAAGTTGCTAATCAAGTAAGAAAACAAGAATTTGATGTATATAATCGCAAAGTATAAATGCTTATGGTCGTGTCGCGGAAGCGACCGACCTAAGCATTAGATTTTAAGAAAAGAGGTAGTATTATGCTAAGTAGTTTGGAGAGTGAGTATTTAAAAGGTCTCATAAGTACATATAAATTAAAAGGATATGGCTATTATTTGGCTCATACAGTTACAGAGAACAATAATGACTATGATGTATGTGTTTACTTCTCAAAATCAAAAATAAAAGCAATAGACCAGAATATTTTTAGTATTGAAAACGGATTAAAAATATATATAGATAGTTCGTCACGTTCTTACAATACTTCGTATAATACTCCTCGCGTAGTTTTAGCTGATAATAACTTCAATGCAACAATTAGTGTAAATGTAGCAGAATTTGTTTATACGAATTCTATTTTAGGTTATTCTGAAGAAACTTACGTATTGAATCCTGATATTATAAAATCTGGTTCTACTAATTATGAAACTGATTGTTTTGGTATTGTTGTTGTTGTTCTAATTTGTTCGTTTTTGTTATTTAGTTTTTTACGTTCTATTTTACGTATGAAATGAAAATAGGGGGTGTGTTTTTTGATTAAGAAACACTTAACGCATAAAATATTGCCTATTTTGGCTTTATTTTTACTGATTTTTAATTTATTTGTAGTTAGTGAAGTACATGCAAGTTCTTCTGATGTAGGAGAATTTGAACAAAATATTGTTGATTATGTGAAAAGTTTACCTCAATATTCGCAATATGACTATCATATTGTTAAATATTTTGAGGGGGATGGTATGCAAAATGTGGATTGTATATTTTTTAATGATGTTGATGTACGATTCCATTTTTTTGATGCTTCTGGTAACTGGGTTTTGAGAAGTGATAGAAGTTTAAATTATTATCAGCATAGTTTTAATATAAATAATTTTAATGTTTTATTAAGTAAAGTTTTGAATGGTGTTGTTAGTAGTAACATTCGTCAAAAAAATGGGAAATATCCTATATTTTCAAATTCAAAAATTTATTATAACGGTTCTAGTAGTGACTTGTGGTATGAACCTGTTTCGTTTAACGCTCCAAAATTTGGCGAAGATGAGGAAAGCATATCAAATTTGGTGGGAGGATATTGTTTAATATTCCCTCGGTGATGTTCCAGCAAACCGTTCTATGCGTTTTTTTGTGAACCAGATTTTTGATGATAACCACGATAAAGACAAAAAAGTTTTTGAAACACAATTAAAATATGATAGTAAGTATTATAAAGAGGTTTTAAATAGTTCTGGAGTACTTCAAGAATTTTGGTATGAGGTGCCATATCAAGATATGTATAATTTTCAAAAAGGCGATAAGTTTGCTTTTATTTTAGAATATTTTGAAGAAGATAACGATTTGATACAATTCCCGAAATTTGTTGAGGTATATGTTACGATTGGTAGTATTACCTCGACTGATAAACTACAAGACGATATTAATAAAGGTTTCGGGGAATTAAAAGTAGAGTTTGAACAGTCTACAGATAAAATAATCGAGAGTAACAATAAAACGCAGGAAGCTATTAAGGAATCGAATGAGACAAACAAAAACATATTCCAAAAAATAGGGGATATATTAAATATTTTAAATCCCTTTTCGGAAAACTTTTTTGCATATAAACTTATTGAATTGTTGTTAAATGCTCTAAAATCTTTGTTTATTCCAAGCGACAATTTTTTTAATAATTGGCTCGCTGATTTAAACGAATACTTCCGGTGATAGGTTTGGTATTTTGTATTACCCTTTTGAAGTTGTTATTGACTTCTTGACTAGATTCGTTGGTGCATGTGATGGTATGGCTTCTTCTGGTGCTGTTCTGAATATTCCAGAAATGAAATTTATGGGTGTCAAATTAATTGGTGCCTTTACTTATGATTTTAATAGCTTATTAACAAATGATACCTTAAAAATGATACACAATATTTATTTGGTAGTAGTAGATGTAATATTTAGTCTTATGTTAGTAAATCTTGCTAAAAACACATTCACTGAGATATTTGGTGGTCGTTTCTCTGATGAAGTTATAGGAGATATGACCTCTGACGAACGTAGTTATTCAAAATATGAACGTTACCAAAATAATAAAAATCGCTATAAATCTGAGCATGGGGGTAATTAATTATGATTGTAGAAGCACTTATTAACTTAATATCTGGTGTTTTAAAATTGTTATTCGCTTGGATAAACCTTCCACAAGCACCACAGGAAATAAAAGACGCTATAACTACATATATTGATTTAATTTTTAATAATTTAAATTTTGTAGGATTTTTTATTCGACCAGTAACGCTAAAGGTTGTTGCTACTGCTGCAATAGCTTTATATGTGTTCTCTCGATTGTATAAAGTTACTATTTGGATATACCACAAACTACCTATATCCTCAAACTAAAATAATGCACAAATTATGCACATACGTTTCTATATGCCAATTACTACAAAGAAAGACCCCGATATGCGGGGGCTGAGCGAAGCGAAGAAGGGGGATAGCCCCCCTGGGAGCAAGGCGTCGCCGTTTGAGACAAAGGAAGTGAATATATGACTGATAAAAATATAGTTGAATTATACAAAAAAGGAATATCGATAATGACAATCTCTAAAAGATATAGAGATTATATAAATAAGAGTAATTTAAGCATTAGGCGATACGCTCCTTTTACCTTTATAAGAAAAAAAATAAATTTAGAACAGTCAAGAAAACATGTCGAAAGAGTTTTGCTGGAATATAAAAAAGGAAGATTTGATTTACTGCTTGATTAACATAACGACAAAAAAAGACCGCAATATCTAACAAGCGGTCACTTGTGTAATATATTACACGCAAAATCAAAAAATAAATTACTTCAATAAATGGAGCCACAATGGTTTTTTAGTTTTGGTAAACTAATTACTGATATACATACTATGTAAACCGATAAATTGTGTAAATATCATATAAAAAAATGGGGTGATATTTATGTATTTTGAAAGTCGCGAAATGTTTAATGTAACATACTCGATAGATATGTTGCGATTAAAAACGTATATAAGTTTTCAAGATTTTAGTGAGATACAGTTTAGATTTGATACTTGTTGGGAACCTTTTGTAAAAGCAAAATATACTTCTGCACGTTTGGAAAGCTTTTTTTATAACTATAATATTGAGATAGAGGAAGGGCAATCTTTTTGGTTTGGTTTTATGCATAATACGGAGAGACGTGCTGAGGATATAACGGAATATAACTTGACAATAGAATTTAACCCTAACAAACTAAAGGACAATAAGATTTTAATGTATATGTTTAAGTTTGGGAGAGAGTGGTTAATTAAGAGTTGCGATATAGCTTGTGATATTCCTGTATCTATTTTGGATATTGTATATGATAAAGGTCGAAAGAAAAGTGTAAAACTTGTTTCAAATGGTTTTGATGATAAAACGATTTATATTGGTAAGGGGGATAAACGTGTAAAGATTTATAATAAGAAAAAAGAGAGTCATTTAGATATTGCTGGAGATTTAACGCGTATTGAGGTAACAAAAGAATTTGATGACTTCCCAGTTTCAAAAATAAAGCTTTTTAATATTGCTGATGATATATTTCCTTGTTTGTATATAAATAAATACATCTATAGTTTAAGTGATTACGAAGATAAAACACTTCTTGCAATTATTTATGCACTTGAAAGTGGATTCGACTTTAATATGCTAACAAGAAGATATAAGGAAAAGATTTCTAAGCTGTACGAAGGCGGTCAACAAATAAGATTTAGAGGAAGTCCTGCAACTGATGTTTTTAGACAAGTTATATTTCATTATTTTATAGGCGGTGGCAAGGAATATAGATCACGACAAAGATTTATATAGGAGGTTTTTGTATAATGGATTTTAAGTTTTTTTTAATTTTAGTTTTTGGTTCTATTTTAATGTGTTTGTACGATATTTTTATTACTAATAGAATTTCAGAAAAAGAGGCCAAAAAGTGTGGTTATAATTGCGAAAAATGTGGTAATTGGAGATGCTTTTATCATTATTGTACTAAAAAAAGAGAAGAATTATAGATAGACTACATTGCACAAAATCAAGGTTCAGAGAGTGGTCAAGAGTATAGGTCTTTACAAAAATTCATATAAAGCCTTCTTTGCACAAAATCAAAGTTTTGTGCAAAATGAGATAGGATTAAAAATAGAACTATGTAATATGGTTCTATCTTCGTAAATCTTGCTATTCCTTTATATTAGCTACTCTCAAGCTTATTTTTAAACAATAAACTTATATTCATTACTAAAAAATTGATTCTGGAGCTTCATTTATTTTTAGTTATACCTGGTTTTATTATTATCATATATTTATATTATTACTTATATAATTTTTCATAAGTATTTTTAATAATTTTTTCTAAATTTCGCAAAATCCTTATATTTCAATAATTACACCATTTTTATAGACAACAAACTATATGCCTAATTTTTAAAAACGGCTTAAAATCGATTCTCGTGCTTCGTTTTTTTGCACTTTTTTAGCTATTTTAATAGAGAACTACTTATAATCAGCAATTTATAGCAGTTTAGTAAATTTCTATTATATATAATACTATATTTAAAATATTCGTATAAAGTCAAATTTTATTGATTAGATATAAAAATGTCTTAAAAACGATTTTAGAGCTTCATAAATATAAAATATTTTATTAATATATGTATTATAAAGAACAAGAGTAAATTTTAAAATATTAATACAAATTACTAATTTTATATATAAAAAACAAAATATAACAAGTGTTCGTTTTTTAAAAATTTATATTATAAATTGACTTTGCACAAAATGAAATAATTATATTTTATATTTATGCTATTTTTTATTGTAAGATATTTTAGATTTATTAAAATAGTATTGTCTATTTGCCTTATTCCCTACTGTATTTACTTTTTAATATAAATATGGTATTATTCTAGGAAACTTATAGTAAAGTTTTAGTAGAAAGGGTTGAGTATGAAAAAAAGAATAATTGACACTTTTCCAGCAAGGCATTTAAGTCAACCGCCCTACGTCCAAAGGGATACTCTTAGTGAATATTCATTAAGAAATGGCTATGGATTAGGATTAAGACGACGTTGGCGCACTCGAAAAAAACCAATAGTATTGTAGTTCAATGCTAAAAATACTAAAAATTATCCTCCTATATCATAAAAGGATAATTTTTAGTATTGCTTTAAAATATGTTTCTTGTTTTTTCCATCTTTAAAGTACTAACTTGAGGATATTCACCTTTTCCAGCAGCTTTTTCAACAGCAGGAAGTATTTCTTCAGCCACAGCATGAATAAATGCTTTCATAAATGTTATTGTTGAAATAACAATAACTGCAGTAACTGTGAACAAAATTATAGTAGGTAAATTCATCTCGACTCCTCCTAACTTTTAACAAACAATGTTTAAGTTGCATAAAAAATACAATAGGCTCTCTAGCCTAAATTTAGCACATTATATCATACTTTATGTTAAATGTAAATGAAAATTTCTTATTTTCCTTTATTCCATTCCTTTAGTTTTTCTTCCAATAACTTAAAATCAACTGTATTTTTTATATAACCTATGTCCATATTCTTAATTTTCTGATTATAAACTGTTTTTGCATATTTTATAATCCTATTACTATTGTTATTGATATATCTTAACTCTCCAAGTATTACTTCCTTATATTTTAAATCAGTTTCATTTGATACCATATATGGTTCTAGTTCTGTTATAGGAACAGGTATCATATTACTTATTCTTAAAGTCCCATATAAACGATTACCTTCATAAATTCTTATTATCGTTTTAGTATCTTTTCTAATAATCTTTTTACTAATATCAATATAATCTGAATTTTTAGGCGAAGACATTGGAATATAATAATTGAATTCGTTTACAGTTAAAACAACGCCTAAATATTTTCTTTCATGAGTCCTTATTTCTTCTTTATTGTCATAAATTTTATCATCAAATTGTCTTAAATAGTTTATGTATTTATCACTTACACTATATAAATTTAACTTCATTTGCCTCTCCTTTTACAAAAATAAGAGAAGGCTATCACTTAAGATACCTTCTCTTGATTTTAACTTTCTCATTTAAAGGCTGTGAAACACCCGATTTATAACTTCCTCAATTAAAGGCTGTGAAACACCCGATTTATAACTTTCTCATTTTTAAATGGTAGTGAAACACCACGATTTTCTTATATTTATTATACTATTTTCTTGTTGTAGCTGTCAAGTAATATGAATACAATAAATATATTATATTCTATGCATTTTTTATCAAAATATTATAATCAATTTTAACTTTGCACAAAATTGATTTAAGTCAAATAAATTTCACACTTTTTATAGTTTATATAACTTTAGATGTCCTTGGTATAACTAGCCAAAAACTTGACAAACTGTAAAGTAGAATCTATAATTATTATATAAATTACAAGGAGGTATATGCATTATGACACGGGGTGAATTATGCAATGCAATTCATTCAATAAGTGGTACAAGTGAACTATGTGAGGAACTAAAACGGATCGCTTCTGACTTTCAAGGTATTGATACTTATTCTCCAGATTATAATGGAAACGGTAAATATCTTGCTTCTAAAATAACAATGCTGTATATGCGTTGTTCAGCAACAGAAATAGAAGTTTCTGAAGTATTTAAGGAAATGAATGTGTCTGTGAAACATGTAAGTACACATGATGATCACACCCTCATATGGATTTAAGTGAAAACTTCTAAAAAGGAAAAAAGCTACCTCAATATGAGTTAACTTTTTTCCCTTTTCTTAATAAATATTAAAACTCTTTCTTCTCATAAATTCCATAAGCTATCTTATAGGAACTATGATAAACCAGTATGATTAATGCAACTAATACAAAAGGAATAAATGGTTTTAAGCTATTTATATCAATCGACCATCTTTCTAACCAATAGAGAATTCCTCCTGTTAAAAGTGCTAGCATAACCAATAATACTACCATAATAATAAAAATTTGCATTCTGGCTTTTTCGGCTCCGAATTTATAGATGCAAGGTATCTGTATGGCTTCTACAATACTAAGTCCTAGTATTCCACCTAAAGATATAAATAGGATATTGGATAGGTTTATAAAAATTTCTCCTTTTGTAAAAAGTGCCGAAAGAATAATGGTTATTGGTATTCCAATGAGTGCTCCTATTATTGTGCAACCAACTGCCAAATAGTATTTTGATAAAACGATTTCTTTTAGGCTAATTGGTAGGCTTCTAATATATCGGTCTGTTTTGGAGGTTTCATCATAATTGAAACTAGCAATACTAAACATACCAAAACCAAGTGTAACCATAACAGGAAGAAGACTTAGCAAATCATTTCCTCCACCACTAAGTAATTGAATTATGGTTGTTATACTAAAGATTAGAATAAAGCTAATGAGTGTTCTTTTATAGGTTTTTAGTTGTAATAAGTCTTTCGTAATAAGTCCTTGTATTTTTGAATTTTTTGATAGAATTATTTTCATATTATTTTTCCCCTTTCACATACATAATCATAATATCTTCAATTCGTGGTTTGTCTATTACTTCTATCTTATATTTGGTTTTAAAAGTAGTTCTATCTTCTACTAAAACGTCATATTCATATTTGTTTTTCTTATATCGAAGGTAATCGTTTTTATCAATTTTTTCAAATTGTTCTTTGGAAATTTTAGCAATTCCGCATTTTATCCAATAGTTCATCTCTTGTTTTACTTAATACAATTTCTCCATTATTAATGAAAGTAATATAATCGGCAATGCTTTCTAAGTCGGAGGTAATATGGCTAGAAACAAAAATGCCGTGTTCTTCATCTTGTATGAAGTCTTGAAAGATATCTAAAATGTCATTTCGTGCAACAGGGTCTAAACCAGAGGTAGGTTCATCTAATATTAAAAGCTTTGGATGATGTGCCAATGCTACTGCGATTTTTAGTTTCATTTTCATACCACTCGAGTATTCTTTTGAAATTTTATCTTCTGGTAGTTTAAAATCTGCTAAATATTTAAAATACAATTCTTCATCCCAGTTTTTATACATATCTTTCATAATCGTATTGATGTCCTTGGGGTTTAAGTATTCCGATACAAATCCTTCATCTAGTACAATACCAATATCTTCTTTTATCTCCATTTCGTGTTCTTTACAATCAAGCCCAAAAATCTTAATGATGCCATCACTTGTATGTACTAAATTTAAAATGGCTTTTATGGTCGTACTTTTTCCCGCCCCATTTTCGCCAACTAATCCCATAATGGTTCCTTTTGGAAGATTTAAACTAATATTCTTTAAACTAAACTTATCATAATTCTTACATAAATTTTTAACCTCTAATATATTTTCCATCTTTTTACCTATTCCTCCTCATACAAAATATTTACCATATCCATCACTTCTTGTTTTGATATTTTACTAAGCTTTGCGATTGATACCGCAGTATCAATTAAACTTTCTATTTTTTGCATTTGTTCTTCTTTAATAATTTCGATATTCTTATTTGCAACATATGTCCCCTTTCCTGGGATTGTTTCAACATATCCCTCCTTTTCTAATTCATCATAAGCATTTTTGGTAGTAATAACACTAATTCTTAAATCTTTCGCCAAATTTCGTATTGACGGCAATAACTCCCCCGTTTTCAATTCATTTGAAACAATCTTATTTTTAATTTGTTCCTTAATTTGTTCATATATGGGAGTATTGCTCGAGTTACTAATAATAATATCCATATTTTCTCCTTTCTTCGACTGTTCATATACAGTATATACACACAGAATAAAAAAGTCAATAGTTTTTTTAAACATTGTACAAAATTTTTAACTTTTGTTGTATAATTGGTGTGGAGGTTTTGTTATGATAAGTCGTGAAAATAATCCTGATTATTTAAATTCGTTTTTAGATTATTCGGTAACTATATTGAATAAGTCACCAAATAGTATTAAGGAATACAATTATGACCTAGCTACTTTTTTAAAGTTTATTAAAATACATTTTGGTTTAACCAAAGAAAATGATTTTTCGAAAATTGTGATTTCGGATTTGCCAATTGAGGTAATTCAGAAAATTACGTTGGATGATATACATGCTTTTATTTCATATTTAGCAACAGAACTTCGTAGTAAGTCTGCAACAAGAGCTAGGAAGGTTTCTAGTATACGTATCTTTTTTAAGTATTTGGCTTCAAAAGCGAAATTAATTGAGGTAAATCCTGCACAGAATTTAGAAACACCGAAATTAGATAAACGTACTCCAAAGTATTTGACCTTAGAAGATAGTAAAAGGTTATTAGATGTTGCAAGCAATGAAGATAATCGTAATACCGAAAGAGATTATGCCATTACTACTTTGTTTTTAAATTGTGGTATGCGTTTATCGGAACTTGTGAATATTAATATAAAAGACATTCAGTTTGATGAATGTAAAATGACGGTAATTGGAAAAGGTAATAAGGAACGTACCATTTATTTAAATAAAGCATGTATGAAAGCCATTGCTCATTATTTAGAAGTTCGCCCCAAAGAAGGAATTAATTACAAATCGAAAGATGCCTTATTTTTAAGTGAAAGACGTGAACGTATTAGTAATCGAACGGTACAATATATTGTAAAAAGAGAATTACAACAAGCTGGATTAGATACGAATAAATATTCTGTACATAAACTACGCCACACAGCAGCCACTCTTATGTATCAATACCGGAAATGTGGATATCCGTGCTCTACAAGAATTATTAGGACATGCTAGCATTTCTACCACAGAAATTTATACCCATGTTGCCAATGAACAAGTTCGTAATGCTGTAGAAAGCAACCCATTAGCAGATATGTAATTTATTATTTCAAAAAAATAGCTTAACACTTGTCATCAAGTATTAAGCTATTTGACTTTTTCTGGATAAATATTTCCATCTTTAACTGTCACTTCCTATTTTACAAATTGGACTACTTTTTATTCACGTATTCTTAATTCCTGATGTATTTTTAAATCGCTATTTTTCATATGATTTGCCTGTTTAATTTCTGCTATGATGTTTTGTATACTTTTATTTTGATAATATGGATTATTTTCTTGTTCTTCCCTAGCAATGCTCCATAAGGTATCTCCTTTTGCTACATAGATGGTTTTATATTGAATTTCTGTATGAGATAAACTTTGGTTACTAATCATAAAACTAATTCCAAATAAGATGGCAAAAATAAATGCAATACTTCTAATAAATTTTTTTCCATTTACAATTTTTAAATTCATTGTGATTTCCCCCTTTTTCATGAATATCGCATTTCTTTTTCCTACGAACATTCATTCTTTATGAATTCATTATAAACAAACAAAAGTTTCTTGTCAATACTTTTTACAAAAAAAGTGAAAAAATGTTCGTAAAATAAAAAATAACAAAAACCCCCCTATAATTTTGCAATTATTGAGGGGTTTTTGTTAAATGAAATTTTATACTCCCATAATATTATAGCCATTGTCTGCGTAGATGACTTGCCCTGTGATGGCACTTGCCATACTGCTTAATAAGAAACTTGCAACATCTCCTACTTGTTCTTGTGTTACGTTTTTATGAAGTGGGGCTTTTTGTTCTACTACCGTTAAGATAGAATTAAAGTCTTTTATTCCTTTTGCAGATAGGGTTTTAATTGGACCTGCTGAAATAGCATTTACTCTCATGTTGTCTTTTCCTAAGTTTTCTGCTAAATAGCGGACGCTTGCTTCTAAGGCTGCTTTGGCAATTCCCATTACATTATAACCTTCTAATACTTTGGTAGAACCATGGTAGGTTAATGTTACTAAACTTGCATTTTCGTTTAACATGTCAAGTTCTTTGGCTACTCTTGCTGCTAACACAAAAGAATAGCTACTTACATCACAAGCATGGGAAAAGCCGTCTTTTCCTGTGTAGATAAAGTCTCTATGTAAATCTTCTGTATTGGCATGAGCAATAGCATGCACAATTCCATCGATTTTTCCATTTTCTTCTTTGATTTTGGTAAAAACGTCTTTTACCAATTCATCCTCTGATGCTCCATCTAACACATAAGCTTTGCTTCCTTTAAATTCTTTGGTAAGTTCTTCTATTTTATCCTTGTTTTCTTCTCCCATATAAGTAAAAATTAGTTTTGCTCCATTTTCATAAGCGGATTTGGCAATTCCAAAGGCAATACTCCACTTATTTCGAATTCCCATAATCAAAATTTTCTTATTTTCTAATAACATATTCCTCTCTCCTCTATTTTTAATTTATCTTTATGTCTTACTTTGATGTATAAAAACCTTATTTTGAAATAATTTGATACTCTCCCATATTTCGGAATTTTTGGTATCTTTCTTCTACTAACTGTTCTGGTGTTTTTTGTTTTAATTCCTGTATTGTTTTTGCAATTTCTTTTTGTAGCGTTTTAGATACGTTTTCAAAAGATGTTTCAAAATCTCCTTTTGGTTCTTTAATAATCTTATCAATGACTTTTAAGTCATATAAATCTTTTGCTGTTAATTTCATTTTTTCTGCTGCCTCTTTTGTTCTTGTGCTATCTTTCCATAAAATACTTGCATATCCTTCTGGTGATAAAATGGAATAAATCGCATTTTCTAACATAAATACTTGATTCCCTACTCCTAGGGCTAATGCACCACCACTAGAACCTTCTCCAATCACAATACAAATAATGGGTACTTGTAAAGATGCCATTTTTAACATGGAACTGGCTATGGCTTCTCCTTGCCCTCTTTCTTCTGCTCCAATTCCAGGATAAGCTCCTTTGGTATCAATAAATGTAATCACTGGTCTATGAAATTTTTCTGCCTGCCCCATAAACCTTATCGCTTTTCGATAGCTCTCTGGGTTTGGCATTCCAAAATTTCGTTCAATATTTTCCTTTGTGGTTCTTCCTTTTTGTTCTGCAATTACAGTAACATTTTGGTTTCCAATTCGTGCAAGTCCACATACAATTGCCTTATCATCTTTAAAATTTCGGTCTCCATGTAATTCCATAAAATCATCGAAAATAGCTTCAATATAATCCAAAGAGGTTTTTCTTTTTGGGTTTCTGGCTATTTCTACTTTTTCCCAAGCCGTTTGTTTTTCCATTATGCTTCAACCTCCTCTGTTTTATGGTACTGAATTAACTGATAAATGGTATCTTTTAATTGTTCTCTTTCTACAATTTTATCAATAAATCCATGTTCTAATAAAAACTCTGCTGTTTGAAATCCCTCTGGTAATGCTTCCCCTATGGTTTGTTCGATTACTCTTGGCCCTGCAAAACCGATCATCGCATGTGGCTCTGCAAGTACAATGTCACCTAAACTAGCAAAAGATGCTGTAACACCACCATAAGTTGGGTCGGTTAAGACTGAAATGTATAATAACCCTGCTTCATTTAGTTTGGCAAGTGCAGACGTGGTTTTTGCCATTTGCATAAGAGAGATAATTCCTTCTTGCATTCGTGCTCCGCCAGAAACACTAAAGATAACAAGTGGTAACCTTTGCTTAAGGGCTTGTTCAATTGCATAAGTGATTTTTTCTCCTACTACAATTCCCATACTTCCCATTAAAAAACCACTATCCATAATACAAATAACTACTTTTTCTCCATGAATTTTTCCTGTACCACAAGCAACCGCTTCTTCTAATCCTGTTTTTTCTCGTAAGGCTTTTAATTTCTTTGGGTAATCCTCTAAATCTAAGGGATTGGTGGTATCAATATTATAATTAAAACGCTCATACGTATCTTTATCAATCATTAAATCCAATCGTTTTCCAATGTGCATACGAAAGTAATGTCCACAGTTTGGGCAGATATTTAAGTTTTCTCGTACCATTTCTTTATATACAATTTCCTTGCAATTTTCGCATTTTAGCCATTTACCAATAGGAATATCCACTTTGGATTTTTTGTTTTTTGCGGTTGCAATTTCTCTTTTCTTTATTTTATCAACAATCATTGTCTATTCCTCTTTTCCGTAATATTTCCTTTTCAATAAAAGAGGTATCAAAATTTCCTCTAATAAAGTTTGGATTTCGAATAATCGTAAATAAAAAGTCTCGATTGGTAGAAACACCATCAATAACGAGTTCTTCTAACGCACGTTTCATTTTGGCAATTGCCTCATTTCTCGTGGTTCCATGGGTAATTAGTTTGGCTATCATCGAGTCATAATGTGGTGGTATGGTATAACCACTATAAATAGCGGTATCGATACGAATTCCATTTCCCCCTGGTAGGTTGATTTCGGAAATGGTGCCTGGTGATGGCATAAAGTTTTTGCTTGGGTTTTCGGCATTAATTCGACATTCAATCGCATGACCACGAAATTCGATATCTTTTTGTTTGAATTGTAGTTCTTCTCCTCCTGCTACTTTAATTTGTGCTTTTACTAAATCAATTCCTGTTCGCATTTCTGTAATAGGATGTTCTACTTGAATACGAGTATTCATTTCCATGAAGTAGAAGTTTTTATCTGCATCTACTAAGAATTCGATGGTTCCGTAAACTGGTATAGCCTGCTACTTTTGCTGCTTTTACAGCAGCATTTCCCATTTTATTTCTGGTTTTATCATCAATTGCAGTAGAAGGGGTTTCTTCAATGATTTTTTGGTGTTTTCGCTGAATGGAGCAATCTCTTTCGCCTAGGTGTACAACGTTTCCATGTTCATCGGCTAGTATCTGAATTTCTACATGTCTTGGGTTTTTAATGAATTTTTCTAAATAGATTTCATCATCATTAAAAGAATTTTTGGCTTCTTGTTTAACAATATTATAATTTTCTTCTAATTCTCGTGCATTATTTGCAATACGAATTCCTTTTCCGCCACCACCAGCAGCAGCTTTTAGCATAACAGGATAACCAATTGTTTGTGCTATGGCAATAGCGTCTTTTAATCCTCGAACACTTCCATTAGAACCGGGAATAACAGGAACACCAGCTTCTTTCATTAATTGTTTGCTATTGGATTTATTTCCGAGTAAATCAATTACTGTTGCGGTTGGTCCAATAAATTTGATGTTGGATTCTTCGCAGATTTTGGCAAAACTAGCATTTTCAGATAAAAAGCCAAAGCCGGGATGAATGCTATCTGCACCAGTAATACAAGCAGCTTCAATTATATTTTTTACATTCAAATAACTTTTTGAAGATGGTGCAGGTCCAATGCAAATGGCTTCATCAGCAAGACGAGTATGTAGTGCATTTTTGTCTGCTTCGGAATACACCGCAACGGTTCGTATGTTCATTTCTTTACAAGCTCGAATAATACGTACTGCAATTTCTCCACGGTTTGCAATCAAGATTTTATTCATCGTTTTTCTCCTTCCTTTATACTAATGCAAAAGTAAGTTCGCCTTTTGCTGCTATTTTCCCATCAACAGTAGCAATGGCTTCTCCTATACCAATAGGTCCCTTTTTCTTTATAATCTTTACTTCTAACTTTAATCGGTCTCCTGGAACTACCATTTTCTTAAATTTCATTTTATCAATTCCACCAAACAAAGCATTCTTTCCCTTGTTTTCCTCTACACTTAAAATTGCCACAGCACCTGTTTGAGCCAAACTCTCCGCAATTAACACCCCCGGCATAATGGGATTACCCGGAAAATGTCCTTGAAAATACCATTCCTTTTCATCAACCATTTTATAAGCCACAGCACTATCCCCTGGCACATACTCTTCCACCTCATCAATCATCAAAAACGGTTCTCGTTGTGGAATGATTTCTTTAATTTGTTCTTTGTTTAACATTGATTTTCTCGCTCCTTACTATTTCAAATTTGACATTTTATGTATATTAATGTATAATAAAGTTATGAAACTATACTAACCCCGTAGCCAGAATTTGGCTACCCCACCCCATATGGAGGTAGACTATGAAACTTTATCATTACTTTGTGTCTTATGTTATTAGTACTTATAATAACGAAAAACGTTTTGGAATGTCTGAGTATTCAATAAATGAGATTGTTTCTTCCTTTGAAGATATTCTTGAAATGCGAAAAGCTATTGAAGAAAATGTACATTATTGTCAGCGTGGAAGTTTGATTATCATTGGATATCAACTCATCCGCGATGAAAAGTACTAATGAGCCTGCCTCCATGGGGGCTTTTTTATTTTATTCGAAACAATGGTGTACCATATTCTACTGGTTCGCCGTCGTTTACTAGAATTTCTGTTATGGTTCCGTTAAATTCGGACTCGATTTCGTTCATTAGTTTCATGGCTTCTATGATACAAAGGGTATCCCCTTTTTTTACCGTTTTTCCTATTTCTACGTAACTTTCTGAGGTTGGTGATGGTTTCATATAGAAGGTTCCTACCATTGGGGAAGTTACAAGGTTTCCGTCTTCTTGTTTGGTTTCTTTTGAAGAAACAGGGATTGTGGTTTCTGTTTGTGTTTCAATTGGTTTTGTTTCAGTTTGATTTACGATAATGGTTTCGTTTTTTGCTTCTTTTTTCATGCTAATTTTGGTTCCATCTGGAAAATCTATGTCGATTGCGGTTAATTTTGAATTCCCCATGTCTTCCATTAATTGTTTAATTTTTTCGTATTCCATGTTGGTTCTCCTTTCACATTTACACTTTAAAACTCATTATTATCTACGAAGAATTTACAGGAAACCTCCTTTAACAAGGGAGGTGGCAAGGCAAAGCCTTGACGGAGGGTTCTTAATGCTTCTTGGAAGAACCCCCAGTCAGCTTCGCTGACAGCCCCCTTGTTAAAGGGGCTTTTTTGTAGTCCTTCGTAGTCTTAAAAAGTAATCTATTTATTACATATATTTTTTTAAAATAATGCTAGCGTTTTGACCACCAAAACCTAGTGAATTTGACATGATGATGTTTAAATCTGCTTTTCTTGGGGTGTTTGGTACAATGTCTAGGTCACATTCTTCGTCTTTTTCTTTGTAATGAATGGTTGGTGGAACAAGTTTTTGTTCCATTGCTTTTGCACAAATAAGTGCTTCTACGGCTCCTGCTGCTCCTAATAGATGTCCTGTATTTCCTTTTGTAGAACTAACCATTACTTTAGCACTGGCAACATCTCCTAAAGCTTGTTTAATGGCTTTTGTTTCGGTACTATCGTTTAAATGAGTAGAAGTTCCATGTGCGTTAATGTAGTCAATGTCTTTAGGTTCAATGTTAGCATCCTCAATGGCTCTTTTCATAGCTCTTGCACCACCTTCACCATCTGGTGATGGCGAGGTAATGTGGTAGGCGTCTGAGGTTGCTCCATAACCAATTACTTCTGCATATATGGTGGCGTTTCTTTTTTTTGCATGTTCTAGTTCTTCTAATACAATCACACCTGCTCCCTCACCCATAACAAATCCGCTTCTTTCCTTATCAAAAGGAATGCTTGCTCTGGTTTTATCTTCTGCACTCGATAAAGCTTTCATATTTTCAAAACCAGCAATTCCTATTTCACAAATAGAGGCTTCGGTTCCTCCTGCTAAAATAACATCTTCTGAACCATATTTAATGGTTCGGTAAGCTTCTCCTATTGCATGAGTTGAGGAAGCACAGGCTGAAACAATCGAAATGGATTCTCCCTTTAAACCTAATTCAATAGCAATGTTTCCAGCTGGTATATTGGTAATTATCATTGGAATAAACATAGGAGAAATACGATTATGCCCTTTTTCAAAATTAACTTCACATTGGTCTTGTAAAGTTTTTATTCCACCAATTCCAGAACTAACAAATACCCCCACTCGGTCAAAATCCGTGTTTTCCTTTGTAATACCACTATTTTCAAAGGCTTCTTTTGCTGCAATAATAGCAAATTGAGAAGAACGATCCAAACGTTTTGCCTGTTTTTGCTCAAAATAATCTAGTGGATTATATTCCTTTACTTCTGCTACCAATTTGGTTTTAAATGTTTCGGCATTAAATAACGAAATGTTATCAATTCCACAAGTTCCATTTTCAATTCCTTTCCATGTTTCAGTAACATTTTTTCCAATTGGAGTAATGGCTCCAAGACCAGTAATCACAACTCGTTTTTCCATTTTTTCAAATCCTTCCTTATTTTTCTTATTCTAATATATCCATTCGTCTTACATTAACATTCCGCCATCAACGTGTAGTACTTGCCCTGTTATGTAAGAACTATCCTCGCTCGATAAGAATTTTACAACATTAGCTACGTCTTTTGCTTTTCCCATTCGTTTTAGGGGAATGTTTTTTGCAATTTCTTCTTTGATTTCTTCTTTTAGAATGGCGGTCATGTCAGTTTGAATGAACCCAGGTGCGATAGCATTTACTAGTATATTTCTGGAGGCTACTTCTTTGGCTAGGCTTTTGGTAAAACCAATGATACCTGCTTTTGAAGCGGAATAGTTGGTTTGCCCTGCATTGCCAGATACGCCAACGACAGAGGAAATATTGATAATTCTTCCACTTCTTGCTTTCATCATGATTGGAATGACTTGTTTTGTAACATTGAAGGTTCCGATTAGGTTTACATCGATTACATCTTCAAAATCTTCTTTTTTCATTCGCATAAGAAGCATATCTTTGGTAATTCCTGCATTGTTTACTAAAACATCAATTGTACCATAGTGTTCGACTACTTCTTTTACAAATTTTTCGCAATCTTCGTAATTGGAAACATCGCCTTGTACAGCAAAGCATTGTACTTTGTTTTGTTCAATTTCTTTTTTGGTTTCTTCTAATTCGTTATTCTGTGTTCGGTAATTAATAGCAATATCATAACCTTCTTTGGCAAGAGTTAATGCGATTTGTTTACCAATACCACGTGTTCCTCCTGTAATGAATGCGGTTTTATTCATTTATATCAATCCTTTCATTTTGTTTTTTCTTTGTAGCAGAACCCACCGTCAGAGCTTCGCTCTGCCATTTCATATAAGATATCTGTAACACTCACTAACGTTCGTTAACAGCTATCTTAACCTCCCTTAACTAAAAGAGGCTTTTTAGGGTTATGCTTCTTAGACAAAGGCCCCTTTATCTAAGGGGGCTGTCGCCTTTAGGCGACTGGGGGTTCTTACATACCCTTTATAGCCTCAATTGTATTTTTTAGGCTTTCTACATCGTTTATATGTAATATATTGACTTCTTTTTCGGTTGGAATTCGTTTTACAAAACCAGACAAGGTTTTTCCGGGTCCTATTTCAATAAAGGTATCGATTCCCATATTAAGCATTGTTTCCAAACCTTTTCCAAACTGCACAGGGCTTATGATGTGGTTTGCTAATATCTCTTTTATATCATCGTTTTCTTGATAGATGGTTCCATCTAGGTTTTTTATAACAGGAGTTTGGAATGAATGAAATTCTACTGTTTCTAGTTCATTTCGTAAAGCCTCTTTACTGTCAATTAGTTTTTTTGTATGGAAAGGACCAGATGTTTTTAGTATTCTTACTTTTTTAATGCCTGCTTCTTTGGCATAGATTTCTGCCTCTTCTACTCCTTCCTTGTCACCAGAAATAACAATTTGTCCGAGGACAATTAAAATTAACTGGTACAACAAAGCCTTTTTGCACTTTTTTACAAATTTCTTCTACTTGTTCCTCTGTTACACCAAGAAGAGCTGCCATTCTCCATTCGCCTTTTGGTGCAAGATTTTGCATATATTCTCCTCTTTTTTTTACAAGCATAATTCCCTCTTCTAAACAAAGAGCTTTACTGTAGATAAGTGCCGTATATTCTCCTAAACTAAGCCCACTCGAGCAAGTTGCTTGAATTCCCTGTTTTTCCAATACTGCAAGAAGAGCCAAACTCATTGTTAGGATACAAATTTGGGTATATTTCGTTTCATTTAAAATTTCTTCTTCTTCAAAACTAATTTTTTTAACATCAATTCCAGTTATTTGTTCGACTTTTTGGTAAATGTTTCTTACTTCTTCATATGTCTCGTATAAATCTTTTCCCATACCAAGGCTTTGTGAGCCTTGCCCCGGAAATAAAAATCCAATTTTCATCTTACCTCATCTTCCTTTCTTACGTTTCCCCTTAGATTTCACCATATTTATCCTATTTATATTTTTGTAACAAAAAGCTTCCTTTGTAATAATTCTTGCTCTAACATTTCAAAAAAACGTTTCATTACCTGATGATTATCAATTATCTTGTTAAATTCTCTATAAAGGGAAGAAGCAATTTGTTGTAATTCTTCGTTAAATGTTTCTTGATTGGTATTAATTCCAATTCCAATTACCATATACTTTACCCTATTTCCACTCACCTTTGTTTCGACTAAAATGCCACCAATTTTTTTGTTATGATACACAATATCATTTGGTAGCTTAATTTCTAAGGTAATATCATACAATTCTTGAAAAACCTCTTTTATGAGATTCGCAATTTTTAGTGTAATCCCTTCTATTTGTTTTAAAGAACAATCACTTCTTACAAAACAAGAAAAAGCAATGTTATTTGGTTTATCGGTATACCAAACTCTTCCATGAGTGCCGTTTTCCATGGGTTTGAGTATCGGCAATTACAAGTGTTCCATTGGTAATGGTATTTGCTTTAATTCTTCTTAAAATTTCCAATTGTGTTGAATCAATTTGAGAATAATAATACACATCTCTTATTAAATATTTTGTTTTTAAATCGCTTTCTCGTTCCATTTATTGCCTTCTTCTTTCATAATTTGACTTAAGTTCATTTCGCGTTTTATCTTATTGGTAGTCGTTTTTATTAATGGAGTAGTACTTAATAAAATTCCTCGAATCGCTTTGTATTTTGGCATAATCTGATTAATTTCTTTTATTTCATTATTAATGGCTGTATAAATTTCTTCTTTGGTTTCTACTTTATAAACATTTTTTACAATTTCCTCATTATACACAATTTTGGCATATATTTTGATATTCTCGGCATCTTCGGAAAGTTGCTTTCCAAACACAAACGACTCTTCAATTCCTTCAATTCGATTAATAAGATTTTCCATTTCTTCTGGGAAAATGTTTTTCCCGTTTTTTAATACAATCACACTTTTCTTTCTACCACAAATAAAGATATATCCTTCTTCATCAATTTTGGCTAAATCTCCTGTTCGGAACCAATTACCACTCATAGCATTGCCGTGTTGCTACTTTGTTTGCAAAATACCCTAGCATAACATTTGGTCCTTTTACCAAAAGTTCTCCTACCCCTTCACGGTTACAATCTACTACTTTTGCTTTTACACTTGGTACTGTTTTTCCGAATGGAACCTAGTTTGTAATTTTCTAAAGTTCCGCATTGCAACAACTGGAGAAGTTTCGGTTAAACCATATCCTTGTACAAGGTTTAAGCCCAATTTTCGATATCTCTCTTCAATGCTTCGTTCCAAACTTGCTGCTCCACTAATTAATAATTTGACATTTCCACCTAGCATATCATGTATCTCTGAAAATACTTTCTTCTTTTCTTCCATACTTGCATTTATGTATTCTTCTTCTTTTTTTAAGATTTCCTCTAATTTTCCTTGTTTTTCTAAATTCTTTCGGATACTTTTAAAAATTCTTTCATAAATAGCTGGCACAGATGCCATAACCGATACTTTGTATTCTTTCATATTTTCGGTAATATGTTTTGGTCCATCACAAAATACAGTTTGTGCTCCTTTATATAAAGCAAATAAGAAACCTACTGTACATTCAAATACATGATGCAATGGCAAAAAGGATAAAAAGACATCATCTGAATTAACCTCTAAAATAGAGGCTATATCCATTAAATTAGAGCAAATATTAAAATGCGATAGTGCTACTACTTTTGAAGCAGAAGTAGTACCAGAGGTAAATAGCATAATATTCATCTCTTTGTTATTAATTTTTGCATTAATAAATTCATCATTTCCTCTTAAAATTAAATTTCTTCCCTTATCAATTAATTCCTTCTGGGAATAAATACCTTCTTTATGTTGGTGTAAATCCATAGAGATTAAATGCTTTAATTTCCCAATTCCTTTATATTTTATTTTTTCTAACATTTCTTCATATTTTTTGGTATAGAAAATCGCTTCTACTTCTGACCTTTTAATTAAATCGCTTAATTCATTTTCTGGTAAAGATTTATCTAGTGGAACTACCGTTCCTACTCCACAAACAATCGATAAATACGCAATTTCCCATTCATATCGATTTTCTCCAATAACAGCAATTCTCTTTCCTTTTAGCCCCATATCGTATAATGCGGTTCCTAAGCAATTTATCATTTCTCTTACGTCTTTATGGGTAAAGGTTTGGTATTGGTCTTTTTCACTTCTAATTTTATAAGCAATTTTTTCGCCAAATTCATCTCCAGATTTTTCAAGCATATCTTTTAAATCTGTTATTTTTGTATAAGTATACATACTTCCCTCCCAATTCTATTATTTTATATCATATCTAGCAAAAAAAATATATTGTACTGACCTATCAGTATAATATATTTTTTTCTTTCATATTCATAACAAAATTGGTTGAATTTGCTCTTTTTCTAAGGCATATTCTAATGTTTTTACCAAATATTCTGGGTCAAATACTAAAGAGCGTGGTTTGGTAATTGGGTTATCTTGCCTTAAGGGAACAAAGAAGTAATTATTTCGGTTTAATAAAGTTCCTATATTGGATGCATTACCACTTAGTGCATCATTGGTCGATACAGCAATGACTAATGCATTATTATTTCTCAAATGGGATTTTGCTGCCATTGTTACAGGAGTATCTGTAATGCCATTTACTAATTTTGCAATGGTATTTCCTGTACAAGGAGCAATTATCATAATATCAGTCATTTTTTTAGGACCGAATAGGTTCTGCATCTGGAATGGTATGAATTATTTTTTTTCCTGTTATCTCTTCAATTTCTCGAATAAAATCTTGTGCTTTTCCAAATTTTGTATCTAATTCATAGGCATGAAACGACATAATTGGAATAACCTCGGCACCTTCATCGATAATTGCTTTTATTTTGGGAATTGTGCTTTTAAATGTACAAAAAGAACCAGTCATAGCAAAACCAACTTTTTTACCTTCTAATTTCAAAATACATAGCCTCCTTTCTTTGGACTTCTTACTAATATATTATGAAATTATGTAAATTTTGCCACATGGTTCTATTGGGATTTTTATAAATATGCAATAATAAAGAGTGCTATTGCTAGCACCCACTTATATATTAGTTTAGAAAAGTTAGGCAGGGTGACCTTCCTGCATCTCCTAACAAAGGGTGGCGGCTGCCTGTTCCGCCCTCAGAACTTTTCTATTACTATTATATGCTAATATTATAATAACATACATCTATAAAGTTTTCAAGTTTTTATTGGTATCTTTTAGCATATCCGCTTATTTAAATACAAATTTTTCTTTCGCTCGGTCATAACAAACATAGTTCTTGCAAACATTTTTCCTCTATTCGAAATTCTTACCGCTACAAGTACAAATTCATTATTTATTTGATATTCTTTTATGTATTCAATTGAACCCTGATTTGGGTTTTTAGCAACATATGTGGGATTATTTAAAATATCTTGTATTTTGTCTCCGATATTTATTATAATCCTCTAAATGTTCTTTTTGCATATGTTTTATATTGTCCTCACCTATATAAATTGGCAGTTCATCGTCATAATCCAAATTAAGTAATCTTATCACTTTATTGTTTATTATTCCTATTTGTTTATTCATTGGCATACATCCTTTCTAGCCAAAAAAATTATATAACATATAGTATAATAAATCAATATTTTTACAAACAAAGTTTTTGTCGAATTTTGTTATATCTTTATTAACACAATACTAATAATAATCAAAATCGCAGAAATGATTTTTCTTATTAGGTTATCTCTTTCGTTTAAGAAGAGGTATCCTACAATAACATTTAGCATAACGGTTAAAGCACATAGTGGTGCAATAACGGTTACATTTCCTAGTTGGTATGCTCTAAGTTGTACAATGATTGAACATGCCCAAGATAATGCTGTTATTAGGATTGCTTTTTTGTTTCCATTTATGAATTCTTCTTTTATTTCTGATGGTTTAATTCTTTCAAAAAGCATAATTAGAATAGATGGTACAAGTAAGGTTAGTGCTACATAGAAAGGTAAATTGAAATTGTCGGATATGTTTACATCTAGGAATAAGGCTATGGTAAAGGAAATGTTGGCTAGTATTCCTAATAATACATACTTATTCCATTCCAATTTTCCTTTTTTATAAAAGATAATGACATTACTAATAATAATGAGCATTGCACCAATAAATTTTGTTAAAACAAATTCTTCTTTAAAGAAAATTAATCCTGCAAATATCATAAATGTAGTAGATAATTGTTTTAGCATACTAAAAGTAGATGCCTCAATTCCACTTCTTACAGTGGTGTTTACCCTATCGGTAATGGCATAAAAAATAATGGATACAGCAAGCATTAGATATACTCGTATATCGGTTGGAAATTTGAATTCAAACAATGGGCATAAAAGTAATGCCGATAATCCTGCCATCATTTGTAGTAAGACAGTTAATGCTCCTGCCTTTTTTAATGTTTTTGTTGCCACTTTGAAAAATTGCGTAAAAATGGTTGCTAAAACTAAATATAGCACCACATACAGTAGCCAATTATTAAATATTGACATATTTCTCCTCCTTTTCATTTCATCGTTTTTTATAGGAAATACCTTTTATTGGTATTTTCCCTCTTTTTCTTAATTTTTAAGCCAATCTTTTAAGATTGCCTCATAAATATCATCTCTTTTTACCATATTTTCATGTTCTACCATGTATTGAAATTCTTCTCTATTTACTAATTTTGCACTCTCAACTTCGCTTTCTTGTAAGGTAATCTGTTCCATATCAATTTTATCTACTTTTGCAACATAAAAATCATGAATATGTTTTACAATATAATTCTCTTTTGGTCTACTTTCATGTTTGCAAGTAAAAACATATTGTAAGTTTTCCTTACAAATATGAATTCCCACTTCTTCTTCTACTTCTCTTATAGCTGCTTCTACAGAGGTTTGCCCAGCTGATACATGTCCTGCTACGGATATATCCCATTTTCCCGGATTGGTATCTTTTGTATAAGAACGCTGTTGCATTAATATTTGATTATTATTATCAATAATCGCAACAACAATTATTCTGTGCCATAATCCATTTTTGTGAACCTCTTTTCTTGTTACCACCTCTCCTGTTTTCACACCATTTTCATCTAAAACATCAATCATTTCTTCCATTATCATTTCTCCAATCTACTTAAAAAACTACTCAAAGTATATCATTTATTTCGTTAAGTTACAATATTTTATCGTTAATTTATCCTATCTTTTAATTACTATTTAGAACTTATTTGTAGCAATATTTATCACTGAATAATTACACTAGCTTCCTAAAAAAATACAAGAAACAGTATACTTTTTTAGGAAATCGTGTTAAAATAGAGGTAAATTTGTAAATAGGAGGATAAAATATTGAAAGCAAATGAAACAATTTTAATTCTTGACTTTTTTGGTCAATATAATCAATTAATTGCAAGACGTGTTAGAGAATGTAATGTATATTCTGAAATTGTGCCTTATGATATTTCCGTAGAAGAAATTAAAAAGAAAAATCCAAAGGGAATTATTTTCACTGGTGGACCTTCTAGTGTTTATGTAGAAGACGCCAAAATATGTGACCCTGCTATTTTTGAGTTAGGTATTCCTATTTTAGGAATTTGCTATGGTATACAGGTTATGACTCATGTTTTAGGAGGAACGGTAACAAGAGCCGATAAACGTGAATATGGCGTTGTTCCTGTCGATATTGACAATTCTTCTTCCTTATTTAATGGTTTGGATACAAAAAATAATTGTTTAATGAGCCATACTGATTTTGTATCCAAAGTACCAGAAGGCTTTAAGGTAATTGGAAAAACAGCTACTTGCCCTGTTGCTGCTATGGAAAATGCCGACAAAAAATTCTATGGTATTCAATTTCATGCTGAAGTAAACAATACCGTAAATGGAATTCATATCCTTAAGAATTTCTTATTTAACATATGTGGTTGCCATGGAGATTGGAAAATGTCTTCTTTTGTAGAAGAAACGATTGCTTCTTTAAAAGAAAAGATTGGTGATAAAAAGGCACTTTGTGCTTTATCTGGTGGAGTAGATTCTTCGGTTGCTGCTGTTTTAGTACACAAAGCCATTGGAAAAAATTTAACTTGTATTTTTGTTGACCATGGTCTTCTTCGTAAAAACGAAGGTGATGAAGTAGAAGAAATTTTTCGAAATCAATTCGATATTAACCTAATTCGTGTTAATGCAAAAGACCGTTTTTTAGCAAAACTTTCTGGTGTTACTGACCCAGAAACAAAAAGAAAAATCATTGGTGAGGAATTTATTCGTGTTTTTGAAGAAGAAGCCAAAAAAATTGGAACCGTTGATTATCTCGTACAAGGAACCATTTACCCAGATGTCATTGAGAGTGGTTTAGGAAAAGGCACTACCATTAAGAGTCATCACAATGTGGGTGGACTTCCAGACTATGTGGATTTTAAAGAAATTGTAGAACCTTTACGAGATTTATTTAAAGACGAAGTTCGTAAAACTGGTTTAGAATTAGGCATTCCAGAGAATTTAGTTTATCGCCAACCTTTCCCAGGCCCAGGACTTGCCATTCGTGTGATTGGCGATATTACAGACGATAAATTAACTATTTTAAAAGATGCAGATGCTATTTTTAGAGAAGAAATTAAACTAGCAGGTCTTGATAAAGACATAAACCAATATTTTGCCGTATTAACCAATCTTCGTAGTGTTGGCGTTATGGGAGACGACAGAACCTACGACTACACCATTGCCCTTCGTGCTGTTAGCACATCAGACTTCATGACAGCCGTTTGGAGTAAAATTCCGTATGAAATTTTAGAAAAAGTTTCTAGCCGAATTGTAAACGAAGTAAATCATGTAAATCGTATTGTATACGATATTACAGGAAAACCACCTGCAACTATTGAATGGGAATAAAAAGAGCACCCGTGCCTAATAGCACGGGTGTTCTTTTCGATAAGTTGCAAAGATTTTTTATTTATAACTCTTATCTACCTCTTTTAGCATAACATCATGGGCACTTCCTTCTGCGATACTTACTTCGGATACAAGGGTTAGTCTTGCTTTTTCGTGTAGTTCTGGAATTGTGGTTGCTCCACAGTTACACATGGTAGATTTTATTTTAGCAACGGTTACTGCTAGATTATCTTTTAGAGAACCTGCATATGGAATGTAAGAATCAACTCCTTCTTCAAAGGATAATTTGTTTTTATCTCCTCCTAAATCATATCTTTGCCAGTTTCTTGCACGGTTAGAACCTTCTCCCCAATATTCTTTTACATAGCTATTTCCTACTTTTAATACTCTTGTTGGGCTTTCATCAAAACGAGCAAAATATCTTCCCATCATAACAAAATCTGCTCCTAGTGCTAATGCAATGGTAATATGGTGGTCATGTACAATTCCTCCATCAATACATAATGGAATATAAATACCTGTTTCTTTAAAATATTCATCACGTGCTGCTGCTACATCAATTAAAGCTGAGGCATTTCCACGTCCTATTCCTTTTGTCTCACGAGTGATACAAATAGAACCTCCTCCTACACCAATTTTGATGAAATCAGCACCTGCTTCTACTAAATAACGAAATCCCTCACTATCTACTATATTTCCTGCACCGATTTTTACTCTATCTCCATATTTTTCTCTTACAAACTCAATCGTTCTTTTTTGCCATACAGAATATCCATCAGAAGAATCCATACATACCATGTCCACTCCTGCTTCTACTAAAGCTGGAATTCTTTGCTCATAATCTCTTGTATTAATACCTGCTCCTACAATATATCTCTTATTTTCATCTAATAATGAGTTTGGATTGTTCTTTCTTTCTTCATAATCTCTACGGAAAACTAAATATTTCAAATTTCCTTCTTCTGTTAAAATTGGCAAACAATTAATTTTGTTTTCCCAGATTATATCGTTTGCTTCTGCTAATGTAATTCCCTTTTTCGCACAAATGGTTTTTTCTGCTTTTGTCATAAACTCATCAATAGGAGCATCTTGGTTATCTCTTGTAACACGATAATCTTTATCCGTTACAATACCTAAAAATTTTCCATTCGCTGTTCCATCTTCGGTTACCATAACCGTAGAATGCCCTGTTCTTTCTACTAATTCAATTACTTCTCGTAAAGGTGTTCCACTTTTTACATTTGAATCACTAATTACAAAACCTGCTTTGTGTTTTTTTACATGATATACCATGTTTGCTTGTGATTCAATCGACTGTGCACCATAAATAAATGCCACTCCCCCTTCTCTTGCAAGAGCAATTCCCATTTCTTCTCCTGAAACGGATTGCATAATGGCAGATACCATTGGCACATTGGCACTATATTTTGGTTCTTCTCCCTTTTTAAATTTGACAAGTGGTGTTTTCAGTGACACATTATTTGGTATGCAATTTTCTGTTGTTAAATTTGGTAATAATAAAAATTCATTAAATGTTCTTGAAATATCTTCTAAAATTTTTGCCATGTTTCTTTCCTCCTTATTTTGATTAACATAATCAATATTATACTACATATATTTATAATTTTCAAGTAGGGGTCGATGCCCACATCGACCCATTTATGTCTTATTCTTGTTTCCGGGTCGATGAGGACATCGACCCCTACAATTCCTTTTACACCAATCTTTCGGTTTCTTTTGCAATCATCAATTCTTCGTTTGTAGGAATAACATATACACGAACCTTAGAAGAATCTTTTGAAATTAATGTTTCTTCACTTCTTACATTATTTCTTTCTTCATCTAATTCCACACCCATAAATCCTAATCTTTCACAAATTCCTTTACGAATGTTAATTTGATTTTCACCAACACCTCCAGTGAAGATGATAGCATCTACCCCATTCATCGCAGCTGCATATTTTGCAATAAATCCTGCAACAGAGTATTTAAAATTATTCATAGCTACCAATGCTCGTTTGTTTCCTGCAACTGATTCATTTTCGATTACTCTAAAATCTGGTGCTAAACCAGAAATTCCTTGTACTCCGGATTTTTTATTTAAAATCGTTTCAATTTCGTCTGCGGTTTTATTTTCTTTTTTCATAAGGAACGTGACAACGGATGGGTCAATATCACCACTTCTTGTTACCATAGGTACTCCAGCAAGAGGTGTAAGTCCCATACTGGTATCTACACTTCTTCCTGCTTCAACAGCACATACACTAGAACCTTGTCCTAAATGACATGTAATAATTTTTAGGTTTTCAATTGGTGTATTTTCTATTTCAGCAAGTCTTTTTGAAACATACATATGAGAGGTTCCATGAAAACCATATTTTCTAACTCCATACTTTTCATAATATTCATACGGGATTGGATATAAATATCTTTCTTCTGGAATGGTTTGATGAAATGCCGTATCGAATACTCCTACCATTGGTTTTCCTGGCATTACTCTTTTACAAGCTTCTACACCAATAATTCCTGCAGGGTTATGTAATGGAGCTAAATCGGTACATTCTTTTAATACGGCAATTACATCATCATCAATTACAACGGATTGGGTAATTTTCATTCCACCATGTGCTAAACGATGACCAATTGCCTCAATTTCATCTAAACTGTCTACTACTTTGTATTCTGGGTGTATTAATTGTTTTAAGGTAAAATCAATTGCTTCTTCATGATTTTTAGCTGGATGTGTAATTTCAATTTTTTGTCCATTTACTTTATGAGTAATAAAAGCCTCATCTTCTCCTATTCTCTCATATTTTCCAGATGCAAGCACTTCCTCGGTTTTCATATCAATTAGTTGATATTTTAGAGAAGAACTTCCACAATTTAGTACTAAAATTTTCATTTTCAAACCTCCTACTTAAATTTTTGTTATTATATCATAAACAATTTTAAAAATCTAGAATATAATTGTAAAATATTGTGTTACATTCAAACTATGTTCCTTTTAAGAACCCCCAGTCGCCTATGGCGACAGCCCCCTTAAGTAAAGGGGCCTTTTACATCTCCCCTGCCTGTACGGCGGTGATGGCTACTACGCCTACGATGTCAGCACTACTGCATCCTCTTGATAGGTCATTTACTGGCTTGGCAATTCCTTGGCAAAGTGGGCCATAGGCTTCTGCTTTTGCTAGTCGTTGGGTTAGTTTATAGCCAATATTTCCAGCGTCTAGGTTTGGGAAAATAAGGGTATTGGCTTTTCCTTTTACTGGACTTCCAGGAGCTTTACTATTGGCTACTTCTGGAATAATAGCAGCATCTAATTGTAATTCTCCATCCACAATAATATTGGGCATTTTTTCTTTTACTAAATTAGTTGCTTGTATTACTTTTTCAGTAGAATCCGATTTTGCACTTCCATAAGTAGAAAAAGATAACATAGCAACATTGGCTGTTTTTCCAGTTAAACTTTCAAAACTTTTAGAAGAGGATATCGCAATTTCCGATAATTCTTCTGCATTTGGGTTTGGGTTTAGCCCACAATCTGAAAATACAAAGGTACCATTTTCGCCATATTCACAATCTGGCACTACCATTAGAAAAAATGCTGAAACCAATTTTGTATCTGGTGCTGTTTTTAAAATTTGAAGGGCTGGTCTTAAAGTATCTGCTGTTGAATGGATTGCTCCTGAAACAAGTCCATCACAATCCCCCTGTTTTACCATCATCATGCCAAAATATACTGGGTCTTTTAAAGTTTCTCTTGCTTTATAAATATCCATTCCTTTTAATTTACGAAGCTCATAAAATGCATTTACATATTCTTCATACTTTGAAGAAGTAAGCGGATTTACTATTTCCATCAAACTTACATCAAATTCATTTTCTTTTGCAACTTTTCTAATCTCCTCTTCATTGCCCACTAAAACAACATGAGCAAATCCCTCTTTTTCAATCGTAACAGCGGCTTCAATCACACGTACATCTGTTGCCTCAGGTAAGGCAATTGTTTTTTTTAACATACTTGCCTTTTTCTTCATTTCTTCAATAAACGACATAGCATCTTCCCTCTCTTTCTTATGGAACTATTATATCGATAACTTTGAAAAACTACAATAGTTTTTCAAAGTTTTGTCGTAAATTTCAACTACGAAAAAAGACAACTCAAGAACTGAAATTGCCTTTTTTCGTAAAACATTAAATTCTAATCTTCTTGGAAATACTCTGGATACTCTTCTTTCATCC
>JAAWJM010000057.1 GCA_022796855.1 Clostridia bacterium | reverse complement strand
TGTGTATGTTCCATCTACAAATGTTACATTATAGTTCGTGTTGCTTGCTGTTCCTGTAATTGTATATTCTCCTACATTTGTTCCTTCTGCTTTACTTAAGGTAATTCCTAAGTCGTCTCCTTCTTTTACTTCTCCTTCAGTTACTTTTGATGTTAAAGTTGCTAATTCGTCTCCATATACACTTGTTTTATTATCAATGGTTACTGTTACTTCACGTTTTATAATATTGTAAGTATTTGATGTAATTGTTCTTGTTCCACTGTGGTTTGCAACAGATACTGTTGCAATTGCTCTATAAATTCCTACATTGCTTGGTGTTCCACATGCTGTGTATAATCCTGTAACAGGATTGAATTCTTCATAGCTCATGCTTTCTACTGTGAAATCAATTGCTTTTCCATTTAAAGTTACATTTTTAACCTTATCATTTCCAATTGCTCCACTTGTTCCATAAACAATATCGTTTACTGGTACTTCGATAAATCCATCAATTGTATCCACGTCATCCTCTAATGGTTTTGGTGTAATTGTGTATGCTTGTGATTCTAATGTTTTGGTTCCTTCATGGTTTGCAATTGTGATGGTTACTACTGCTTTATATTTTCCTACATTTACTGGTGCCTCATCTACTGGTTGTCCCCATGTTTTTGTTTCTTCATTGTAGGTTGCATATTGAATTTTTTGTACGCTAAATTTAACTACTTCTTCATTTAATTTAACATCAGTTACATTACTATCGGTAATTCCGATTGGACTTCCTGTATAAACTAAATCTGTTGGTGTTGTTACGGTTCCTGTTACTTTATCTCCAGCTAATTCTTCTGGTATAATGGTATATTCTGCTGATTCTAATGTTTTGGTTCCTTCATGGTTTGCCACTGTAATCGTTACAACTGCTTTATAAGTTCCTACATTTACTGGTACATCATCTACTGGTGTTCCCCATGTTTTGGTTTCTTGATTGTAAGTTGCATATTGAATGCTTATTACTGTATAGTTTACATCATTATTATTTAATTTTACATTTGTTACATCTTTCTCAGTAATTCCAATTGGGTTACCTGTATAGGTTAAGTCTTTTGGTGTTGCAACATTTCCTGTTACTTCATCTGGAACTAATGCTTTTGGGCTAATAGTATATGCATCTGATTGTAATATTTTGGTTCCTGTATAGTTTGCCACTGTAATTGTTACAACTGCTCTATAAGTTCCTACATTTACTGGTGCATTATCTACTGCTGTTCCCCAACTTGTTACGTTTCCATTTGCATCAACGTTTGCTGTTTGATATTGAATTTTTTCTACGTTAAATCTAACAGTTTCTCCATTTAATGTAACATCGGTTACATTGTTATTGGTAATTCCAATTGGGCTTCCTGTATAAACTAAATCTGTTGGTGTTGTTACGGTTCCTGTTACCTCATCTAGATCTAGTGTTGCAGCCACAATAGTATAAGGTGCTGATTTTATTGTTCTTTCACCACTATGATTTGCAATTGTTACTTTCGCAATTGCTCGATAGGTTCCAATATCACTTGGTACTTTACCTTCTTCTAATGCTACATATTTTCCAGTTGCTAAATCGTATACTTCATAACTAATTCCTGTTACTGTATAATCAACTGGATTTCCATTTAATGTTACATTGGTTACATCATCTGCAGTAACTGGTCTACTTTGTCCATATGTTACAGGGCTTGTTGGTACATTTACCTTTCCTCCTACAACATCACTGTCTACTAATGCTTTTGGTGTAATGGTATATTCTGCTGATTCTAATGTTTTTGTTCCTGTATGGTTTGCAACGGAAATTGTTACAACTGCTTTGTATGTTCCTACATTTACTGGTACATCGTTTGTTGGTGTTCCCCATGTTTTTGTTTCTTCATTATAAGTTGCATATTGAATACTTTCTACTGTATAAGCTACTTCTTTATCGTTTAATTTAACTTCACTTACATAAGTATGATCAATTCCAATTGGACTTCCTGTGTAGGTTAAGTCTGTTGGTGTTCCTACTTTTCCTGTTACTTTATCTGCTTCTTCTAATGCTTTTGGTGTAATGGTATATTCTGCTGATTCTAATGTTTTTGTTCCATCATAGTTTGCAACTTTGATTGTTACAACCGCTTTATATTTTCCTACGTTAACTGGTTGTGTCGCTTCCGCTACTCCCCATTCTTTTGTTTCTTCATTATAAGCTTTATATTGAATGGTTACTACATCAAATTTAACTGCTGTTCCATTTAATTTAACATCGGTTACATAGGTCTTATCAATTCCAATTGGGTTTCCTGTATAAACGGTGTTGCTTGGTACTCCTACATTTCCTGTTACATTATCTGGTACTAATGTTCCTGCAGTAATGGTATATTCTGCTGATTCTAGTACTTTTGTTCCAGTATGGTTTGCAACTTTGATTGTTACAACTGCTTTGTATGTTCCTACATTTACTGGTACATCGTTTGTTGGTGTTCCCCATGTTTGTGTTTCTTCATTATAAGTTGCATATTGAATGCTTTCTACTGTATAAGCTACTTCTTTATTGTTTAATTTTACATCTTTTACATTAGCGTCTGTAATTCCAATTGGGTTACTTGTATAGGTTAAGTCTGTTGGTGTTGTTACTGTTCCTGTTACCTCATCTGGAACTAATGCTTTTGGAGTAATGGTATATCCTACTGATTCAATTGTTCTTACTCCGCTATGGTTTGCAACTGTAATTTCTACAACTGCTTTATAAGTTCCTACATTTATTGGTGCATCAGCTACTGGTGTTCCCCATGTTTGTGTTTCTTCATTATAAGCCCTATATTTAATACTTTCAATTGTATATGCTATTTCATTTCCATTTAATGTTACATTGCTTACATTACTTTCTGTAATTCCAATTCCACTTCCTGTATAGGTTGTGTTACTTGGTGGTGTTACTAAACCTGCTACGGTGTCATTTACATCATCTAATGGTTTTGCAGTAATATTAAAGGTTTTTAGTGTTGTTGTTGGTAATGCTTCATAGTATTTTCCTTCATCTACACTTAAAGCTACTATATAAGTTCCAACTTCTGTTGGCATTTCTTCACCTAAAGGTAGAATGGTTGGAACATTTCCTTCACCCATTACAATTTTACTATAAGTTACATGAATTTCAGATGTTTCTACTTTTACTCCTGTTTTTGGAGTTACTACGATTGGAGTTGTTTTTCCAAATTCCATATTCGTAGGGATTGTATAATCGAAATCTTCAATTGATAAATCATCTTTTTCTACTGTAATTGTGATTGGTTCACTCGATTTTGCTACATAGTTTCCATCGGTGGTTGCTCCAAAGGTTACAGTAATGGTTGCTTGTCCTGCTCCATTTAATGTAACTTTTCCATTTTCGTCCACACTTAATACAGATGGATTACTGCTTGTATAAGTAACTTGTCCATCTCCTTTGATTGCATTTATATTTGATACTGTAATAACAGGTGCTTTTTCTGTCATTTTTACGTTTATAGGGTTAATTGTCACTTCTGGTGTTGGTTGTGCTTCTGCTGTAATTGTATATTTTCCTAATACGGTAGAAGATAATGCATAGTAATGTGTTCCTTCTGCCACTGTTACACTTACACGGTAAGTTCCTTTATCGGTTGGTACAGCATCTCCTACTAATGTTTCTGATACAATATCTGTTCCATCAATTAATTTTTCATAAATTACTTTAATATTTCCAATTGCATTTTCACCATATTTTTCTACTAACTCTTCTTTTAATGCCACTTCGATTCCTGTTGGATTTTCTTCATATGGTTTTGTTTCTGGAATATCATAAGCAAGATGTTCTTTTGTTAAAGTATCTTTTAATACGGTTACTTTAATTGGATCACTTGACATTTCACTATAGTTTGCAGTTTGTCCAAAGGTTACAGTAATGGTTGCTTCTCCTGCTCCAACTAATGTAACTTTTCCATCTGTAGCTATGGTTAATACATTTTCATTACTACTTGTATAAGTAATATTTCCGCTCTCTTTTGGTGCATTGGTTACACTAATTTGTGGTGCATTTTCTGTTATTTTTACTTCTATTGGTGTTACTGTTACTTGTGGTTTGTCTTGTGGCTTTTTCGTAATTTGGTATGTTCCTAAAACCTCACTAAATCCATTATAGTGGGTTCCTCCTGTTACATTTACAATTACTTCATAAGTTCCTACTTCTGTTGGTATTCCGTCAAATGGTTTTCCATCTTTTTTATAACTTACTGTTATTTCTCCATATTTTGCGTCTTGTGTTTTTCCATCTTTATCGGTTACTGAAATTCCTTGTGGTTCTCCAGTATACATTTTATCTTCTAATGTATAATCATAGATAAAATCTCCATTTTCTCCTGTTTCGAAATCTGCTTTTGTTACAGTTACTGTAATTGGATCGCTTGAAGTTTCACTATAATTATCGGTTGCTCCAAATGTTACCGTAATTTGAGCACTACCTGCTTTTAATATTGTAATATTTCCATTTTCATCTATTGTTAATACAGATGGATCACTACTTGTATAAGTAATGTTTCCATTTTCTGCTGGTGTATTTTTTACATCAATTACTGGGGCAGAATCTACCATTGTTACGCTTTGTGGTGTTACAGTTACATCTGGTTTTACTTGTCCTTGGGCAGTAATTGTGTATGTTCCTAAAACCTCACTAAATCCTTTATAGTGGGTTCCCTCTGCTACATGTAATGTTACTTCATAGGTACCTGCTGCGCTTGGTACTACTCCTTCTCCTAATTCTGTTCTATTTCCATCTTTATCAATTTTTACATAGGTTACTGAAATATTACCAATTGCTCCAGTTCCAAAAGCTAATACTTCTTCTTTTGCGGTTACTTCTGGAATTCCTTGTGGATTTCCTGTAAATCCTTTTGTTGTTAAATCATAGTTAAAGTTTTCTTTTGTTAAAGTATCATCTTTGGATACTGTAACTAGTACTTCATCACTTACATTTTGTGTATAGTTTGCTGTTCCTCTATAAGTTACAGTAATATTTGCTTCTCCTACACCATGTATTGTGATTTTTCCTGTTTGGTCGATGGTTAATACATCTGTGTTACTACTTGCATAGTAGATAACACCATCACCATTTTCCTCTGGTGCATTTGTTAAAGTAAGTACTGGTGCTGATTTTGTAATAAATGTTGTGTATTTATCTAGAGTAAAGGTTGGTTTTGGTTGTTGTAATGGATTAATTTTGTAAGTTCCTAAAGATGTTTTGGTAAGCGCATTATATTGAGTTCCTCCTGTTACTTCTACAAATACTTCATATGTACCTACATTTTTTGGTGTTCCTGTAACTGGTGTTTTACTTCCATCTTCATTTACTTTTTCATAGCTTACTTTAATTTCTCCATATTCTGCTGAAGTTGTATTTCCTGCTTTATCTGTTACTGTAATTCCTTGTGCTTGGTTTTTGTCATAATTTTTATCTTCTACTGTATAAGTTAATAAGTCTGTGGTAAAGTCTCCTCTTTCTACTGTAATGGTAATTGGTGAACTTGAAGTTTCACTATAATTTCCATCTGAGCTTCCACCAAATACAACAGTAATTTGAGCACTACCTACTTTTAATACGGTAATCTTTCCATTTTCATCCACAGTTAATACAGATGGGTCGCTACTTACATAAGTAACTTGTCCATCTCCTAAAGGTGCATTATTTACGACTACTTTTAATTCTTTACTTTCTGTTAATTTAACAGTTGTATCATTATAGGTAACATCTGGTGTTGGTTGTGGTTTTGCCACAATTTCATATGTTCCTAACACAATTGGTCCAAATGCATCGTAGTCGGTACCCCCAGGTCCACTTACCACTACTTCATAAACACCATTGTCTACTGGTGTTCCTTCTACTGGTGTTTTGGTTCCATCTTCATTTACTTTATTATAAGATACACTAATATCACCAACGCCTTCAATTGGTGTTACATTAACACCTTGTTCGCTTGTGTTATATTCTAGCTTTGTAGTTCCATCTAAATTAATATTGGTTTCAAAGTTATCTAATTCTAATGTTTTTCTTTTTACCGTAAAACTTCTTGTTTCTACGGTTTTATTTCCTGCTTTATCGGTTGCTGTAAAAGTCACGGTATAAGTTCCTGCTACATTTACATTAATGTCGTCTGTGATGACTACATTGGTTTCTCCATCATAAGCATCGTTTGCAGTTGCTCTAAATTCTGGTTTTGTTCCTTTTACAAACATTTCATATATATTAGTAGAGTCAATTGTAATAACTGGTCCTACTTTATCTTTTACATGAATGGTTCTTGTTCTTGTTGTACTATTTCCATTTGTATCTGTTGCTTTGTAAACAACAGTGTAGTCTCCTACTTTTGTAGTGTCTACATTATTCGAAACAATTTCAAGTTTTGTGGTTAGTCCTTTATCACCATCATAAATATCGGATGCAGTTGCTACTCTTAATGCTTCTGCATTCGTATAGGCATTATCTCTTAACGCCATCTCAAATTCATCGGCATTTTCGTAATCTGAAAATGCAATGGTTGGTGGTGTTGTATCTTTTACTTTAATGGTAAAGGTTTTTGTTTTTCCATCATAAGTTACAGTAATAACTTGTGCATCAGATAATACAGTGGTGTCATATCCTGTTGTATTATCTTCACTTAGTGCTACTGTTTCGGTTGCTCCTGAAGCTTTATGTACGTTAATTAACCCTCCGCTAAAATCGAATGGTTCTTTATATTCGTATTCTTTTTTTAGATTCTCTACATTTAAATCAATATAGTCAATATAATCAATAATGTTGTAACAATATGTCATTGTTTCGGATTGATTTCTTGTTGCATCAAATGTATAGAATTGAAGATACCATGTCCCAAGTCCTGGTACTTTTGTAGAAATTACATCTTTTTGATATACGATTGTATATTTCGTAGTTGTATCATTAGGATCTTGTACCCATCTATATTCTGTACGAGCAATACCAGTCGATGGTGTTCCCTCATCCACTGCTTTTATCGTAATTTCTGTATTTAATCTTACTTCTGAGTTGTTTGTAGGCATTTCTGATACGTCAAAAGTAGGTTTTATTGTATCAACTTCACCTATTTCATCTACTACATAGTAAGGCATTTTGTGTTCTTTGGATACATTCCCAGCTTTATCAACTGCACATACTTTTAATACATGCACTCCTAAAGTACTTGGAGCAGTTATATCTACTCTCTGATTTTTTAATGGTGAGGATGTATATGAAAGAACAGTATCTGTTACTCCTCCTTTGTCATAGTCCCAACAATATCGAATCTCTGTTACACCGTTTTCATCATCTACTTTAATGCCTACTTGAGATGACTTTAAAATTTGTCCTGCATTTTGATAGAATCCAACAGTTGGTGGTGTTGTATCTGCTGCAAATACGCCTAATCCAATCATTCCAAAGATCATTATAGTCACCATTATAAATACAATAATTTTGGTTTTCATTTTCTTATCCATGATTAAACCTCCTCAAATGTTACTTTCAATATTTTTTTCCTTTGCATAGTTCTACTCTTTATATTATATAGCATTTTTTGCCAATAGTCAATATTTATGTTTAAACATTCCCATTATTCCCTTTCGTTTCATAAATTTCCCCTTTCTTCAACATATAATTATTCAATATTATATTTTACTTTGCTATTTTCCTTTCGTCAATAGTAGTTTTTCCCATTTTTTCGCCTTTCGTTTTAGCATAAAAAAAATCTCCTTACGGAACTTACTTTTTCCAAAAATTATTTTTTAGCTTCATTTCATGTTACAATTATATAACATTTTTGTAATATATGTATAAACCTTTAAATTATCCACTAATATAGCTAGTGTTTTCTTTTAAATAAATAATAAATCTGGGACGCGTATACGCGTCC
>JAAWJM010000014.1 GCA_022796855.1 Clostridia bacterium | reverse complement strand
TACTTAAAAATATGTCACTTCCAAGTAATTTGTTTCTGTATTATTTATCTTACCATCTTTCACTTCTTATGTCAATACTTTTTTTGTGGTATTTTTTAGCAATGTTGTTTTATACAAGAAGGGATTAGCGCTATACCATTGCTAATCCCTCTTCGCATCCTTTATGCATTAAAGTTTTGCATTTTTTCTTTGCAAGTCAAACACATAATTCCGTAGTGCACTTTCGATGCTATTTGGAAGTTCGATAAATTTGCACCCGTAGCCAGATCTTTCTTTTAACTTTTCAATCCTGACTACTTTAGCAGTGAGTGGAAGAGTTTTGTCTGGAGTTGTAAGCGAAAAATCTACTCTTCGTTCATGTTCTAACCAGAAATCACATTCGAAGAAAACTCCACCTGCACTGATATTTTTTATTGTCGCTTCAAACCATTCCTCACCTTTATTGATTGAGACCACAATGTTTGCTTCAAGAGCTACCTTTACATTCTCTCTTCTTTGCTTTATGTCGAGAATTTCTAAAACTTGGCACTCTGCATAAACAGAATCAGAACCACTAGAACCGCTTATTCCTTCCCTTAGTTCACAGTCACATTTTTGGATTCCAAAAATCCCATCATAAAATGTGACCTCATACCTTGCTGGAAGTACTACATTGAAGGCTTTTTCTATGGTCAACTGGATTTGATCATTCTGGCTTATGAAAACACCAACCATATAGCCTTCCTCTGATGGAATACTGATTCTAGCCATTCGGCAGTTCCGCAACATTTTAGTGCTTAATTCTTTTTTGCCCATCGTATCCTCCTTTTTCGATACCATCACTTTATTGTTGTCATAAATTATTGTACCATGTTTTTTGCTTGTTTACAATATGAAATTGGCGACTAATATAAAAAAACGGAACTAATATTCCGTTTTTCTATTATTTACATTTTTTACGCATTTTTCGCCATTTCGGCAATTTTGGTAAATGCAGTAGGATCTGTTAATGCAATTTCTGCAAGCATTTTACGATTGATGGTTACATTTGCTTTTTTTAATCCTGAGATTAATTTACTGTATGTTAAACCATTCATTCTTGCTGCTGCATTAATTCTAGTAATCCATAGTTTTCTAAAATCACTTTTCTTATCTTTTCTTCCTACATATGCATACATTCCAGATTTCATAACAGCTTGTTTTGCCATTCTAAAACGATAATGTTTTGCTCCATAGTATCCTTTTGCTTGTTTCATTATTTTTTTATGTTTTTTACGAGTAATAATTGCACTCTTAACTCTTGCCATTTCTTTTTCACCTTCCTATTCTTGTTTTTCATTTTAGTTACCATATGGTAATAATTTTTTAATTCCTGCTTCTACTGTTTTATCAGCATAAGCACTTTCTCTTCTAGACATTTTTTGTCTTGATGTTTTGGTTGCTAATCTGTGTCTTGAATTTGCATGTGTTCTTTTTACTTTTCCTGTTGCAGTATGACTGTATCTTTTTTTAGCTGCTTTATTGGTTTTTAATTTTGGCATAATTTTCAAACTCCCTTCTTTTTTGATTTCTATATTATTTCTCAGCTTTTTTAGCTAATATAATAAACATATTCTTTCCTTCTAATACTGGTCTCTTTTCAGAAACAGCAATATCTGACAATTCTTCAATGAATTGATTTAAAATTGTTTCACCTTGTTTTACATAGTTTAATTCTCTTCCACGAAAACGAACTGTAATTTTTACTTTACATCCATCTTCTAGGAATTTTCTTGCATTTTTCGCTTTAAAATTAAAATCATGTTCTTCTGTATTTGGTGTAATACGAAGTTCTTTTAATTCATATACTTTTTGCTTTTTCTTTGCTTCTTTTTCTTTTTTTGCTTGCTCAAATTTATATTTTCCATAGTTCATAATTTTACAAACTGGTGGATTTCCATTAGGTGCAACTAATACTAGGTCTAAATTCTTTTCATAAGCAATATCCAAAGCTTCTCTTGTATCCATAACTCCTCGTTTTTGTCCTTCATCATCAATTAATTGTACTTGTTTTTGACGAATTTGTTCATTAATTGGTAATTCTTGTTTGATTGAAAACACCTCCAAAAAATAAGATTGACTTTGTTAAAAGCCAATCCACATTACTTCTATTATTCATAGAATACACACCTATTTAATAACCTTTTTCTTTCATTTCGATAAGGTGAGAAGTGGATTTCTTCTTCTTTTAACTTTATAATTATATAACTTTTTTATAATTTGTCAAGCCTTTTGCAAAAATTTTTAGCAATACATAAGAATAAGCTCACTTTGTTAATCACAGATTAATAACAAATCAGCAATACCAAATTTGTAAAGCCTTGGTATTGCTGGTTTTTTTAAACTTCCATGATAATTGGCAAAATCATTGGGTTTCTCTTTGTTTTTTGGTAGATATAGTCTCTTAAATTATCTTTTAAATTCGATTTTATAACAGACCATTCTTTGATGTGTTTTTCTTCACATTTTGCGATTTCATCACGGATGACCATTTTTACACTATCCATTAGATTCTCAGATTCTCGTACATATACAAATCCTCTTGAAATAACATCTGGTCCTGCTACCACTTCTCCTGTCGCTCCATCCATGGTTAGTACTATGACAATTAAACCATCTTGTGATAAATGTTGTCTGTCTCGTAATACAATATTTCCTACATCTCCTACCCCTAATCCATCTACTAAAATTTTTCCGGATGGTACTGAACCTGTTAATTTTGCCTCGTTTTCATTCATTTCTAATATTCTACCATTGGTTAGGATGAATGTATTTTCTGGTTCAATTCCCATCTTTTTGGCAGTCTCAATATGAGCAATTAATTGCCTATATTCTCCATGAACAGGAATAAAATATTTTGGTCGTACAAGTGCTAACATTAATTTTTGTTCTTCTTGACATGCGTGTCCTGATACATGAACATCTTCTAGGGTAGAGTACACTACTTCTGCTCCAATTTTCATTAAATCATCAATTACTTTGGAAACTAATTTTTCATTTCCTGGTATTGGACTTGCCGAAATAATGACTAAGTCATTGGAAGTAATCGTTACTTTTTTGTGTTCTCCTGTTGCCATTCTTGTAAGAGCCGACATTGTTTCTCCTTGAGAACCAGTTGTAATAATAACAAGTTGTTCATCGGTATAATTACGAATCATGTCGATATCAATAAATACATTGTTTGGAACTTGGATATACCCAAGTTCAACAGCTGTCGTAATCATGTTAATCATACTTCTACCACATACAGCAATTTTTCTACCATATTTAACAGCAGAATTGACTATTTGTTGTACACGATGCACGTTAGATGCAAAAGTTGCTACTACAATACGTTTCTTACAGTTTAGAAATAGTTTTTCAAACACATCTCCTACTGTACTTTCAGACATGGTATACCCTCTTCTTTCGGCATTGGTACTATCCGACATAAGGGCAAGTACACCTTTATTTCCAAGTTCAGCAAGTCTTCCAAAATCCATTCGTTCATCATCAATTGGAGTATAGTCAATTTTAAAATCTCCTGTGTGAAGGATGGTTCCTACTGGTGTATGAATCGCTAATGCTACAGCATCTGGTATACTATGGCAACTTCTAATAAATTCTACATTGATTTTGCCAAAGTAAATGGTTTCTCCTTGGTTGATAATGTTTAATTTCGTACTACGTACTAAACCATGTTCCTCTAATTTATTTTTGATAAGTCCCGCTGTTAATCTTGTTGCATAAATAGGAATATTGATTTGCTTTAATAGGTATGGAATCGAACCGATATGATCTTCATGACCATGTGTAATAACAAGTCCTTTGATTTTCTCCTTATTTCGTTCTAAATACGTAATATCTGGGATAACTAAATCAATTCCTAACATGTCATCTTCTGGAAAAGCTAACCCACAATCAACTACGACAATTTCATTTTCATATTCAAACACCGTAATATTTTTTCCAATTTCTAATAAACCACCAAGTGGAATAATTTTTAATGGACTTTTCTTAAATTGAAAACGATTGTCTTGTGTCAACTGATTTTCATTATCTCCTTGGGTTCTTGTTCTTGCTTGCTTTGTTTGTCTGCTCATTGTGCTACTTTGTGTTTTTGTTTCACTATATTGTTTTTTTCTTCTTTGTGTTTCATTTCTTTGCTCCACATTCTCCTCACGCTTTTGAAGTTCTCTTTTTGTACCTAATCTGCTTTTGTTTTCAAATTTTAATTCTATCTCTTCTTGCTTCTTTATCTCTCGTTTCGAATCTAGTTTTCTTCTTTCTCCTTGGTTACGGTTTTTAATTTCTTGATTTACTACGACTTTTCTTGCTTTATTCCTTTTTGTCGTGTTTGGTGTTTCCATGTTTAACTCCGTATTTCCGTCTCGTTGCTGATTGTCAATTCTTGATTGTCCTTTTTTTTCTTGAATTTGATTTCTACTTTTGGTTTCATTGGTTCTTGGAACATATGTCTTTGTTCCTCTTCTTTTTACAGTAGCTTCTTTGTTTGCTATACTACTGTTATCTTCTGTTTTCATGTTTTCTTTCACTTTCCTTCTCCTTTTTTGTTTCATTTCAATTTATCTTTTCGCACGAAAAAAATATCAGTTTTACAAAACTGACCGGCTTTTAAGAGGTGATATGGTAAATACTCTAAAACTAGATATGCATTTATCCGAACCTCACATATCTTGTTTCCATATCATCATTATTTTTCTCTTTTTTCCGAATCTCAAATTGATAATGTTAATATACTATCTTTTTGCTTTTTTCATACATAAAATTTAAATCTCTTCTTTACCAATCCTTGGTAATCTCTATACGCTATTATACTACAAGTTAAAGTATAAGTCAAGAATTCGCCTTTATTCTTGTGGCTCCAATAATTCCAGCATCATTACCAAGCATTGCAAGTTTTATTTTTACGTTCTTTTTTTCCATTGGTATCATAATTCGGTCTAACTCTTCCAAAAGTCTATCAAATAATACGTCTTTAAAATAAACAAAACTACCTCCCAAGACAACAACATCACTACTACAAATTCGTGCAAAGTTGGCAATTCCAATGCTTAAATACTCAATATAAGTCTTAAGAATGTCTTCTAATTCATTGCTTTTCGTTTTATCTTTTAATATCTGTAAAATTTCTTTACTCGATAATTTTTCATTTTGAAGTTTGTTTCTAATCCCGTGTTTTTAATGCTTTCATCGAAGCATATATTTCATAGCAACCTTGTTTTCCGCAATTACAACGTTTACCATTTCTTTCAACAATCATGTGTCCAGCACTTCGCACTTCCTCTACTAATTTCCCTTGTAAAAATACAGCAGTTCCAATACCTGTTCCAATGCTTAAAAATACGCCATTGTTGTATCCTTTTAAAGCACCATATTCTTTTTCTGCTATTCCTGCACACATACCATCGTTTTTTATAAAGATTGGTTTATCAACTATTTGCCTTACTATGTTTTCTATATTAATTCCATTTGCTTTCAAATTTGCGGCATGTTCTAAACATCCATTTTTAGGTCTTCCGTGGTACCGAAATTCCTATTATTTCAATTTCTTCTATGGATGTCATTTCGATTAATTTTGCCATTTCTTTTTGAATCATTGTTTTTAATGTTTCTTCTAAATTTTCTTTTTCTTCTTTTGAAAAATTGTGTTCACTTTTGTAAAGAATGTTTCCTTCTTCCACTAATCCAAAAGCAATATGACTTCCACCTAAATCCACTCCAATTCGCATTTTTCTATCCTCCCTTTCTACAAGGCATACATTTTTACCTTTTTCCTTTTTTGGCGAAAAAAGAGTTGCATCTTATGTATGCAACCCCTATATTTTTTATTTTCTATGTTTTAGAAACCATATGCTGAGAATAAGAAGTTACCCATGTATAATTGGATACAAGGAACTAATACAACCAATACAAAGAAGATTAGTACAACTCCAACAATACTGTATATAACTTGCGGTAATACCATCATAATCTTATCTAAAATATTATTAATATCAATTTCCATATATTCTAGTAATTTTTCCATCATTTCTGCTAAATCCGTTTTCATACCAATTTTCAACATTTCTGTAATCATCGATGATGGTAAGCCTGATTTTTCAAATGGTTCAATCCAGGATTGTCCAATTAGAATATTGTTAATGGACGTCTCTATAATCGAAAGCATTACATAATTCTTACTCACATTTTTACTTACTTCTAACGCCTCTTGTATTCTCATTCCATTGTTCAAGTTTAACAGCATAGCTCTCATTAATCTTGAAAAATCTAATGAAAATATCAGTTTTCCAAAGATTGGCATGGTATATTTAAAATAATCGAAATTGTATTTTCCTTTTGGTGTATTAATATAAGCAACAACTCCTACAATTGCTCCTACTAGCAAAGCAGTTGGAATATACCAGTATGCCATAACCCCATTTAAAAAGCTTTGGAACCATAGGGTAATTGTAGGCAATTCATCTTTTGTTCCTACTGCTTCAAATACATCTTGAATCGATGGTATTGCAAATAGGGTACCTACAATTAACATGACCATTAGCAAAGCAAATTGGGCAAGATTTGGTATTAATATCTTTTTTACCTTTTTGGTAATATCAGCAGCATCATCTAGATATTTTACTGCTTGTTCTAGTGAAGTTGTTAAAGAACCAGATAATTCTCCAACTTTAATCATATTGATATAGATATAAGGGAAAACATTAGAATAATATTCCATTGTGGTATACATGTTCTCTCCCGCTTCTACACCTGCTAAAATATCTTCTAGAATTCCTTTAAACATATAATTTTCTGTACTATCAATAATCGTGCTAAGTGCATGAATGTTATTGAAATTTGCCTTTTTTAACAAATAAAAATTCTGTGTAAAAATAACGATGTCACGGTTTGTAATTTTCTCTGTTTTACTTAATGCCTGATTAATCTTTTGAATATAGCTTTGTCGGTTTTTTTCACGATTTGCCATTAAGTTTGTTGTATTGGCATTTTTCATAATATCTTCAATATCTTTTACATTTCTTTTATTGGTTTTTGCTGGTTTTTTCGTAATTGCAATTTGTTCTGCAATATGAATTGGCGTTAAATTGTTTCTCTTTAACTTTTTAATAACAGCACTACGATTATTTTCTTCTATTCGGTTCGTAACAATAACTCCATTTGGTGTTAAGGCACGGTATCGGTACACTGCCATTTTTGTAGCCCTCCTTTATTTATTTGTCTCTTTTAATTCTAAGTTGCATAATAGTACGATTTAGTGTTTCTATATTTTTTTCTTCAATTTGAGCTTTTGCTTGCTCTAAGGTAATTTTGTCTTCAACAAATAATTCTGCAATCGAATTAATTAATCCAATACTTCCTTTTTCTAAATTACTCTGAATAGCATCTTCTATTTCAGATACACTAATCTTTTCTTTACGAATAAGCCCTGCTACAATATTGTCTACTACCATAACTTCTGGTACTAATACTAATTTTCCGTCGGTTCCTTTTAACAATCTTTGTGAAATAACCAATTTTAATAGTGATGCTATTAAATATTTAATGGTTTGTTGGTCACTAATATCATAAAAGTTAATCATACGGTCAATGGTTTCTGCACAAGATTTTGTGTGTAAAGTACCAATAACTAAATGTCCTGCTTCTGCTGTTTCTATTGCTGCATCCATGGTTTCTTTGTCACGAATCTCTCCTACAACAATAATATCGCAGTCTTCTCTCAAGGAGTTTTTTACACCATCACTATAACATAGGGAATCTCCACCAATTCCTACTTCTTTTTGGACAATAATGGATTTTTTAGAATGATGTTTGTACTCAACTGGACTTTCCAAAGTTAGTATTTTTTTGTTTTGTGTTTCATTAATTTCGTTAATTAATGCACTTAATGTTGTTGTCTTTCCTGAGTTTGTTTTACCAGTTACTAACATAAGCCCTTGTGGTTGATAAGTCATACGTCTTACAATATCTGGAACACCCAAATCTTCAAATTTTGGCAATTCACTTTTAATAATTCTTAAAGTAAAAAGTGGTATATCTTCTGAAGAAGAAATGTTTACCCTAAAACGTTTATCTGCATATTCTAAAGAAGTATCTAATTTTCTCGTTTCTTTATAAACTGTATCTTTTTCAATGTTTCCTCTTACTAAATAATCATATATTTCATTCATATCATCTGGTGTTAATTCTTCACATTCTTCTATTGGTCTTAATTCTCTTATAATTCTAAGCATTGGTTTATTTCCACAAATAAAGTGGATATCCGATGCATCCCTTTGGATTGCTTGGTCTAGTATTTTTTCAATTTGTATCATTCGTATTTTCCCTCCCATGTTATTTTAATAAATTACTAATTTCTTATTTAATTCTTCTAAGGTGGTAACACCAGCTAGCACCTTATAAATACCATCAATAACAAGTGGTTTATAATTTTTCTTGCTAGCTGCTTCTTTCATTTTTAAGGTAGAAGCATCACTGGTAATTAATTCTCTTAATTCATCATCAATGTTTAAAATTTCAAAAACACCAATACGATCATAGTATCCCGTATTATTACACTGTGAACATCCAACAGCATCATAGGTCGTTTTTCCATAGAAATCAAAATTCACTCCATATCTTTCACCAATTCGTTTCATAATTTCGGTTTCTTCAAAAGTAAATTCTCTTGCTTTTGCACAATGTGGGCATATCTTTCGAACAAGTCTTTGTGAAATAGCAGTGGCAAGAGTACTTGCAATATCATAATTCGAAACTCCCATTTTTCTTAATCTTGTAATAACTTCTACACTATCAATGGTATGAATCGTGGATAATACATAATGTCCTGTTTGTCCTGCTTGTAAAGCAATTTCTGCTGTTTCTCTATCACGAATCTCTCCTACAAGAATAATGTCTGGATCTTGTCTAAGCACCGTTCGTAATGAATCGGAGAAACTTATTTTTGCATCAACTTCTACTTGGTTTAAACCGGGAATTCGAATTTCAACTGGGTCTTCAATGGTTGTTACATTAATTTCTGGTTTGTTTAAATAATCAATAACACTATAAAGAGTCGTTGTTTTTCCTTCTCCAGTAGGTGCTGCCATAATGGTAATACTATTTCGTTTTTCAAAACTATTTTTTACAATTTTCTCATCTTGTGGAAACCCTAATTCAAATAAGTTACGAATATCGGAGTTCTTCTTTAATAACCTTAATACAAATTTCTCACCATGAACATTTTTTTGTGAAGAAACACGGATGTTGTAATCTGGATATAATAAAATTCTACCATCTTGTGATTCTTGTTTTTCTTGATGCATATTAGAAATTGCTTTTAAACGCCCAATTACTTGTGCTTGTTTTTCTTTGTCTAAGTTTCCTGCAGTAAATAATTCTCCATCAATACGATAACGAATTCTAAGTTCGTCTTCCATTGGCTCAAAGTGAATATCACTTGCTCTTTTATCCATTGCTTTTTTGATAATGGTATCAATTAATCCTGTAATATCTGAAGAAGAATTAATATCATCGGTCTCTTTTCCTTGCATAGAAATTAATATCTTTTCGATATTACTATCAAACGTAATATATTTTTCCATAATTAAGCCCTTATTTAATAAAAGCAAACGTATGGTATCCACTGCTCTTTTGTTAGCAGTATCGGAAAAACAAACTTTAATTCTGCCACCTTCTATCTCAAAAGGAATGGCACGATTACGTCTTAAGACGTCTGGTGAAATATAATCATCTAAATTAATTTTAATATCACTTTGTTCTAATAAAATCGCTTTTTCCCCTAAAATCTCTCCTATTGCTTGAATTAATCGGTAAGAATCACATACTCTTAATTCATTCAAAATGTCTCCCATTTTTTTGTTTGAATGTGTTTTTTGATATTCTAGGGCTTTTTGTATATCATTCTCAGTAATAACACCTTTTCTTACTAATTCAATTCCTATTGGTAATCTTCTTTCCATCTCTTTTCCTCCTTTGTGATCCTTATTTTTATTATACAATATCGCAATACTAATTCCTAGAACTCTAATGAAATTACCAAAAATTACATATCATGATTTAAAACATATTGTGTGGTCTTTGTGTATTCATTGTTAGTACCAAAGGTAATAAGTACATGAATGATTGTCTTGTCATTCTTATTTTCTGTAGCAAATTGCACATTAGAAACATCTTCACAAATCTTTATATGATTAAAATAAATGCAATTATCTTGAAACGTAAATGTATTTCCTGTCGAAAAAGAAATCGATTGATTTTGTATCGCATAGATTTCATTATCTTTTTTGGTTGTTTCTTCTAAAAAATACATATGAAATTTGGTTATTTCTGTAATATGAGTACTATTTTCCTCTAACCCACTTACGTTGCTATAAAAAAATGATGTTATACTCGCGATAATTCCTATTACAATCATCATAGCAATTACATAAATGATAATACTCGTAGTCGTTAATCCTGAATCTCGTTTCATATTTCACTCCTCATTTTGGTTACTAATGTTGTCATTTCAATTTTTTCCGTTTTCTTTCCTAGTGTATATTCTACTCTTACAGTTAAAATTTTAACCAAGTCTTTTTTATCGGTATTTCCTGGTGTCTCATTATATTTTTGAATTTCTCCTGTTATGGTATATTGTTCTGGTATTTGTTTGGTTGCTTCTAATTGTTGTATTAACCCATTAATACTATTATTATCTTGTGTATCACTTTGAATTTCATCATAATTCATGGCTTTAATTTCTTCTATGACATCTACAATATAATTGGTTGCCATCGCATTTCTGTTTTTAGCAGTTGTTGATAAATAAAAGTTATAAAATAACGTTGTAATCATCCCTACAAGTATCATGAGTACAACAATTGCAACTACAATATCTGCTGTTGTAAAACCTTTATTCTTTTTTATATTTTGCACTCTAATTTTCATATCTCACCCTTTACTTCATCATATAGTTTATTAAAAAATGATTGCCAATTACCATAATTATATTGGCTACACTCAAATAGAAAATTATTGGTGTTTTTCTCTTTTTTTCAATCATTTTTTGTGATTTTGGTCTTTTCATATATGCTATTATGTTTTCAAAACCGATACTTAGTATGGTACATAACAGTGTCATAATTGCTATGTATTCTTTTGTTACAATTACCATATTTAGTATGAATATGAATATCAAAAAAATGTTATTTTCTTTTAAATTTTTTCTAAAACTAAACGTTTCATATAAAATTAAGATAGACATGATACATAAATATATCCCATATTGATATACATTTCCGTTTTGGAATGTACATGAATATATGATATATAGTATTGATACAAAAACCTGATAGTATAACACTGATTTTTCAATTTTGTGTTGTTCTTTATCAATTCCAGCTAACAGAAACAAACTCGTAATATATAAAATTCCTAGTGAAACATATAGCATGTTTTCAATTGACAAAGAATATATGTCTATTTTTAATGATAATCCAAATAATACAAAAACTATACCTGTTAGTATTTCAAATAAAAAGTAGCGAATACCAATAGGATGTTTACAATAGCGACATTTGCCCCCTAAACGTAAAAAACTAAACACAGGAACTAAATCGAAGATTCCTAATTTATGATTGCAATTAGGACAATACGAATGTTTATGCGTAATGTTTTCTTTTTTTGGCAAACGATAAGTAGCAAGTGTAAAAAAGCTACCAAAATAGATACCCATAAAAAATAAAATTACTACCCCAAAAACTGCTATCATATTTTTCTCCTTTGTTTTGTCCTTAAACTAAATGGCATATACATTTTTATGCATATGCCACCTAGCATGATTTTAATTTACTGTGCTGAAGTATTTCCATTTACATTACGGATGATGCCTTCTATTTCATCATTCAAACCACGTAAATCTTCGTCTTCTTTTGCAGCAGCATTTTGATAGTTTTTTCCAGCTTCTTGAGCTCTATTTAAGATACCTCTTTGTCCCACTGTTAAACTAATTGTAATACCTGCTAAAATTAATAATACGATGATTGTGATTACTAATGCAACTAATGTAATACCTTTTTGTCCTTTTAACATAAAAAATTCCTCCTTATTTATTTTTTATTTGTATATATTTATAGAATAAATATAACCGAATGTTATTTAATTCCAGTAGGCTTCTTATTTGTACTAGAATTTGGGTTACTACTTGTGTCATCATTCGTTGGTGTTTGTGTAGTTGTCGTTCCTCCTTGGTTTCCACTGGATACTGTTGTATTATCCCCTGCTTCTACTGTTGTATTTCCAAATGGATTTACCTTTCCTTTATCATAATCTTTTGCTCTTTCATATAAATTTAAATCACTATTATTGATTTCATATACAATTGGTTGCATTGTATTTTGTTCATCTTCTATACTTTCTTGTAACTCTTGTTTTACATTATTAGGTGCTTCATATTGTTCTATTTTAGGCACTACTTTATTCATTGGGATATAGTCATATAAAAACACTCCTAATACTAACAATATTGCTAATATCAATAATAGAATAATAACAATTTCTTTAAATGCTTTCATTATGAATTTCCTCCTTTTTCATCAATAGGGGCATTGTTTTGTGTTACTGTATTATTTTGCCTATCTGTTTCCAAATTATTGTTGGTTGGTGTTTTTGTAACTTTATCAATACGAATTGAAATTTCTTTTACTTCAAAACTTGCCTGTAAATTTTCAGTACTTCCTTCAAATGGCGATACTTTTGCATTCTCAATTTTGAAATTTAAAGAAGAGTCATTTTCCAAAGCTGCAATAAATTCCGAAATAGAAACATATCTTCCTGTTGCTACAAAAGATAAATCATATTGATTTTGTGCACCAGATGCACTTTGACTTACGACAAATTTTAATATAATACCATTTTTCGTTGCATGATTTCCTATTTTGGTCCATAAATACTCCATCTCATATTGAATTCCTTGTGTTGCAATTTCAATTTCTTCTTTTGAACTATATAAAATTTTATCATTATATTCTTCTTTTGCAATTACCAACTGTTTTGCACTATCATTTAAGTCACTCATTGCTTTTGTTCTGTCAACGCTGGTTAAAGTACTTATTTTTTGAAGTTCTCCATCTAATTGTTCACTCTTATCTTTAATGGCAAAAACAGATAATATTTCCATACCGAATATATTTAAACCATTAAAAATCGTAAAATAGCCTAACACCAATAGCAAAACAATTAATAAGATTATTAAAATTTTTCTCATACTTTTAGTCTCCTTTACCCAATTGGCAAACTTCCTTCTATTACTGTTTTGATTAAACCAGTTTGTCCTTCTCTTTGCCCACTGTCTGATACAACATTTAGTAAAATATCATCTTCTTTTATTTTTGATTTAAAATATCCTAATTGTTCATAATTATAGGATTGTGCATTAATAACAATGGTATCTCCTGACGTATTTTGAATAGAAGTAATTTGTACTCCTTTTGGTATCACATACATAATTTGATTTAAAAGGGTTGGGATGGCATTTTTTCTTCGATTCTTTTCTTGTGTTTTTGATGTTAAATCTTCTAATCTTTGTGTCATACCTTTATATTTACTTGTATTATTTCGTAATTGCGTAGTATCATTATTAATTTTTGCAATCTGTGTGTTAATTTCTCCAGTCGCTTTTAGAATTTCCTCGTTCTTATTTTGTATTTCCTTATTTAAAAATATACTAATACCACTATAAATTAATATTAACATGAGTATTCCTACTGCCATTCGAATAAGTCCAATTTCTCCCTGAGTTAATTTTTCTTTAAAATTCATATCCAATCGAATGTTTAATTTGCTTGCTAATTTTGATGTTTTTCCGCTTTTTCCACCAACTTCCATTGTTAGCCATTCTGGTAATTTGTCCATAAAGGTTTCTTTTTTAAAGTTTAATCCTTTTAGTCCTAGCCCTACTCCATCTAAAGCAAGAGCAATGGCTGAATTGACTTCGATATAATCTTTTATATTAATCTTCGTTTGAATATTATTAATAAAATACGGTTTTAAAATTTCACATTTAATGTCTTTTAAATATTCTTGGAAATAAATATCAATATTATTAATCACCGATGCTGTACCAGTAAGATAAATCTTATCAATTTTACTCAAACTTTGGTCTACTACTTTACGAACAACAGTTACGATATTATATAATGTTGGCATAATATCATCAAGATATTCATTTTCTTCATATTGCAAGTCTCTTCCTTCTTGCGTATAAATAGTAGAGTTTTTACAAATTTCATATGCTTTTGAGTAGGAATTCTCTTTCATACTAATATTAGATAAGATTTGTGTTGCACCTTCCTCTAACGTTTGAATATTTAATATTTTCTTATCAACAATCGTTGTAATTGTTGTTTTTTCTTCTATATTAACAATTAAAACATTTTCATTTGCTTTATCATCAATTAAATTGGCAATCGATGTTCCCATTGGTGATTCTGAAACGATTCGATATCCTTCTAATTGTTGTTCTTTTTTAGCAATATCTGCTTTGTTGGCTGATACATGTATGGCTTTTACTTTTTCTTTATCTTCTAAATCATTTACTAATACATAACGAGTTTCAAAGGCGTCTTTATTAACACCCTTATCGTAACAAATGGATTCAAATTCTGTGTTAACAACATTTTGCATATCCTTTTTATTTAACAAACTAAATAAATAGAAATAGTTATATTCTTCATTCGATAAGTTAATACTAATTGGTGTTTTATAACTATAGGTTTCTTCAATGACCTGTTTGATAGCGTCATTTAGTTTGTCATAAAATTTAATACCAAAGGAGTCAATTTTTATATTGTCATTATCTTTGGATACTTTAGCATATTTAATTACATTATTTTCAACATATAAACCTAAACAAGTTGACATTTCTTTCTCCTTTGTTATTTTTTTATAATTTTATCATTTACCGTTTTTTATATTTAATACGTTAATTTAAATCCAAATTTTACATTTTTTTCTTTTTTTGTGATTGAATTTACAATTCTTATTGTCGAAACATTTACCATATTGTTATTTTATATGTTTTTACCCAAAAGTCAATAGCATTTCACGAATTGTCATGTAAATGTAATATATCTGTAATATAAATTAACTTATCTGTATTTTTTCAATTTACGATTCACATTTATTTTTCTTCCAAATGTGAATTCGTTTGTAGCATTTTCCTTAATTTGCACATAAAAAATCCATCTGTGTTTTGTTCTGGCAGAATGTTTTTTTGTTCTATGATATCAAAAGCCTTCCCATGAATGAATTCTTCTATAACCTTTTCATTTTCTTCTTTTAAAATGCTACAGGTAGAATATACAATTTCTCCACCTGGTTTTAAATACTGACTACATATTTGCAAGATTTCTTTTTGCACTCTTACGAGATCTGCTATATCTTCTTTTGTTTTCTTCCATTTAATATCTGGCTTTCGTTTTATAACTCCTAGTCCCATACAAGGCACATCTAGTAAAATCTTATCAAATTTTTCTTTATACTTTTCTTCGTATTGTAAAGCGTCTTTTTGTTTTGTAGTGATGATTGAAATTCCTAATCTTTTCGCATTTTGTTCTACTAGTTTTACACGATTTACATGAAGATCCCATGCTTCAATTTTTCCTTTATTCTTCATAAGTTCTGCTAAGTGAGTCGTTTTTCCACCAGGTGCACTACAAGCATCTAATACTCTTTCATTTTCTTTTGGATTTACAAAATAACCTATATTACCTGCCCCTTCATCTTGAATGGTAAAAAACCCTTCTTGAAATAAATCTAAATTTGATATACCTTTTATCTGTTTAATGGATAAAAAATTTTCTAAGTCTGCTTGTTCGTACTGGATTTCTCTTTGTTCCAATTTTGCCTTTAGTTCCTGTATCGTTGTTTTTAATGTATTTACACGAATTGTCATTTTGGGTTTTTGATTAGAATGAATACATATTTCTTCTGCTTTTTGGGAACCATATTCCTGTAATAGCTTTTCGACCATCCAAACTGGTATAGAATACATGGTTGAAATTCGTTCTACTTCATTTTCAATTTTAGATAATTCTTCATAATCACTTTTCTCCACCTTACGAAGAATCGCATTGACAAAATTTACTGATTTATATCCATATTTCTTACACAAATTAACACTTTCGTTCACTGCTGCACGTTTAGGAACTTTATCTAAAAATACAATTTGATAAATGCCAATACGCAAAATCATTTTTACCCATTTTGAAATTTTATTAATTTTAATCTTTGAATGTTTAGCAAGTATTGTGTCAATAGTCAACTTCCAAGTAACCACACCATACACCATTTCAGAAATAAAATTGACATCTTTTACACTTAGCTTTTCTCTTTTGGCTTCGATATATTCATCTAATACTAAATTCGAGTATCCATTTTCTTCTTCTATTTTATATAAAATTTTTAAAGCTGACTCTCTTGCTACATCTATTTTCATGATTTACTCTCTTTCCTTTCCCTTAACAGACAATTTTTACAACCAATGCCTCTTATGTTTTTTCTTATTATATCATTCAAATACCAATTGTACAAATTAGTTCTTCACTTTTTTGCAATAAGTAGATATGAAAAAGTCGAATTTTGTCTTAATATTTTTCTTGCTTTTTTCCATTTTTTGTGTTATAATGTTTATGTTAACTTTTTTAGAAGTCATTTGACAGAAAGGTAAAGGCAAACTCCATGAAAGAAGAAAACAACAAGCCAACGATTATTCCAGGAGTTCCTCAGAATTCAATTGCTCAGGATGAGAGTAAGGATTTCTACAATTCTGAGGAATTCCGTAGGAAAATGATGTAGGCACCTGAAATGGGAACAGACTAAGGTTTTTTATGAACTTTGGTCTGTTTTCGTTTTATTTTTTAAAAATTGCATAATATTGTTTTTTTTGGAAATGCTATCACTAAACTATAAAAACGGAGGTTGATAATAAATGAGCGTTGAAAAACACTTAAAAGTAACTGGAACATCTGAAATTTCTTGGAAAGATGCTATTGTGCAAACCATTAATGAAGCAACAAAAACCATTGATTATATCACTAGTGTTACCATTTTAAACCAAACAGCAAAAATAAATGGAAAGAAAATATCAGAATATTTAGTTGATTTAGATTTAAGCTTCATCATCGAACGAGACAGAGATTAAAGGAGGGATTTTGATGAAACCAATTGAAACAAAAAAAGATTACCAAACTTATGTTGAGCAAAAATCACCAAATTCTCCTATCTTAAAAAACTGTTTTAATGCTTTTTGGGTAGGCGGACTCATTTGCTCCATTGGTCAAATGATTTTTAATTATTGCAAATATCGTGGTATGGATATCCAAATGTCAAATACCATTGTTTCTATTATTTTAATTGGAATTAGTGCCTTTCTAACTGGATTAAACCTATTTAATCGCATTGGAAAATTTGCAGGAGCTGGTTCTCTTATTCCAATTACTGGTTTTGCAAACTCTATTGTATCACCAGCAATGGAATATAAATCCGAAGGATATGTTATGGGAGTCGGTGGAAAAATGTTTACTGTCGCAGGACCTGTTCTTGTTTTTGGTATTTCTGCTTCCATTGTGGTTGGTATTTTATATCTTATTTTTAATACACAATCCATTACTTTTGTGTAGAAAGGAGATTTTCACATGCAAAAAATTGGAAAACAAACCATTAAATTTGATACCCCACCTACTATTTTGCAAACTGCTTCTATTGTAGGTCCAAAGGAATCAGATGGACCTCTTGCAAGTTATTTTGACCAATGCTTAGAGGATGAATTTTGGGGTGAAAAAACATGGGAAAAAGCAGAAAGTAAAATTATAAAAGAAACCGTTAATATGGTCGTTGCCAAATCTGGTATTCCTAGTGAAAAAATTGATTATTGTTTTGCTGGTGATTTACTAAACCAATGTATTTCCTCTAGTTTTGGGTTACGTGAATTAAATTTACCCTTCTTTGGAATTTTTGGTGCATGTTCTACCTTTGTAGAAGCCTTATGTATGGCAAGCGTTTTCCTAGAAGGAGGAGCTCGGAAATTATGCCATTTGTGCTGCATCTAGCCATTTTTGTAGTGCTGAAAAGCAATTCCGTTTTCCACTAGAATTAGGAAACCAACGTCCACCAACATCACAATGGACTGTTACTGGAAGTGGTGCTGCTATTGTAGCCAAAGATGGGATGGGGCCATATATTACACATATCACTCCACGGAAAAATTGTAGATATGGGAATTAAAGATGCAAATAATATGGGAGCTGCTATGGCACCTGCAGCGTTAGATACCCTTCTTACCCATTTTAAAGATACTGGTCGCTCCCCTAGCTATTATGATGCCATTATAACTGGTGATTTAGGACATGTTGGAAAAGAAATTTTAATTGAAATGGCAGAAACAAAAGGTTATAATATTAAATCCAATTATAATGATTGTGGTGTTTTAATTTTTGATAAAGAAAAACAAGATACCCATTCAGGCCGGAAGTGGTTGTGCCTGTTGTGGAACCGTTTTTTCTGGTTATTTATTCAAAATGTTACAACAAAAAAAATATAAAAAAATCTTGCTTATGGCAACAGGTGCCCTAACCAATTCCACCACCTCACAACAAGGTGAATCTATCCCAGGAATTGCTCATGCCATAGCAATTGAACTTTAGGAGGTGGCAAAATGGAATTTTTTAGTTCAGTCGACTGGATGCAAATGCTTCGTTGTTTTGTGGTAGGTGGACTTATTTGTATCATTGGACAAATCCTAATTGATAAAACAAAACTAACTCCTGCAAGAATCTTAGTTATTTTTGTAACCACTGGCGCTGTGTTAGGTGGACTAGGTATTTACCAACACTTAGTAGACTTTGCCGGTTGTGGCGCAACAGTTCCTTTAACTGGTTTTGGAAACAATCTAGCCAAAGGAGCCATTGAAGAAGTAACAAAATCTGGCTTCATTGGTGCTTTTATTGGAGGAACCAAAGCCGCTGCAGGTGGTATTGCTGCTGCTATTTTCTTCCGGATATTTAGCCTCACTTATCTCGAAACCAAAAATGAAGAAACAATAAATTAAGAAAGAGAAGTAGAAATCATTTTACTTCTCTTTCTTAATTTATTTTCTAGTAACACTTTGTACTTTACTAGCAGTAAACATATCCGTCGTATCTGCATTTGCTGTTGTCCATCCTGCCCCTACATATATTGCACTTACTACTTTTAAATTTCTAAACATGCTATTCATATCTGTCACTTTGCCTGTATCAAAATTGGATATATCTAGTTGCAGTATCTTCTGACAGTTATTAAACATATAGGTCATATTGGTTACTTGACTTGTATCAAAACTTGACACATTTAAATCTTCCAAGCTCCAACACCAAGAAAACATGTATGCCATATTAGTTACTTGACTTGTATCAAAATTTGATACATCTAATCTTGATAGATTATTGCAATTTGCAAACATATAGGTCATATTGGTTACTTGGCTCGTATTAAAGTTTGACACGTTTAATTCTTCTAGTTCTCTACACTCCTCAAACATACATGCCATATTGGTAACACTCGATGTGTCAAAATTTGATATATTTATGCTTTTTAGGTTTCTACAGTTTTCAAACATACTATTCATACTTTTCACTTTGCTTGTATTAAAACTAGATAAGTCTAAATTAGTTAAAGCCTCACATGTTGAAAACATCTGACTCATATCTGTTACCTTGCTTGTATTTTTATTAGATAAATCAATACTTTCTAGACTATTACATTTGTAAAACATAGTTGCCATATTCTCTACATTGCTTGTATCGAAATTTGTTAAATCTAATTGTGTCAAGTTAGAACAATTCGCAAACATCGAACGCATCGTTGTTACATTGCTTGTATTAAAGTTTGATACGTCTAAACTTGTTAATCCACTACATCCATTAAACATTACTTCCATATTCGTTACTTTTTTTGTATCAAACATCGATACATCTAAGTTTGTTAAACTACTACAATTTAAAAACATCCATCCCATGTTTTCTACATTTCTTGTATCCCATCCTGTTGTATCAATTTGTTTTAATGCTCTACAATTTAAAAATAATCCATACATGTTGTTTACATTTATCGTTTTTACTTTACTCATATCTACTGTTTCTAATGCTGATAAATCACTAAAATAGTATGCTAAATATTCTGGTGCTACTTCATCTACAAATTCTACTTTCGTAATTTGCTCTTTATCTACAAACCATGGTGTATCAATTGTTTCTGCTACATTATCTCGTACAAATTCTTTTCCTTGTACATTTTCGTATACTTTTCCTCCACCATTTCTTGCATCATTTTCTTTGGTATAAAACTTCAAGGTATTTCCTTCTAATGATACCCATATTCCTGTTGGTTCTACCACTGGCTCTTCTGGTTCTATCGGTTTTTCTTCTGGTAATTCCCCTGTTCCTATATATTTACTGTCGTCTGCCGTTATTTCGATTAAATATCCTTCTACTGTTTTTACGATTGCTTTTATCTCATCAATTTTTCTTATATTCCCTCTTGGTACAATTTCTTCTATATAAATTTGCTCAATTAAATTGTCAAGCGTTACTATTCCCATATTCTCGATTGCTACTGTTCCTCTTGCTAATTCAATTCGGTCTATATAACTTGCAATTTCATATTCTATTTTTGCTGTTTGGGCATTTTTTATAATGCCATGCTCTCCAGTTATTGCTCCTATTCCTATTCCTGCCAATATTAGTAGTATAATGATGCTTATGATAAGCGCTATTAGTGTAATGCCTCTATTTTGCTTTTGCATTTCTCTCCTCCTTTTTTCGTTTGTTCATATTTTTTGATTTATGACTCTAGTTTACATTAACCTATAGTTTCTGTCAAGTTTTTTTATATTACATTTGTGTGACAGTCCTTGACTTTTCTGGCTATACTTTGTAAAATAGTAAGAAATAAATAACACTACGATGAAGATGACCTGAGCCATTAGAAGTGACGATACAGAGAGAAAGGATTAGCTGAGAGCCTTTTGGGAGAACCTAGTGGAATAACACATTGGAGTAGTGTAAAATAGAGTGAAAAAGCTTTTTAGAAAGTTTTTTAAGTTGGGTGGTACCGCGGAAACTGTTGCTTTCGTCCCTGCATTTTGTAGGGCACGGAAGCTTTTTTGGTATTACTTTGCCCTTTTAAAAAAGGAGGAATGTTTATGAACGAGTATAGAACACATACTTGTGGAGAATTAAGAATTTCGGATGTTTCAAAAGAAGTCCGTATTGCTGGATGGCTTCGGAGCCGTTCGTGATTTAGGAGGTGTGGTTTTTTTAGATGTACGTGACCAATATGGAGTCACACAAGCGGTTATCTCTGGAAATGAAGACCTTGTCGAATTTGCTAGCCATATTCCAATTGAATCGACCATTACGTTATCCGGAACCGTACGAAAAAGGGATGAGGAAACTTATAACCCAACGATTGATACAGGAGAGGTAGAAGTCTTTATTCAAGATATTAAAATACTGGGAAAACGTACGAAATACTTGCCTTTTGAAATAAGTGCAAACCAAGAAGTTCGTGAGGATTTACGTTTGCAATATCGTTATTTGGATTTGCGAAGCGAAAAACAAAAAAATCATTTAATTTTACGTGCCAAAATTTTGCAATTCTTACGTTCGCAAATGATAAACCAAGGTTTTTTAGAAGTGCAAACTCCCATTCTTACAAGCTCTTCTCCAGAAGGTGCAAGAGATTATTTAGTGCCAAGTCGATTGCATGCACGGAAAGTTTTATGCTCTTCCACAAGCGCCTCAGCAGTTTAAACAATTGTTAATGGTGGCTGGAATTGATAAATATTTTCAAATTGCTCCTTGTTTTCGTGATGAAGATGCAAGAGCTGACCGTGCTCCTGGTGAATTTTATCAGTTAGATATGGAAATGAGTTTTGCTAACCAAGAAGATGTATTTACTGCGATTGAACCAGTAATATACAATACCTTTAAAACCTTTTCCAATAAAGAAATAGAACATTATCCTTTCCCTCGCATTACCTATAAAGACGCCATGTTACACTATGGAACCGATAAACCAGATTTACGAAATCCACTTATTATTATCGATGTTACGGATTTCTTTGCCAAATGCAGTTTTAAACCTTTCCATAACCGAACCGTTCGTGCCATTAAAGTAGAAGGGCATATGTCAAAAGGATTTCATGAAAAATTGCTTTCGTTTGCTACCTCTATTGGTATGGGTGGACTTGGCTATTTAGAAGTAGAAGATGATTTATCGTATAAAGGACCTATTGATAAATTTATACCAGATGACCTAAAACAAGAATTATTAAAACTTGCCGATTTAAAAGTAAATGACACTATTTTCTTCATTGCCGATACAGAGACAAGAGCAAACTCTTTTGCTGGTCAAATTCGTACCGAGCTTGGAAACCGTTTAAACTTAACCTGCGAAGATAAATTTTGTTTTGCTTGGATTATTGATTTTCCAATGTACGAACTTTGCGATGATGGAAAGCTAACCTTTAGCCATAATCCATTTTCTATGCCACAAGGAGGATTAGAAGCTCTAAACACCAAAAATCCATTAGACATTCTAGCCTACCAATACGATCTTGTATGTAATGGAATTGAACTTTCCTCTGGTGCCGTTCGTAATCATGATATTACCATTATGGAAAAAGCCTTTGAAATTGGTGGCTACACCAAAGAACAACTACAAGAAAAATTCGGTGCTCTTTATACTGCCTTCCAATATGGTGCCCCACCACATGCCGGAATTGCCCCAGGAATTGACCGTATGATTATGTTATTAACCGAAGAAAACACCATTCGAGAAGTAATTGCATTCCCACTAAACAGCAAAGCCCAAGACTTGATGATGGGAGCTCCCGGAAAAGTAAGCCATGCACAACTTCGTGATGTGCATATTAAATTAGATGTAAAAGATTAGATTTTTTACAAAATGATTGACATTTTTATTTTAATATAGTATTATAAATATAGAAAAATCATGTTTGCATATGTCGTAAGACAAAAAAAGAGATAGCAACTCTCATTTGCTATCTCTTTTTCTTATGTACTAGTCCTCCTGCTTCTCATTTTGTTCATTAGTCTCTTCATTTTGTTCATTAGTCTCTTCATTTTGTTCCTTTTCAAGTAGCTTTTCAACTAATTTCCATATCATATTCGCATACGTCATAAGAATCACCTCCTTTAAAAGATTCCTTTAAAGAAAGGATGTTCTTATTATGCTTAATTTATACATCAAAAATCAATGCTTTCACGTATTTTTTCATCGACATATTTCGACTTTATTTTTTAGGAGTTTTACATCTATTGCTTTTATACTCATGACTTTCTCCTATTCTATTATCGTACCATTTTCCCATAATTCATTACATTCTATGTCTATATTATCATTCCAACTAATTCCATAACCACCTTGATCTACCTTAACTTTTTTAAACAATTCTTCATTTTTTAACACTTCAAATACTTTCCACTTTTTCATTAAAGGTTTTACATCGTAGATTTTTACTTTCTTATTTGTAAATTTAACTTTCAATAGCGTATTTTCCATTGGTATTACCTCTTCTACCTTATGAAACATTTTCTTTCCTCCTTTACTATTTTAAAGGTGTAATTTTCTTAAATGTCTGACTGTTCCACATTTCTAGTATTTCTAATTTATGTATTTTAATCCATTCCCTCGCTAAACTTAATGCTTTATTTGGCAAATCTCCTTCTATTACCTCTAATGTGTCTATATTAATAGCTGACACATATTCACCATATATAACATGTATATGTGGTGGATTATGCTCTTTTCCGGGCAAAATACATTTTTACTGTCATTCCATAAAATTGCGAAATAATAGGCATGTTTTTTCACCTCCTATTGTATCAAATTGTTTTCTTTTTTTCAATGATTTTTGTCTTTTTAGATTTATTTTTTAAAAAATCTTTGAATAAAATAATATGATTTAACTTTTTTGGAACAAAAAAGCAATAGATGTATTATGAATATTGTATATCACTAATACATCTATCGTCAAACACTTTTCATCGACAATTCTCGGCTTTATTTTCCGTAGTAGGCATCTAGTAAAATTTGTTTTAATTCGCTTACTAGTGGTAGTCTTGGGTTTGCTGTGGTACATTGGTCTTCAAAGGCACGGTCTGCTAATTCATCTACATTGGCTAAGAAGTCTTGTTCTTCAATTCCTAATTCTTGGAAGGATTTTGGAATTTCTAGTTTTTCGTTTAATTCCTTTATTTTGGCTACTAATGAGGTAACGCCTTCTTCCGTTGTATTGGCTGGTAAGCCGTTTTTTCTTGCTAAATTCGCATATTTCTCATCTGCTATAAAGTATTCATATTTTGGGAAAGATACAAATTTCGTTGGTTTACTTGCATTGTATCTTATAACATATGGAAGTAAAATGGCATTTGCTCTTCCATGAGCTGTATGGTATTTTGCTCCTATTTTGTGTGCAAGTGAATGGTTAATTCCTAAAAAGGCATTGGTAAATGCCATTCCTGCAATACAACTTGCATTGTGCATTTTTTCTCTTGCTATCTTATTATCGCCATGTTCATAGGCTTCTAACAAATAATTAAATACTAATTCGACTGCTTTTTCAGATAAGCCATCTGTATAATCGGATGCCATATTAGAAACATATGCTTCAATGGCATGGGTTAATACATCTAACCCTGTATCTGCTGTAATTCTTTTTGGTAGGGTCATGACTAAATCTGGGTCAATAATGGCAACATCTGGTGTTAGTTCATAATCAGCAAGTGGGTATTTCTTATTTTGTTCTTTATCGGAAATAACCGCAAAAGAAGTTACTTCTGAACCAGTACCAGATGTGGTTGGAATGGCTACCATTTTTGCTTTTTGTCCTAGTTTTGGGAATTTATAGGTACGTTTACGAATGTCCATAAATTTTAATTTTAGCCCTTCTACATCTGCTTCTGGATGTTCATAAAATAACCACATTCCTTTTGCAGCATCAATGGCACTTCCTCCACCAATGGCAATAATAACATCTGGCTTGAAGCTATCAATTGCTTTTACTCCTCGTTTAATGGTTTCAAACGATGGGTCTGGCTCTACTTCGGCAAATATTTCTGAATGAACATAGGATTGTCTATTTCGTAAATGATATAAGATTTTATCTACATAACCAAGTTTTACCATGGATTCATCGGTAACAATAAATGCTTTTGTAATGTCTGGCATTTTTTCTAAGTAGGCAATTGAACCTGCTTCAAAATAAATTTTTTCTGGAACTTTAAACCATTGCATATTAACCCTCCTTTTGGCAACTCGTTTCACATTAATTAAGTTGACACTCGATACATTGGAAGTGGTTGAATTTCCTCCAAAGGTACCACATCCTAGTGTTAGTGATGGCATATTGGTATTATAAATATCGCCAATTGCCCCATGCGTGGATGGTGAATTAACAATAATTCTTCCTGCTTTTACACGGTTTGAAAATTCTAATATGGTTTGGTTATCTTCTGAGTGAATTACCGCAGAATGTCCAAGCCCACCAAATTCTAAAAGGCTTTCTGCCTTTTTCATTCCTTCTTCTTTACTATCAACAATATAATAAGCAAGAACTGGACTTAATTTTTCTCTTGAAAATGGGAATTCTTCCCCTACTCCTTCTTCATATACAACTAATACTTTGGTATCTTCTGGCACATCAATTCCGGCATTTTTCGCAATTTGATATGGGCTTTGCCCTGGAACTTTTCCATTTAACGTATAGCCTTTTTCAGCTACAAACATCGAATTTTTTAGCTTGTCCTTTTCTTCTGGCGAAATAAAATAACAACCTGCTTCTTTCATTAATTGTTCAAATTCATCATGAATGTCTCTATCGACTAATACTGCTTGTTCCGAAGCACAAATCATTCCATTATCAAATGCCTTTGATAATACTAAATCGGTTACCGAGGTTTTTAATTTTGCGGTTTTATCAATGTAACAAGGTACATTTCCTGGTCCTACTCCAAGTGCTGGTTTTCCACAAGAATACGCCGCTCTTACCATTCCAGTTCCACCTGTTGCTAAAATTAAATTCACATCTGGATGGTTCATAAGGAAATTAGTTGCAGTAATGGATGGTTCTTCAACCCATAAAATACAGTCTTTTGGTGCTCCTGCTTCTACTGCTGCGTCTCGTAAAATTCTTGCTGCCTCACTACTGCATTTTTGTGCTGATGGATGGAAACCAAAAATAATCACATTTCTTGTTTTGGCTGAAATTAAAGATTTAAACATCGTTGTAGAAGTTGGGTTCGTAACAGGTGTTACACCAGCAATAATTCCCACTGGTTCTGCAATTTGTACATATCCTTCCTCTTCATTTTCATCAATAACGCCAACAGTTTTGTCATATTTAATACTATGATAAATATACTCAGTTGCAAACATATTCTTCGTAATCTTGTCTTCATAAATGCCACGTCCTGTCTCCTCAACCGCCATTTTTGCTAATTTCATGTGATTTTCAAGACCTGCCATTGACATTTTTTTAATAATTAGATTAATGGTTTCTTGATCTAGCTTCATATACTCCCTTGATGCCACTTTTGCACGTTCTACTAAATCATCTACCATTTGTTTAATTCTCTCATTCTCTTCTCCTGTCATTTCTTCTGCCATAATAGACCTCCTTTTTTCTTATGCATTTTTTTCTTCTTATTATATAATACTCATCAAATTTGTCAAGAAAAATTTATCGCCTTTTTTCGTGATTTTGTGAATTTTGTTTGAATTTTGTTGCTTTTTTATGCTTGTTCATATACAATATTAAAAAAGAAATTAGGTGATACCAATGAGTCATATTCGAACCTTTAAGAAAAAAGGAAAAACACCTGCAAATACAGTAACTTCTAAGAGGGTTCGTATTTGTATGGGGACTATGTTTGCGGTTTTGGGTTTACTACTTTTTCGCCTTGGCTTTTTACAGTTTGTACAAGGTGCCGATTTAAAAGAACAAGCCTATAAACAACAAACCATTAATAAATTAGTAAGTGCAAAAAGGGGTAATATTTTAGATACAACGGGAAAAGTTCTTGCTACTAGTGCACAAGTAGATACTGTTTCCATTAATCCTACAAAAATAAAAGGAAAAAATGCTGAAGAAACAAAAGCCAAAAAAGAAAAAGTGGCAAAAGCATTTTCTGATATTTTTGAACTTAATTATGAAGAAACCCTTGCAAAAGTAAATAGTGAATCCTCTATTCAAACCATTATAAAAAAAGTAGAAAAAGATAAAATTGATGCCTTAAAAGCTTGGATGGAAGAAAATAAAATTTCTGTTGGTATTAATATTGATGAAGATACCAAACGTTACTATCCTTATAATAATTTAGCCTCTTATGCGATTGGTTTTTGTAATAGCGAAAACCAAGGAATTTACGGAGTTGAAAGAAGTTTTAATTCTTATTTAACAGGAACACCAGGAAAAATTATGACTTCTACTGATGTTAATAAAGATGAAATTTCCGATGAAAATGGAAAATACATTGAAGCAGAAAATGGAAATAACATTGTATTAACCCTTGACGCTAATATTCAAGCCATTTGTGAAAAATACTTAAAAGAAGGAATTGAAACAAACAATGCTAGAAACGGAAACGTTATTATTATGAAACCAAGTACAGGAGACATTTTAGCTATGGCACAATATCCAGATTACGATTTAAATACTCCTTTTACTCCCACAACTCCGTATTGGCAAGAACGATGGGATAGTTTGTCTTCTACTGATAAAACAGAAATGTACCGTAACATTATGGTATCTAGCCGATATGAACCAGGATCTACTTTTAAGGTAATTAATGCCGCCATTGCTTTGGAAGAACATATTACCGATACAGATGTAACAGACGAATTTAATTGTATTGGTTATGAAAACTTCGGAACCGAAGAAATTACTACCATTAAATGTGGTTCTAGTGTTCCTCATGGAAGACAAACCTTACGTCAAGTATTAGAAAATTCCTGTAACCCTGGTATGATGCAACTTGCTTCTCGTGTTGGTACTAGAACATTTTACAAATATTATAATGCTTTTGGTTTGTTTAACAAAACCAATATCAATCTTCCAGAAGAAATTAATAGTAACTTTTATCCAGAAGATCGTGTCTATCCTGTTGATCTTGCCACAATGGCATTTGGGCAAAGAATTACAGTAACTCCTATTCAATTAATTAGTGCCATCTCCGCCATTGCTAATGATGGTGTTTTAATGAAGCCACGTATGGTAAAAGAAATCATAAATACCGACACCAATGCAGTTACTACCATAAAAGAAGAAAAAGTAAGACAAGTCATCTCTTCTGAAACGGCAAATAAAATGCTAGACATGATGGAAAGTGTTGTCACAGAAGGACGGTGGTTCAAGAGGTAGTGTACAAGGTTACTCCGTTGGTGGAAAAACAGGTACTTCCGAACCACCAAAAGAAGATATTGATTATGGATATGTTGCTTCCTTTGTTGCGGTTTCTCCGGCGGATAACCCAGAAATCGTTGTGTTAGTCGCTCTTTATAATCCACAAAATGGAACTCCATCTGGTGGTAGAATGGCAGGACCTGTTGTTTCAAAAATTTTATCTGAAGTATTACCTTACCTAGGCATTTCTGCTGATAAGATTGATATTGGAACTACTACATCTTCTAACTCACTTCTTACAGTTCCTGATGTACAAAATAAAACCGTAGCTGAAGCACAAAAAGTGTTAACCAATGCAGGCTTCCGAACACAAATTAATACCTCTGGAAACAAAAATGAAGTATTGGTTTCTGAACAAGTACCCGCAAAAGATACCAAACTTCCTAATAATTCACTTGTAGTCCTTTATACGGATGAAAATACTGTACGAACTTCTACAACAGTACCAGACTTAAGTAATTTAACTGCCTCTCAAGCTGCTGACTCTCTAAAAGCAAAAAATTTAAACATTTCCATAGAGGGCTCTGGTCTTGTTGTCAGCCAAGACCCACCAAATGGATCTTCAGTTGAGCAAGGTAGTGTGGTAAAGGTAATTTTAAATACAGAATAATCACATAAAAAAAGATTGCTTTTCTTTGTAACAGATAAGCAATCTTTCTATTTCCCCATAATAAAATTAATGATTTTCTCCCAAATACTAATATCCTCGCCTGTATTAATCTCTTCTGCTGCTGGCTCAATATAATCTTGTTTTGGTAAATTAATATATACACTTTGCGAATTCTCTAGTTTTTGCATTCCTAATGAATCTCTTGCCGATTGTTCAATTGTTTTTAAATTCAAATTACTTTCGATATTAGCTTCCAATTGTTCATTTTCCTTTTGAAGAGTTGCTAAATTGGATTTTAATTTTTTGATTTCAGCAAATTTTTCATTAATCACAGAGTTTCGATAACTAATGGCAAGTAATATCATAAAACCAATTGCCACATATACCATCATTTTTGCTTCTGGCTTTAATTTTCTTTTTGTTTTTGGCTTTGCCTTCGACTTAATACGCTTTTTAGGCTCTGTTTTGGGTGATTTTCTTGCTGTACTTTTTTTAGGGTATTTTTTTACTTGTGGTTCATATTCTGGTTGCAATTTTCTTGGGCTTGTTCCATATTGATATTTACTATTATATGCCATTTATTATCGCCTCCCTTCTTTTGTATTCTTCCAACTACTTTTCACTTATTTCATTGATTAATCAAAAAATAGCTTTATTCATTGCCTTTTTCAAATATTCTAAGTTTTGCACTTTGTGATCTTGTATTATGTTTCATTTCTTCCTTCGTTGGTTCTATTGGCTTTTTGGTAAGGATGTTTCCTAATGCCTTTGCCCCACATACACATGTTGGAAAATCTTTTGGGCAACTACATCTTCCGATTAGCTTCTATGTAGGCCATTTTCACTGCTCTATCTTCTAAGGAATGAAATGTGATAACACATAATCTTCCTTTTGGTTTTAAGCATTCAATTGCTTGTTTTATTGTATTTTTTAATGGTCGTATTTCATCATTTACTTCGATGCGAATTGCCTGGAAAGTACGTTTTGCAGGATGTCCTGCATTTTTGTCATAAAAAGGAATGGCTTGTTTTATGATTTCTACAAGTTGTCCTGTTGTCTCTATCTTTTTATTTTGTCTTTGCTTACAGATTTCTTTTGCTATTTGCCTTGAAAATTTCTCTTCTCCATATTCATATATTATATGTATCAGTTCTTCTTCTCGATATGTGTTTATTACTTCATATGCACTTAAATTCTGGGTTTGGTCCATTCTCATATCAAGTGGACTATCTTGTATATAACTAAATCCTCTTTGTTTTTCATCAATTTGATAAGATGATACACCAAGATCTAGCAAAATACCATCTACCCCATTTATTTTTAAGTCTTCTAATATCGTTTTTATATCATCATGGTTTCCATGTATATACGTAACATTTTGATAATCTTGCAGTCTTTCCTTGGCTGTTTCCAATGCTTGGATATCTCTATCAATTCCAATTAGTTTACCTGTGCTAGACAATTTTTCTATTATTTTTTTGCTATGTCCTGCTCCTCCCATGGTACCATCTACATAAATTCCTTCTGGTTTTATATTAAGTCCTATGATACATTCTTCTAATAATACTGGTTTATGGTTAAATTCCAATAACAATACTCCTTTTATTTTGAATATTCCTTTATATCCACAAACAGTTGGTACTATATAAAAATACCAACTGTTGCGAACTTTTTCTTTTGATTCTATACAACTTCTTCTGTTTTTTACTCTCTTTTGTTTTGTCCTCTTTTATTTTCTTTTGTATCATCTTTTCTTTAGCATAACTAACCTTATCTTTGGTAAATTTTCTTCTTTTGTTTCTTTTTATCAATACGATATTGGTATTGCCTCTTTTGTAACTTAATGTTTTTAAGATAAACAAGTTATCTTTTCTTTGGTAAATTTTATCTTTTGTACTCTTATCTTTGGTAACTCATTTTTTAAGATAACTAATCTATCTTTTCTTTTGTATTACTTTTGTTTTTTCTTATGTAAAAATTATCTTTTGTATTTTTTCTTTTGTTTTTCTTAGGTTCTTGTAAACCTTAATTTTATCTTTTGTCATTTATATAAACTTTAAAAAAGTTATATACCAAGCATTGTCATATTTTCTGCAATTTCATCTGCTGATATGTTTTCATCACTACTATAATTTTTCCAAGTTTCTCTGTTCCAAATTTCAAGTCTTGTTCCTACTCCAATAATGACAATTTCCTTGTCCAAACTTGCATGTTCTCTTAAATTTACTGGAATTAGAAATCTTCCTTGTTTATCTATTTCACATTCAACTGCTCCTGATAAGAAAAACCTTACAAAATTTCTAGCATTTTTTTGTGCAAGTGGTAATGCTTTTAATTTTTCTTCAAAGTTCGCCCATTCTGTTCCGAGAATATGCAAACAAACATCCGTCAAGTCCTTTTGTGATAATAAACTTGTCCCCGATGTCTTCACGTAATTTTGCTGGCATAATAATTCGTCCTTTTGCATCTACATTATGCTCATATTCCCCAATAAACACTTAGGCTCACCTCGCTCCCTTTTTAAACCACTTTATACCACTTCTCACCACTTCATCTAAATTTTAATATAACTTTTGGGAATTTGCAATACTTTTCTTGAAAAAATTTTATTTTTTATTCTTTTTTCAATTTTATCCTAACAAAAAATATAGCCAACTTTTACATTGACTATATTATAAAGAGGGCTGTATGATATATAAAATCTTACTTTTTTAATCAATCGCATTTCCACTTAAAATTTCGGCTGGTGTTTTTCGTAAGGTATGAAATACGGGTAATAATCCGTATTATTATGTGGAATGCAAATACGATCAAAATACTAATTTCAATTACCCCAATATTAAATACAAATTGGCTTCCTAAATAGCTCGTATTTGATAATTGTTTTACAATGTATGACATAAATAGAATCCCCGGAAGTGATACAAATAGGTCGATTGCTAAAATTTCTCCTAAGAATAGTTTGTAAATATCACTTTTTTTAACGCCAATTGCTCTTAAAATACCTACTTCTTTTTTTCTTGAAAGAAAAGATGAACGAATCATTAAGAATATTTCGATTAGTGAAATAAGTAGTATAACACCTGATATCGTAATACTTGCCATTATTTGTGGCTTCATTCTTTGGATATATACGGTTTTGTCTCTTTTATATGTATCTTCTATATTGTTATGGTTGTCTAAAAAATAATTTATTGTTTGTAGTTTATCTTTTGGACATATCACTAAATTTTGGCTGTTTTCGATTACTTGATATTTTATGGTATTTGCATTTGAATAGTATTCGTCTTTTCCATATTTATTTTCGTAATATCCTACTACTTTTAACTTTTGCCCATTTACCGTTTTATCAATTGTTTTGTTTAGTTTCATTTGGCTTGCATAACTATTGCTTACAATGATTTCATAATCATTATTTGGCATTCTTCCCTTTTTTAAAGTGATTTCATCTTGTACTAGATTAACATCCACTAGTTTTATATCATTATTTCCTTGCTCTGTATAATTTCTTTTTTGGTTTTTTTGGTCCATTGCAAGCATATTGATAAAGTTTTCTTTTGCCACATAAATGGATGGACTTTTTTTGTCTGTAATACCAACTATCGTAAAGGCTGGTAATTTGGTTTCATTTTCCCCGCTACTACTATTAAACATACTTCCTAATTTTATTTGTCTTCCTATGAATTGTTCTTTTGTGGTAATTCCTAATTGTTTTGGCATCATGCTAGAAATCATTTGGTCAAATACTATACTATCTAATACCACTTCTTTTGCTGTTTGTGGCATTCTACCACATATGATGTCTTGCTCATTTAATCGATGGCTTGCTACAACCGATACATTGATGTCTTGTACTGCTCTTGCTGTTTGGTAGTAATCTGGATATGTCATTTCAAAATCCATTTTGGAATCCCCTGGTAGGATATAATCGATAAATTCTAGGTTTTCGTATGTTAAATAATCGTCTACCTTGTTTTGAAAACTGATAACACTTAAGTAATCTCGGTTTGTAGTAACAAATTTTTCGTCTTTTATATTGCTTGCCCCAAATATGTTGCTAATGGCATATACAATAAACATAGCCGAAATAAAAAATCCTAGTAGTAGTATTTTCTTTAATGCAGAATAGTGAAAGATTTTTTTTGTTCCTTCACTTAACATACTAAATAAGTGATAAACCGATGCATATCGTTTTTTGTAACGATCCGTTAACACTTCTTCTGGATGAAAACGGTATTTTTCATAAATTTCTTTTGACATCTTTTTATAATGGTCATCTACCAATTCGATACTGGAGTTTTCATCAACTGGTTCTATTTTCTGGTTTGACTGAATGTATAAATTGCCATTTTTCATTGCCATTGTTATAGAAATTTCGTCTTCTTTTTCTCCATAATATTCAATTTGAATTCCTTTTTTCCTTATGGAGTCATGATATGGCATGTCTTTTAAATAGATGTTATGATACATGCGATAGTCTAATTCTTCTTCCTTTTCGTTTGGCTCATCTGAAACGATTTTTCCATCTACTACTTTCATAATACGAGAAGCATAAAATTTTGCTAGTTCTTTTTCATGTGTTACTAAAATAACCAATTTTTCCTTGGAAATCGTTTTTAAAATGTTCATAATTTCAATCGTGTTTTTGCTATCTAAATTTCCTGTTGGTTCATCAGCAATGATAATGTTTGGATTTTTTACAATTGCACGAGCAATGGCTACTCTTTGCTTTTGACCACCTGATAGCATATAGGATAATCGGTTACGGTATGAGTACATGCCAAGTACTTCTAGTACATAGTTTACTCGTTTTGCGATTTCCTCTTTTTTCTTAATTCCCATCATTTTTAGCACAAGAGCTACATTTTCGAATACTGTTAGATGGCTTAGTAAATGATAATTTTGAAATACATAGCCAACTTTTAAACTTCTTATTTTATCTCGTTTTCTAGTAGGAACTTTTGTAATTTTGTATCCATCAATATAAATTTTCCCTTTTTGAACCTTGTCCAACCCTCCAATAGCGTTTAACAGTGTTGTTTTTCCGAGATCCTGAATTTCCTAAAATAGCAACAAGCCCCTTATCTTGTAACTCTAGTGTTGTCGAATCGATGGCGTGAATTTGATTTCTTTTATAATGGTTAAAATATTTTTCTACTTTTTCTAATCTTACCATATCCTACACCTCTTCCTTATATGTATTCATAACCGATTTTTGGAATAATTGTCTTGCATATCGGTTGGAGATGAGTAGTGAAATGACAAGTAGTAAACCATATAAAATGGCATAATCTTTTAATGAAAGATAGCTTACAAGTTCATATAAGAATTCTTGCCTAAAAATCCCCTTATTTAATAAAATGCTTGCTAATACTACTAGAAAATAGGCAATATGGGAGACAGTAAATAATTCAATTTTTAGTAATTGTTTTGCATTTTTTCTAGTTGCTCCTAACATACGAATGGTGGAATAGTACACATTTCGTGATTTTAGTATGATTTTTATAATGAAATAGGATAAGAAGAATAGAATAACAATTGCAATAACAACAACTACCATTCTTACTGCATTTCCAATTACATCTACTTGATTACCAAAATCGACTAATGTGTCTTTTATGTATAAGGTTTTATATCCTAATTCCTCTAAGGCTTGTAATACTGGTGCTACTTCTCTTGGGTTTTTAACAAATACACTGCTTTGGTAATTTCCTTTATCAAATAACCCATAATAATCTTCTGGGTTTAGGTAGAAGGTGGATTGTGGAGCCGTATTTCCTTGTATTCCTAATAATGCTTTCATATTTCGTTTGTTATATGTTTTAGTAATTTTAAGAGTAATTTCATCTGTAAAGTATCTGTTACTTGTGCGAACTATGATGTTTTGGTTTTTGCAATTATTCTTTTTTGCCATATAATTTAGTTCTTCAAAGACATATGTAGAGCCCCTTGGCACATTTTTATTTGGAATAACACGGTATTGTACATTGGTTTTTAAAATATGATGATTGAATTCTACTTCAACATCGCTATTCGAACTATTCATGACTTTCCTTGCTTCATCCATTTTGTTTTTTGATATATAAATTGTCATTTGATTGTTATAATTGCCTTCTTCGTCTGTTATGATAAGTCCAACGGCTTTTATTCTGTCTTCGTATATTTCTACCCAGTTGTACATGTTTCTTAAAATATAATCTTTTTCAAATATATTGTCTTTAATATATGTTTCTGGAAAATGTGTGTTAGATAGTTTTAAAATGACTTCATTTTCATTTTCTGGCATCCTTCCCATGGTAAGTGGCTCTAAAGAACCATCATTTTCTGAAAGCTTTGCTACAAAACCAAATTGGTCAGCTTGTGCTGTTACTTGTTGGTCTAGAAATAGGTCATTTTCTACTACTGTTTCAACATTAGAAATTTGTTTGATTTTGGAATAGTCCTCTTGTGTTATTAAGCTTTCGTCTTTTTTCTTAATTACAATACGTTTTTCGCTCGTATCGCTAAAATAAGAATTGCTCCCAATTTTTGTTTTTTCATATTCTTGTTTTTTGATAGAGGAATATCCTCCTAAAACTGCGAATACTAACACCAAATAAACAGCAAGTAATAGCATAAATTTTGGGAAAATATTAAATGTGTTTCGAATTCCTAAACGAATTTTACTGCTAAATTTCATATGTTTTTGCTTGGCGCTTTCTTTTGGTTCTTTATTGATTTGGGCAGACACAAGACCTTCCCCTACAGGTTTTTGTTGTCTTTGTGAAATTAGGTTTATTTTTTTGTCTTCGATTATTTTTCCGTCATGCATCATGATTTTTCTTGTTGCATAGGGTTCAGCCTGTTCGTAATTATGAGTTACCAAAATCATTAGCTTATCTTTTGATACTTCATGTAATAATGCCATAATATTTTTAGCCGATTTGGAGTCTAAATTTCCAGTTGGCTCATCTGCTACCAAAATAGGGGTATCTTTGACTAATGCTCTTGCAATGGCAACTCTTTGCTTTTGCCCACCAGAAAGTTTCGATACTTTTGTATGTTTATATTTCATTAAATCGACTTTTTCAATAACATCTAAAATCTTTTCTTTTACTTCCGATTTTTTATATCCATTTATGAGTAATACCAATTCTATGTTTTGGTATACTGTATAACTATTGACTAAATTAAAACTTTGAAAAATATTACCAATATACTTTTTTCGGTAATTTTCAAAATCGATTTCACGGTATCCACTCGTTTCCTCTCCATTTACATACATTTCGCCTTCTTCATACGTATCTAACCCGAGAAAGCACATTTAATAAAGTTGATTTTCCACTTCCACTTTCTCCCGTAATAACCACAAATTCGCCCATATCCAGTGTTAAGCTAACCTTCGAAAACCCACTTACCACCGTATCTTTTCCATAATAAAACTTGGATACATTCTTTAATTCTAACATTATTTCCCCTTTTTCCTTTGTTTTTTTATCATTATATCATAATTTTACTTTTGTGAAGTATTTTTGTCATATTTTTATGCTTTTTGCTAATGATTCAACTACATAATTGTTGTAGTCAATTTATGGAAACAATTGACATTACTATATAAACATTGTATAATACATTCGATACGTCAATTGTTTCTAGGTTATATCCTATCTTTTCATTCACTAAATAGTGAAAAGGATTTATTCCTTCAAACTTTAGCGTTACGATTAAAACTAAGCAACAAAAAGTATTGCAAAGGAGGAAACTATGGCAACATTAGCAACCATGTATCTTTTATTTTTATTAATTGGGAAAAAGAGGCACGAACGGATAAAGTTATACCCTCTTTTAGGAATTGCTTTATTGGTTAGTATTATAGCAATTAGTGGACGTATTCAAAATCTTTATACGGCTCCCACCAAATTAATAGAAAAACAAGAACAAGTAACTATGTTAGAAGAGCAATTAGAAACCTTGATTTCTAATTTCCGGTATGTGCCATCTGAAGGGAATACGATTGAAGAATTATATGCCTATCTTGATGAATATGAAACATTGAATAGTCGTCTTAAGGCATTAAATGACGAACTCTCCAGACATCAAAGGCAATGTAATCCCCATTCTTTGGGAAATCGACTCATTGACTTTACATTTGATTTTGGCATTACTAAAAAATTCTTCTCTTCTTAAGCACATCTTAAATAAAAGGAGCTGAAAGCATAAAACACTTTCTACTCCTTTTATTGTTTCAATTTTTCATTTATGAATGGTTTAATTCCTTATATCGTTTAATCTTCATTGTTGATGTTTTTTCAAATTCACCTTGTTTGATTTCAAGATTTTTTACTGCTTTGTATGAAGTTAATTTTTTGTTTACTTCTTTTATTTTGGTCCAAATTAGATTTCTTACTTCTTCTTCGGAAAGATTACCATGGATTTCTTCTATTTTTTCATAATCTGGTAATACTCTTGCGGTTATGATTAATTCTTTGTCTTCTTTTTTGGTTTTGTTTTCTGGTGTTTTTCCATATATCATGGATTCTTTGACTTCTTCTATTTTATCAATTAGCATTTCAATTTCTTCTGGATAAATGTTTTTTCCGTTTTGGGTTACAATGACATTTTTACTTCTTCCTGTAATGAAGATATAACCATTTTCATCGATATAGCCAATGTCACCAGAATTAAAATATCCTTCTTCATTAATTACTTTTTTGGTTTCTTCTTCATCTTCATAATATCCCATCATTAGAGTTGGTGATTTTATATAAATTTCACCTTCTCCATTTTCATTTGGCTTATCAATTTTAATATCTGCCCCTACAACTGCTTTTCCGCAAGAACCTATACATGGGTTATATTCTGGTGTTAGAGCTGCAATTGGTGCCGTTTCTGTTAAGCCATATCCTTGTAAAAAGGTAATTCCTATATCTTCTAACCATAATCCTACCTTCTTATCGATTGGTGCTGCTGCACATACGACAATTCTTAAGTTTCCACCTAAATTGTCATAGATTTCTTTAAATACTTTCTTTTTAATATCGATTCCTGCTCTTTTTAATGCATTGGTAAACGATATCATCGTATTTACCATCTTATCCTTTTTGCTTTTTACAATTTTTTCATTAATTTTCTTATATAAGCTTTCTACTAACAGAGGAACTGTTAAAATAGCCGTTGGCTTTGCTTCTGTTAAGTTTTGTACAATATAACGTAAGCCTTCACAAATGGCTATGGAAGCACCATTCGCAATTGGAAGTAAAAAACCAATGGTCGATTCGTAACAGTGGTGTAGTGGTAATACCGAAAATAGTCGGTCTTTTGGATAGATTTTTACATAAGCAGATACGGCATTGATGTTTGCTGCTAAGTTTCGATTATTTAGCATAACCCCCTTTGAATTTGAAGTTGTACCGTGAGGTAAAAAATAGTATTTTAAATTCCTCCTCATCAATTTCTATATCTTCAAATGTACAATTTCCTGCTTGTCTCATGCGGTTTCCAATTTCTATTAAATAATCTAAGCCCACAAATTTATCTTCTATTTTTTGATCCGATTTCATCTGAATAAAATATTCTACCTGTGGTAATTTTTCAACTATTTTTTTAATATCGTCTACTCTTTTATCAGAATAAATAATGGCTGACGCATTGGCTCTATTAATAATATTTTCTAATTCATTTAGTGGAAGTTCTTTGTCGGTTGGTACTGCAATTCCCACACCACATAACATTGCCATATAAGATACATACCACCCGTACTGTGTTTCTCCTATAATAAGCACTCGTTTATCTTTTAAATTTAATAAATGAATTAATGCTGTTCCTAAACTGAACACATCTTGTCCAAATTGCTCATATGTAATTGTTTTATATGGCTCTTTATGGTTTGTTTTTTCTAAAATACATGGATAGCCCGCATATTGTTTCACCGATTTCAAAAAGAACTCTTTTACGGTTTTATAGTCTGATACATCTTCATATGGAGTCGTTCGATTTCGTATATTCTTTTTTTCTATTGCTTCAAAATCGAATTCATTTAATTCCTCTAACATATCGGTATGAAGCTTCATTTTTTTAAATTTCATCTTTGGTATGTTAAAATCACGTATTCCCATTTCTAATCTCCTTTTTACAAAAGCAAGGTTACTTACTTGCTTATCATCTTACTATTATAACATAAAATTCCCATTTTATCATTATACACGCTGGTCAGTTTTCTGGTATTCAATTCTTCCTTATTTTGCAATGCTTTGTTAGTCATATTATAATTTTCTTAACTTCACCACAAAGAATCCCTCATAAAGTTCATTTGGAGCAATACAAATGCTTTCCTTTATACTCGTCGGAAGAAGTGGTAAATTTTCTATTTGGATTGGACATATTTCTACTTGTTGTTCTTTTAGTAATGGCAAAATAATCTCTTCATTTTCTTCCTTCAAAATAGAACAAGTCGAATACACCATTTCTCCACCTGTTTTTAGCACACTAATTGCTTTTTTTAGTAGTGCTTTTTGAGAAGATATTGATTTTTGAATTAATTTTTCTGTAAAATTTTCTTTCATCGTTCCGTTTTCAATTTGTAAGGTTCCACTTCCACTACAAGGCGCATCTAATAAAATTTGATTAAAGGAAAAAAACTCATCTAAATTTCTGGCATCTTTTTGCATAACATATACACTACTTGCTCCTTGTTTTTGAAGATTGTATACTAAACGTTCGGCACGAATTTTGTTTAATTCACATGCTGTAATATGGGCAAGATTATTAGTAAGTGCTGCCATTTGTGTGGTCTTTCCTCCTGGTGCTGCTGCCATATCTAGTATATCGGTATTTGGTTTTGGGTTTAATAAAATAGGTGGTAACATAGAGGAAAGACTTTGTAAATAGATCTCTCCATTTTGATAAATTTCCAAGTCTTGTAAGCTTTTTTCGCGCACCTCTTCTAATATAAAAGCCTCTTTGCTCCAGTTTATTGCTTTATAGGAGATTTTTTGATCTTCCAAAACTTTTTTTACTTTTTCCACAGTTGTTTTTAAGGTATTAACACGAAGTGTAACTGGTCTTTTACTCTCATACCCCCTTATAATTTCTTTTACAAGCTCTTTTCCATACTGCTTTTCTAATTTTTCCTTTAAAAATTCTGGAATTTCACTCATTTTACTTTCTCCTTTTTCTTACCAAAACTATTTAAATAATAGCCTCTATTTCATTTACAAACTCGCTTTTATTAATTTTACGATTCGGTACAACTAAATACACCTTATTTTTTGTTCTTGTTAAAGCCACATAAAACAATCTTCTTTCTTCTGCAAACGGCATCTGTTCCGTTATTGAATCAAGTCTAAAATATTCAAAAATCCAATGCGACGGTTTTGCTTTACTTGGAAATAATTTTTCTCTTAATCCAAAAACGATCACTTGGTCTGACGTTAATCCTTTTGACCTATGCATTGTTAGTGCTTCTATTTTTGCATCTGGTAAATCTTTACATATTAACACATCATTTATTCCTTTGGTAAAAAACTCGCTTTTTGCTAATTTATTTAAACATTCGTTAGTTCTAGCTAAAATCAATATATTATTATTCGGATCTTCTTTATATAGTTTATGTACTAATTTATTGATTTCCTCGTATTCTTCATACGCCTTATATTCGCAAATTTCTATCGGGTGTTCTAATTTTTTTATTGATTTAATATTCTTTTTACTTTGTTCATTATTTTCAAGTATAAATTTACTTGTTATATCCGCAAGTTCTTGTCCATATCGATATGTGGTAGATAAATACATATCATCTTTGGAATTTAAAAACATTTCACTAAATTTATTAAACAATTCTAATCTCGATCCCGCAAAAGCATAAATTGATTGCCAATCATCTCCTACTGATATTAACTTTGCATTAAAATATTCTATTAGTCTTTTTACAAATAAAAATCTTTGAAATGTTATATCTTGATATTCATCTACAATAATATATTTATAGTTTAATTCAGGATATTTATTTTTTACCTCTTGAATGATTTGTTTATATGATAAATTAATCATGTCACTATAGTCTATCATATGATTCTCTAATAAATACTTTTGATAATATTTATAAATATCTTTGAGATATTCCAATGCTTTTACTCTATTATTAGCTTCTTCGTGTTCTTCTCCAGAATAATAATAATACTTAAATTTCTCTTTTCTAATTTCTGAAATTCTTTTTTCAAACATATAATCTTCATTATCTACTAACATATTTTTAAATATATCAATAAAACTTATTACTAAACTTGTAAATTTAAAAAATTCAGCATTTAAATTGTTGTCTAATATTCTATCAAATATTTCTTTATCGCTTTTTCTTTTAAATTCTATATTTCTATTTAATAATTCCTTCTCTAAAGCAGTTATAAAATCTCCATCTGGTGTTTTATAATCTAAATTTATAAAATCATTGTTATTATTTCCTTGAAATTTTTCTTTTATCTTTCTTGTTCTATTATATTTCGCTATTTCTTTCCTATTGAGTTCATTTTTTGCATTATAGCAATTTGACAATCCAAAATACTCAATATAAATATTTTTACCTTGGTCTTCTATTGTAAAGTCAGGTTGATATGATGAATCTTCGTTTACTTTCTCTTCAAATATTTTTTCATATGTATAATCAATTCCATTAATATACAAAAAATTTGCTATTCTAACTTCTCCTATTGATTTTACTTTTTCTCCTCTTATTGTATAAAGTGAATTTCTTAAACTTAATCGATTGATTAAATACTGATGTATTCCTCCTGTTTTATTGTTTTGTGTTATATACTTTCTTTTTTTGTAATCTTCAAAATATTCCTCAAATGTATCAAATTTTTGATAATTTTCGATAAAACCTTTTGCTATATAACTTTTATTTTCGTATTGTTTAAATAACTCAATCAATTCCTTTAATCTTTTTTTATCTTTATATAACTCTTTTATATAATTACAGATAATATTTTTTTGTTCCTCTGTGCCTACTACTTGAATTGGATACGGATAAAATTTTTTAACAAATTTCATACCTAATGAATGAAACGTTGAAACAGGTATTCCCAAATCTAATGCTTCATTAACCTTTTCATCTAAATCCTCACTCGATTTTTTAGTAAATGTAAGCATAATTATTTCCTCTGGCTTAACCTTTAGCTTATCGACTAAATATTTCACTTTAGCAGCCATGGTCGTACTTTTTCCAGAACCTGCTCCTGCATTTATCAAACAATAATCATCATTTCTTAGAACTATTTTTCTTTGTTCCTCATCTAAATTTATCTTCTCTCCAATATCTGTAAACATATGATCAAAATATTCCTTATATTCGATCAATTTTTTATTAATAAACTGATCATTCCTTTCACTTAATACATCGTCATTTACTATTATATTATTTCTTTGGCAAAAATCTTTATATTCCTTATATGCTATGTATTTATTTTGATTAAATAATTCATCTAATGTTTCCATTTTTCCCCTCTTTCTACTAAAATTTCTTTTCTTTTCACATTATAACATAAGAATCCAAAAAATAGAATAAGCATTCTGCCTATTCTATTTCATCCTCACATTCCTCAAATTGTGAGTCATATAATTTTTTATAAAATCCATTTTCTTTTTGTAGTAATTCCTTATGGGTTCCTTGTTCAACAATATCACCATGATCCATTACTAAAATTAAGTCTGCATTTTGAATGGTAGATAAACGGTGAGCAATAATGAAACTGGTTCTTCCTTTCATTAAATTGTCCATGGCTGATTGTATTTGACTTTCGGTTCTTGTGTCTATGGAACTTGTGGCCTCGTCTAAAATTAGAATTTTGGGATCTGTTAGGATGACTCTTGCAATGGTCATTAGTTGCTTTTGTCCTGCTGAAATATTTCCAGATTCTTCTCCTATTACCATATCATACGATTTTGGTAAGGTTTTTATAAAGTGATGTACATGGGCTGCTTTGGCAGCTTCAATCACTTCATTATCTGAAGCTTCTTCATTACCATATCGGATGTTTTCTTTAATGGTTCCACTAAATAGCCATGTATCTTGTAATACCATTCCAAACATTTTACGAAGTTCGCCTCTGTTAAAATCTTTTATATTGTGCCCATCAATTAAAATCGCCCCACTTGTTACATCGTAAAATCGCATTAATAATTTCACCATAGTGGTTTTTCCTGCTCCTGTTGGTCCTACAATAGCAACCTTTTGCCCTTCTTTTATGGTAGCATTAAAATCATGAATAATGACTTTATCTTCCTCATAGCCAAATTGTACGTGGTCAAAAGTAACATTTCCTTTTACATTATTGGTACTTTTGGCATTAGAAAGGTTTTGTATTTCTTCTGGTTCTTCTAAGAATAGAAACACCCTTTCTGCCGCTGCTACCATCGATTGTAACATACTCGACACTTGTGCAATTTGGTTAATTGGCTGGGTAAATTGTTTGTTGTATTGAATAAAGGATTGAATATTTCCAACCGTAATTCTTCCCTTAATAGCAAGATAACCTCCGTAAAATTGCAACTGCTACATACCCCACATTTCCTACAAAATTCATGACTGGATGAATTAATCCGGATAAAAATTGCGATTTCCAAGCAGAGTGATATAATGTATCATTTGCTTTTTCAAATTCTTTGATTGCCTCTTCTTCTCCATTAAATGCTTTTACAATGGTATGTCCTCCATACATTTCTTCTACCTGACCGGTTAACATGCCCTAAGTATTCCTGTTGGGAAGCAAAATACTTTTGCGATTTTCCCACCACTCCTTTTACAATGATTACCGTAATTGGTAAAATAAATAGAGAAATCACTGTCATTGACCAGCTAATGGAAAACATCATAATAAGAATACCAATAATCGTACAAATCGAGGTAATAATCTGGGTAATACTCTGGTTTAAGTTTTGGCTGACCGTATCAATATCGTTGGTAATAATGGATAATACCTCTCCATTTGTTTTTTTATCGAAATAGTGCATTGGCATACGACCAATTTTAGTGGCAATGTCATTTCTTAATCGGTAGGTAATTTTTTGAGATACCCCTGTCATCACAAACCCTTGTATAAAGGAAAATAGAGCACTAACAACATATAACCCAAGAAGAGTTAGTAAAATCGTAGCAATTTTTCCAAAATTAATCCCATCTCCACCCGATAATTTACCAATAATTCCTGTATAAATTTCAGTCGTCGCATTTCCTAATATTTTGGGTCCTACTATGGTAAAAATGGTACTTCCTACGGCAAAAATTAGTACAATTGCAATCGCTATTTTATATCTTGCCAAATAGTCTTTTGCTAATTTTTTTGTGGTTTTCTTAAAATCTTTTGCTTTTTCTACTGGTGCCATTCCTGCTCCTGGTCCCATTGTTCTTGTTTTATTTTTTACATCTGTTTTTGCCATTATTCTAATTCCTCCTCCCCTAGTTGTGATAATGCAATTTCTCGGTATTCTTCACAAGATTTCATGAGTTCTTCATGAGTTCCTTTTCCTACCATTTTGCCTTCTTCTAGTACAATAATTTGATCGGCATTTAAGATGGTACTAATACGCTGTGCCACAATAATCACGGTTTTGTTTTTGGTTTCTTTGGCAAGCGCAGTTCGTAAAGTAGCATCGGTTTTTAAGTCCAGTGCAGAAAAGCTATCATCAAACACAAAAATTTCTGGATCAATGGCAATGGCTCTTGCAATCGATAAACGTTGTTTTTGCCCTCCCGATACATTGGTTCCGCCCTTGTGCAATTGGCGAATCATATTGTTCCTCTTTTGCTTTTATAAATTCCTCCGCTTGTGCAATGGAAGAAGCTAACTTCATTTGTTCGTCTGTAATATTTGGTTTTCCATATTTAATGTTTGAAGCAATTGTACCAGAAAACAACATTCCTTTTTGTGGCACAAACCCAATTTTAGCTCGCAATTCTTTTTGTGGTACCTTTTTAATGTTCACCCCATCAATACGAAGTTCTCCTCCTGTTACATCATAAAAACGAGGAATTAAGTTTACAATTGTAGATTTTCCGAGAACCTGTACTTCCTATAATCGCCGTAGTTTCTCCCGGTTTTGCTGTAAAATTAATATCGGTAATACATTCCGAATCCGCATCTGGGTAACGGAAGGATACATTTTTAAATTCCACAAGTCCTTTTTTGGTTTCATCAAAACTTTGTGGTTCCTTTGGGTCTGTTATTTTAGGATTGGTTTCTAGTACTTCATTAATACGTTTTGCCGATACTCCTGCACGTGGTAGCATAATGGAAATCATGGAAATCATTAAGAAACTCATTATAATTTGCATAGTGTATTGGATAAAGGCCATCATATCTCCTACTTGAATCATTCCTTCTTCTACACTGTGCCCTCCTACCCAAATAATAAGGAGCATAATGCCATTCATAATAAACATTAGACTTGGCATCATCATACTCATCGCACGGTTTACAAATACATAGCTTTTCATTAATTCTTGGTTTGCCTGCTCAAAACGTGCTTCTTCTCTTTTTTCCGTATGGAAAGCACGAATAACTGGTAATCCTGTTAAAATTTCACGAGAGACTAAGTTTAATTTATCAATTAAATCTTGCAATTTTTTAAACCTTGGCATTGCTATGATAAATAACACTAATACAATACCAACCACTCCTAAAATGGCAAATCCAATAATCCATGCCATGGAGGTATTGCTATTGGCAAGTACTCTTAAGAAGCCTCCTATTCCCATAATAGGAGCATATACGACAACTCGAAATAGCATAGAAATTAGCATTTGAATTTGTTGAATATCGTTGGTACTACGGGTAATTAAGGATGCAGTCGAAAAATTGCTAAATTCTTCTCCGTGAAAACCCAAGTACTTTTTTAAATACCTTATCTCGTAACGTTTTTCCTAAAAAAGCAGCTACTCTTGAGGATAAAAACATAATGCTAATTGCACTTATCATACTAATAAGAGCAATTACTAACATTTGTAGTCCAATTTTAATGATGTAACGGTTTTGAATGGCATCGGTATCTATGCCAATGGCTTTGTATTCTTCTTTTACCACCGAAATAGAGGCTTGTTCTACCATGGTACCTACGTTTTCGTCTATGGCTTGGTTAAGAGATTCTACCAAACGAGTTACCTCTTCTTTTGGCATATTCTTTAAAATTTCGATTAAGTTCCTGTTTGCCATCGCCATTTTTTGTTCTTGTGTTACATTTTCCAAAATTTGTGCCTTTAGCGCTTCTTCTGTCTCTTCTTGTGTTAGCATACTTGCTATCATAAGGGGTTTTGCTATTATGGCATCTAATTCGTTTCTTTGTTCTTTTGTGATGTCTTTTAACTGATAAATATCTTCTGTTTTTAAAATAGGATATTGTTTTACGTTATTTTGATTGCTTTCTACTCCTGTGTTCGATCGTTTGGTATAGTATTGTAAAATTTCTTCTTTGTTTGTTACAAGCATCAGTAGATTTTCCATGGTTGATGCACGAATTACCTCTGGTGATACATGTTCAATACCTCCTGCCTGAATTCCTGTATTGACAATCTTTGAAGTATAGGCTGGCAAAGTTAAATCTGCCCAAGCTTGCACACATAGTAAAATAACAATAAAAACAACCGATATCCATGTCTTTTTTAGATTTTTTAGTAGCTTTAACATTATTTTCTCCTTTCTTCGTAATGGTATATTATATATAAAACACAGGGAAAATGTCAACCGATTTTCCCTGTGTTTTTTGTAAATTTTATGTGAAAACGAAAACCCCTTATTTCAAATTTTGAATTCTTAGGATGGCTTCTAACGTGTTTGCTTTTGAGCCAAATGCTGTTAGACGAAAGTATCCTTCTCCACTTGGTCCAAAGCCAGAACCTGGTGTTCCTACTACATTTGCTTTTTCTAATAGGTAATCAAAGAATTCCCATGAAGTGTAACCTTTTGGTACTTTTAACCAAATGTATGGGGCATTTTTACCACCAAATATGGTATAACCAGCTTTTTGTAGCCCTTGTGTAATTAATTTTGCATTTTCCCTATAGTAAGCAATGTTTTCTTTTATTTGTTTTTGCCCTTCATTAGAATAGATAGCTTCGGCTGCTCTTTGGGTAATGTATGGCACTCCATTAAATTTAGTGCATTGTCTACGGTTCCAAAGTTGGTGCAAACACACTTCTTTTCCTTCTTGAGTATAGGCTTTTAGTTCTTTTGGAACCACCGTATAGGCACATCTTACTCCTGTAAATCCTGCCGTTTTTGAAAAACTTCGAAATTCAATAGCAACTTCTTTTGCTCCTTCAATTTCATAGATACTATGTGGTATTCCCTCTTCAGTAATAAAGGCTTCATATGCTCCATCAAACAAAATGATGGCTTTATTTTTTTTTGCATAGGTTACCCATTTTTCGAGTTCTGGTTTGCTTAGTACGGTTCCTGTTGGATTGTTTGGGAAACATAGATAAATCATATCTACTTTCCTACTTGGTAATTCTGGGATAAAATTGTTTTCTAAGGTAGTTGGTAAGTATACTACTTTTTCAAATTGAGCCGTTTTTTGATTATACTCTCCTGTTCTTCCTGCCATAATGTTGGTATCTAAGTAAACTGGATATACTGGGTCAGTTATGGCAATCACATTATCGGTTCCAAAAATTTCCCCTATATTTCCTGTATCACATTTTGATCCATCTGATACAAAAATTTCGTCTTTTTCAATCGTAACTCCTAATGTTTCGTAATCGTATTGAGCAATCTTTTGTCTTAAAAAATCATATCCTTGCTCTGGACCATAACCACGAAAAGTTTCTTTTTGTAGCATGTCATCGGTTGCTTTTTTAATGGCTTCCCCAACAATAGGGGCAATTGGTAAGGTTACATCTCCAACCCCCAGTTTCATTACTTTCTTATTAGGATTCTCTTTTGTGAATTTTTCTACCTTTTGAGCAATGGTAGAAAAAAGGTAACTATCTTGTAATTTTAAATAATTTTCATTAATGGTAATCATAAAATCACTCCTTACAGTGATACATGC
>JAAWJM010000038.1 GCA_022796855.1 Clostridia bacterium | reverse complement strand
CTAATTTTATAAAATTAGTGCTACTAGTTAATACTTTAATATTCTTTTTTATGAAAAACTGCGTATGTGCATTCGCGGATACACATACAACTGATTTTGAACAACTGCAATTATTTAAAGTTCGTATTTATATTAACATATTATTTTATATTTGTCAAAATGTTAAATTTCCTTTCTTCTTAATTTTTTAGAAATTTTACATATCCATTTTCGCATTCGTAGCCTAATTCTTTATAGAATTGATTTGCTCCAATATTATCTTTATTTGCAATTAAACAGATAAGTTCACAATTCATATCATTTGCTAAATCTTCGATATATTTAAATAACCTACTTCCTACCTTTTGTCTTCTGTATTCTTCTTTTACTCTAACACTCCAAATTGTAAAAAAAGGATTGTTTTCTTCGAAAATGTCATGATGAATAGTTACTTTTGCAAACCCAACAATAATACCATTACTTTTTACTGTAATCATCTGATAGTCTTGATTATCTTTAATTTTTGTAAATGTTTGCTTCATCTTAACACAATTTGTAGCAACTGTTCTTTCTGCATCATAAAGTTTTGCTACTTCTTCTAATTCATCCTCATTTAATCTATCAAAAGTTAATTCCAATTGTTCCTCCTAACCGATAACTATGTTTTAATTAATCTAACATCTTATTGTTTGCTTAATTGTATCATACTGGTACTATAAAAGTAAACAAATTCGTCCTCGAAATTGTACTGTATCTTAAAAATTTATTTCTAAATTTTTAAGAGGCATAGATTCCCTATCTTTCGATAGTGACTCTATACCTCCACTCGTTAAAGTAGGGAATGAAAATCCGAAATCAATTGATACTCTAAGTTTTGCTAATTTATATGCCTAGGAAATTTTACACTTACTAAAAACAATCATTTTTCCATACTTTTTCGTACTGTAAAATAATTACTACTCTCTGTAACAAAAATATTAGGAAACATTTTTGCATAAAAAAGTATGTGTATTCGCAAATACACATACAGCTACATTTTGATTACTAACGACGTTATCAACATATTTATATTACCATATTATTTGCCATTTGTCAAAATGTTTTATAAAAAAATATATCATTGTATTTCATTAATTCCATATAAAGTAGTTCCAGTATATTGATTTGATAAATATAGCATATTTAAAATAAATTAATACTTTAAAATAGTTAGTTTATGGTACTTTTACAAATTTCTATTACTATTCAAAAGTATGGAAAATTGGTACTATAAAAAGTATTATTTTGCTCTACTTTTTATACTGTAAGATATAACTTTTTGTTCATCTTCAATATTATCTCTAATGCATCATTAAATCCTGCCATATAGTACTTCTTGTTAAAATGCTGCAAACTGTCCAATACATCTTCCTCTAACTTGTCCAATTCTTTCTTAGCAAAATCATACATTTCTCCATCGACACAGTTCAAAACCATATCTGCACATTTCTCAAAGTCATACATATGCTTCTTATCTTCCTTGCTTAGTCCACACTCTAATTCTTCCTCTCTAAATTCAAGCCATCTCTCCAATACATTTTTCTTCTTTTCCATAATCAAATTCTCCTTTTTAAATAAATTCGTATTAATTGCATAAGGATAATTTCATAATCTAAAATACACACCAACTCTTACATCAACAAATCTCACAGCCCCACATTTATCAACGTTTTCCAAAACTACCATCTTGTCACTACCATGTGCATGGGATTTGGTTGTAATGCTGCACGGAGTTGTTGGGTGCAGAATTATCGATTCTCCTCGTGAGCGATTGATTGCCATTCTTACCAATGCTTTTGTCCCTTGTAATGGTCGATTTCCTTTTTTGATTACCATCTCTAGTATTTTTATTGGCAGTATTGCTACTGGTTTTCAAGCCTCTATGTTATCAACCCTTACTGTACTATTGGTCATTTTACTCGGTATTTACCTTACTTTAGTGGTATCGAAAATTCTATCTAACACCATATTAAAAGGCATTCCTTCTTCTTTTATTTTAGAACTTCCTCCTTACCGAAAACCTCAAATTGGTAAAGTGATTGTTCGTTCCCTTTTAGACAGAACCTTATATGTTCTTGGAAGGGCCATTGCCGTTGCTGCCCCTGTTGGTATTGTTATTTGGTTACTAGCCAATATACAAATTGGTGGTATTAGTTTACTTGGACTCACAGCTACCTTTTTCGACCCTTTTGCAAAACTCATGGGGCTAGATGGCTATATTTTAACTGCTTTTATTTTAGGAATTCCTGCTAATGAAATTGTGCTTCCTATTATTTTAATGAGCTATATGGCAAAAGGAAGTTTAGTAAATCTTGAAGATACTCAAATGATTGGTACTATTTTATTACAAAATGGTTGGACTCTACTAACTGCCATTAATGTTATGATTTTTACCTTGTTACATTTCCCATGTAGCACAACCTTACTTACTATAAAAAAAGAAACCGGTAGCTGGAGATGGGCTATCCTATCCTTTGTTCTTCCTACTGTTTGTGGTATTGTTATTTGTATGTGTACTACTCTTTTATGGAATATATTGGTATAACATAAGAGTGTCCTATTTTAGACACTCTTATCCATATTCCTTTATTATTTACTCTTTCTTCATTCTCTTATTCTATTTCAATCGTTTCATCATTTTCTAATATTTCATACTCTACTTCATACTTTTCAAACATTTCTTTAATGAAATTCTCGTCTGGTGGAAATGCAGGATTATCCATATGAATTGGTATGGTTAAAACTGCTTCTACTTCTTTTGCATATAATGCGGCTTCAAATGCTGACATTGTTAGTCCATGTCCTGTTACTGGAACACACAAAATATCTGCTTTATACTCATTTTTAAAACAGATTGTATCACTCGTTGTATATAGTCTGTTATCTCCATCATCGATAATATATCCTACATTTTCATGTATTTCTTTTGCACCTTTTAATAAGGGTTGGTATCCATGTATGGCATGTACTACTTCTACTTTTATCGTATCTAATTCAATAACATCATTTTCTTTTACCATGCTTATGTCTAATGTTTTATTTGCTTCTAAAACTTCTTTTGTTGAATAGATTGGTATTTCTTTATTTAGCCTTTCTAATACTTCTGTATTACAATGGTCTGGGTGTTTATGAGTGATTAGAATCATATCTACCTTATTCCATATTTCAAAATACTCATTCTTGTATTTTAATGTTCCTGGATCAACTAATATCTTTTTTCCTTTTGTTTCAATTAATAAACAAGATTGTGGAAATTTTGTAATTTTCATTGCTAATACCTCCATTTTTTCTTTATCATATCATAGTTTAACAAAAAAATAAAGTAAAACAAAATTGTTCTCAAAATAGTACCGTATCTTAGGCACAGCAAAGTAAAGAATGAAATTTCGTCTGCTTGTTTATAAATAGCTCTTATTATAAAAAATGTAAATAAAAGACTTACTAAAATACTAAGCATATAAGAATGTCATATTATCCTTCTTCATTTCTTACGAACTCCTATTTATACATTTTCTCTAAAAACCGCTTTTTCTATTTGAAATTTTAACATAAAAATCGTAAAGAAGCAACTTTTACATTAATAACGAGTAGGTTTGTTTCCTACTCGTTATTTTCTTTTCTATTTTCAAATTTTTTATTCTAATACCATTTGGTTTACTGGTTGTTCTCCTCCATTTTCTATTATAATTGGTGCATTTCCTACATTTACTACTTGCCTATCTTTAAACTTCTCTTGTAACAATTCTTGTGCTATTCCAGTAAAAACTTTCGTTGCTACTTCAATATCTTCTGGTTCAATACTTTCATTTGGATTATGACTTCCTCCTGTGGATGGAATAAATATCATCGTTTTGTCTTCTGCTGGCACGTAAGAAGTATCTTGCCCTGCTCCTGAGTTCATTGGTAAAAATTGAATATTATTTTTGCTACATATTTGTGCCAGTTTTTCATTTAATCTTTCAGATGTTGTCGTTGGATTACCTTTTGAAACAATTTCCTCTGTGATAATTGTCCTTGTTTTTTTCTGTGCTTTTCTTTTTATTTTGGCAAAATCTTCTAATGCTTGTTCCCACGTATTATCTCCTAACACACGAATATCGATTATCGACTCTCCTTTGGGCGGAATTTGGTTAAAGCTTCCCGTTTGTTCTGTTGTCCCTCCATCTAACTGACTTGCTCTGCCTTTTCCTTGTTTTTCATATTTAATACCAAGTTTTCTAATTTTATTTCCAATATAGCATACTCCATCGGAAGCATTTTTTCGTTCTCCCATTGGTGTAGAACCTGTATGGTTTGCTTCTCCTAATACATGATATTTTATTCGAACCGCTGAACCAATCGAATTAATAATTCCTATGGTAGTTTGACCATTTTTTTGTTTTTCTCTTTGTAGTAATTCGTATTGTTCTGTGTGTGCTTCTAACGCATAATCTACTTTATCAAAAATTTTCTCTACCTCTACTACACCCTGTGTGTTTTCTTTTATGCATGCTCTCATAAAGCCTATAGCCTCTTTTAGGGTTATCTGTTTTTCATCTTTTTTATTTGTTGTTACTATTTTTTCAAAATCTTCTTTTGTGATATTTCCGTTTAAATATTTACTTCCTATACAAGCATTTCCAAATCGACTTGACTCTTCACATGCATAAATTGGTAATTTTATAATTCCGCTCACATTTTTACTTTTGATTAATTGTTCTACGGTTTTTAATGCAATAACAACACCAGCTGTTCCGTCAAATTGCCCACCATCATATACAGAATCGGTATGAGAACCAATCGCAAGAGTAGTTTTTGGATTGTTTCCAACTTTAATTGTTCCGCAAATATTTCCTACCTCATCCATGGTTATTTCCATTCCTAATTCTTGCATTTTTTGTATAAACTTGATTTTATAATCCGCATCTTCTTTGGTGTAGCCAACTCGGTTAACTGGCTCATGTTTATCAAAATCAAAAAACTCTTCTAACTTTACCATACTATTTTCTCTCCTAACTCCATTGTATTTCTTACTTATTGTAGCAGGCATTATTATATCACGTTATGTTTACTGTTGCAACACTTTTTTTTACCACTTTATACTCCTTATTACATAAAAACTTTGAAATCTCCTTTATCCAAAGGGACTGGTCGTTTCTTTAAAATAAATTTATACCATTTTAAGAAAATCTTAACTCTTTTTCATAATTTCTTAAAAACTAAACTAAAAAAATTGGCTATAATAATTCTGAGGTGAAAATATATGCAAAAAAAGAAAAAACATAAAAAATCCTATTCCCGTCTAAAATGGATTTTTCTTCTTATTATTTTTTTACTTGGTGGAGTTTATTTACGATATCGTTTTTTTACTGATGATACACAAACGATTTCCTTTACAACACCAGTTGTTTCCAAAAATGAACATTATTCTGGAGTTGGACAGAGTTATGTGCCTGATGGGAATGGGTATTCTACTACTTTTACAACAGCAAATGGAAAAACATATAAAGAATATAAACAAAATGGAGATAGCCCTTGGGCAGAGCGTTATTATTGGGGGGGTACCATGGCTGAAAATGGTTGTGGTATAACATGTCTTGCTACTCTTGCAAGTGGATATGGTATGAAAGATACCCCAGAAGATTTGCGAAAGAAATATACTTCTAATAAAACCTCTCATCTTGCTGGTGAACGTATGTCTGTGGAATTAGAAAAATATTTTCATCTTGTTAATTCCGATTTTCTTTATGCAGACACTTATTTTCAAAAAGATTATATTTTTGATTGGTTAAAAGAAGATAAACCGATTTTAATTTGCGTTTGGGACAAGCCAAATAGTAAATGGACTACTTCTTCTCATTATATGTTATTACTAGCAACCGATAATATTTCTAAAGTGTATGTATCTAATCCAAATGGAGAATTTGGTGGAACAAAAATGTCTCGGTTGGTATGAATATACGGATGTACTTCCCTATATTGCAAAGGCATTGTTTATTGAAAACATGTAATGTAAGGACAGCCTCGTTCTTACCCAAAAAAACTAATACCAAAGGCAGACACATGGTCTGCCTTTGGCAATTGTTTTATCTTGTTTTTACTACTTTTTCTATCATTTCTACGGTTTTTTCTATACCGAATTTGTCTACATTAACACTAATATCATAATTGCTTACTTCTTTCCATTCTTGTCCTGTGTAATGATTATAATGCTTTTGTCTTGCTTTATTGATTTTCTCAATTTCTTTTTTTGCATCCTTCTGTTCGATTCCATAATAGGTCGTTGCTCTTTCTATTTTTCCTTTTTCATCACTATATAAGAAAACCTTTATTACATTTTCCTCTTCTTTTAAAATATAATCTGCACATCTTCCAATTATCACACAAGAACCTTTTTTTGCAATTTCTTTTATTGCGTTGGTTTCTGCTAAAAATAAGTTATCATCATTGGTTAAATTATTGTAATATTGTGAATTGAAATTGGCTAATAGTTGGTCTTTTCTTATTTGTTCGTTTTTCTCTATGTAAGAAGCTGATAGCCCACTCTCATTTGATATAAGCGAAATTAAGTTTTTATCATATAAACCAATTCCTAGTTTTTTAGCTAACAATTCTCCTACATATCTTCCACCAGAACCATATTCACGGTTAATCGTAATAATTATATGTTCTTTTTCACTTTCCCTACTTTGTACTTCATTTTTTTCTATTTTCTTTGTTTCTTCTTCTGGCTGATTTAGTTTTTTAACTTCAAATAGCAGTAGAATAATGGCAATCAAAAAAGCGAATCCATCTGCTACAGGACCTGCATATAATACTCCCATTACACCATAAAATTGGGATAAAATAATGGCTACTGGTATATAAAATAAAATTTGTCTTGATAACGTAATAAAAGCTGATTTTGTTGGTTTTCCCACTGCTTGGAAAAAGATACCAGAGGAAATTTGAACTCCATTACATATTGTCAATAATAAGAAAATTCGAAACGTTGCACAGGCAAATTCATTGTATATTTCATCCCCAGAACCAAAAATACCAATCAGTGCTTCTGGTATAGTTTGGAATAAAATAAACGATACAAAAGATACAATTGTACTTAACATTAGCACCCATTTTAGTGTTTGTTTTACTCTACCATATTGTTTTGCTCCATAATTATATCCTACAATTGGCTGGCTTCCTGCTGCAATTCCAATAATAATACTCGTTAAAATCATATTGATTTTCATCACAATTCCATGTACGGTAATTGGAATTTCAGTTCCAAATTTACTACTTGCTCCATATAAGTTATATAATGTATTTTCTACGGTAATGACAATCACAATTGCCATTTGTGTAATAAAAGAGGAAATACCAAGCATTGCAACATCTTTTATACGTTTAAAAGAAAGGACAAAACTACTTTTGGTAATGGTAATTGTTTTAAACTTCTTTAGATACCATATATTCATTGCAAAAGTAACCATTTGACTAATAACCGTAGCAATCGCTGCTCCTTTTATCCCCATATGGAATCCAAAAATAGCAATTGGGTCTAATATCATATTTAAAACGGCTCCTGTTATCATCGAAAACATGGCATATTTGGGTGAACCATCTGCTCTTATAATGGAATTTAGGGTAGTTCCTATCATCATAAATGGAATTCCTAATGCAATGATATAACCATAATCCATTGCATATGTTCTTAATTGATCTGTTCCACCAAATAATGTAATTAGTTTTGGTAGAAAAATGAGAATAAGCACACCTAATATTACCGATAAGATAATCGAGGCTAAAATTCCATTTCCTACTCCTTTTTGGGCTTCTTTTTCCTTTTTCTCTCCTAATTTTAAACTTAAATAAGCAGATGTTCCATCGCCAAACATAAGAGAAAATGCTAAACATAAAACCGTAATTGGAAAAATAATATTGGTTGCACCATTGCCTAAATAATCCACACCCCAACCAATGAAAATTTGATCTACCATATTATAAATGGCATTAACTACTAGTGAAATAATACATGGCACTGAAAATGCTAACAGCAATTTTCCTATTTTTTCTTTTCCTAAATCTAGTGATTTCATTTTCTTCCTCCTTTTTTTTATTGATTATCACTAGCACATACAAAAACAACACATTTAAATGTGTT
>JAAWJM010000037.1 GCA_022796855.1 Clostridia bacterium | reverse complement strand
AGAAGTAAGAAGACTAGCAGAACTAAGAGAAAAGTGGGAAAGAGACTATATTGATGCAAGGATAAATGGAAAAAAAGAAGGATTAACAGAAGGAATGAAACAGGGGTTAGAAGATGGACTAAAGCAAGGACTAGAAGAAGGAATGAAACAGGGGTTAGAAGAAGGAATGAAGCAAGGGCTAGAAGATGGAATGAAACAGGGGTTAGAAGAAGGAATGAAGCAAGGGCTAGAAGATGGAATGAAACAAGGATTAGAAGACGGACTAAAGCAAGGACTAGAAGAAGGAATGAAACAAGGATTAGAAGACGGACTAAAGCAAGGACTAGAAGAAGGAATGAAACAAGGATTAGAAAAAGGTATGAAGCAGGAAAAAATAAGTATAGCGAAGGAAATGAAAAAGAACAACTTTCCAGTTGAATTAATTGAAAAGATGACAGGACTATCTAAAGAAGAAATAAAGAAAATACAATAAAAATTAGAAAGAGGAATACCTTAGGGTATAGAGCTTTTAAGAAGGAACGGTTTGTGACTAATTGGTCAAAAACTATTGCAATTTTAAAAAATAAATAATAAAATAATTACATTATCAATATACATGTAAAAATGAAAAAACTTTGGAGGCATGAATATGATTATATTATTAGATGCAATGGGAGGAGACAATGCACCAGATGCGACCATAAAGGGAGCAGTAAAGGCGATAAATGATGTAAAGGCACATGTGGTATTAATTGGGAATGAAGAAATAATTAAGACTAAGATAAAAGAATTCTATGGTAAAAACGATATAAAAGAGATATCAGACCGTTTAAGCATTCATTCCACATCAGAAACCATTGAAATGTGTGATATTCCAACCCAAGCCATAAAACATAAAAAAGATTCCTCAATGGTAGTAGGATTTAATATGTTAAAAGAAGGAAAAGGGGATGTATTTATTTCAGCTGGAAATAGCGGAGCATTACTAACTGGTGCTACACTATTAGTAGGAAGAATAAAAGGAATTGACCGCCCAGCACTTGCTGGAATTTTACCATCTTATAAGAGTAGATTATTATTAATTGATTGTGGTTCTAATACTAACTGTAAGCCAATCAATCTATTACAATTTGCAGAAATGGCAAGTATTTATTTAACCAATACTTTTGGAACAAAATCGCCAACTGTAGGATTATTAAATATTGGAACTGAAGAAACAAAAGGAAATGAATTGATTCGTGAATCTTACCAGTTGTTAAAAGAAAAATCGGAAGAATTAGGAATTAACTTTGTGGGAAGTGTGGAAGGAAGAGATGCATTTTCTGGTAAATTAGATATTCTTGTTGCGGATGGTTTTACAGGAAATGTATTTTTAAAAACCGTAGAAGGTGTTGGTAAATTAGTAAAAAGAACCTTAACGGAAAGTATTAAGAAAAATGTATTTACCATGCTTGGAGCAATTCCAGCAATGCCTTCCATTAATGCACTTTCCAAAGCAATGGACTATAAGGAATATGGAGGAGCCTTATTTTTAGGAGTAAAAAAACCAGTGGTAAAAGCTCATGGCAGTAGTGATGAAAAGCTATTTGAATTTACCATAAAACAAGCCGAAAAATTCGTAGAAAACAAGGCTGTTGATAAGATGATAGAACATTTCGAAAAAAATGAAAAAAACACTTGACATTTTTTAGAACATATATTATTGTGTAGATAATCAATTTTAGTTTTCAATTGGAGGGGGGTGAACTTTAGAAATGAGTTCAGAAGAAATTTTTGATAAAGTAAAAGAAATTATAGTAGAACAACTAGGAGTAGCTGAAAATACAGTTACCATGGAAGCATCTTTTATTGATGACTTAGGAGCAGATTCACTAGATATCGTAGAATTAATTATGGCATTAGAAGAAGAATTTGACCTAGAAATTCCAGACGCAGACGCAGAAAAAATCGTTTCTGTAAGCGATGTTGTAGACTACATAAAAGAAAATGTATAAGAGAAAAGAAGGGCATGACCTTTCTTTTTTCTTATGGTGGGAATGTGATATAATTAGTTATATAAAATAATAAGTTGTAGGGGATTTTTGAATATGGAAAAACTTATATCGTATGGTTGGGTATATATAACATTAGCAGTGGCATTTATATTATTAGTTAAGGAAATTATACAGTCAAATAAAGATACAAAGATTAAAGTTATTCTAGTATCTTTATTAAATTTTATAAATTATTGTTTATTACTATACTGTTATAGTTTTGTGTCATGGGTTGTAAAATTCGATAAATTCTACAAATATCCATATCATTATCCATTTTGTATTTTTGTTTTCATTTGTTGTATAATTGTATTTATAATATCAGGAACATATTGTATTAAATATCAAAAAAATATATATGGTGAAAATGCAGCTATTATATTTTTGTTTATTACACACATAGTAGCGATTTTACTTTTGATATTTTTAAGAATACCATACTTTTTAGGGCTTTAGTAAATTTACTAATAAATAAATTGCAAATAGGAGTTAAAGATGGAATATGTATTTGAATTTATATTAGAATTAGTTTTTGAAGGTGGTATTGAAGTAAGTAAAAATAATAACATACCGAAATATATTCGATACCCATTAATTATAATAATATCGTTATTTTTTATTGCTGTGATTGGACTTATATTTTTTGTAGGTATCTTGTCGTTAAAAGAAAATATGCTTTTAGGAATATGTTTTATATTAATTGGATTATTTATGCTTATCATGAGTGTTATAAAATTTCGAAAAACTTATTTTTCGAAAGTAGATAAAGATAAACTTATATAGGAAATTAGATGATGAGTAAATAGGAGCCTTTGTGAAGATATTTGCGTTTTTTTAAGGTTTGGTATATAATGGGAAAGGTGGTGATAAGGAAGTGGAATTAGAACAATTTGAAATTAATATTGGTTATTCTTTTTTAGATAAGGAAAAATTAAAGACAGCATTAACCCATACCTCTTATGCCAATGAAAGAAATATGACAAGTAATGAAAAATTGGAGTTTTTAGGAGATGCTATTTTAGAATTTATAACGAGCCAATATTTGTACAAGCATTATAAACACCTAAAAGAAGGAGAAATGACTAAAGTTAGAGCAAGTGTTGTATGTGAACAAAGTTTATACCAAATAGCGAAAAAGCTTAATTTTAGTGATTTCTTATATTTAGGAAAGAGTGAAAGAGTAAATGGAGGAGAAAAAAGACCAGCCATTTTAGCAGATAGTGTAGAGGCGGTGATTGCTGCTATATACTTAGATGGCGGACTAGAACCAGTTTCAAGATTTATTATGACACACTTAAAAGAACCGATTGAATTAGCTAGTAAAAGTGTTGGCTTAAAAGATTATAAAACCGTTTTACAAGAAAAACTACAAGCACATGGGGAGGTTCGTATTGAATATACCATTATTCACGAAAGTGGACCAGACCATGACAAACATTTTATTGCACAGGTAAAATGCAATGGACAAGTATTAGCAACAGGAGAAGGACATTCAAAGAAAAATGCAGAGATGGAAGCAGCAAGAATTGCTATGGAGAAAAAATAGAATTGAAAAGAAACTCTGAAAAATCCAATGAATTGAAAAGATTTCTTAGAAACGTTATACCAAAAAAGAAAGGAAGGATTGTAAAACATGAAAAACAAAAAACAATATATTATTCCTATTTTTGTACCACATTTAGGATGTCCAAATGATTGCATTTTTTGTAATCAAAAGGCGATTAGTGGTCAGAAACAACAAGTAACTAAAGAAGATGTGACAAAAAGAGTAAATGAATATTTAGCAAGTTTTAAAGAAGAAGAGGCGTTAAAAGAAATTGCCTTTTTTGGTGGAAGTTTTACGGGAATTGACATCAATATACAAGAAGAACTTCTACAAACAGCTTATGAATATATACAAAGAGGTCAAATCGATTCCATTCGTATTTCAACAAGACCAGATTATATTGATAAAGAAATATTAAAAAGGTTAAAAAAATACAAAGTAAAAACCATTGAATTAGGAGTACAATCTACTAATAATTATATTCTAACTAGGGCAGGAAGAGGACATAGTTTTGAAGATGTAAAAAAAGCATCTAAGCTAATTCGCCGTTATGGTTTTAAATTAGGACATCAAATGATGGTAGGACTTCCAGAAAGTACGGAATTAGATGAGTTAAGAACGGCGAAGGATTTAATAAAACTAAAACCTAAAATGGTAAGAATTTATCCTGTGCTGGTTTTAAAAAATACAAAATTAGAAAAAGAATTTGAAGAAGGAACCTATGAGCCAATTACACTAGACCAAGCAGTAGAACGTTCTAAAGAACTCGTATATGTATTTAACAAAAGTAGAGTAGAGGTAATTCGTATTGGACTTCAAAATACAGATGTCATTTCCGAACCCAATAGTGACAAAAGTGATGTAATAGCAGGTCCATTCCATCCAGCTTTTGGACAGTTAGTGGATGATAGTATTTGGTATGATAGCATTGTCGATAAAATTAAAAAATTCAATGTAAAAGTAAAAGAAGTAGAAATTAAGGTAAATCCACAGGATGTAGGAAGTGTGATTGGACATAAAAGAGAAAATGCAAAAAAATTAAAAGAGTTATATGAAGTGGATATTAAGGTAAAAGAAGACGAAAATATAAGTTTAGGGAAAACAGAAATGACAATTTTACAAACATTTAATGATTTTAAAGAAGATGATAAAATAATGAAATAAGAGAATATCAAAATGGTATAAAAAGCCTATATTTGTGAACAATACAAATATAGGCTTTTTGTGATAGAAAATTAAATACAAGGAGGTCCGAAATGACCCTAAAAGCAAAAAAAAGAGAATTAAAAATAAGAAAATATGCATTTGAAGTAATCCAAATTTTATTTGGGAGTTTTCTAATGGCAAGTGCAGTATCGTTGTTTTTATTACCAAACCAGTTATCTTCTGGTGGATTTACGGGAATTGCTACTGTGTTATATTATTTTTTAAAACTTCCAATGGGAATGACGATTATTGCGTTAAATATACCACTTTTTATTTTATCTTTAATCAAAAAAGGAAAAAATTTTGTGATAAAAGGAATTTTGGGAACCGCTTTTTTATCGATTTTTATTGATATATTGGATCAATATCCAGCCTTAACACGGAGATCGATTTTTGGCATGTATTTATGGAGGAATTGCCATGGGATTAGGAACTTCAATTATCCTAAAAGCCAATGCTTCTACTGGTGGGACTGATATGTTTGCCTATGTTATAAAAGAATATAAACCATATTACCGAACAGGAAATTTAATTATGATGATTGATGTCATGATTGTTATTGTAAATACCATTTTCTTTAAAGAAATAGAAGTAGGACTCTATTCTGCCATTACCATTTACCTAATGGGAAAAGTAATTGATGTTGTATTTGAAGGAATTAATTTTACAAAACTAATCTATATTATATCCGACAAATACCTAACCATATCTGACGAAATCATGAAAGAAATCGAAAGAGGACTTACCGGGATTTATGCAAAAGGCATGTACACAAACGAAGAAAAAATGATGCTACTATGTGTTGCCTCTAGAAACGAAGCCATGCGTATTAAACAAATTAGTAAAGAAATAGACCCATGCTCATTTGTTATCATTTCAAACGCAAGAGAAGCGTATGGGCTTGGGTTTAAAAGGGAATAAAAGCGAAGCAGGCAATTTGCATGCTTCGCTTTTATTCCCATAGAAAAGGAATTATTTCAAAGGTTCTTTCTTTTCATGGATTTCGAGTATTCCTTGTTCGTTTTCCACGTAGTCAAATATGTCTTTATTACTGTCTCCTAAAAAGTTAGAAGTATTACCACGTGTATCTCTTATCCAAAATGCGTGGCGAGTAGTACTTGTTAAAATTCCTTCCATATTAGACCTCCTTATTGGGCGATGAATTGATAAACAATAGCTTCTATAGAATTATATCAAATTTTATGTAAAATGTAAATGTAAAATGGATTTTTTTATTGTGAGTATATAAAAAGTATGATAAAATGGAATAGAGGATGAGAAGATGAGAGAACAAAGATTAGTAATTGATAAAATCGATTTTGAACCAAAGCATATTTTTGAATGTGGGCAGTGTTTTAGGTGGCATAAGAAGGAAGAGGATTGTTATATTGGTGTTTTTGGAAACAATGTGTTAATGGTAAAAAAAGAAGGAAACCATATGGTGTTTGAAGGAATGTGTGGAGGGGATATAAAAGAGGTTGTTTGGAACTATTTTGATATAGAAACTAATTATTCACAAATGAAAACGCAGTTAAGTAAGGTTGATTCGTATTTAAAAACAAGCATTGAATTTGGATATGGAATTCGTATTTTAAACCAAGATTTATGGGAAATGGTGATTTCGTTTATTATATCAGCTAATAACAATATTCCAAGAATTCAAAAGATTATTGAACGAATTTCGAAGGAATATGGAACTCCAATTACTTGGAAAGATGAAACCTATTATACGTTCCCAACCAAAGAACAATTAGCAAAAGCGAGCATAGAGGACTTGCGAAATTTAGGACTAGGATTTCGAGATAAATATATATATGAAACCACAAAAAAATTTTTGCAAGGGGAGGTAACACTAGAGGAATTAAAAAGCATACAAGATGTAAAAGAAATTAAACACAAATTAGAAGCCCTGCCACGGTATAGGACCAAAAGTAGCAGATTGTATTTTGTTATTTGGTATGCACCGTTTTGAAGTATTTCCTATTGATGTATGGGTAAGGCGTGTCATGAATGAGTTATATATAAAAAAAGAAGATGAAACAAAAGTAAAAAAACAAGAAATCGAAAAGTTAGCAAATGAAAAATATAAAAGTTTAGCAGGAATGGCTCAACAATATTTATTTTATTGGAAGAGAGAAACGGCATGAGTATGAGAAGAAATGAAAAAAGGAAGGAGTTATTCGGCTCTATTTTTAAAAACAAAAGAAAACAAGAGAAAATGCAAGAAAAAATATTGAAAAATAATTTTTATTGAGGTTTTGAACCAACAAAAACAAAATCAATCTAATAAGGTTCTAAATGAACCAAACCTTCATTTTGAGAATTGGAAAAATTATGCTATAATACCAATTGATGGTGCATTATTCTAGTAATATTGTCTATTACGAGGGTGGGGCTAAAAATCCACTAAAGGGCATATCGATGAAGTTTCTTGTGAGTGCGCGGTAACGCCCAGTTCTGTGTGCTTGCAGGGAGTAAAGATAATAGGGAAATATGTAATGGCATACATAGCAGTTCCCCTGTTGTCGCGGAGGCTTACAAATAGGTGTAACACATATTGGTAAGTAAAACCTATATAAAGTGCCAAGACACGATATATAGAGTAGCCTGTCTCGAGTGGTAAATTTGGGATTAATCGAAACGGTTTTTTTACTACAATAGCTAAGTAATAAAAAAATTATGGTTATGAAATTATTACTGCAAAAAAGACTAGTAATAGAGCCAATATTTCAAGGAAAACTTCTAGAATGTTTGTGCAGGTTTGTACAGGAGAACTTAGGGATTAAGGTGTAGATTTTAGTGGCTGTCTGGTAATCTTTTTTTGATAAAGAGATTATTTTCTTGAAACGGAAACGGCTAAACAGTAATGTTTAGTAGAAAATAGAGAAATTCGGCTAGACCTATACTACAAAGTTTACTTAAGTTCTTACCATCAAAACTTATATTTAGAAGGTAGGAGACAAAAGTTTGAAAGAAAATAAAGAAAAAAAGAATAACGATAATATAAAATGGTTTATTGAAGTATTTATTATTACCTTTATGTTATCGCTATTTTTTTCATACATATCAACCACGGCAATTAGTGACATACCTATGGGACCAGCCATTCTTATTTTACTAGCGGTTATTTTTGTGGGGATTTTATTTGATATTGTAGGAGTAGCAGTAACCGTAGCAGGGGAAGAAGAATTTCATGCAAGAGCAAGTAAAAAAATACCAGGAGCAAAAACAGCAGTAAAACTGATTCGAAATTCCTCGATTGTAGCCAATATTTGTGCGGATGTTATAGGAGATATTTGTGGAGTATTAAGTGGAGCGATTAGTGCCATTATTGCGATGAAAATAACTGAAAAATATCAAATATCTTTTCCGATTCAATTTTTAATCAGTGCATTAGTAGCATCCTTAACCGTTGGTGGTAAAGCATTAGGAAAAGGATTTGCAAAAAAGAAAAGTGGTATGATTGTATGGATTGTATCAAAAATGATGAAAGTATTTTTCCATGAGAAGAAAGAAAAATAAGTAAAGGGAAATAAAAAAGTATTTACAAAAAGCACGAAATGTGATATAATAAGAATATTCTAGTTAGCACATTTTGTGCTTTTTCAAAGATAATTTAAATCAATGAATTTTAATCGAATAAAATTCCAAGATAAAGAAAAAAAGAAAAAATGAAAAAAGCGAATATTAATTCATATAAAATATCACTTAAGTTTTTATTATGTGTGTTTTTTTAGGTACAAAATGTGTCAAAAAGAAAA
>JAAWJM010000036.1 GCA_022796855.1 Clostridia bacterium | reverse complement strand
AGTATTATTTTTTCAACTTCTTCTGGCAACTCTATTGACACTGTTGGATTTTCAAATAACTTATTTGCTTGATTGTTTCTTTCTAATGTTGCTGTGATTGTTAATTCATTTTGTGATTTATTTGTTAACTCTTGTTTATTAATGTTCATGCTTATTGTTTCTTTAGCTTCTTGAACAGTTATAGCATTTTCTAAATTTTCTTTATAAACTGTGTGTGTTTCTTGTACTCTTTCTTCTTGTGCTACATCATTTGATGAAGTTACTTGTGTTGTTTTTGTTCCTAATATATTTAGTTTATTTTTTACTGTGTCTATATTTTGTGCTAAAGTTGATTTTATAACTTTTGTAGTATTAAATTCTATTATACCTTCTCTTTCTATGTTGCTTATTTGTAATTTAATGTTATCTACTGGCTCTGCAAATGTATATACATAGTTTCCTTGTTTATCAACTTCTATTTTATTGTTAATGCGACTTACTACTTCATTATTTGTATTTAGTATTAAAATTTCTCCATTTGAATCTAAAATGTTTTCTATTTTGCTTTTTTCTATTATGATATTTTTATATACTAGGTTATTGTTGTTTGGTATCTCTGTTTCTTTTACACTAAATGCATTATTCGATGTTACTATAAATGTTTCAGCTATGTTTTTGTTGCTAATCATTATTTTAGCTTTTTCTCTGTACTTTGTATCATATGCTGTTCCATTTTTTATATTAGAATTTATATATCCATTGTATATTGTGTCTAATTCATAATCTGCAGAAACTACTGTTCCAATATTTTCAGTTACTATTCTTTGTGCTGTTGTTTCCCCTGTTATTGTTATACTTTTTTCAGAACTTGCTTTTTTTACTGTTTCTGTTATTGTTGCTTTAGCATTTATTTCTCTTTCTTGGTTTGAGTTTGTATAGCAATCTGCACCATAGAATAATATTACAGTATATTCTTGTTTCTCTGTATATTTTAATTTTTCATTATACTTTTCTTGGATTGTTATTATTCCGTTTTTATAGCTTGATTCTTTCCCCATTACTTCAACTCTTGTTGGTTCTTTTTCTAAAATTTTTGGGCATTCTATTTCTACTGTTGTTCCTTCTATATATATTTCTTCATTTTGTTCTAGTTGTAAACCAACTTTTAATTTTAATTGAATCATTGTTCCTGTTTCTAGTTCATTGGCATAATTAATATACTTTTCCACAGATAATTCTTGTGTAGTCTGTATATTATCTTCTGCTTTTGAAATCATTTCCGAAACTGCTCCTACTGCTTCGCTTATTAACAACATTAATGAGCTATTTAGCAATAATACTATCAAAATTAAAATACTACAAATCTTTTTCATTTTTTCTATTCCTTTCCTTAAAGGCGCAAATTAGAATGAATAATTCTCCATATTTTGGATATTATTCAATCTTTCAGTTCCCTTCAACTTTGTAATATATTTATTATTATATGTTTTATATTATTTATTATATTATATATAATCTCTTTTTAATTTTACCATTTTTTTCTTATTATGTCAATCAATTTTCGCTTAATTTCAACCTTTTTTGACTGAGTGTGTGTCATGGGGACGTGCTTTTTGACACATTTTTTTCGCTTGATATATAAAATACCTAAATTACTAAACTTATTAGTTTAATAATTTAGGTATTTATATTTAGTTTCATAACTTATGGAATCTCTAGAAACTAGCAGGTTTATCTTACTTTGTTAAATGTGTGTCAAAAAGCACGTCCCCCTGACACTCTTTTCTTAATTAAGATTATTCCTACGATTATTAGTAGTAATGATCCAATTCCTGTAAATATATAAGCTAAGTGATTATTTGCTCCTGTTGGTGGCATAATTACTAATTTTACACTGTCTTCATCTTTTTCTACTGCTCTTTGTGGCATTAAGTTTCCTGGTGTTGACTCTAATCCTGTTGTTCTTGCTATTGCATATATCTCTAGAATTTCTGCATCATTAGTAAATACTAACTCATCTTTTGCTCCTAATAATTTGCTTACATGCATTTTTACTGTTTTGCTTGTTGCTCTATTTGGATTACTACTTGTTTCTAATCCTTCGTTAAATTCTGTTGTTACAAATATATTGTGTTTTCCTTCTATTAGGGCATCTCTTGTTTCTTTTGATATTCTTCCTTCATCATATAGTTGCTCAGCTGTCTTTATCTCCCAGCCTTGTTCTAATCCTTCATTCATTTCGTTTATATCATATACTAATTCGCCATCTAAATAGTCTCCTACAAGTTTTACATACTTGTCAATCTTTTCAGCCCCTGTGCTATCTCCAAAGTAATAATATCTTCTTCCTGCAATTGCTTTTGCGTCATTTGATGATAAATTTGTAAATTTATAATCTACTTCTGAGTTGTTTATTAGTTTTATTTCATATTCCATATTTAAAGCTGCACCTTGTATTAAATCTGCATCCATATCTACATATATATTATCTTCTACAGCTCTTGTATATGGTAAATCTTGTTCATATGGGTTTCCATTTACTAACATCTGCCCATTTGCTAATTGTATTGATATGTTTGTTAAGTTCTTATCAAGTGTTAATTCTACTATTGGTCTTAGTATTATTCCAAAGTCAATATTATCATTTTTTGAATATAAATTAGGGTCTGGAATAGGATTTCCATTTTCGTCTACTACTATATTTCCATTCGTATCTCTTAAATATACATTTGATACTGAATTGATATTTTCGAATTCTACACCTACTATGAATGATGCTGTAATTGCTTTCATATCATGTGTATCCGCCTCAATTGCATCTTGAATTGTACTATAATTTAATATTTCATCTTCTTGTTCTTGTTTCATCCTTTCTACGATTTCATCTACTGCATCTGAATATCTAATTATATTACCATTTGTATATCTCTCTTGTATAGTATTCCAGTTTAAGTTTCCTCTTCCTTCTACAGTTGCTGTTGCTGGTTGAATATTTAGTGCTTTTCTTATTTCGCTTGATGCTATTATTGTGGATTTGTAATCTCTTACATCTATCTCTTTATAGTTTCCAGTTGCCTTTTCTCTGATTTTTGTTCCTTGACCATAAGTATATCTTACTGCATATCCATCTGGTATGATACCTATAAATTGATAATTACCATTATCATCTGTATATGTTACTGCTTCAACTAATTGTTTTTCTATTTTTCCATTTTCTCCTGATACTGTTTGATATAGTGTTGCTATTATTGGTTTTCCTGATTCATCCTTTTTGATTGTTCCTTTTAAGCTTGGATTTGATTTTACAATTTCATCATTATCATCATATACTTCTAATAATTCTACTTTTGCATTTACTACTACATTTTCTGAATCTTCTTCATATATTCCATTTCCCAGTCTTTCGTTCTTATTTTTGCTTTCTTGTGTTTGCGAATCTTCAAATACTGTTCCTGAAATTATATTGTTTTTGTCTGCTTGTAATACTAATGATGGTGCCATATCTGTATCATCTTCAAATGTCGCTTTTATAAATCTGTTATTTTCATCTAATTCAACCGCTACATTCCCTGGTGCTGAGTTTTCATCTACACTTGCATAGAATTCTCTTGATGATGTATATGTTGAATATGAAGATATTTCTGTCATGTTATCTAATGTTGAATCTCCATTTAATAATCCTAATACTGTTTCATCATTTACTTTATATACTATATAGATTTCTGAAATTTCTCCTCCTGATACATATTTATCTGCTAAATTTATTTGAAGTACATTAAATCTTCCATTAGCATATGTCTCGTTTCCTACGTTCCAATTAGTTATTGGTACTTTCGTTTCTTCTGACATATAGTATATTTCTTGTGGTATGTATCGTTTATCATAATAATTGTTTATTTGATTGAATGTCGCTGTCAGTTGTGTACTTGATTGATTCTTCATGCTAATTTTATATACTACATTTACTTCTAACTTATTCGTATTTCGGTCTTCTGCAAAATATGTTACTGATGATTGGTATACTGTCCTTGTATATCTATTTAAATATTTATCTCCAAACTTCACTCCTATATTAAATGCTTCATCATTTTTTAGGAATTGATTTCTTGTTGCATAATGATATGTATGTTTATATCCATTTAATGCTACATGTATATCTTCTATATCACTTGATACTGCTAAATCTATTTGTTCTCTTTCATATACTCCTAGATTTACATTTCTTATTTCTTCATCATGAGCATTATATGTCGTTCTTAAGTTGTAATTATTGTTAGCAGTTGTTGCACTTATATGATATTTATTTAGAGCATAATATTCATTTAGCTTTATTCTGCCATTCATATCAGCATATTCTTGTCCTTCTGTGTATGTTATTTGTGATGTATTTGCTTCTGGTTGTGTGTAATAAACTTCTGATGTCCTATTTCCGTTAGCATCTAACATATATCCTTGTGTTTGTCCATTACTTCCTTTTGTTGTATTTCCTACTACTGTCGCATATTTATTATTAAATGTTGTCCTATTATTTCCTTCAATCGATTTTGAACCATTTTCTTTTGCTATGTTTGGTATTACATTTGTATATTTCATACCATTGTATATAAATTCTATATAGTAATTGTTAATGTCTCTTAATAATATGTTATCTTCTGAATATTTGTCACCTGTTTTGCTTCCAAATAAGTATGCTCCATTAGAATCTGTCCATCCCTCATAACTTTTTCCTGTTTTTGTATTGTGTAATATAACTTTTACTCCTTCTACTAACTTGTCATTATTATCTTGATAGTTTATTGTTGTTTCTTGGCATAAGTCATTTCTTAAGTTGTCTTTTCCATTTGGTCTGTCTTCCCAAACATATCCTGATACTCTTACATATTTTTGTTCATTTGCTACTGTTATATTTGTTGTTCCTTTGTCTGGTATGTTAATTGGCATCTGTTGTCCTTTATTTGTTAAACTAACTAGTTGCCCACCTGTTACTTTCCATATTATATAGTCTGGGTCTAGCTCATATCCATAGTATGGATTATATATTTCTCTTACTATATATTGTGCTGTACTATTTGTTTCAACATTATTATCTGATGACTGTAATTCTAAATTGTTTATTGATATCATTCCATTGCTATCTGTTATAAATGTTGTTGCTTCTGCTATATTTGTTGTATAGTCTTGCTTCGTTATTGTTGCTGTTCCTGTTACTTCTGCTTGATATCCTGATTTTCCTTGTATTTGTACTTTAATGTATTTATCTCCTGTACTATTTAATATCAAGAATTTTACATTACTTAATTTTATTGCTGAATTTTCGCTATTTACTTTTTCTATGTTTATATTTCCTACTAATTTTTTGTTTTTAGCTTTATACTTTATTAATGCATTTTCTATATCAACTTGTCTTACACTGTTTATGTTCTTATCATTATGATAACCATGATATAATTCATCATGTGGAATCTCTTTTTCTACAAAAGTATATTTTCCTGCCCTCAATCCTTCTACATATATATATCCTTGCTCATCTGTTATAAATATTGTTGCATCTGCTTCATCTACTACATATGTTATTGATAGGTCTTCTTTATTTTGTTTTACATATCTTCCTAATGTATCATTTCTTATTACGAATTTTATATTTGGTAATGGTATTGTTGTATCATCAGCATCTACTTTTTCTATTCTTAATGTTTTTGGTAATTCTGTTGTCCATTCTACTGTAGATGTTGCATTTGTAGAACCATTTTCTTGGTAAATTAATACATCTGGCTTAGTTGCCTTCATAGATTGTACTGGTTTGTTTTGACACCATTTACAATCACTTACCACGAATGTATAATGTTTAATTATAGCTTGTGTAATTGTTGATGTATAACTTCCTGATACTGATGCTGAAATTCTTACTGATGTTAAAGCATATATATCTGAAGGTACATTTATATATAGTTCTTTATCAGGACTTAATTGTGTTGGGTTTCCATATTTATCAACAATTTCATAAGAATATATCTCTGATACTTCTCCTGTACTTACATTAGTAATCCCTTGAACTGATATTGTATAATTTGGATTATCCTTATTTGTTGAACAACTTATTGAAAATGGCCCATATTGCTTTTTTTCACCAAGTAGTTTATATTCTATTGCGTTTGTATTTTTGTTTAAACTAATATGTACATCAGGTTGTGTGTTTGACCTTGTCTCCGCCAAAATCTCTCTTTTATCTATATCTTCTTTATACATATGTGTTCCTTTACACATAGAATCTCCTGGTGCTGTACATAAAAATTCTCCAGCATTAAATTCCCCAGTAACAGGGTCTCTACTTATAGCAATATATTCATTTCCATCCTCATCTGTATATGAATCAGATCCATCAGAAATTATTGGAATTATTGGTACTATTGCTACTATCATTACTATAAATATGAATAACTTTATACCTTTATTTTTTAATATTCCCTTTGCTGAAAGTAATATTATAATAAGCATTATAGCTATTATTAAAATAGTTAATAGTATTGTTCCTATATATTCTCCAACTGTACCTGTTTGTATTGAAACAATTACTTCTACTTTATCACTATTGTTTTCAATGTTCTTATCTTCTATATGTTTTGCATTATCGCTTATTCCTATCTTGGCAATATTTGTATATGTTTTTATTGTTTCATCTAGCGTTTTAGTTAATACTAGTGTTGTTTCAACACTTTCCCCTGGTTTTATTACTTGTACTGATAGATTTGTATTACTTAAATTGTTTCCTACTGTTTTATACCAGTTAGAATTTAATTCTGAATTAAATTCTAAACCTGATGGCATTTCATCTATCAATTCATTTACTGTTCCTGCTAACTCTCCAATATTTGTTATAACTATTTTGTATTCTATAATAAGATTTGAACCAGCTATTTGTTTTTCAGGTATTTCTACTTTTGCAATCTTTTTATTATAATAATCATATTCTTTTGTTCCTGCTTTATTTTGTACTGTTATTTTTTGTATATATTTATCAACTTTTAAATCAAATATTTTATTTTTTATAAGTCCTAAATCTATATTTGATTTATTTGATGTTAAATCAATTATGTCTGTTAAACCTATAAATACAGTTTCTCCATTAAGTGTTGCTTCTTTTTTCATTGCATCTGAATTCATTGATGCACTTATTCCTGGTTTTTGGTATGTTGTTATTTCATAATCATTATTGTTATATTTGAAAATTACATAGTATTTTCCCTCATTGATGTTTTCAAATGAATATTGTCCATAAGTATTTGTAAATCTTGTTATTATATTCCCATTTCCATCTTGTACATATTTATTATTTGTTATGTCTAATAACATTACTTCTATTCCTGATAATTTTTGTTCTGTTTCCTCTCTTTGTCCATTCTCATTTTCATCTATCCAAACTATTCCTGATATTGTATATTTTTTTGTATCTGGATTATCTGGATTTATTGGTTTATCTGGCTCTTCTGGATTTACTGGTGGTTTTTGGTCATCTTCATCTCCTGTGTCTATAACAAACTTTTTAGCTTTTATAGTATTTTGTATTATATTTGATTGTTTTGTTTGTATATATTCTCCTGTAACTATTGAATAATTTGATATATCCGCATCATCATATATTGTTCTTGCTTTTGCTTTTATTTTTATTATTGATTTTTCCTTAAGTGGTATATATAAGTCTAAACTTACTCTTGCATCATCTGTATTATCTCTACTATTAATTTTGTCTATTTCTATTGTGTCTAATTCTATGTCTTGATTTACAAAACTATATTTTTGTTCTCCATCTTCTTCATTAATTGATATTACACTTGTATTATATGTTATGCTTGTTACTTCTAATTCGTTTGGTATATAATCTCTGAAATTAACTTTAGTATAATTATCCCATTCTGGTATTATCTTTCCAACATTTTCAACTTCAAATGTATAAGTAACTTCATCATCTTTATTTAATGTCTCTCCTTCTTCAGCTGATGTTTGAGTAACTTTAATTGCCTCTATATATCCTGATGCTCTGTTTTCATTTGATTTATATATATTACCATCTTGAGTAGACACTGTTGCTGCTATATTGATATTCCAAGAATAATTCTCATTTTCTTCTATATTTACAACATCAGCTACTATATATATCCCTACTTGATTTTCTTCAAGGTGGAATCCTATTCCTCCCTCTTCATCCTTATCTAATTTGCTTGATTCTTCAAGCTTCTTTATACTGTGAAACTTAACAATAACACTGTTGTTGTTTGTTACTGTTTCATATTCACCCTCTTCTTTACCCCAAATGGTTATATCTTTAACTCTTAAATTTTCTGTTAGTGGAATTGTTACAGTAACATTGTTTTGTTCTATATTAGATATATTTGATACTTGAGCAAAATACACTCTTTCATTTCTTTTATTTCTTCCTACAAGTCCTTTTAGTTCTACTGCTATACTAGCTTGATTTATTGTATTTGATAATGTATATGTAGAAATATCATTTTCCCCTATATATACTTTTACTTCTGAGTTTATTTCTTTTTCTGTTTCTGTGTCTAATAAGTTATTTATCTTTACTTCATAATAGTAAGTTTCTGTTTGTCCTGATTGTAATGTTCCAACTGTTATTTCTTTTTGTTTTATAGTATCATTTGGAACAAAATCATAGTTATCATCATAAAATCCACCTACAACTAAGTCAACATATGTCATGCCATCTGGTATTTGTCCTACTATTTTAATATTGTCGATGTTAGCATTTGTTGTGTTTGTTAATGT
>JAAWJM010000013.1 GCA_022796855.1 Clostridia bacterium | reverse complement strand
GGAATAAATACACCTACTACACCAAGTGGAGATAACTATACAATGGTAGATGGAGTACCAGTACCAAAAGGATTTGAGCATACAGAAGGAACCAAGGAGACGGGATTTGTCATAAGGGATAATAGTGGAACAGATACAAATGGAAATGAATTTGTGTGGGTACCATGTACCGAAAACGGAGCGAATGGAACGATCAAATATGACAGATATGCGTTTTCAAGAGAAGGATGGCAGTATACACAAACCAAAACAGGAGAAGGAATAAATGTTCCATATTATAGCTCAAAAGTTTATACCGAAACAATGCCAAGTATCGAAATAAATAGCATAAAGAAATATGGAGGATTTTATATTGGAAGATATGAAGTAGGTGTAGAGGGATATGATGCAGAAGTGAAAACGAGTAATACAAATCAAGAAACAGAATGGACAGGATATAGTAATGGAAAAGCGGTAGTACAAAAAGATAGGCAAGTATGGAATTATATCACAAGAGATATGGCAAAAAAAGTAGCAGAGGGAATGTATACCGATAATGATGCGGTAGTGAGTCGATTATGTAGTAGTTATGCATGGGATACAGCATTACAATTTATTGGAGGAGACTATGCAGTAAATAGTGAGGGAGATAATTATTCAGGGAATTTAAATAAAACAGGAGAAAATAGTACCCAAAGAAAAGGTATCTACGATATGGGAGCAAATGTTTGTGAATGGACGACAGAGGTTTATAGTTACCAATCCCATCCTTGCACTAGACGTGGGGGCTATTACGACTCTACCGCTAGCGACTATCCTGCGGGCGATCGTTACAACTTTAGCCAGACCCATGCGGTCGGTGGCTTCGGTTTCAGATCCACTTTGTTTGTAGGACTGTAAGCTGAAGAATTGATAGTGACACAAAAAGAAGCAGTATATAAAAATGATATAGAGTAGAATGACAAAGAAGCCATTTTACGAATTGTAAATACGTAAAATGAATTAGTAAAAAAGTGAATAAAATAAATCTCCCCTAATATAAATTAGTATAACGAATTTAAAAGGGGAGATTTTTTATGAAAAAAATACTATCATTTATGATGATAATTGCAATCATGTTTTGTATGTTAAGTCCAGTGCTAGCAGCCGATGAATATAGTTTTGATTTACAATATACAGGAAACATTGTAAAAAATGTAGAAAAAGATGCTGTGGTATTATTAACAGGTGTAGGGGGAACCTTGCATACCAGTGTACAAATTAAAGTAGAAATTACAGGTCCTGCTACACCCAAAATACTTGCAACCGATACGACAGGAGTAGAGCATGATATTGCACAAACAGGATATTGGGGGCCAGTTTCTGGTTTTGCGGTACAAGGGGATTTTGTTAATAAGACACCAATAAAAGCTACTTTTGTAGAAGAGGGAAATTATAGTATTAAATTAAGTCTAATTGACCTTGCCAATGCTAATGCAGTAATTACAACAAAAACATTTGATTTACAAGTATATGAAGATACAGTGCTAGAAAATAATGTGGTAGATAATACTGTAGTAGAAAATAATATGATAGAAGAACTACCAAAAACAGGTACGAGTATATGGGAATATGTAGCATATGTGGCTATACTAACAGTTGTTTTATGGGCGTTTGGAATGTATTTAAATAAAAGAAAATTTGCTTAAAATAAACATTGACAAAAGAGTAAAAGAAAAATATAATGGAAACATACCAAAGAAGAAAGGGGAAAGAAAATGGAAGAAGAAAAAGAAGTAAAAGTAGAAGAAACAAAGAAAGTAAACACAAAAAAACAAGAAAAAAAGGGGCATCATGTATTACGCATAATAGGTATGATTCTATTTATTGTAGTAGCAATTTATGTAGGAAACGTGATAAGAAACTTTTATATTTTAAATACACATATGGTAGCTACTAATGAATATAGTACGAAGGATAATTACAAAGAAACAAGAATAACCTATAAAGGAAATGAGCCATATGTTACAATGATAGGCTATAAAAAAGGAAATAAAACTCTTGTTAATGTAGAAGCCAAACAAAAACATACAACAATTGCATATTATGATAAACAAACACAAGAATCAATTGTAAAATTTAGTGTGGATGAAAACAAAGTTGCACTTGTTAAACAGTCAGAATGGCCACCAGTTCCATCGATAGCAGAAATAAAGCCATTTTGGGGACTATCTGCATGGCAAAATTTTTTAATGTCACTACGTTCTATCATTACAAGTGAAAAATATGATGGTAAAGATTGCTATAAAATTAACATTTGTGGATATGAAGAAATTTGGGTTGATAAAGAAACAGGTTTAGTAGTAAGACAATCAAGTGGATATTTTGTAGGTGATGAAACTACAACAAATGAGCGTTGTTATCATGATTATACTTACGAATTTGGAACAGTAACAGACAAAGATGTAGCAAAACCAGATTTGACAGGATATAAAATACAAAGAGACTAAGGCGTACAAAAGAAGAAGGGAGAAAACATATGAGAAACCAAAGGAGAACTAGAGCAAAAAAGCCCCAAGCACCAGAAAAAGAGGATGTGCAAGAAAAGAAAAAGTATAAACTAGTATTACAAATAATTGTAATTAGTATGATTATGTTAGTAGCTATTTTTATTGGAAATACCATAAGAAAATTCTATATTTTTAATACCTATATGGCAGTTACCAATGAGTATAGTACAAAGGATAATTACAAAAAAATACTAATACAATACGAGGAAGATGAAGTCGGTTTTGCAGTAATGGGATATAAGAAAGGTGATAAAACTCTTGTAAAAATGTATTCGGAAGATAATACAAAAACGATTTCCTATTATGATAAGAAAAAACAAGAATCGATTACAAAGGTTGAGGTAGGAAAAGACAAAGTTGCCTTTGTAAAACAAGAGGATGAGGCACCTGTGTTAGTATCATCTGTAGCGTATATAGAAAGTTTTACCGAAATATCGGCATGGCAAAATTTCTTATTAGCGTTACATTCTAAAATAGTAAGCGAAACCTATAAAGGCAAAGAATGCTATAAAATAACTGCTTATGGGGATTTAGAACAGTGGGTTGATAAAGAAACTGGCTTGATTGTAAGACAGTCAGGTGGATATTACCAATACAAAGATGGAACAATGAAACGTCTTTATCATGAGTATAATTATCAATTTGGAATTGTAACAGACGAAGACATCAAAAAGCCAGATTTAACGGGATATAAAATACAAGAATAATAAACAAAAACACATTAACTTTAGCACATAAATAAGTAGGTACATTCATAAAATGAATGGAGGTATTTATGAAAGCAAAGTTAGTGTGTTTTAAATTATCCAAAACAATGTGTGTGTTAGGAATGATTGTACTTTTCGAAATAGGGTTTATTTTGGTTCAAGTAAATGAATTACGAGAATATAGGAGTTTTAAACAAATACAAGAAAACATGAATATAACAAAACAAATGACAAAAAAAGAAGCTAAACCAATAGAAGAAAATAGAAATCAAATGAATACTACAAAAAGTACGAATAAAGCAAGTCAAAACGTCTTAAAAAAAGAATACGAAACCATGCCACAGACCCTAAAAGGCTACAAAGTTATTCGGAAAAATAACCATTCCAAAACTACATTTAGATACTTGTATTTTAGAAGAAACCACAACAAAATCATTAAAAGCATCGGTAACCAAACTATATGGACCAAGTATCAACCAAGTAGGAAATTTCTGTATTGCGGGGCACAATTACAGGAATAATAAAATGTTTGGTGGTATTAAAAAATTAGAAAAAGGTGATACCATTATTTTAACAGATACTTATGGAGATAGCCTTACCTATGAAGTATATGAAAACTACCAAACCGACCCAAAAGACGTAAGTTCTCTAACCCAAGAAACCATGTCAGAAAGAGAAGTAACTCTTATTACCTGTACCACAGGAGCCATTAAGAGAGTTATTGTAAAAGCAGTGGAAGTGTATGATTAAAAAAATAAAGGAACATTTGGAAATTGCCTAAATGTTCCTTTTAATATAAAGATTAGTCTAATTCATATTCATCATCATCGATACTTCTATCCTCTTTATCAAGTATTCCATCATATTTTTTATACAATGAATCAAGAGTAGAAATTAACATTGCTTTTTCTTTGTTAGAAGTACTGTTATGTAGTCTATCTTCTAATTCTTTAATTTGCATTAAAATGGTTTGACTATTTTCAACAGTAGGAGTTGCAACCCTTTGCAGGTTCTCAAGTCTTTTTTTTGAAGGCGTTTGATAATAAGATTTTCCAGATGTAATATCCATTCCCATTATCGCTCTTTTCCTATAATCCTTACTACCATCCACAGAGGATAAGCGTGCAATTTCTTTTAAATCATTCCATAAACCCATTTGAATTCTCCTTTTCTAACAATCTATACAACTATTATAACATTATTTTTACAATATAGCAATCACATTTACGTAAATGTTTAGACATGGCGTTAATATTCAGAAATACTTTACTTTTAAGAACCCCCAGTCACGCTCCTGCGTGCCAGCCCCCTTGTTAAAGGGGCTTTCTTGCAACGCTTCGTAAGATTAAGCAAATTAGGGCTATTAGTAAATTAATAATATTTTTAATACTATTCTATCATTGTGTACTTGCCTATTGCATACAAACTTCAAAGACCTTACAGGAAAGCCCCTTTAACAAGGGGGCTGTCGCAGAGCGACTGGGGGTTCATAAAATAAAATCAGGTCGCATACAATAAAATAGAGAAGATTAAAAAAGTTTGACAAGATACGACAAAATAATTGTATAAATCACTTTGGTTTGATATAATCAAGCTAAAGTGATTTGTATTTATAGAAAGGAGAAATGGAAATGGAACAAAGTGAGAAGAAATGTTGCGAAAATTGTGGGAAAGATGAAGAACTAGAGAAAATGTTATGGGTGTATAAACAAGATAAAGATAACTTAATTCAAATATTAAATGATGTACAAGAACATTATGGTTATATTCCTGTGCATGCTCAAAAGGCAATATCGGAATATTTAAGTGTACCAATGGCGGAAATTTATGGAGTGATTACCTTTTATTCCAGATTTACTCTAAAACCTAAGGGAAAATACCATATCGCGGTATGTTTAGGAACTGCTTGCTATGTAAAGGGGTCCCAGAAAATTATGGATAGACTAGAAGAGCGTCTTGGTATTAAAACAGGAGAAACCTCAAAAGACGGTAAATTTTCAATAGAAGCCACAAGATGTGTAGGAGCATGTGGGCTTGCTCCAGTGTTTACGGTTAATGGAGAAGTGTATGGAAAAGCCACAGTTCAAAAGCTAGATCAAATTTTAGACGAATTACAAGAAAAATAGGAGGTGTGAAACCATGAAAACAGTAGAAGAAATTGCGAAAATAAGAAAAGAAAAAAAAGAAGAATTGGATTTACGTGTAAACAAGGAAAATAAGGGAAGAGAAAAACATATTTTAGTATGCCAAGGAACAGGATGTACTTCCTCAAAATCGCCAGAAATATTAGAAAACTTTAAAAAGCTAATCAAAGAAAAAAAGATTGAAAATGTAAGAGTGATTAAAACAGGATGTTTTGGACTTTGTGCCAAAGGTCCCATCGTAATTATTAGACCAGAAGATACCTTTTATGCTATGGTAAAACCAGAAGATTGTGAAGAAATAATTGAAAAACATATTGTAAACGGAGAAATTGTAACACGTCTTTTGTGTAAAGATGTTGGAGGAAGCAAAGTAAATAGCTTAGATGAACTAACTTTCTACAAAAAGCAAAAAAGAATTGCCCTTAAAAACTGTGGTGTCATTAATCCAGAAGACATTGATGAATACCTTGCCTTTGATGGCTATTTAGCCTTAGAAAAAGTATTAAGTGGCATGACTTCAGAGGAAGTAATTGATATCATAAAAGACTCACGGACTTCGTGGGCGTGGAGGAGCTGGTTTTCCAACAGGGAAAAAATGGGAACTAACCAAAGCTTCCAAAGAACCACAAAAATATGTCGTATGCAATGCCGATGAAGGAGACCCAGGAGCCTTCATGGACAGAAGCATCCTAGAAGGAGACCCACATTCGGTTATTGAAGCAATGGCAATTGCAGCCTATGCCATAGGAGCAAACAAAGGATACATCTATGTAAGAGCCGAATATCCAATTGCAGTCAAACGATTTGATATTGCGTTAAAACAAGCAAGAGAATATGGCATATTAGGAGAAAACATCTTTGGAAGTCAGTTTTCTTTTGATATTGAAATCCGTTTAGGAGCAGGTGCTTTTGTATGTGGAGAAGAAACCGCCCTATTAGAATCCATTGAAGGAAGACGTGGTCAGCCACGAGTAAAACCACCATATCCAGCTGTATCGGGCTTATGGGGAAAACCAACCCTAATCAATAACGTAGAAACTTATGCCAATATTGCCCAAATTATTTTAAATGGCGCAAAATGGTATTCAAGCATTGGAACCGAAACATCAAAAGGAACCAAAGTATTTGCCCTAGGTGGAAATGTAAACAATGTAGGGTTAGTAGAAGTACCAATGGGAACCACTCTTCGTGAAATTATTTACGATATTGGTGGAGGAATTCCAAATGGAAGAGACTTTAAAGCAGCCCAAACCGGAGGACCATCTGGTGGATGTATTCCAAAAGAACACCTAGACACCCCAATCGATTATGAATCCTTAAAAGAAATTGGCTCCATGATGGGGTCAGGAGGGTTAATCGTTATGGATGATACCAAATGCATGGTAAGTCTTGCTAAATTCTACCTAGAATTTACGGTAGACGAATCTTGTGGAAAATGCACCCCATGCCGAATTGGAACCAAAAGAATGTTAGAACTATTAGAAAAAATCTGTCATGGTGAAGGAAGCGAACTAGACCTATACAAACTAGAAAAACTAGCAAACAACATCAAAAACGCAAGCATTTGCGGACTAGGACAAAGTGCCCCAAACCCAGTCTTAAGTACCATGAAATATTTTAAAGAAGAATACAAACAACACGTAATTGAAAAAGAATGTAAAGCCCTAGAATGTAAAGCAATGGCTAAAATCACCATCAACCAAGAAAAATGCAAAGGCTGTGGTTTATGCCAAAAAAATTGCCCAGTAAATGCAATAGAAGGAGAAGCAAGGCAAGTAAGAACCATCAATCAAGACAAATGCATCAAATGTGGAACCTGCCTAACCAGTTGCCCATTCAAGGCAATCGGAAATTAAAACCAACCTGTAGGGGTCGATGCCCACATCGACCCGACAACAAGAACCAAACAAGGGAATGGGTCGATGAAGGCATCGATCCCTACACCAATGAAATAGACCACAAGAAGATAGGAGGATTTTTATGAAAGAGGAATTAGTAACCTTAACCATTGATGGAGTTGAGATAAAAGCCAAAAAAGGTACCACCATATTAGAAGCTGCAAGACAAGCTGATATTGATATTCCAACCTTGTGTTTTTTAAAAGACATTAATGAGGTTGGAGATTGTAGAATGTGTATTGTGGAAGTAGAAGGAAGACGTGGATTTGCTACTTCTTGCATTCAAACAGTAGAAGAGGGAATGGTGGTAAAAACACATACTCCAAATGTATTAGAAGCAAGGCATGTTATTTTAGATTTAATTGTTTCAAACCATGCCAAGGAATGTTTAACATGTACAAGGTCACGGAAATTGTGAATTGCAGGAGCTTTGTACAAAATTTAACATCCAAACTATTGAGTTTGAAGGGGAAAGAACAGAGCATAAAATTGATAATCTATCACCATCTATTGTAAGAGATTTTAACAAATGTATTTTATGTAGAAGATGTATTGCCGCTTGTAAAAAGGTTCAAAAAGTAGGAGCCATTGATTGTATCAATCGTGGATTTAAGTCATGTATTTCGACGGTAGGAGACCATAGCTTAAACGATGTAAATTGTACCTTTTGTGGGCAATGTATTCAAGCTTGCCCAACAGGAGCCCTACATGAAAAAGAAAGCATTGATGATGTATGGATGAAACTAAAAGACCAAGATACCTATGTAGTAGTACAAACAGCGCCAGCAGTAAGAGTAGCTCTAGGTGAAGAATTTGGCATGCAGGTTGGAACCAATGTAACAGGTAAAATGGTAACAGCCTTAAAACGTCTAGGGTTTGATAAGGTGTTTGATACCAACACAGGAGCCGACTTTACTATTATGGAAGAAGCAAACGAATTTATCGGGAGAGTACAAGATAATGGTGTTCTTCCAATGATTACCTCTTGTAGCCCTGGCTGGGTAAAATATATTGAAATGAACTATCCAGAATTATTACCACATTTATCGACATGCAAATCACCACATGAAATGTTTGGGGCGTTAATTAAAACCTATTATGCTAAAAAAGAAGGAATTGATCCTGAAAAAATTTATGTTGTATCCATAATGCCATGTATTGCCAAAAAATTTGAAAGACAAAGAAATGAGATGAAAAATAATGGTATGTATGATGTAGATGCTGTTTTAACGACAAGAGAGTTAGCCAGAATGATTAAACAAGCAAACCTAGAATTTACCAAATTAGAAGACACGAATTTTGATTCCCCAATGGGAGAAGCGACAGGAGCAGCAGCGATTTTTGGAACGACAGGAGGAGTTATGGAGGCAGCCCTAAGAACAGCACAAGATGTTTTAACAGGAAAAGATTTAGAGAAAATCGATTTTAAAGAGGTACGTGGAGGAGAAGGCATTAAAAAGGCAAGTGTAAACATAGCAAACCAAGAAATAAAAGTAGTAGCAGCAAGTGGACTAAAAAATGCTGAAGAAATTTTAGAAGAAATCAAAAACGGAACAGCAGATTATCAATTTGTCGAAATTATGGCATGTCCGGGAGGATGTGTCATGGGAGGAGGGCAACCAATTAAAAGTTCTAAAATCCGAAGAGAAATGGATGTAAGGAAAAAAAGAGCCGATGCCTTATATAGCATTGATGAAAAAAGTGTGATTCGTAAATCACACGAAAACCCAGTCATCAAAAAAATATACAAAGATTTCCTAGAAAAACCAGGAAGTCACATAGCACACGAATTATTACATACCACATACCAAAAAAGAGAGAAATACAATATATAAGACATTGTAGGAACAATAAAATTAGTAAAGGAGCCAAAAAGTGATATATGGATTAATGGAAGTAGAAAAACCAAAGATGAACAAGAAGAAAATCGTCATTGTTGTTAGTATAGCTGTTGCCATAATAGCTTTGATTTGTGCTACTATTTTTTACTTTGTAAAATTTCATGGAAAATCGGTAGGGGAAAATAATACAATTGAGAAAGATTCTTTAGCAGTGGCACCAAAAGAAATGAAACAAAAACAGAAGCATGAAGCAGTGGTTAATTTCTTGCCAATATATTCACAAGAAGCAAAAGTTAGGCTAAATAATATTTATCATTCAGGCGAAAAGGCGGTTTATTTAACTTTTGATGATGGTCCTTCTAAGACAGTTACACCACTTATTTTAGATGTATTAAAACAGGAAAATGTAAAAGCAACATTCTTTCTTCTTGGTTCTAGGGTAGAACTAAACCCAAGTATTGTAAAAAGGGAATATCAAGAAGGGCATTATATTGCAAACCATGGATATTCGCATGTTTACCCACAAATTTATAGTAGCATAGAAGCGATATTAGATGAATATAATAAAACAAGGCAAGCTATACAAAATGCGATAGGATTAGAATATGATGGGCATTTGTTCCGTTTTCCGGGTGGTTCGACAGGTGGAAAATATAAAAAAATAAAGGAAGAATCCAAACAAGTATTAGAAGAAAATCAAATAGGATATATTGACTGGAATGCCTTAACAAATGATTCAGCAGGAGCGAAAACAAAAGAAGCTTTAATGGAAAATATGATAAAAACGGTAGGAGAAAAGACAACGGTGGTTATTTTAATGCATGATGCAGGAGATAAAATTTTAACTTATGAGGTGTTGCCTGAAATGATTGCTTATTTAAGAGAAAAAGGATATGTTTTTAAAAATTTTTATGACATTATGGAATAGGGTCTTGACAGAATACAAATTTAGCAATAAAATACTTTATGGACAGAATTTCAAAAGAAAAAGGAGGGAAAATTTATGCCACTTGTAACAACAAAAGCAATGTTTGAAAAATCGATGAAAGAACATTATGCAATTGGAGCTTTTAATGTAAACAACATGGAAATCATACAAGGAATTATTGATGCCGCAAAAGAAGAAAAATCACCCGTTATTTTACAAGCATCATCAGGAGCGATTAAATATGCAAGAGTGAACTACTTAATGAAAATGGTTGAAGCAGCAGTCGAAGAAGCACCAGAAATTCAGGTTGCACTTCACTTAGACCATGGGCCAGATTTTGAAACTTGTAAAATGTGTATTGATGCAGGATTTACCTCAGTAATGATTGATGGTTCAAAATACGATTTTGAAGAAAATATTGCAATTACCAAACAAGTAGTGGACTATGCACATGCACATGGTGTAGTAGTAGAAGCAGAACTTGGAAAATTAGCAGGAATTGAGGATGATGTTAATGTAGCCCAAGAAGATGCTATGTATACGGATCCTGAACAAGCCAAAGAATTTGTAGAAAGAACTGGTTGTGATTCACTAGCAATTGCAATAGGAACAAGCCATGGAGCTTACAAATTTAAAGGAGAAGCAAAACTACGTTTTGATATATTGGCGAAAATTAAAGAATTAATTCCAAATACGCCAATTGTACTACATGGTGCATCTACTGTTATACCAGAACTAGTACAGATGTGTAATCAGTATGGTGCAGATATTCCGGGAGCAAAAGGAGTTCCAGATGAAATGCTTCATGAAGCAAGTAAAAATGGAGTATCCAAAATTAATGTGGATACAGATTTAAGACTTGCAATGACAGCTCAAATTCGAAAAGTGTTTGCTGAAGATCCTAGTACATTTGACCCAAGAAAATATTTACAACCAGCAAGAGAAGAAATTAAAAAAACAGTGGGACACAAAATAAAAGAGGTATTTGGCTCTAGTAATAGAGTTTAAATATAAATAAAAATTTTAAGTAAGGGGAGAAAAAAATGAAAAAATTAACAAAATTAAGTTTATTAGCAGTTATTATGCTAATCGCAGTTATGCTTTTAACAGGATGTGGAAAACAAGGAACAGAAGACAAAAAAGATGAATTAGAAGGATTAGCTGTTTATACAGCAGAAGAAACACCAGACTACGCAACTTGTACTGAAATGGCTGGAGTAGAATTAAAATATCCTTCAAACTACAAATCAGTTGGAAAACCAACTCAACCAATGTTTATGGATCCAGATGTAATGGGAGCAAGTTTCAATTTAGTAACAGACAGTTTCCCAAGTGCATTAACTTTTGAAGGATATGTAGAAGCATCACTTCCAGGAATTAAATCACAAATGACCATTAAAGACAATAACATTAATGTAGAATACATTAATCTAAATGGTAGAAAAGCAGCAAAATTAGATTATGTTGCATCTAGCCAAGGTCAAACAATGGCTCTTACACAAGTTTTAATTAAAAAAGATAACAAAGCATATATATTAACTTTAGCATCTTTAGAAGCTGATAAAGATAAAGTTAGTGAAAAATTTGATAAAATCATCAAATCATTCAAATAAGAACCTCAACCACCAGCACAGGCAAAGCCTGTGGGTGGGTATCCGAGAACCTTGTTGTTTGCACAATAAAAAATAGCAGAACCTTTTGGTTCTGCATTTTTTATTCATATTGCTTATTTTTTAAAGCTCTTTCAACCGTTCTTCTAGCATCTTTTTTTGCTAATTCTTGACGTTTATCATACAATTTTTTGCCCTTACCAATACCAAGTTCCATTTTTACAAAACTACCTTTAAAATATAAGGAAATTGGAACGAGAGAATAGCCTTTTTGTTTCGTTAAACCAATTAATCGATTAAGTTCGCGTTTATTTAATAGCAGTTTTCGATTACGAAGAGGGTCTTTGTTAAAGATATTTCCCTGCTCATAAGGACTAATGTGCATACCAAGAACATATGCTTCTGCGTCTTTAATAATCGCATAACAATCTTTTAAGTTTACTTTTCCTTGTCGAATCGATTTAATTTCAGTTCCACTTAGCACAATGCCAACTTCCATAGTATTTTCAATTGTATAATTATGATGTGCTGTGGGATTTTTCGCAATCAGTGTTGACATACTAGTTCTCCTTTTTTTGTTTGCCCCTATTATAACATGAAAAAAAGGTCGATGCAATCATCGACCAAAAGAAAAATTAATCATTATGATGTTTACCATATGCATTCTTGTTTTCCATTGCATAATACCAAACAAGAGCAATAATAGCAAGAGCAGTAATGGCTAAAATAAACCATGTCCAAGTATTTGCACTCATTCCCATAATCGTACCACCATCTGTAGAAGTTCTTGCTACTGTATAACTACCCTCATTATTACTTCTATTATCATTTCTTGTTAAATCACCTGTTACTTGGCTAGCACTGTTACGAACAGCAGTACCTGCATCTCGTGCTCCATTATTAATTGTTTCACCAACATCTCTTGCACCGTTGTTGATTGCTTCACCCATGTTTTTGGCACCATTTGCTACATCGTCACCAAGATTTTTGGCACCATTTGAAATAGCAGCCCCAGTATCTCTTAGTACATTTTCAGTTCCATCCACAATATTTTTTACAGTACTTCCGGTTTTATCCATAGAATCTTTTATTTCATTAGTAGCAAATACACAAGATGTAGCTAGTATAAGTATGATTGCAATGATAAGAGCAAAAATTTTCTTTGTCATAACATTTACCTCCTAGAAAAATTAAGTTTTTGAAACTAATTATAGTATGAGTTTTTTTTTGAAAAATATCCAGAAAAAAATAAACTTTCATGGAAAAAATAGGCAAATTTTAAAAGAAGTAAGTACAAATTAAAACAAGAAAAATTTTACAAAAACAAAGAAAAATGAAATCTAAAAAAGGAAACCACATATATCAAGTGTTTCCTTTTTTCATCTTATTGTTTTAAACGAATTAAAATAGCAATACCTAATAAAATTAGCAATACGCCAATCACAATCAAAATAATGTTGATAATATTGTTAAGTCCAAGTCCAGATTCTGGTAATTCATTTAAAGTGCTAATACTAGCAGAATTGTTTGTCGTTGTTGGGGATAAACGATCTGTATTCCCAGCAGTATTTTCTGGTTCTGAGATAGTATTATTATCATCTATGGATGTATTTTCACTGGATGTATTTTGAGTAGATGGGTTTTCGGTAGCTGTTGTATTTGGTGTTAAATTCATATTTACTCTGGTTGCTTGTACAAAATTAGGTGCTAAGACCATTAATATAACAAAAATAATAAGTGAAAGTTGTAATAATTTTTTCATTTTTATTCCCTCCAATATTTTTTCTAATGTATGTATAATATCATACACAAAAATACACAAAAAGTCTAGCCTATTTAAGATAAAAAATAAAAAACTGACTGAACATACAAAAAATAGGAAAAACTTTACAAAAGTGATAGTTGTGTGATAATCTAATAAAATGTAAGAAAGGATGATAAGATGAAAAGAACGAAATTAGAGGATAGAGAGTTACCGAGTTATACAAAAGGGGAAGAAATTGCCAATATGGTAACTCACATTATTGGTGGAGTGATTGGGATTGTTGCTATTGTTTTGTGTAGCATTTTTGCAAAAAATGCTTATGGCGTAATAAGTGGAGTTATTTTTGGGGTATCGATGTTAATTTTATATACAATGTCTAGTATTTACCATGGTTTAAGTCCTAAAGTAAAAGGAAAAAAGGTATTACAAATATTAGACCATTGTACGATATTTTTATTAATAGCAGGTTCTTATACCCCTTTTGCATTGTGTACATTACGAGAATATCATACTGGTATGGGGTGGGCAATTTTTGGAATTATTTGGGCAGTTGCTGTATTAGGAATGGTATTAAATTCGATTGATTTAAAAAAATATAAAATATTTTCGATGATTTGTTATTTGGCAATGGGATGGTGCATTATTGTTAAAATTAATGTGTTACCTACCTTACTAAGCATGAAAGGATTTTCTTTACTATTAGCAGGTGGAATTGTGTATACCTTAGGTGCGATATGTTATATAATAGGAAAAAAGCATAAATACATTCATACAGTATTTCACATATGTGTGCTAATTGCAAGTTTCTTACATTTCCTTTGTATTCTATTATATGTTATCTAAAGAAACCATATTGAAACGGAAAAGTTTGGATAAAATGAGGAAGGAGCGTATGATGTATTATACTTATATGTTACGATGTGAAGATAATTCAATCTATACAGGAATTACGACTGATTTGGAACGTAGAATGAAAGAACATTTTGAAAAAGAAGAGAAGTGTGCCAAATATACTCGTCGCCATACGGCTAAAAAACTAGAATGTGCATGGCAAAGTGAAAACAGAATACTTGCTTCAAAATTAGAATATGCCATCAAACACATTTCAAAACAAGAAAAAGAAAACATCATTCAAACCCATGATTTAAGCAAAATAAACAAAATTGAACCAGAAAATTATGTATTAGTAAATATATAAAAAGGATAGAATTCGAAGAAATAACAGTACAAAAAAGCCCCCTTTACTTAAGGGGGATGTCGATGTAGGCTCCTAAAGGGTTTTATTTCTTAAATTTGTATTAATTTGTCCACATAGTGTTGAAAAAGACGAAAGTTAGTGGTACAATGGCAAATGTATGAAAAGGGGGAAGGTTTCATGCTAAAAAATGTATTAGAAGCCTTAGAAAAATCAAGTAAGCAAAATGAAACCAAAATTATTTTTGGACAAAGCGATAGAGAAATTACTTATGGAGAGTTTGTAAAACATGCCAAAACCATTGGGACAAGTCTATTACAAAAAGTTAGTAAAAAACGAGTTCCGATTATGATATGGCTTGATAAAACCATAACGTGCCTAGAAACCATGATGGGGGTATTGTATAGTGGCAATTTTTATACCATTGCAGATACAAAGTCACCAAAAGAACGAGTGCAAAATATGATAGACATTTTAGAATGTCATACTGTAATTGCAGATGCCAAAAATATTGCGAAATTAGAGAAATTAGAATTAAAAGGAATTCATATTTTACGATATGAAGATTTATTAGAAAACACAATTGATGAAACAATACTACAAGAAGTAAGAAATGCACAAATTGACACAGACCCAGCTTATGTGTTATTTACCTCAGGGTCAACAGGAGTACCAAAAGGAACCGTGGTAAACCATAGGTCAATTCTTGCTTATACTAGTTGGGTACAAGATTGTTTTGAAATTAACGCTAACACGATATTTGGAAGTCAAACACCTTTTTACTTTAGTATGTCAATTTTAGATGTATATACAACAATGTTAACAGGAGCTACTTTATACATTATTCCCAAAATGTATTTTTCGTTTCCAGTAAAACTCATTGAGTTCGTAAAACAAAAGAAAATTAATACCATCTATTGGGTACCATCAGCGTTATGTATTGTTGCGAATCTTGGGGCATTAGATAACATCAATTTACCAGATTTAAAAAAGGTATTATTTGCAGGAGAGGTTATGCCAGTAAAACAGCTTAATATGTGGCAAAAAGCTTTACCAAATTGTATGTATGCAAACCTTTATGGACCAACAGAAACCACAGATATTTGCACCTATTATATTGTAAACCGAAAATTTGAAAATAACGAGACCCTACCAATTGGCACACATTGTAATAACTGTAACATCATACTACTAAAAGAAGATGGAACCGAGGCGAGTGAAGGAGAAGAAGGAGAGATTTTAGTAAGAGGCACGTTTTTAGCTGACGGCTATTATGGAAATGAAGAAAAAACAAAAGAAGCCTTCATACAAAATCCACTAAACACAAAATATCCAGAACTTGTTTACAAAACAGGAGACATCGGAAAATATAACGAAAAAGGCGAATTATTATATGTATCTAGAAAAGATTATCAAATTAAACATATGGGATACCGAATTGAATTAGGAGAAATTGAAAAAAACATTTATGGGGTAGAAGGAATTATTCTTTGTGCTGCTATATACGACGAAAAGGCAGATAAAATTATCCTATTCTACCAAGGAACCATAGAAGAAAATGACTTAGCCAAACAAGCAAGCCCAAAATTATTACCATACATGAAACCAAACCAATACATAAAATTAGAAAAGATGCCATACAACGCTAACGGCAAAATCGACCGCAAACAATTAAAACAAAATATAAATATGTAGGGATTGACCTCGTGTCGACCCAAACAAAAACAATAAAACAATGTAGGGGTCGATGCCCTTTATCGACCTAAAAGAGAACCATAAACCGTAAAAACATTCTATAAAGCCATGCAAAAAGAGGCTCCTTTACTTAAGGGGGCTGTCGCCGATAGGCGACTGGGGGTTCTTAAACAAGCAATGAAAAATAAAATAGAGTAAGGAGGAAGACAATGGAAGAAGTAATGAAAATTTTAGAATTTGTAAAACCAGGGGTAGATTTTCAAAACGAAGATAATCTAATTGAAGACGAAGTGTTAGATTCTTTTGATATCGTTAATTTAGTAGCAAGATTAAACGATGAATTTGATATTGAAATTACACCAGCAGATTTACTTCCCGAAAATTTTAAATCAGCCGAAACGATTTACAAATTAACCCAAAAATTACAAGAAGATTAAAAAATAAAAAGGGGAAGAAATCATGGTAATTAATTCATTAGAATTTCTACTATTTGTTGCAATAACCGTCATTATCTATAAAATCATACCACCCAAAATAAAATGGGTAGTGTTACTAATAGCAAGTTATTTGTTCTATTTTTTAAATAGCACGTACATGACAATTGCAATTTTAACAACAACCGTATCCGTGTACTGGATAGCCTTAAAGATAAAACAAATAAACGAACGTGTAACAATAGAATTAAAAGAAATCGAAAACAAAGAACAAAAGAAAACCAGAAAAAAGCAAGCAAAAACAAAACAAAAATCGATATTAACCATGGGCATTTTATTTAATTTAGGAATTTTGGTGGTACTAAAATATTCTGGCTTTATTAGAGAAAATATCAATTCTCTTTTTTCAATCTTACATATGAATGTGGAAATGCCAATTGCCAAATTTATCCTACCAATTGGGATTTCCTATTATACATTACAAGCCATTAGTTACATCGTAGATGTTTATAGGGGAAAAGTAGAGGCTGACAAAAATTTAGGAAGAGTCGCCTTGTTTTTGGTATTCTTTCCACAGGTCGTACAAGGACCAATTGGAAGATATGATATGTTAGCAAATAACTTATATAAACCACACGATATTACCTATGAAAACTTAACCAGTGGAGCACAACTTATGTTATGGGGCTATTTTAAGAAAATGGTAATTGCAGATAGAATAGCTATGTATGCAAATGAAGTATTTACCAATTACACAGCATATTCAGGTCCCATTATTATATTGGGAATGATTGCTTATACGATACAAATTTATGCTGAGTTTTCTGGTGGAATTGACATAATACGAGGAGTGGCAGAAATTTTTGGAATTCATTTAAGTAAAAACTTTGAAAGACCTTTCTTTTCAAAGTCTATTGATGAATTTTGGAGAAGATGGAATATGACACTTGGTACTTGGTTAAAAGACTATGTGTTTTATCCAGTTTCCCTATCGAAAGCCTCTATTAAAATAACAGAAGGTGCAAGAAAGATTTTTAAAACCTCGTACTTATCCAAAATAATACCAGTTGCCTTTTCTTTACTATGTGTATGGGTAAGTAATGGAATTTGGCATGGTTCTGGGCTTAAATATTTAGTGTATGGCTTGTATTATTATGTGCTTATGATGCTTGGAAAATTACTAGAACCACTTGGAAATAAAGTGATTTCGGTATTTAAGATTAATACCAAAGCTTGGAGTTATCGCTTTTGGCAAATGATAAGAACTGGTGGACTTGTATGTATTGGTATGACAATTTTTCGAGCTCCAAATTTGCAAACAGCATTTACGATGTTAAAATCGGTTTTACATCCACATAATTTAGAAAGACTATTTAATGGACAAGCATTTTTATTAGGTGGTATGAGAAAAGAAGATATTATCATTTTAACAATTTCCATCATGGTTTTACTAGGCGTTAGTATATACCAAGAAAAAGGAAAGAGTGTAAGAAACTGGCTAAAAGAACAAAATTTAATATTTAGGTGGCTTGTACTGTATGCTATGATATTTGCGATTATTTTATTTGGCATTTATGGACAAGGGTATAATGTACAAAGTTTTATTTATGGACAATTCTAAGGTAAGGAAATGGGGTTATGAGTAAGAAAGTAAAAAATAGTATAAAAGCAATTGCATTTATTGTCATTTTTATAGTGCTTTTTTGTAGTATAGGAGTGTTACTAAATCCAAATGGAACATATGAGGAATGGTTTCAATCTTATGCAGTTATTGAGTTTTATAAGAAAAAGGAAAATACGATAGATATGATATACATAGGAAATTCCTGCATTTATACGGGAGTTTCGCCCTTAGAGATATATGATAGAATTGGGGTAACTGGTTATCCTTTATCAACACCAAGCCAAAAATTATGGGCGTCGTATTATTGGATGAAAGAAGCATTAAAGTACCAAAAACCGAAAGCATTTTTTTTAGAAGTAGGAGAAGCCTTTGCTACCAAAAAGCAAAATGACGAATTGACAATAAGAAGGGCGATTGATTCGATGAAGTTTGGAAAAAATAAATTAGAAATGATTATGGATTCTGATTTTGGCTTATCTAATTTTGAAAAATTATCCTGTATTTTTCCGATTTTACGCTACCATTCAAGAATAACAAAACTAAAAGAAACCGATCTTAGAAAATTAGTAGTAAAAGAGAATTATACATTTGGTGGCTTTTTTGTAAATAAAGTAACAAAAGGATATAGAGGAAAATTCGATAAAAAAGCAAAACAAAAATATTTAGAATTAATAGCAAAAACGAAAGTAGAAAATACCACAGAAATTTCAAAAGAATCAGAAGAAAAAATGAATCAAATGGTAGAGTTATGTAAAAACAATCATTGTGAATTAGTCTTAATCAAAATTCCAGAACCACGAGACTGGACACCAGAAAAGAGTCAAGCAATAGCTGAATTTGCTAGTGGTAATAATATCAAATTTATCGATTTAAATTATGACGAAAATATCGAAATAAATTGGGAAACTGATACACAAGACGAAGGAGACCATTTAAATATAAAAGGAGCAGAGAAAATAGGTGAATATTTAAGTAATTATATCAAACAAAACTTTACCATAGAAGACCATAGGAACGATGAGAATTACAGGGAATGGAATGATATGTTAAGAAGGTATAAAGAAGATAAAGGCATAGCAAAATAAGAGGAAACGAGAAATGTTTCCTCTTATTTTTGCTATAAAAAGAAAAAAAGTTTTAGAAAACCATTCCAAACGAAACAGATATTTGCTATAATATAATAAGGAAAATATTTTAAATGGAGATAGATTTTAATTTTATAAAAAATAGCTTTAACAGGCTTAGAAAAAGGAGGAAAAATGTTCAAGTTAGTATCAGATTATAAGCCAACAGGCGACCAACCAAAAGCAATAGAAATCTTAAGTAAAGGAATAATGGATGGAAAGAAATTCCAGACGCTTCTAGGAGTTACAGGTTCAGAAAAAACTTTCACAATGGCAAATATTATTGAAAAAGTGCAAAAACCAACACTGGTTTTAGCACATAATAAGACATTAGCAGGACAACTTTATAGTGAATTTAAAGAATTCTTTCCTGAGAATTCTGTGGAGTATTTTGTTAGTTATTATGATTAGTAACAAGAATGGCTTTATTTAGCCACTTTTAGTCCATTTTAGTTTTATTTAGTTTAATGAAAAATGACTAAATAAGCATAAAAAAACTAAATAAAACTAAACAAACAAAAAAAGTTTGTGACCGAATTCGTGTAAAATTCGTGTAATGGAAAAAAGGAGGTACTTATGGACGAAAAGAAAAATGAAATTATTTTATTTGAAAATCAAGGAGTAAAACTAGAAGTAAATTTAAAAGATGAAACGGTATGGCTAAACAGACAACAGTTATCAAACTTATTTGGAAGAGATATAAAAACTATAGGAAAACATATAAATAATGCTTTAAAGGAAGAGTTGAAAGATATTCCAACTGTCGCAAATTTTGCGACAGTTCAAAAAGAGGGAAATAGAAGTGTTAAAAGAGATATTGAATACTATAATTTAGATATGATATTAAGTGTTGGATATAGAGTAAAATCAAATAAAGGTATTATTTTTAGACAATGGGCAAATAAAATTTTAAAAGATTATATGTTAAAAGGATATGCGGTAAATCAAAAAAGATTAGAATACCTAGAAAAAACAATACAATTAATTGATATTGCAAATAGAATAGATGAAAGATTAGAAGGAAATGACGCCAAGGAAATTTTAAAAGTAATTGGAAATTATTCAAAAGCATTAGATTTATTGGATAATTACGACCATAGGACATTAAAGAAAATAGAAGGAAATACAGATGAAAGAAAAATTGAATATAAACAATGTATAGAAATAATAAATAAACTTAGATTTAATGAAAGAAGTACACTATTTGCTGTTGAAAGAGATAAAGGACTAGAGTCGATTATAGGAAATATTTATCAAAGTTTTGGTGGACAAGATATATACAAAAGTATAGAAGAAAAAGGAGCAAATTTCTTATATTTAATAGTTAAAAACCATGTTTTTGCAGATGGAAACAAAAGAATCGCAGCAACTTTGTTTATTTACTTTTTGAACTTTTATGGTATTTTATATAAAAATGGTAAACAAACAATTGATAATAACACATTAGCAGCATTAACATTGCTAATTGCAGAATCTAATCCAAAAGAAAAAGAAATAATTATAGATTTAGTAATGAATTTCTTAAACGATGATTAGGTTATTAGAAAATAATTTGAAATAAATAGGAGGCATTTATGGATAAAAAAATATTAATAATATCTACAGGAGGTACAATTTCACAAATACATACTCAAAAAGGTATTGCAATAAGTAATGCAAAATCCTTTAAAGGTGATACATTTTCAAATATTTTGAACAATTTCAAAGAAGAATTAAATATTGATGTGATAGATTCAAGGACAATTTTAAATAAAGATAGTTCTAATATAGTTCCTAAAGATTGGAAAAAAATTATAGATACCATAGTAGAGGAATATGACAATTATACAGCGTTTATAGTTACTCATGGTACCAATACTATGGGATATACTTGTTCAGCTATTTCTTTTGCTATAGAGAATTTGGGAAAACCTATTATATTTACTGGCTCACAAGTATCTTATGGAATGATAGGAACAGATGCAATAATGAATTTAGAGAATGCACTAAGAATTATAGCAGATGATAATTGTAAATTAGCAGGTGTATGCTGTGTATTTGGAAGTAAAGTTATAACAGGAACTAGAGTAAAAAAGAAAACAGAATTTGATTATGATGCATTTAAAACCTTTGGTAGAGTATTAGATATTGCTAAAATAGGTAATAGCATAATTTATAATGAAGAGGAATTAAAAAAACATTTAAGCTTTTTAGGTAGTAAATCAAAATTGAAAAGTGGACTTATAATAAAAGATAAATTTGATACTAATATTGTATCTTTAACAGAATTTCCACGGATTAAAAGCAAGTTATTTTAAAATATTGGTCGAAAATGGTGTGAAAGGTTTTATACTAAGAGCAACTGGAGCGGGAGATCCTAATATTGCAGAAGAAGATAACTACGAAAATTTAAGAGAAGCATTTGAATATTTACAGACAAAGCAGATACCAATTGTTATAACAACACAAGCACCAGATGGAGTAGCAAGCATGGAAATAAATGAGCCACGGACAATTAGCATTAAAATATGGAGCAATACCTGCTTGGGATATGAGTATGGAAAGTATGGTTACAAAACTAGCTTGGCTAATAGGTAATGGTTATTCTTATAAAGAAATACAACAAACAATGATAACATCATTAAGAGGGGAAATAGAAATATATTAATACTAAAATTATATAATGGTAATTATTTTTAAAAATATAAAGTTTGTGACCGCATTCGTGTAAAATTCGTGTAAAGTATAAAATACTATTTTAATGCAATACAAAATATGATAATATAACTTAAAAGAAAGTGAGTTGAAATATATATGAGTGATAAAGAGCTATCTGGGCTAATGCATATGAGTGAAGTAAACAATGATTTAATAGATATTGAGAAAATATATGATGATATTAGAAATAAAATTATTGCAGCACGAGGTAAAATGTTAAAACATATTGATACGACTATGGTAGAAGTTTATTGGTATGTCGGAAAAATAACTTATGAATTATTTGAAAACAGCAATAAAGCAAGTTATGGAAAGAAAATAATAGAAGCACTGTCTAGTAAATTAACTAATGAATTTGGAGGTGGCTTTTCACCAGTTAGCATTAGGAGAATGCGAAAATTTTATGAAATTTATCCAATTTGGTCGGCAGTGCCGACCGAATTGAGTTGGTCACATTTTCAAGAGCTAATAAGAATAGATAGAAAAGAAGAAAGAGAGTTTTACGAAATTGAGTCAATTAAATCCAATTGGGGCTATAGGGAATTAAACAGACAAATAAATACAAAATTATATGATAGATATTTAATATCTCCAGATAAAAATAAGATTATGGTAGAGTCAAAAAAAGGGTTAATTGAAAAGCAACCAGAGGAACTTTTAAAAAATCCTTATATTTTTGAATTTGCTGGATTAAAAGAAAATAAAAATTATTTAGAAACAGATTTAGAAAAAGCCTTACTTTCTCATTTGACAGAATTTCTATTAGAACTAGGAAGAGGATTTTCATTTGTAGCTAGTCAACAAAGAATTAAAATCGGTTCTGAATATTATTATCCAGACTTAATATTTTATAATCGTCTTGCAAAATGCTTTGTAATTATAGATTTAAAAATTGGAAAACTAACACATCAAGATATTGGACAAATGCAAATGTATGTAAATTATTATAAAAAGACTCAAATGATAGATGGAGAAAATGAACCAATAGGAATATTATTATGTGCTGATAAAGATGATGCTGTTGTAGAAATGACACTAGGAGATGATGTGAAAAACGTTTATGCTTCAAAATATCTAACTTACTTACCGACAAAAGAAGAACTAATTAAGATTATAAAAGATGAGAAAGAACTGATTGAATTGGCAAAAGAAAATGAAAAAGAATAATATAGAAATTGAATTTAGAAAGAAAAATGTCGGTGTAAATGTCGGGCTAAACGTCGGTGTAAATTCAATATTGATATAAATAAAAAGATAGGAGAAAATGTAATGGGAACAATAAAATATTTAGAATACAATAATCTATATTTAGAAGAAATAAACAATTTTATAAATGAGAGTATGCATAAATTTATAAACAGACCTTATAAAATAAGGCAAGATGTTGCAAACATTGAAGAACACTATATTAAAAATGGTGGTAATTTTTGGGTAGCCATTGATACAAATTTTAATAAAATTGTCGGAACAATCGGATTAGAGAAAAGAGAAAATATAGGTATTGTAAAAAGATTTTATGTTCAAGAAGAATACCAAAATAGAAAAATCGGTACAAATTTATATCAAATACTAGAAAAATATTGTAGAGAAACTGATATAAAGATACTATATTTAACCTGTGGAAATGTACTAGAAAAAGCACATAGATTCTATTTTAATAATGGTTATGAACAAATAGATAAAATGGAGATAGATATGCATGTAGGAGAAAATGACGATTCATTTAAAAAAGTATTATAGGAGATTTGGATATGTTTAATTTAGTATCAGATTACAAGCCAACAGGCGACCAACCAAAGGCAATCGAATATCTTAGTAAAGGAATAATGGAGGGCAAGAAATTTCAGACGCTTCTAGGAGTTACAGGTTCTCGGAAAAACTTTTACAATGGCAAATATTATACAAAAAGTGCAAAAACCCACACTGGTTTTAGCACATAATAAGACATTAGCACGGTCAACTTTATAGTGAATTCAAAGAGTTCTTTCCAGAGAACAGTGTTGAATATTTTGTTAGTTATTATGATTACTACCAACCAGAAGCGTATATTGCATCTTCTGATACTTATATTGAAAAAGATTCTTCCATTAATGACGAAATTGATAAACTTCGTCATTCGGCAACAGCTGCGTTGTTTGAAAGAAAGGATGTTATTATTGTGTCTTCGGTTTCTTGTATTTATGGATTAGGAGATCCAATCGATTATGAAAACATGATTATTTCCCTTCGCCCAGGTATGAAGAAAACAAGAGACGAGATTTTAAGAAAACTAATTACCATGCAATATACAAGAAATGAAATGGATTTTAAAAGGGGAACTTTTCGTGCCAAAGGGGATATTATAGAGATTTATCCATCTGATGAAAATGAAAAGGCAATTCGTGTAGAATTGTGGGGAGATGAGATTGAGAAAATATCGGAAATTAATCCATTAACGGGGAAAGTGATTGGAACGAGAAATCATATTATGATTTTCCCTAATTCCCACTATGTTACATCAAGCGATAAAATGGAACGAGCAATTCATACAATTGAAGAGGAGTTAGAAGAGAGAATTAAATATTTTAAAGAAAATAATAAGTTAATTGAAGCACAAAGGATTGAAGAAAGAACCAATTTCGATATGGAAATGATGAAAGAAACTGGGTTTTGCCAAGGAATTGAAAATTACTCAAGGCATATTAGTGGAAGAGAGCCAGGAAGTGCACCTTTTACATTATTAGATTATTTGCCAAAAGACTTTTTACTATTAGTAGATGAATCTCATGCAACCATTCCTCAAGTAAGAGGAATGTATAATGGAGATAGAGCAAGAAAAGAATCTCTTGTACAGTATGGTTTTAGGCTTCCTTCTGCACTAGATAACAGACCGCTACAATTTGATGAATTTGAAAATAAAATTCATCAAGTGATTTTTGTTAGTGCTACACCAGCAGATTACGAAAAAGAACATTCTGGAGATAACATCGTAGAACAAATTATACGTCCAACAGGATTACTTGACCCAGAAATTGAAGTACGACCAGTAGAAAACCAAGTAGATGATTTAATCCGGACAAATCCGTGAAAGAGTAGAAAAAAAAGAGAGAATTTTGGTTACCACATTAACCAAAAAAATGGCAGAAGATTTAACTAGTTACTTAGCAAGTTTAGACATGAAAGTAAAATATATGCATTCTGATATACAAGCATTAGAAAGAATGGAAATTATACGAGATTTACGTATTGGTGAATTTGATGTATTAGTGGGAATTAACTTATTAAGAGAAGGATTAGATATTCCAGAAGTTTCGCTAGTGGCTATTTTAGATGCGGATAAGGAAGGGTTTTTACGTTCAGAGCGTTCTTTAATTCAAACCATTGGACGTGCAGCAAGAAATACCGAAGGAAAGGTTATTATGTATGCGGATGAATTAACCGAATCCATGGAAAAGGCTATTACTGAGACCAATCGTAGAAGAAAAATACAAAGTGAATACAATAAGGTTCATGGTATCACCCCAAAAACTATTAAAAAATCGGTAAGAGATACCATAAAAGCGACAATTGTAGAAGACATTAGTTCTGAATACGAAATTAAGAAAGAAGATGATATAAAAGATATTATTAATAAATTAACCGATGAAATGCTAAGTCATGCTAGTAACATGGAATTTGAAAAAGCAGCAGAAATAAGGGATAAAATAAAGGAATTAGAAAAATTGCTATAAATAAAATGATAAAAGCTTCAATCATTAAGAAGATTGAAGCTTTTATTGTTAAGCAGAATAGTCTACAAATCGTAAATTCCAACCAACGATTTCTTTGCTATTATTCTTAATTGGATAAGATATAATTTGACGACCGTGAGAATAAAGAAGAGCGAATTGAATGGCAACTTCATGCGAAATACCATTTACCTGAATATAAAATTCCCGCTCATTTCTATGATTGTTTACAAATTCTGCCATAAGTACATTTGATTTGCCATCATAAATAGAATTGTTTGCACAATCAAAACAAAGTGTGTTTTCACACATGGTATAAAACCTCCTACATTTTATTATAAGCTAGTAGCTTTTCATTTTATATTTTATCATATAATAACAAATCATACAAGAAAATAATTGTGCTTTTTCAAATATTATGATAAAATACCGATATTAAGGAGGAAGCGGTAAAAATAATAGGATTAGATATAGTTATCAATTAAAAATGGAGGAAAAATAGTATTATGAGTGATAGACAAAGTAAAATACGAAATTTTAGTATTATTGCCCATATAGATCATGGAAAATCAACATTAGCAGATCGTTTAATTGAAATGACAGGAGTACTTTCAGAGCGTGAAATGGAAAGCCAAGTGTTAGATAATATGGAACTAGAAAAAGAGAGAGGAATTACGATTAAGTCACAGGCAGTCCGAATGGCATATAGGGCAAAAGATGGACAAGAGTATACGTTTAATTTAATTGATACTCCGGGACATGTGGATTTTAATTATGAAGTTTCTAGGAGTCTTGCGGCATGTGATGGAGCTATTTTAGTTGTGGATTCTAGCCAAGGGGTGGAGGCACAAACACTTGCTAATGTATATTTAGCATTGGATAATAATTTGGAAATCTTGCCAGTGATTAATAAAATTGACTTGCCAAATGCAAGACCAGAGGAAGTAAAACAAGAAATAGAGGATATTATTGGAATTCCTGCTATGGAGGCCCCTTGTATTTCTGCAAAATCTGGATTAAATGTAGAAGAAGTATTACAAAGAATTGTAACCGATATTCCGGCACCTTCAGGAGATGAAGATGCAGAATTAAAGTGTCTTATTTTCGATTCCTTTTACGATAATTACAAAGGAGCAATTGCCTATGTACGTGTTGTTGATGGCAGGGTAAAAGTAGGAGATGAAATAAGATTAATGGCAACAGGTAAGGTATTTACGGTAACAGAAGTAGGATATTTTGAACCAGGAAGCTATGTGCCAAGTCGTGAGTTATTAGCTGGAGAAGTTCGGTTATATGGCAGCAAGTATTAAAAATTTATCCGATATTCATGTAGGAGATACCATTACTTTAAATAACAAACCAGCAAAAGAAGCACTAAAGGGCTATAAGAAAGTAAACCCAATGGTATATTGCGGGTTATATCCAGTAGATGGAAGCGATTACGAAAATTTAAAAATAGCATTAGAAAAGTTAAAATTAAATGATGCAGCCCTTCAATATGAACCAGAAACTTCCACAGCACTTGGGTTTGGTTTTCGTTGTGGATTTTTAGGCTTACTTCATTTAGAAATTATAGAAGAAAGACTAGATAGAGAGTTTGACTTAAGCTTAATTACGACCTCACCATCGGTTATTTATAAGGTTTATCAAACTGATGGTACTATGGAAGAATTATATAATCCAGCCGATTTACCACCACCACAAGAAATTAGCTATATGGAAGAGCCAATTGTAAAAGCAGAAATTTTAACACCAAAAGAATATGTGGGGAACATCATGGAAATATGTCAAAATAGAAGAGGTATCTATGTCGATATGAAATATTTAGATACCACAAGAGTTACCTTAATTTATGAGTTACCATTAAATGAAATTATCTACGATTTCTTTGACCAACTAAAATCCAAAACAAAAGGATATGCATCTTTTGATTATGAATTCAAAGAATACAAAAGAGCAGAACTTGTCAAACTTGATATTCGAGTAAATGGAGAAGGGGTTGACGCACTATCTTTTATAGTACATAAAGATTCAAGTTATACAAGAGGTAAAAAAATGGTAGAAAAATTAAAAACTGTTATTCCAAGACAACTATTTGCTATTCCCATTCAAGCAGTCATTGGAGGACAAATTATTGCTAGAGAAACCATTTCAGCCATGAGAAAAGACGTACTTGCTAAATGCTATGGTGGAGACATCACAAGAAAGAAAAAACTATTAGAAAAGCAGAAAAAAGGAAAAAAGAAAATGAGACAAATTGGAAACGTAGACATTCCACAAGAAGCGTTTTTATCAGTGTTAAAATTAGACGAGGAATAAACTATTTGCAAATAAATAAGGTTCCCGATTTTGGGAACCTAACAGTAGAGATTGTGGTACTTGGTTGCCTTACGAGAAAAAGACAAATAATTGTCATAGTATAAACTTTTTAAGGTTTTCTCGTTAGCGGTTAAAAAGAAAGGGACATGCTCGGTATAATCAGTAATAGTTTCTTCTTTACCGTCAATAACATATGTGGTAGAAGAGAAAGTCGTTTCCTTTTTTTCTTCTTCTTGGTACCGAGCATAATAGAAATCAGCTTTCCCTTTAAAATAGTTGTATTTCTTTCTCCACCATTTTTTCAAAAACATTTTCATAAACTCCATAGTGTAATCCTCCTTAAGCAAATTTGAAAATGAAAAAAGATAATTTAATATTTGAATTATAACAAGAGAACAATCACATTGTCAAGTTGAAAAAGTAATTTTTTAAGAAGGGAAAAAATATGTATAAAATAGTAATGGTAGATTTAGATGGAACATTGTTAGATGATCATAAAAATGTGTCAAAAGAAAATGTTGAAATGATTAACAAAATACATAAAGAAAAGAATGTTATTTTTGTAATTACAACAGGAAAAAATATTAATGATATAACCTATATTACGGATATTATTGGAGAGGGAATTAATCAATATATAATTGCTTCCAATGGTGCAGTTATTAAAAATAATGTAAAAGATGAATATATAGTAAAAAAATATTTAACACAAGAAGAAGTACTAACAACAATAGATACGTATAAAAAATATAATTTAATAGGATTAATACAAACATGGCAAGGACCTGTAATAGAAGATAAGTTAGCAGCAGAAGTACAAAATATTACTTATGCAGAAAATTTGAAAGATTATGTTTTAAATAATAAAATTTCAAATATTGCATTAATTACACCTATGGGAAAAGAAGAAAACTTAAAAATACTTAAAAATGAAATAGAAAACAAGGTAGATACATTAAATACTACTGAAATATGCGATTTTACACATACTAATAATGGGAAAACATTTACTTGTAAATATATCGATGTCATGAAAAAAGGTGCTACAAAAGCAAATGCGATAAAAATTCTTATTGACTATTTAAAAATAAATAAGGAAGAAGTAATTGCTATTGGGGACGGTGGAAACGATATACCAATGTTTGAAATTGCAGGGTATAAAGTTGTAATGGGAAATGCAAACGAGTATGTAAAATCAAAGGCAGATTATATAACAGATACAAACAACAATAATGGAGTAGCAAAAGCACTAGAGTATATATTCTATAAAGGAGAAGGTTAAAGATGAAAGAGGATAAAGGCGGAAAAGAACCATACCAAGACCAAGTAGAGGGTAGAAATGCGGTTTTAGAGTTATTGGAGTCTGGAAAAGATATTAATAAGATTTATGTTGAAAAAGGAGAAAAACAAGGGTCTATTAATAAAATATTAGCAAAAGCAAAGGAAAGAAAAATTTTAATTACGGAAATTGATAAGAAAAAATTTAGAGGAATGTGCCAAACGCCGAATGCACAAGGAATTATTGCAATTATTCCCCCATTTGACTATTGTGAAGTTTATGATATAATAGCAGTGGCAAAAGAAAAAAATGAAGACCCATTTATTATCTTGCTTGACGGAATTGAAGATCCACATAATTTAGGTTCTATTATTCGAACTGCTGAAACTGCGGGAGTACATGGCATTATTATTCCAAAAAGACGAGCAGCATCCGTCAATAGTACTGTTGCAAAGGTTTCAGCAGGTGCAGTAGAGCATATGAAAATTGCAAGAGTCAATAATCTTGTGGAAACTATGCATATTTTGAAAGAAGAAGGCATATGGATTTGTGGGACAGATATGGAGGCAGAGGAATATTACTATCGTCAAGATTTGACAGGACCAATTGCCATTGTCATTGGAAGCGAAGGAAATGGAATGAGTAGATTAACAAAAGAAAATTGTGATTTCTTAACAAAAATTCCAATGCTAGGAAAAATAACTTCGCTGAATGCCTCTGTTTCAGCAGGAATTGTGATGTATGAAGCAAGAGTCCAAAAAATGGGAAAGTAAAGGAGAAGAAATTATGGGAAAGAACAAGAAAAAAACACTTATCATAGTAGGAAGTATTACTATGATTTTAATGGTCATTGCAATTGGGTTAGTCGTATACTTAACCACTGATTTTCTAAAAAGTGACCAAGAACTATTTTTTAAATATTTTGCTGAAAATATAGAGGTACTAGAACAATATTTGCAAGACCCAAATGCCGAGACAGTAAGAGCACTAAAAAGTGCACCATATACAGTAAATTCCGATATTAGTTTCGATTTAGTATCAAGTAATCCAGAAATTGCAAACCAAACTACACCACCTAGAAATTTTAGCATTGCTTATACAAAAAATGCAGACCCTGAGAATAACAAAGACACGAGTGAAGCAAAAATAAAATACTTAACAAAAGAATTATTTAAAGCACAATATGTACACGATGGTGACCTACATGTTGTGAATGGAACCAATGCAATTACTTCAGCACCAGTGTTTAACATTTTTTTAGGAATAGAAAATAATAATTTAAAACAATTAGCAAAAAAACTAGGGATTGAAGATGTATCTAAAATACCAAATCGATTAGAAGGAACATCAATAATAGAGTTATTGATGTTAAGCCAAGAACAGAAAGAAAAAATTCAAGAATTGTTGGTAAAAGTTGCAAATACACAAATTTCAAAAGATAAGTACTATCATAATCGTGGAGTAGAGATTGAAATTGATACCAAACAAATAAATGCAAATTGCTATGGGGTTACTTTAAACCAAGAAGAATATAAAAATGTGATGATTGCCATATTAAATGAAATAGCGCAAAACGAAACAGTCATTAATTTATTATTACAAAAAATCATGTTAATCGATTCACAAACTGATATTACAACAGAAACAATCAAACAAGCAATACAAAATCGAGTAGAACAATTGCGAACAGCAGAATTTGCTTCAGGAATTACCATTGAGGTATATGAAGCAAATGGAAAAATTGTAAGAACCAAGATTGCAAAAAATGATATAGAAAAATATGTATTTGATTATGAAAGAGGAAAGGATTCAATTCGCACAATGGTTTCTCTTCAATATCAGTTTGAAGTAGGCGGTTCAAATCCAGAAGAAGTAACACCAGGAGTTACTTTTACAGAAGATGGATACCAAGTTATTGAAGGAAGTGGATTAGAAAGACCAACTCCAGAACCAGAACCACCAACAATAATTACGATAAAAAGTATCGAAATTGCAAAACAAGTATCTGGAAACCAGAATAATGTAATAGCAATTATTGGTTGTGAAATAGGAGAATCTCGTATTAAAATATCTCTTCAAAATAAAACAGAGCCAAATAGCATGCAAGGAGGAATGAATCATAATATTATTGCAATTATAAGTGATTCTGATGTGACTTATTTTAAAACAAGCATAAATGCAAATACGAAACCAGCAGAAAGTGTTGCACTACAGGAATTAAACCAAAACAATTATGCAGTATTTAATAATCGTACACCAGAAAATATTGCTCAATTAATCAATTCAATAAAAGTGCAGCTAAAGAAGATCTATGAACAACAAATGCAAGTAGCAAAAGAAACACAAGCACAAGAAGATGCAAATGGATTAACACAAATTGATCCAAATGCGGTAGAAACAAATAGCATTACGAGTATAGAAAATGTAATACAGTAAATAGAATTGAAAATTACCATAAAATCGATTGACAAATGCTAAAAAAGAGTATATGATAATAATGTAGATAAGAAAAACGAAAATGAGAAAAAGTAAAAATAAGGTTTCTTTTAGAGAGTCATTTGCCTTAGGCTGAAAGCGATGACAAGAAAACGATTTTGAAAAACTACCTCATTGTTTCTAGCAAAAACTAGACGGTGATTCCGTTATCATCTTAAAATGAAGTAAAACATAGGGTGGAACCGTGTAATATGCACCCCTAGGTATTAAAACAAAAGTACCTAGGGGTATTTTTGTATAAAAAGGAGGAATGGTTATGATTACAATTACATTAAAGGATGGCACGAAAAAAGAAGTAGAAGCAGGAATTTCTGTGTTAGAACTTGCGAAAAACATTAGTGAAGGATTAGCAAGAGTGGCAACTGTAGCAGAGGTAAATGGAGAAATAAGGGATTTAAGGTTTAAGATACAAGAAGATGCGAGTGTAAATATTTTGACTTTTGATAGTGATTTAAATGGTAAAAAAGCATATTGGCATACGACATCTCACATTATGGCACAAGCAGTAAAAAGGTTATTTCCAGAGGTAAAACTTGCTATTGGACCTGCTATTGATGATGGGTTTTACTATGATTTTGATGTAGAAACACCGTTTACCGATGAAGATAAAACACGTATTGAAGAAGAAATGAAGAAAATTATAAAAGAAGATTTAAAAATTGAAAAGTTTTCCATGCCAAGAGAAGAAGCAATTCGTTTTATGAAAGGACAAAATGAACCATATAAAGTAGAATTAATTGAAGATTTACCAGAAGGGGAAGAGATTTCTTTTTATCAACAAGGAGAATTTACAGATTTATGTGCAGGACCTCATGTAATGAGTACAGGCAAGATAAAGTCGATTAAAATTTTGACTTCCTCTAGTGCATATTGGAGAGGAAATGAAAAAAATAAAATGCTACAAAGAATTTATGCAATTTCTTTCCCTAAAGCAAGTAATTTAGAAGAATATTTGCAATTACTAGAAGAAGCAAAACAAAGAGACCATCGAAAATTAGGAAAAGAATTAGATTTGTTTATGACACATAGTTTAGTTGGTTCTGGTTTACCAATGTATCTACCAAAAGGAGCAACGGTTAGAAGAATTTTAGAACGATATATACAAGATAAGGAAATACAAATGGGGTATAACCATGTATATACACCATCTCTTGCCAATGTAGAATTATATAAAACAAGTGGACATTGGGATCATTATAAAGAGGACATGTTTCCAACTATGAAAATGGAAAATGAAGAAATGGTATTACGTCCTATGAATTGTCCACATCATATGTTAATTTATAAAAATAAAATGCATTCATACCGTGATTTACCAATTCGTATTGGTGAGTTAGCACCAGATTTTCGTTATGAAGCAAGTGGAAATGTTTGTGGATTAGAAAGAGTTCGACAAATGTGCCAAAATGATGCGCATTTATTTGTAAGACCAGATCAAATTAAAGAGGAATTTAAACGAGTAGTAGATTTAATTCTTTCTGTATATCAAGATTTTGGTTTTAACGAATATGCTTTTCGTTTATCGTTAAGAGATAAAAACGATAAAGAAAAATATTTTGATGATGACGAAATGTGGGATAATGCAGAAGGGCAACTACGTGAAATTTTAAAAGAAGCAAATCTTAATTTCTATGAAGCCCAAGGAGAAGCAGCTTTCTATGGACCAAAACTAGATGTACAAATAAAAACAGCATTAGGACATGATGTTACTATTTCGACTTGTCAACTAGATTTTTTACTACCTAGAAGATTTGAACTTTCCTATATAGGAGAAGATGGAAAAGAACATACACCAGTTGTTATTCATAGGGCAATTCTTGGTACATTTGACCGTTTCTTGTCTTTCTTAATTGAAGAAACCAAAGGAGCATTTCCAATGTGGCTTGCACCAGTACAAGTGAAGATATTACCAATAACAGATGCACATATGGAATATGCAAAAGCTGTTTGTGAACAATTACAAAAAGAGGGAATTCGAGTAGAATTAGATGACCGAAATGAGAAAATAGGTTATAAAATCCGTGAAGCACAGTTGGAGAAGGTACCATATATGTTAGTAGTAGGACAAAAGGAAATGGAGGAAAAAACGGTGGGTGTTCGTTCGAGAAAAGAGGGCGATATTGGAGCAGTGAAAGTTTCTACATTTGTGGAAAATGTAAGAGAAGAAATTAAAAGCTACGGAAAATAAAGTGAAAAAATGAAGTAATTTGTCGAAAGAAAATCAAACTTTTTGTCAAAAAAGGATTGATTTTCTTTTTGTAGTTTAGTATACTTATTGGCAGGGAGAAATTTATTTAAAAGGAGGATAGTATTTTTTATATTAGGAACCAAAAGGATAAAATAAAAAAAGAAAGGAAGATTATATGGAAAAAATACTAGTTCAAATTTTAGATGAATTGAAGGATGTAAAAGTTGAAATGCGTAGCTTAAAAGAAGAGAACCGAGAAGAGCACAAAGCAATGAAACAAGACATCATAGAAATCAAAAGCAAACAAGAAAAAATGCAGGAAGACATTGTAAAAATCAAAGACAAACAAGAAAAAATGGAACAAGATATCGTAGAAATTAAAGACAAACAAGAAAAAATGGAACAAGACATTGTAGAGATTAAAGAAGAACAAAAAGTAATAAAAGAGAAAGTAGAATATAATAAGGAAGTTATTCAAAAAATGACAAAAGATATTGTAGATAGTATTGATATTATAAAAAGAACTGTTACAAGAATTAATAATAACCAAATAGGAGAAATACGACATATCATGTTACAAGAAACAGTAAATTTTGAAAAAAACAGGGAACAAGATGCTGTTTTGGCATTACATCATGAGAGAATTGGGAAATGTGAAGAACATCTAAGTGAATTATTGCAAAGTAATCAATAAAATAAAAAAGTGATTCTTTCAAATTGAAGGAATCATTTTTTTGTGATATACTTTGTAAAGAAAGAAAAATAAGGGAGGAAAATATGACGAAAAATACAAATGAAGATATAATTTCAGAGAACTTAAAATATATTGGTCTAAGCTTAACAAAAATACCGACGTTCTTAAGTAAAACAATAGCATTTGAATATCAACCACGAAAAGAAATAGAAGATAATTATAAGGTGTATCAATATATACCGATTTCAAAAATCAAAATTTTATTGACACCATGTAACCGATTAAATACCATACAGGAAAAATATTCCAAAGCAAGTAGTATATCGAATTATTTAGATTCTAAAACAGAAAGTAATATTTTAAAACATACCACATTTTTAAAAATGTTAAGCCAAGTGGAAATAGCTAAGATAGAAGAAATTGAAAAAGAACAAAAGAAATTGCAAATAAAAGAACCATTTTTAATAAAATATCAAAGAAATTATTTATGGCAAATTTATTATTCTGATATAGCAGACACATATTTTATGCTAGTTCCAACAGAAGATTTAGACTATAGTGCATTTTTCTATTTATTAAAAAAACAACTTGAAATAAAGAAAACAAAAAAAGAAGAATATATTTTTGTTCCTATTTCTTGTGAAGAATATTCAAGAAAATATTTAAAAAAATCACAAATGGAAGATTTGGAAAAATATATGTGGCAACTTACCAAAAATTGGATAACGACTTATGAAGTATATGATAAAGATGGGGATATGAGTTTACACATAATAGGAAAAATGACAGTATATGAAAAAATGGAAAGTGAATATAAAATCATTTTAAACACAAAGGAGGAAGCAGAAAAATTTTATAAATTCATAAAAGCATTGTTTATTTTGGAAACAGAATTACCACATTACTATAGATTTAAGCCAAAAATAAATGCAAAAGGGATACTAGAATTTGAATATCAGAGTAAAAAGATTACTTATGATAAATTAATGGAGTTATTAACAAAAGAATATGAACATGCAAAAAAAGAAATAGAAAGCTTACAAAAAAAGCAAAAAATATTAGAAAAAGACTTTGAGGATAGGAAGCAAGAAGCCTATCAAAAGGAACAAGAATATTTAGGAAAAGAACGTTTAATTGCGACATATTTAGAATGTAGAAAAACATTTTTAGGAAAAGTAAAGTATTTTTTGAAAGCAAAAAAAGCAAAGAAAGGGCAAAACAAAATAAAGAATGAAAATGAAAGAAATCAAAAAAAGGAAAACAGAATAGAACAAATGGAAACAATAAAATTTGCTAAAAAAGAATATTATACAATTGAGGATATTCTTCAAATTTACAAAGTACTAGACGAAAAAATACAAAATGCTAAAAATTTAGAACTAGATATAAAAGCACAAAATCAAAAAATAAAATCCCTTACAAAGAAGATAGAGAATGCTAGTCTATATTTATCAGAGATTGATAAACATGAAAAAAGTATTTTTGATTTTTGGAAATTTGCCAATAAAGATGAACAAATACTTTTACAAGCACCAGAAGAGGAAAATGAGAACATTGGTAAACTTGAAAAAGTATTTGACGATAAAGAAGACTTTGAAGAAATGGCAGTATTAATTGATAAAAAGCAACGAAAACAATTGACAAAGGAGCAAACAAATTCAATGTTTATTGCTCAAACAGATTTACTATCTCTATTAAAAGGAGCAAAAAAAGATGAAGATTTTGAGGAAAGTTTACAAAAATTAAAAGAAGAAGCTCAAAAAGAAAGAAATTTATTTAACCAAGAAAATTTTGATTTATTTGGTAATGTATCAGAAGATCGTACAAAAGTGCAAGTACTAGGAGGAAAGAAGCATCGAGAATCCCAAAAAGATAAATTAAAGATTTTAGATATTACAAAGAACTTAAACATAGAAGAATATAAAGAGAAGATATTAACCATTTTAATGAACTTACAAGAAATTATGCGAAAAGCTTCTTCTCCTGTAAGTCTTCCACTTTATTGTGTACAAGAAGAACCAAAACAAGAAGATATGCAAATTTTTTATATAAGACCAGAAGAAGCAATAAAACAAAAAGAACAAACAAAAGAAATAAATTTATACCGAATTAATTTAAAAAGGCAAATGCCTGTAATTTACTTTACAAATGGTATGTATTATGATAATGATAATAAAACATTGCCACTTGGAATGCACGTTACTTCCAAATGTTTAGTAAATTTAAAAGATTATGAACTTGTTTTAAATAAAAAAGAAGATTTCCGAATGTTAAAAATAGAAGAAGAAACGAAAATAACGACAACTAAGGTAAATATATATGAATATGAAATAAAAAAGAAAGGAGAATGATAATGATAAAAAGAGCAATTGTTATTGTACTAGACAGTTTTGGTGTTGGGGAATTACCAGATGCGAAGGAATATGGAGATCAAGGAGCAAATACTTTAAGAGGAATTTATAACCATACAAAATTAGAGTTACCCAATATGAAAAAATTAGGACTATATAATATTAGGGAAATTGATGTGAAAGAAGAAAAAGAACATAGTCCAATAGGAGCTTTTGGAAAAGCAAGGGAGCAATCTGTTCGGAAAAAATAGTCCAGTAGGACATTGGGAAATGTCTGGATTTATCTTACGAGATGGATTTAAAACATATCCAAATGCCTTTCCTCAAAAATTAGTAAAAGAATTTATACAAAAAGCAGGAATAGGAGGAATTCTTTGTAATGAGGTAGGATCTGGTACAGAGATATTAAAACGTTTTGGACAAGAACATATAAAAACAGGTTATCCAATTATTTATACCTCAGCAGATAGCGTATTTCAAATTGCTGCACATGAAGAAGTAATTCCAGTTTCAAAATTATATGAAATTTGTAAAATAGCAAGAGAAATATTAAATAAGCCAGAATATAATGTAGGAACTGTAATTGCAAGACCGTTTGTAGGGGATAACCAAGAGAATTTTACAAGAACCTATCACAGGAAAGATTTTGAATCAGAAAGTTTTGGAAGAACCATGCTAGATGTCATAAAAGAAAATGGAAAAGAGGTAATTGCCATTGGAAAAATACAAGACTTATTTTCTGAAAGAGGCATAACAAAAAACATTCATACCAATGGCAATGAAGATGGCATTGAAAAAACAATAGAAGAAATAAAGCAAGACACACAAGGGTTAATTTATACCAACTTAGTGGATTTTGATATGTTATATGGTCATCGAAATAATATAGAAGGCTATGCAAAAGCATTAGAATATTTTGATAGCAAATTACCAGAAATAATAAAGCAATTGAAAACAACGGATATACTAATTATTACTTCAGACCATGGGAATGACCCCTCTACACCTTCAACTGACCATGACCGTGAATACATACCAATTTTAATCTATGGACAACAGATAAAACAAGGAATCGATTTAGGAATTCGTTCTACTTTTGCAGATATTTCAGCAACAATTTTAGATATACTAAATTTACAGAAATTAGAGGGAACTTCCTTCAAAAGGGAAATTGTAAAAGAAAATTAGAAATTTAAAAGAGCTAGCTTGACTAGCTCTTTAGAATATGGTAAGATACTTAAGAATAAAATATGCCCGAGTGGCGGAATTGGTAGACGCACACGACTCAAAATCGTGCGGGAAACCATGCGGGTTCGAGTCCCGCCTTGGGCACCAAAAAATACAATTAGTTTATTTTTTTTATGTGTCAACAATATAGAAGGAAAAGTTGGATACTTCTGTTATTTCTTGTTTCGTAAATCCATCATAAATTGTAGTTTCAGAAGAATTATCCTTTAAAGGGATTTCAATACTAAGTGTTGATTTAAAATGTTCATTTGCTTGGTTTATAATATGAACATCAAAAGAAACTGTGCAGTTAATACGAGTAAGCCCAATATTGCAACGCTTTAATAGACTGCCATCATAACGTAAGGGTTCTTCGATATTGGTAATGCTGTAATTGGTTTTAATGTCTTTATTAGTAAATCCTAAGCAAATAGGAGAAAAGCTAGTATCATATATTTCGGGTTTTTCAAAATTTCGTTCATTTTCATAGGGAATGATTTCAAAATTTAAACAATCTTGAATTCTATTTTCTTCGTTAAAACTTAATTTTCCAAAATCATTTTGGTTTTTATAATACAAAAATGGGGTGCCAAGAGTAGGCATTTGTGCGTATTGGATGTTATCGATATATAATTTGGCAATCGTATTTTCTTTGGAAAATCCATTTTCAAGGTGATTATCAATATATATTGCGATATCGGTAAATTGAGATACATTAACATTCCAAGTAGACTTGTTTGTAGCTTCGTTTTGAACCGCATCTGCACTGCTAAATAGAATAATTTTACGAATTCTAAAAGTATCACTTTTTTTTGGTGCTTGCTCTTTAGAAAAAGAAGAATTTTGTGTTTTTTGTATCCCAATTTCATAAACAATAAAACCAATCAAAAAACAAATAATGAGGATAATTAAAACAGTCAGTATGAATTTTGACTTTGTTTTGGTATGACGTTTTTTCATTAGAAAACCTCCATGAATTTTTTAATATTCTAACTATAATACAAAAAGAAAAGATAAGCAAGTGAAAATGAAATTTTTCCAAAATTTGAAATTGACAAAAATTAAGAAAAACAGTAGAATAATGTTAGGTGATTACAAATGACGACAAAAAACGAAGAAACCAAAAAGAAAAAGAGTTATTTACATATTAAATTAATTTTGATTATGCTAGTGGTTACGAGCATTGCTTTTGTGTGGAATAAAATGATAAATAGTGAGATTTCTTATGCTGTTTCACAAGAATTAAGAATAGAAAATGAGGTAACAAAGCAATACCAAAAAGTGGAATCGGTAGAGATCGATTTTGATGATACGATTGAACAAAATAGAAAAAGGCAAGAGGAACAAATTATTATTGAAGAAGTCGATTTAGAATATACTACTATTTATCAAAATAGTAGTGATTTACCAAAAGATACTTTGCAAGTATTACAAGAAGGAAAAATTGGAAAACAACAACAAATTACCAAAAAAGTATTTGAAAATGAGGAACTAATCGAAGAACAACCGGTTGGAGTAAAGGTATTAACTTCTTCGATTGACCGTATTGTTTTAGTAGGAACGGCTAATTACAAAAGTAATTATAAAGTGAAAAAAGGAGATATGGTGTATGTAACATCACATACACTAGATGTAAGACGTGAAGCATCAGAAGAATCGGAAAGAGTATTTGTATTAAATCAAAATGATAGTGTTCAAGTATTACAAGTAGAAAAGGACTGGTATAAAATCGTATATGGAAATTATTTTGGCTGGGTAAAAAAAGATTGTGTAACCTATATTAATCCAAATGCTCCTGAGGAAGAGGCAGGTTCTGGTGGTTATACAAAATCGCAATTGCTTGCGAAACTGAGTAAAAACATGAAACTAAATACCCCAAGTGGATTTACTTTAGAACAATTTAAAAAGGTACTATCTGGCAATTCTCAAGATAGTAATCGAATTTTACAAAATAATGCACAATATTTTTACTATATTGAAAAACAATATAAAATAAATGGTGTATTCGTAGCAGCAGTTGCTATTCATGAAAGCAATTGGGGAACTTCAAAATTAGCAACTACCAAGAACAACTTATTTGGGTATGGAGCTTATGATAGAGACCCGGCTAATAGTGCGTACAGTTTTGGAACTCATGCAGAGGGAATTGACTTATTAGGACGTGTTTTTATGAAATATTATTTAAACCCAGCAGGTACCAAACTGTATGGAGGAGAAGTAGCAACAGGAAAATATTATAATGGACAAACGCTACAAGCTGTTAACAAAAAATATGCTTCTGATTCAAACTGGGCGAATGGGGTTTATAAATGGATGGAATATTTATATAACAGATTATAAAAAAGTTTTCAAGAAATTCTTGCTATTTTTTAAATTGTATTGTATGATATTAAAAGTAAAAAAGAAGGAAAAAATGGAACAGTACAGAAAGGGGAAAAAGTCGAAGATGAAAAAAGTCGTACTTGCTTTTTTTATCATGCTAAGCATACTTTCCGTAGGGGTAGTAAATGCTAGTAATGATAATGTATTAAAAGAATCAACAGCAGGACAAATAATTGAAATAAAAGAAAAACAATTAAATGAACTAAAAGATTATACCGAAAGTTATGGTTCTGAAACATATGGTTTTACAGCTTATTTATTGAATAAAGTTCGTATTTATAGTATACCACTTTGTTTTATTGGAATTGCAGTAGGAGCTATTTGGCAATATGTAATTGGTATTCGTAAATTAGATGTACATGATAGAGGTTTATTTTTAATTGTTGGTTTTGTTACCGTATTTGTAATATGCCAAGTATTACCATTAGTATTTGCCATTGTTGTAAAAGGTTTTAGAAATTAATTATTTTGGAGGAGTTACGAATGAAAGTATTATTTGCAGTTAGTAATGAAACAATATCAGATTCGATTGTAAAAAAATATCAAAAGGATTATAAAGAGATTATCTCTTATAAAAATGTATATTACTTTAATGCAATACAAAAAGAAATACAAAGGGATAAAACTTATGATAGGATTATCATAAGTGAAGATTTAGAGCCATTTGCGAACAACGATTATGAAGCAATTGACCGTTTTTTATTTGAAAAATTAGATAATATTAGTGATGAAGCAACCGATAATAATGGGGAGGATACTCCGATTATTTTAATTTGTTCTGACCGTCGTACAAAATCAGAACAATTATTAGTAAAACTATTTGGAATTGGAATTTATAATGCTTTATTAGGACAAGATAGAAGTATTGAAGAAGTGTGTAAACTAATTCGAAAACCACGTACCAAAAAAGAAGCGAAAATTTATTATAAGATAGAATCAGAAGATGTAAATTATCAAACAGAAGCGGAAGATACAGTAAGTGAAACAGAAATTCAAAATATTCGTGCACATTACCGTAAACTTGGAAAAAATGAAGAAGCATATGTAGAAAGTTTTGATAATATTGCCTCACAATATACGGATGCACAACTAAAAATTATTGTTAAGTTTTTACCATTAAGTGTAAGAGCAATATTAGAAAGAGATTCTAGTAAATATCAACAAGTTATGGCATTTGCTGGAGATATGCCAAGTGTAAAAATAACCAAGACACCAACCAAAAAGGAAGATGCTTTACGAATTGATTTTATAGAAAATCAATTAAATAAATCAAAACCAACAAAGCCTGTCATTGTTCCTTCAGCAGTAGGAGCAAAAGAAGTAAAGAAAATAAACACCAAACCAGTGGGAAAAGTAGAAAGCAAACCAGAACCAATAGAAAAAGCGGAAAGTAAAATAGAATCACCAGTAGTAAAAGCAAAACCAGTTGTAGAAGAAGCAAGCCAAGAACCGATAAACCAAGTGAATATGTTTGAACTAGATGAAAGTGAAGAAAAAGAACCAGTAGTAGAACCAGTAAAAAGAGGAAGAGGAAGACCAAAAAAAGTACTTACAGAAGAAGAAAAATTAAAAGCACAAATGCCTAAAAGAGGAAGAGGAAGACCAAGAAAAAATCCAATTCCAGAAGAAGAAAATCAAAATGTAAATTTATTTGATTTAGATGAAGAAAAAGAACCATTAGCAAAACCTCAAGAAAACATATTACCAGGAATGGAGGATTTTGAAGAAACTCCAAAAGTTGAACCAGCTGTTTTACCAGGGTTTGAAGAAGTAGTAGAAAGAAAAGAAGAGCCAATCATTTCTCACAAAGCTTCCGAAAATGTTGCTTATCCAAATGGAATTATTAAACAAAGTGCACCAAGTATTAATATTGAGAGTTTACTAACAAAAGAAAAGAAAATTGTTTCTTTTGTAGGAACTACTAAGAATGGAACATCTTTCCTAGTGAATAATTTAGCAGAATTATTTTCTTCTATGGGAATTAATACAGCAATATTAGACATGACCAAAAACAAAAACGCTTATTTTATTTATACAAAAAATGAGGAAGAATTAAGAAGAATTGCTACAAATTGTATGGAGAACCTTGAAAATGATGTAGCTTCTGGTATTAAAGTAAATAATAATTTAACAGTGTATACTTCACTTCCTTCAAATGAAGTATATGAAAATAAAGAAGCAATTTTAGCAACACTTATTAAAAACCATTCACTTGTGTTAATTGACTGTGACTTTGATACGCCAATGGAATATTTTGAAAAGGCACAAGAAATTTATCTAGTACAAAGTATGGATATTTTAACAATCCAACCATTAACAGCATTTTTAAGAGATTTAAAAGCAAAAAATATCTTAGAACAAGAAAAACTAAAAATTATTGTTAATAAATACACCAAAGTAAGAGGATTAAACGCTAAAATAGTCATTGGAGGAATGGCCTTTTACAATGATCCATCTATGTCGTTTATGACAGAATTATTTAACAAAGATGGGGTAAAATATATTAATATTCCATATGATAATAAAGTTTATGCAAAATACATAGAAGGATTGGTAAATTGCAAAATCTCCTTAAATGGCTATGAAAAGAATTTCATGATTGCATTAAAAGATTTAGGAAATATGGTATATCCTTTGTTAAACAATAAGTATAAGCCAGTGAATCATTATGATAAAAAGAATAAATTTTCTGCATCAGCAGATAATATAGAGTAAAAGTTTTGAAGTATGAAAAGATAAAAATGAGGTGAACGAAAAGTGACATATGTACTACTATTACTTGTAATAATTATTATTGCATTAATGATATATAATGTTATTATCTATAGACGTATTCGTAATTTTGATAATATTAACCAAAAAATTACAGGATTAAATGTATTACAAGATTTCATGAATACAATAGGAGAATATTCTACAGTCGATGAGAAAATTGAAAAAATTAATGAAATTGTAATTGAAAAATATAATATTAAATATTCAACCATAGTTATGTTTGATGGAGCAGAATATGTTATTAAAGCATCAAATGTGCAGGAACAACATTGGGAAGCATTAAGAAGTCTTCATACACAAGATATTTTTAAAGACAGTATTCAAACGGCAATGCCAAAATATGTTACTGTTAACCATGAAGGAGAACGATTACCATACCAAACAATGGAATTTGGAAGAGCGAAATCGGCAATGTTTTTCCCGTTATATATTGATAATATATACATTGGCTATTGGGTTTTAGAAAGTGGAGAAGCACATGCGTTTGATAAAGTAGATACCACTATTTTAGAAGTAGTAAAAGAAAACATCATTGCAGTTTATAAAACAATATCTTATCAAAACACAGTAGAAAATATTGCAAGAAAAGACCAATTTTCTGAACTTAATTCCGCAGAATATATCTATGGAAAAGGTAAGAAAATAATTGATAAATATGATACTTCAACGGTTTGTATGTTTAAAATTACGAATTTAGAAGAAATAAATAAGAAATATAATAGAGAAACAGGAAACGATATTATCACAGAGGTAAGTTCTTATATTAAAGACAGTATTTCATCAGAATACATTTTTGTAAGATATATGGGACCTAAATTTGCAATTGTTTTTTCAGGAATTGATTTACAAAGTGCTACGGAATTTATACAAGATTTAAAAAATAGTATTGAAGATATTGAAATTGAAGAAGTACTAGAAAAGAATGGTCAGAAAAAAGAAAAAACAAGATATGTAAGTGCAAAACTAAATTTTGTGTTAACTACATATTATAAAGGAACAGCCATTGAAAATGTAACGAAAAAGCTAGAAGAATATTTAGATAATGCAGATAAAACAGAAAGTGATATTAATAATCTATAAATAAAAGGAGGTAATCATTATGGATATGGACAAAACAATGAGTTTTACTGTTGAAAAGGATAAAAACGTACGTGCAAGAGAAATTTTAAAAACAGTATATCAAGCCTTATTAGAAAAAGGATATAATCCAATCAATCAAATTGTTGGTTATATATTATCAGGTGACCCAACCTATATTACATCTCACAAAGATGCAAGAAACTTAATTCGTTTATTAGAAAGAGATGAATTATTAGAAAAAATGGTAAAAAACTATATAGGATTAGATGAATAAAATGCGAACATTAGGAATTGACTATGGTGATGCAAGAGTAGGATTAGCTGTGTCTGATGCTCTTCGGAATAACAGCACAAGGCTTAGAAACCATTCATCATAATGGAAATGATAAAATGATATTAAAACGTTTAGAAGAAGTAATAAAACAATACCAAATTGATACCATTGCTATTGGTATGCCATATATGTTAGATGGTGGAAGTTCGAAAAGAGTAGAAGTGACAAAACAGTTTATTCATAAACTAAATTGTAAATTTAATCACATTAAAGTAGTAGAAATAGATGAAAGACTAACCACTGTTGCAGCTCATAAAACAATGAATTTTTTAGAAGTAGACAAACATAAAAAAAAGGATATTGTAGACACGCTTTCTGCGGTATATATATTAGAAATGTATATGAATAAAAAAGAAAAATAAGGTGTAAAAGTATATCCTAAAAAAATAAGTTAATACTACTAAAAGTTATCAATGTTGTAGAAATACACTTAAAATACAATAATTTGAAAGGAGAAAAAAAGATGGATGAAGAAAACAATATCCCAGAGGAGGAAGTAGATAATATCATTGTATTAAACGATGAAACAGGAGCAGAAGTTCAATTTGAGTTTTTAGACTTAGTAGAATTAGATGGAGAAGAATATGTTGTACTATTACCAGTAGACGAAGCAGAAAATGAAGATGAAGTAGGAGAAGTAGTCATCTTAAAAGTAGAAGATACTGAAAACGAAGAAGAAGAATCGTATGTTAGTGTAGATGATGAAGAAGTATTAAATACAGTCTTTGAAATGTTCAAAGAAAAATTCAAAGACGAATTTAACTTTGTAGAAGAAGAATAGAATAATACAAAAACTTCAAAATCTTATGAAAAAATCTTGACAAAACCTATGATAGTCGTTATAATACTATCATAGAGATGCAGGTGTAGTTCAATGGTAGAATTCCAGCCTTCCAAGCTGGCTATGCGGGTTCGATTCCCGCTACCTGCTCCAAATATGCGATACTAACGTATCGCATTCATTTTTTACAAAAATGCGGGTGTAATTTAGTGGTAGAATGTCATGCTTCCGACCTGATAGCGCGGGTTCGATTCCCGCCATCCGCTCCAGTAAAATCAATAGATACAACGATTAAGTTGTATCTATTTTTAAAAAGTGACGTAATTTTGACGTAATTTATGATAAAAAAATTAAAGTAGGTTATCTAGCTTTTGACTCGCTTTTTTATCTTCTTCTGAAACGGAATGTAGATAATATGCAGAGGCAGTAGCGGGTAGATGTCCCAGCCTGTTGGCAATTGTTACAATATCCACGCCTTTTGAAGCTAATAAACTTCCATTTGTATGTCTTAAATCGTGCAAAGTAATATATTTCAAATTGTTATCTTTAACGAATTGAGTCCATTGCCTTGTGTAAGTAGAAGGGTATATATTAAACAGTAAATCGTTTTCATCTTGTCCAGAATAAAATTCTTTCAATTCTTTCATCAACACTGTAGGGGCAACAAATTTTCTTGAACGCTTATTTTTGGTTTCTTTGAAAGTTGTTCCATTAACAGTTCTAACTTTGTTTTGTTCGATATGTATTATATTATTTTGAAAATCTATATCTTTCCAACGTAAAGCTAAAACTTCGCCACGTCTAGCGCCAGTATAAAACGAAACATACACCATTATTCTAAACGGATTCTCTGTTTTATTTAAAGCATCAAATAATAATTTTATTTCTTCATTATTATAAATTTCTTGTTCTTTTTTAGGTTTGTTTTTATTGTTAGGTATTGCAACCTTGTGTGCAACATTAGAATGTAATAATTCCCATTCAATACCTTTTTCTAAAATTGCAGAAATTAGCTTTATATCGTTTTTTATTGTTTTAGAGGACAAGTTGTATTCATCACATAGTTTGTTGGCTAAATCTTGAATGTAGAGTTTTTTTAAGCTACTTATTTTGTAATGTCCAATATCGGGTAAAATATGTTTGTTAAGTTGATATTTATAATTAATAATAGTAGTATCAGACAAGTTGTTTTTGGCGTATTTGTCTAAAAACATTTGAGATAATTCAGTAAAGGTCATTCCAGAATTATTTTTATAAGTGCCTTTTTCTACTTCAGTAATGAATAGAGCCAATTTTTTACTAGCTTCAGTAGGCGAGTTAGCCTTGACGGACTGACTATATCGTATTCCGTCACACATGTATTCAAGGTAATAACTATTTTTTCCTCTTTTTCTCATGGTTCCTGCCATAATATTCCTCCTTATATAAGAATAAGCAGTTTGTTACTGCTTATCTTTTGTATTATCCATTCATTTCAAACTTACCTATGTACTTACCAAGTATCTTAATGCTTGTACTTTTGTCGTATATTTGAGTTTTTATATCTGGGTCATCTGTTACGTCGGACATAGGTTCTAATACAACAAAATCACCTTGCTTAGAGAATTTTTTTAGCGTTGCATCATATCCGTTTACCAAAACAACTGCGATTTCTCCATCTTCTACAATATCTTGTTTATGGATTAGGGCATAAGCACCGTTTTTTACAACCTTATTCATGCTTTCTCCGTTTACCTTTAAGTAGAAACATTCTTCTGGATTATCTATTTCACCAGTCATAGGAACAGGAATACGCCCTTCGATATTTTCTTCTGCCCAATTAGGTTGTCCTGCACTTATACGACCGTAAACAGGACACATGTAAAATTGCGGAGTAGAATAATTATTATCGAAGTTTCTTAAGAACTTTTGAAAGTCTAAATTATCAATAATGTTATAAATTTCATCTTTTTCTTTTTCAGATAAATCAGAATATGTTTTTATAAAATGCCCATTAGTATCAACTAAATAGCATGAGAATATATCATCTAAAACTTGATATGCAGTATTAATATTATCACGGTTACTTAATTCAAAGATTTCGCTATCATCATTTTCAAGGTCAAAATAATCATGCTTAAAGGTTTTAACAGCCATTTCAAACTCATATTTATCTAAATACAATCGTTTTAATCTAGCTTCTAAATCTTCTTTTAGACCTATATCTTTGTTTCCAAGAAGATAATCTGTTGTTACATTAAAAGTTTCAGCAATTTTTAATAACTTTTCATTGTCAGGTTCTCTTTCGCTTCTTTCATACATTGCAATTGCAGAATAAGAAACACCAATTTTTTGTGCTAATTCTTCTCTAGTCATCCTTTCTCTCTCTCGTAACATTTTTATTCTTGTGCTTAAGCAAAAATTAGGCATAGCAACATCTCCTTTATTTAATATTAACACAACTTGTGCAAATAATCAATAAAAATAATTGCACGTTTTGTGCTATTATTAGAAAAAGAGAGCAAAAAGGCGAATAGAAAAGATATAAGAAAATAATTGCACGAGATGTGCGAAAATAAAACTTTACAATGCACAATTCGTGCAATATACTTAACACATGCTTAAAGAAAGGGGGGAGGAAAAGATGAAAATGCTCAGAGATTTTAGAGAAAAAATTAAATTAACTCAGAATGAATTTGCTGAAAGTATAGGAGTGTCACTTTCTTTATATGTAAAGATAGAATGTGGAGATAGAAAACCAAGCCGAGAGTTTATGTCAAAATTAAAAAGCAAATATCCTGAATTTGATGTTAATAATTTTTTTTAAGAAAAAATTGCACATATTGTGCAGAATAGAGGTGAACAGTAAATGAATAAGATATATTTGTTTAACAAAGAAAAGTTTGCACGAACTGTAATGAAAATTTATTTGCAATACAACAATCAAAGAGAATTTGCGAAGAGGTCAGGTATATGTAGAACATATTTATCTCAATATATGAACGAGAAGTTAGATGTTCCACCAAAACCAGAAATCTTGCAAAGATTAGCAAATACTTCAAAAGGATTGACAACATACCAAGAACTTATGGAAATATGTGGATATTTAGAAGAAAATGAAACAATGAATACGAAAAATAAAATCAATCTAAGACAAATTTTAAAATTAATAAATGGATTAACAATGCAAGAAGCAAATTATTTGATTAAACAATTAAAGAAAGCAAAAATACAAATAGAAAAGCAGGTGAACAAGTAAATGGAAGATGAAAAAATAACTAATTTCATGAAAGAAACAAAATCCTATTTCAAGCCAATATCCAACTTAATAAACTTTCAAGCAATAGAAGATTATCTATACGCAGATACAATTGGAAATACAGACGAAGAAGACCTTACAATGGATTACCTTCTAACCTTAGCTGATTTCATGTTAGATAGTCAACGAAAGACAAAAGAAGAAGCGATAAAGTTTTATAAGATGATAGAAGAGTATCAAAGGGAAGGACTTAAAGAAGCAGAGATGTTAGATTGGATATTAAAGAAAAGAATGTACAAGTTAAAGGAGGGAGAAAAGAATGGATAAGATAATTACTATCAATAATCAACCAATAAAGGTAAAAGAATATAAAGGACAAAGAATAGTTACTTTAAAAGAAATTGATATGGTGCATGAAAGAACTGAAGGAACAGCAGGAAGAAACTTTAGAGAAAACAGAGACAAATTTATAGAAGGAGTAGACTACTTCAAAGTTTGTGCCGACGAAATTCGTACTCACAAAATAATGGAAATATCAAATAAGGCTCATGAAGATATTGTTTTAATAACAGCAAGTGGATACTTAATGTTGATTAAGTCTTTAAATGATGAATTAGCATGGAAAATTCAAAGGGAATTAGTTAACAACTATTTCACAGTACAAAAACTAAAAAAAGAATATCATAAGCCAATTGACAAGGCAATTAAACAACACTTCAATATTGCAGAAACAATAATACAAGCAACAGGAGTAAAACCGGGATTAGCCTATTCAGTAGCAATAAGTGAAGCAGAAAAAGAAACTGGTTATAAGTATGAAGAATATAAAAAATTATTGCCAAGTGCTAACCATGATGTGGCAAGTTTTAATCCAACACAAATAGGTGAGAAAATGGGTGGTATAAAAGCACACGCAATAAATACTATGTTGGAACGAATGGGATTACAAGAGAAAAAAGAAAAAGAATGGAGACTTACAGAAGAGGGAAAAGATTTTGGTGAGGAAATACCATACACAAAAAATGGACATTCGAATTATAGAATTTTATGGCATGAAAAAGTTTTAGAAAAGTTAGGAGGAAATAGAAATGATAACGTATAAATGTGTAGAATTTAGTCATTACAAATTTGGAAGAATGGAAGTATTGCTAGGAGAAGGAAGAATGTTATTTTCACACAATTTCTTAGCAAAGAATTTAGATGTAAGAAATAAGGAGTTACCTTGGTGTAGTGATACATACGATAAAGAAGATTCGTGGATACAACTATTTGAAGTATTTGAGTATATAAAGTATGCAAAAATTGATGAAAAAATAAGATATTTATTTGAAGAATGGATAGCAGATGTAATTATGGATTGTTCAAAATTGTTATAGGAAGGAGAATAGGAAATGTTTAGATTTGTAATGAGATGTGATTGTGGTTCAGAAGCAAATGCGACATACCTGATTTTGAAGAAGATGGAAAAATAAGAGTAGATGGATATTTAACAGGAGCAACATTTACATGTAAAAAAATGCGAAAAAAAATACCAGACAAGTGATTGGAGAGAATGCTTTGCATTAACTGACGAAGAAATTTATAAAAATTTTTCAAAAAACATTTGACAAACTTAAAAACTGAGTTTTTAAGCAACTTAAAAATTAGATGTATTATTATGCGCAAGGAGGTGGAAAGATGTCGAAATTATTAACAACAAAAGAGGTTATGGAATATTTCAACGTGAAAGACGGACGAACAATTTCAAAATTTATAAAACAAGGATTAAAAGTTATTCCGATAGGAGCAAAAGATTACAGGTTCAAACAAGAAGATGTAGAAGAATTTGCGGAGTTTTTAAAAGAGTTAGCACAAGAGGAGCTAATCAAAGTACAACCAATTAAACGAAAAGCAAAAAGTAAAACATTAGATGTTGATTACGAAAAAATTCGTATTAACAGAACATTAAACAAAGTAATTTAAAAGGTAGGTGAATAACAAATGATGACTAAACAAGAAAAGAAAATATACAGACAAGGCGTGATAGATACAATAGAAATAATAAGCTTTGTCTTGTGTTGGACAAGCATAATACTTTGTGGAATTATGAGGTAGAAAGGGGTGAAGAGGAAATGTACATAGTAGTGATTTTACAAATAATAACATATGTGTTGTTTATATTAGCACTAACATTAACTCACAATAGTGAGAGAAAACAATATGACT
>JAAWJM010000012.1 GCA_022796855.1 Clostridia bacterium | reverse complement strand
TTTAAATTTGAGGATGAATTTAAAAGATGTTTAGAATACATAGAGAATAATAAAATAACACTAGAAAAACAAGTAGTAAATTTATAATTTTTGTGTTGTTATAATGACCCAAGGAGGTGCTGTTGCAGCACCAGTCGGAGGGCAAATTCTAGCAGATGTATTGCCATATTTAGAATTAAAAAAAGACAATGAACAAGAGGAAGAAACCATAGAAGAAGTAGAGGTACCAGAAATTCGAGGGCTAAATCTACAAGAAGCAAAGAAAAAGTTACAAGAAGTAGGTTTAGAAATTACCGTTAATCGTGAAATTGCGGAAGGGGAGAAAGAAGAAGACATAACCGTAAAAGAGCAAATCCCAAAACCACGGAATCAAAGTTAATAAAGGTTCAAAAATTAATGTAGAAATATAACGTGTTTAGAAAAGAATATTGCAAGGGAGCAATGTATAAGCCTAATGGATTGCTCCCTCAGAATACTAAAATGTAAATGATAAAAAAGAGTTGATAATTATTCATTTTTAAATTATAATATAAATAATGAAAAAACAGAGAGGAGAAAAATATGAGTAAGTCAACTAAAATGATGATAACTGTAATAGCAATCTTACTAGTAATAGGACTAGCTGTAACGGTTATTATTTTAACAAATTCAAAAGCAAACAAATCATCCATTACCATTAACAGTGCAGAGGACTTAGAGAATCTAATTAGTAAAGTATATGAAGGACAAGAAGACAAGATACCAAGTAGTGCTCAAACCCAAGTAATCGATGTAAAAGATGAAGTAATGGTAAAATCATTTACAGGACTAGATAATGGTGATGATTTACAATATCTTGTTGTATCAGAGCCAATGATTAGTTCTCAAGCATATTCATTTGTACTAGCAACCGTAAAAGAAGGGGTAGATGCCAATAAAATTGCCCAAACAATAAAGGATCAAGTAGATTACCGAAAATGGATTTGTGTTTCAGCAGAAAAAGTATATACAACTAGTAGTGGAAATATAGTATGTCTTGTCATGTCTAGTGAAGAAGTTGCAAAACCAATCTATGAAAAATTTAAAACATTGGCTGGAGCGGTAGGACAAGAATATGAAAAAACAGAACAAATCGAATTACCACCAGAAATGTACGAATAATACGTTAGAAGGAAGCGTCGCCAGAATCAATAAAATGTTATGGCGATGCTTTTTTATCTTAGAAAAATAATACGGTTTCATAGTATGAAAGGGAGGATATATGGTATTTTCGAGTATTACATTTTTGTTTTATTTTTTGCCAATTGTTTTGGCTATTTATTATATGGTACCAAACAAATTTAAAAATATCGTTTTGTTAATGGCATCATTGGTATTCTATTTTTATGGAGAACCAAACTATATATGGTTAATAATCAGTTCGATCATACTTACTTATATATTTGGAAGGCTAATCGATCAATATAAAAAGCAATCAAAAATATGGTTAATACTTTCCATTGTTACAATAATAGGCTTACTCATATATTTCAAATACATTAATTTTATCATAGAAAACTTAAACTTAATTCGATATCATAAAATATCGTTTGTTTATATAGCACTTCCTATTGGAATTTCTTTTTATGTGTTTCAAATGGTTAGCTATTTAGTGGATGTATACAAACAAAAGGCAAAAGTTCAAAAAAATATCTTAAAACTTGCAATGTATATATCATTATTTCCACAATTAATAGCAGGACCAATTGTAAGATATACCACCATAGAAGAACAAATAGAAAAAAGGAGTTATACATTCGAAAAATTTAGCTTAGGAGTTAGAAGATTTATTATAGGATTAGGAAAAAAGGTATTAATTGCCGATGTATTAGGGCAGTTAAATACCATTATATTAGGAAGCAATGAGATGAGTGTACTGTATTATTGGCTATATGCCATTTCTGGAATGCTACAAATTTATTTTGATTTTTCGGGTTATTCGGATATGGCAATTGGATTAGGCAAAATGTTTGGTTTTGAATTTTTAGAGAATTTTAATTATCCATATATGGCAACCAGTATTACAGATTTTTGGAGAAGATGGCATATATCACTAAGTAGCTGGTTTAGAGATTATGTTTATATTCCACTAGGAGGGAATCAGGTTAGTAAAATAAAGTGGCTAAGAAATATACTCATTGTTTGGATGTTAACAGGCTTATGGCATGGTGCTGCATGGAATTTTGTGATTTGGGGTTTATATTTTGGAATTTTATTAATCATCGAAAAGCTATTTTTAGAAAAACAATTAAAAAAGATACCCGTAAGTTTGGCACGAATATATACATTATTAATTGTTATGATTAGTTTTATCATATTTAATGCAGATAGTGTAACGAGTATGTTACAAAACATAGGAGGATTGTTCGGAATAAACAAGGTTCCCCTTGTTTCAAAGGAAAGTATATATTACTTGAAAAGCTATTTTATGATGATAGTGATTGGTATCATTGGTTCTACTCCAATACTAAAAAATAGAATTAGTACCCAAAAAGCAAATAAATGGATAAATTGTATAGAGCCTATTGTTTTATTATTCATATTAATCATTAGTACCAGTTATATCATCGATGGTTCATTTAGTCCATTCTTATATTTTAGGTTTTAGGAGGTGTTATGGTGAAAGATCAAACAAGACATGTTGTTATTACAATAGGATTTGTTGCTATATTGATGTTGTTCTTTTTGGCAAATATCGTAAAACAGGATCAAGTCATATCCATAACCGAAAGAAGAAAATTAGCACAATTTCCTGAAATAACGTTAAAAACACTAACCAATGGAGAAGTAAGTAAAAAGATAGAAGACTATACAGTAGATCAATTTGTCATAAGAGATACATTTAGAGGAGTGAAATCTTTTTTTAGTAGGAATATATTAAGACAACAGGATAACAATGGATTATTTGAGAAAAATGGAGCAATCTATAAAATGGAGTATCCATTAAATGAGAAAAACGTCAATCAATCAATTGATAAAATCAATGAAATTTATGAAAAATATTTACAAGGTAAGAAGGTATATTATGCAATCATTCCCGATAAAAATTATTACTTAAAAGAAGATGAACATTTGAAATTTGATTATAATAAAATAAAACAAATTGCATTAGAAAAGCTAAAACATATGCAATATATTGACATTTGGGAGGATTTAGAATTAAAGGATTATTACACAACAGATTTACATTGGAGACAAGAAAATTTACAAAATGTAGTAAAAAAGATACAAGTGAGTATGAAAAACGAAAATAGAGAAGAAATGCCTTATATAAAAACCAATATGGGGAAATTTTATGGCACATATTATGGACAATTAGCAGTTCATGTAAAACCAGATGAAATGTATATTTTAACAAATGATATCATAGAGAATTGCAAAACATATAATTATGAAAAAAAAGAAATAAGTACCATATATCATAACACGAATTCCAAAGATAAGTATGATATATACTTATCAGGCCCCACTCCACTAATTCATATAGAAAATCCAAAGGCAAACGAAGAAAAAGAATTATTAATATTTAGAGATTCTTATGGAAGTAGTCTAGCTCCATTACTAGTGCAAAATTATAGAAAAATTACCTTAATTGATCTTAGGTATATATCTAGTACATTATTAGAAGATTATATTGAATTTAAAAATCAAGATGTTTTATTTTTATATAGTACATTAGTACTAAACCAGAACGTATTGAAATAGAAAAGTTAAAGGAAAGCAATGTTAGTTTGCTTTCCTTTAAAAATGAAGAGTATTTTAAAAGTTGTGTAATTCAAATTTGTCATTTAAATTTCTTGAGATAATCTAACAATTATGGTATTTTCATTTACAAGACAAATTGCATTTTCCTTTGGCCAAGCGGGGATATTATTTTCTAAAACATATTTTTTGGCCATATCAAATTGTTCTTGCGAAGGTTCATTAAAATAATAACCGAGAAGTTGTAAAAAAGCATTTGCTCTACTATTTACACCATATAAATACTCATAATCAAATTCAAAAAACGATTTTCCTATGATTTCTCCTTCTACATAAGCAAATTTTTCTTGTACACTATGCTTTCCTAGAAAAATTAATACATATTCTTTTTCTTCTTCAAACCAATTTTGTTTTTGTATTTCACTTACGATATGATTAGCAAAGGTAAAATCTGTTTGATATGTTATTTCAGCTGTTTGAAATAAATTAGCACAAGTATAACTTTGTATATACGCTAATCCTATTGCAAATACAATTAAGGTTGTTTTTAATGTAGTAAGGAGTAAATTCTTTTTGCTTAATAGGATAATACCAAACAAGATGACAAATCCAACCGTAAAAGAATAATTAAATTGAGTTCTTTTAAATTGATCCACTCCTGTAACAATCATGATGTAAAGAGGTGCGCAAAGTACTCCTAAAATACCAATTAACAATCCAATTTTAAAATTTCTTTTACGTAGATAATAAAAGAGGGTTGTTAGCATAATGACAATGGATACGATATATCCAATGTTATAGAAAATTGTTTCACTTTTTATCATCGATTTTACACAGTAAAATATATTGAGAATACAAATACCAAAACTATCTTTTAACCAGGCCATTTGTAAATAGGAAGTTTCTTGACTTAATTGTTTTGATATCATTATAAAACCAAAGGCTGATATCGCAAATATGCCAATTTGCCTCAATAAAAATTTCCAGTTATTATCATTGTTGTTTAGTACTTTTAATAAATAGACAATAGCTACTGTTGCGACATAAAGTAAAAGGATTGATTGGTAGATGCCAAAACTCCAAATTGCCAACCCAATTGCTAGAGTATAAGTAAGTATTTTATGGGTTTTGTTTTCCATCTTTTGTGCTATTTCTTGTAGTAATAATGACAAAGGTATCATAAAAATTCCCAATGCTACACCAAAATTTTGAAGTAAAAAGTTATATTGTTCAGCAAAAATTGGATTTGTTAAAAATAGAATTGGAAAAACAAATTGGTATTTTAAAAATGTCGATTTCCATTCGTCTTTCATACACATATAGATAAGATAGTTAAAACCAATTGCATAAAAAACCATTGTGATTACTGTTAAATAATTAGAAATATAAATAGATAACAGATCCATTTGAAAAATCTTATTAAGAAAAACCAATCCCCATCGATTTAAATTAAACCACCATTGCCATTGCTCACTTTTGTCAATGGAAAGCAAATAAAGTTCGTTATCAATTCCAAATCCAGTAGTAAGTAATCTTTGCCCAAAAGCTAGCAAAGTAAAAAACACGATAAAAGCAATGGAATATTTAGACTTTTTTATAAAATTGATAAAATTATTTTTTTCTTCTTTCATCATTATTGTCAACCATCCCTACATAATAATAAACTAATTCTAACATTTATTATACGGATAATCAAGCAATATATACAAAATAATGGATATTGGTCAATAGCTAGTTCAAAATTAATGTGGAAATTTAATCCAAAAACCTATACAAATGATTCATTTCGGTATATAATAAAAACGTGAAAATGGAATTTGGAGGTTTTAAGATGAACTTAAAAGAAATATTAGTTGGGCTAGAAGGGATTAAGGCAAAAGGAAATATCGATGTAGAGATAACAAATGTGGATTCAGATTCAAGAAATATAAAGGAAAATGGATTGTTTATTGCTATTCGTGGGTTTGAAGTAGATGGAAGCGATTACATAGAAGATGCGATTGCCAATGGAGCAAGTGTTGTTATGGTAGATGAAAATACAAAGGTAAAGGAATTAAATTTGCCAGAAAATGTAACACTTCTTATGGTGCCAGATACAAGAATAGCACTTGCTGTTTGTGCTTGTAATTTTTATGACAATCCATCTAGAAAAATGAAATTAATAGGTGTAACAGGAACCAAAGGAAAAACCACTACTACTTTTATGATAAAGAAAATATTAGAAAAAGCAGGTCATAAAGTAGGATTAATTGGAACCATTGCCATTTATATAGGAGAGAAAAAAATAAAAGATAGTACGAGAACAACACCAGAAAGTATCGAATTACAAAAAATATTCGCTAATATGGTAGAAGAAAACGTCGATGTGGTTGTCATGGAAGTATCTTCTCAAAGTCTAAAATTAAACCGTGTTTATGGTTGCGATTTTGACATGGGAATTTTTACAAACTTTTCACATGAGCATATTAGCGAAAAAGAACACCCAGACATGGAAGATTACTTTAATTCCAAACTAAAATTATTTGATATGTGTAAAGTAGGATTTTTTAACGCAGACGACATTTATGCAGCAAAAGCAGGAAGAATGGTAAAAACGCCAGAAGTGACCACTTATGGAATTGATAATTTCTGCCACGTATTAGCAAAAGATATTACCATTACGAATTCCTATGTCGATTTCAAAGTAAAATTAGAAAACCGAAATGAAAGAGTAAAAACCTGTATACCAGGTCGATTTAGCGTATACAATTCACTAGCAGCCATTTGTGTTGCCAAAAAAATGGGAGTAACGCCAGAACAAATTAAAGAAGCATTAGTAGAAGTACGTGTACCAGGAAGAAGTGAATTAGTGGATAATAAACTTGGTTTTACCATTATGATTGATTATGCACACACTCCAGAAAGTTTAGAAAGCATATTACGTGCAGTTAAATCTTACACCAAAGGAAGAGTAATTTGTGTATTTGGTTGTGGAGGAGACCGTGATAAAATAAAAAGACCATTAATGGGAGAAGTTTCAGGTAGAGTAGCAACCAATACCATTATTACGAGCGATAACCCAAGAACAGAAGATCCAGAAGAAATTGTAAAAGAGATTGAAGTTGGAATAAAAAAGACAACAGGTCAATATACATGTATAGTAGATAGAACAGAAGCAATCAAAGCAGCAATCAAAATGGCAGGACGAAATGACATTATTGTACTTGCTGGAAAAGGGCATGAACCATACCAAGAAATAAACCATGAAACATTTCCATTTGATGAAAGAATCATTGTAAACGAAGTGATTGATGAACTAGAAGAAGAGAATGCCAAAAAGAAAAAGAAAAAATAAGTAAGACAGCAATAACATTCAAATGAAGGGTGAGAAAATTGGATTTTGGGATAAAAATATTACTACTGTCATTTTTTGTGACAGTAGTATTGGGAATTTTAATTGTTCCCATATTGAAAAAGTTAAAAGTGGGGCAGATTGAAAGAGAAGATGGACCTCAGTCACACTTAACCAAACAAGGAACACCAACCATGGGTGGCATTATTATTGCTCTTGCCATTATGATATTAATTGTCTTTGTTTTTGTGAGTTATTATGCGAAAAAAGATATTGAACTTGCTAAAAGATTAATTCCACTTGCGATTATATCGATTGGATTTGGTGTCATTGGATTAATTGATGATGCGAAAAAATTAATTTTTAAAAATACAAAAGGATTAAAACCTGCCTATAAAATGATTGGTTTACTAACCATTGCAGTAACATATGTTATTTATTTAATTAAAATTATCGATTTAGGATGTGACACATTTATACCAATTGTTAAAATATATATTACGTTACCAATTTGGCTGTATATTCCATTTGCGATTTTTGTTATTTTAGCAACAACAAATGCCATCAATTTAACCGATGGTGTAGATGGTTTATGTCCAACCATATCAGCTGTGGTTATTACCTGTTTAACGGTAATTGCTATTATTTTTGATGTAAAAGAAGTGGTTGTATTTGGAACCATTGTAATTGGAATTTGTCTAGGGTTCTTAATTTTTAACATGCATCCAGCCAAAATTTTTATGGGAGATACTGGTTCATTATTATTACGGAGGGGTTATTGTAGCAATGGCATTATACTTAAAAATGCCACTCATTATCATCATTATTGCGTTCATTCCAGTATTAGAAACCTTATCCGTTATTATGCAGGTACTCTACTTTAAGAAAACAGGAAATCGATTTTTCAAAATGGCACCATTACATCATCATTTTGAATTATCGGGTTGGGGAGAAAACAAGGTAGTATCGGTATTTACCATTATTACCTTAATACTATGTGTAATAGCACTATTTTGCATATAAAATAAGAGAAAGGAGAGAATATGGCACGAGTTCAAACAAACAAAAAACCATTTGATTTTATCCTATTTATTACGGTGCTTATTTTACTTGCGATGGGAATTATTATGGTATTATCGGCAAGCTCTCCTACCGCACTTGCAGAAAGTGGAAATAGTTATGCCTATGTTTCAAGGCAAGCGGTATTTGCAGTGCTTGGAATTGGTTGTATGATATTTATTTCGACCTTAGACTATCATGATTATGAAAAATTTGCACGTATTGCCTACATTGGCTCAATTATTGTATTAGCACTGGTTCCACTACTTGGCTCTTCAGCAAAAGGAGCAACAAGATGGCTAGAAATAGGAGGAATTCGTTTCCAGCCATCTGAGGTAGCGAAAATTGCATTAATCATCTTTTATGCTTCTTGGCTTACCAAAAACAAAGAACATTTGAAAGATTTAAAACAAGGTTTTATAAAATCTTTTGTCTATATTGTACCAATTGCCATTATATTGGCTGTTTTTCAAGACCACTTAAGTGTTACCATTATCATTATAGCAGTAGTAGCCATCATGATGTTAATGGCAGGCTGTAAGATGAAACATTTCTTAACCCTAGGAACATTAGGAGGAATTGTGGGAGCAGGAGGATTGTTTGCACTTGCTAAATTTACCGAAAAAGGAGCATACCGTATTTCCAGAATTACCACATTCCTAAATCCTTGGGAGTATAAAACAGATGAAGGCTGGCAAATTATTCAAAGTTTATATGCCATTGGGTCAGGCGGTATTTTTGGAGTAGGATTAGGAGAAAGTAAACAAAAATACTTATACATACCAGAACCACATAATGATTTCATCTTTTCTGTATTAGCAGAAGAATTAGGATTTATCGGTTGTGCGGTAGTAATTATCCTTTTTGCTGTTTTTATATGGAGAGGACTACTAATCGCAATGAAAGCACCAGATATGTTTGGAAGCTTAGTAGCAGTAGGAATTACATCACTAATTGGATTACAAGCCATTATGAATATCGCCGTTGTAACTGCTTCTATGCCAAATACAGGAATTACACTACCATTTTTTAGCTATGGAGGAACTACGTTGGTTATTCTGCTATGCTCCATCCGGTATTTTATTGAACATATCACGAAAATGTAAAAATGTATAATGTAGGGGCAGGCCTTGTGTCTGCCTCGATTGGAACAAAAATTAATAATGAATAAGGGTGGACATAAAGCCCCACCCCTACAACATGCCATAAGACAAAAAGGAGGAAGGAAAAAAATGAGAGTTATTATAGCAGCAGCAGGAACAGCAGGACATATTAACCCAGGGATTGCCATTGCGAACAAAATTAAAAAAGAAAGTCCACGTTCTGAAATTATATTTTTAGGAACCGAACGTGGTTTAGAAAACGATTTAGTGCCAAGAGCAGGCTATACACTAAAAACCATCGATGCCTATGGGTTAAGTAAAAAGATTAGTTTTCAAAGCATAAAAAATAACCTAAAAACCTTAAAAGGAATTCGGAGAAGCCAAAAAAATTGTCAAAGAATTTAAGCCAGATATAGTGATTGGAACAGGAGGCTATATTTGTGGAGCAGGTATATTAGCAGCAAAAAAATACCATATTCCTACTATGTTACATGAAAGTAATGCCTTTCCAGGAAAAGCAGTAAAAATGCTATCCAAAAAAGTGGATACGATTTTAATTAGTTTTGAGGAAGCAAGAAAAGAATTGACACAAGCAAAAAATATTGTATTAACAGGGACTCCAACGAAAATAAAAAATATATCCTTAAACAGTATGCAAAAAAAAGAAGTCTTAAGTAGATTGGGGTTAAAACAAGAAAAACCAGTATTACTCATTTTTGGAGGAAGCCAAGGAGCAAAAGCCATTAATGATGCAGTAACAGGACTGATTAACCAAAATTTAAACAGCGATTATCAAATAATATGGGCACCAGGTCCTTTACAATTTAATTTAGTCAAACAAAGAATAAAAAACCTATCCAAACAAAAAGAACTAAAACTAGTTCCCTATATCTATAACATGGAAGAAGTGTTAAATAGCGTAGATTTAGTACTAGCTAGAAGTGGAGCAATGACCATAACAGAAATAGCAATTACAGGAAAACCTGCGATATTTGTACCATTACCAAATGTTAGTAACAACCACCAAGAATACAATGCAAAAGTATTAGAAAACGTAGGAGCAGCCAAAATTATTTTGAATAAAGATCTAACACCAGAAGTATTGCAAAAAGAAATAACAGATATATTACAAGACCCTCAAACATTAGCTAAAATGGGTGAAAATGCAAGAAAAATTGCAATAAAAAACGTAGAAGATAAAATTTACGAAGAAATACAAAAATTAGTAAAATAATATTTCAAATAGATTTCATAAATATATTTTTTTGATAACAAACGAAAAAAAGAGGATGCATTTTGTAAAAATGTGTCTTTTTTTATAAACAAATGTAAATAAATGTAAAATCCTGCGACCGAAAAAGCTTGCCTAATGGATAAAAATGAGATATAGTTTGTCCTTGGGAGGAGATACAAATGAAAACTTTTTATGGGGGAACCTACATAGGAAAAGAAATATTAGCAAGGAACCACATTTATCATCCAGTGAGATTAGAATACTACAAAATCGAAACCGAAGAAAACATCGGTACTTTTTATGGCATCGAGGTAGTAAAAACGGAATACAAAACCGAAGAACCAGAAGTAGAAACAAATAAGGTAGAACATGTTACCATGGAAGAAACGAAAATTGATAACATGTTAGAAAAATTTAAAGAAGGAACGGTCATGCCAGATGTATTAGAAGAAATGGTAGAAGAACAATTCCAAGAAAAAGAAGAGTTATGTTATTAAAACATAACTTTTTTCATAAAATCACTTGCAAAATGCAATAATATGGACTATGATAATAAAATAACAATAGGGAAGAAAAAAAGGAGGAAACAATGGCAGACAAATTAATCATTGTGGAATCGCCTGCAAAGGCAAATACCATTAAGAAATTTTTAGGAGGAAGCACGAAAGTGGTTGCTTCTATGGGACATATTCGTGATTTACCAAAGTCTAAAATGGGAATTGATATTGAACACGATTTTGAGCCAGAATATATTAACATTCGTGGAAAAGGAGATTTAATTAAGTCATTAAAAAAAGAAGCAGCTTCTAGTAAAAAAGTGTACCTTGCAACTGACCCGGACCGTGAAGGAGAAGCAATTGCATGGCATTTAGCTCATATTTTAGGAATTGATGAAACTGCGGATGTACGTGTTACCTTTAATGAAATTACTAAAGGTGCTGTACAAGAAGCCATTAAAACACCAAGAAAAATTGATATGAACTTAACCGATGCACAACAAGCAAGAAGAGTGTTAGACCGAATTGTGGGTTATAAGATTAGTCCAGTTTTATGGAAAAAAGTTCGACGCGGGTTATCGGCAGGTAGGGTGCAATCGGTTGCCGTAAAATTAATTGTAGACCGTGAAGAAGAAATTGAAAAATTCATTCCAGAAGAATATTGGAATATTTACGCTACCTTATTAGAAGAGAAAACGAAAAAAACATTTGAAGCAAAATTTTACGGAAAAGACAATAAAAAACAAGAACTTCATAAACAAGAAGAAGTAGATGAAATTTTAAAACAAATAAAAAATGCAAAATATGTGGTACAAGAAGTAAAAAAAGGGGAAAGAAAACGTAACCCTGCACCACCTTTTACCACAAGTACCATGCAACAAGAAGCATCTAGGAAATTAGGATTTACTTTAAAAAAGACCATGAGTGTAGCACAAGGGCTATATGAAGGAGTAAAAATACCACAAAAAGGAACTGTGGGTTTAATTACTTATATGAGAACAGACTCTACTAGAATTTCAGAAGTAGCAAGAACGGCAGCCAAAGAGCAAATTTTAAAAATGTATGGGGAAGAGTATTATAATAACCGTTACTATAAAACAGGAAAAGATGCTCAAGACGCTCATGAGGCAATACGACCAACCTATATTGATATTGCACCAGATGAAATAAAAGAGTCTTTAACAAGTGACCAATACAAACTGTATCGCCTAATTTATAATCGCTTTATTGCAAGCCAAATGTCAACAGCAGTTTATGATACCATTCAAGCAACGATTGATGCGAATCATTATACATTTAAAGCAAGTGGACAAAATTTAAAGTTTAAAGGATTTATGGTATTATATGTAGAAGGAAACGACGAAAATAAAGAAGAAGATAATACCAATTTACCAGAATTAGTAGAAAATGGAGAATTAAAAGAACAAAAAATAGAACCAAAACAGAGTTTTACCGAACCACCACCACGATTTACAGAAGCAAGTTTGGTAAAAGCACTAGAAGAAAAAGGAATTGGAAGACCAAGTACGTATTCGCCAACCATTACGACCATTTTAGAAAGAAGATACATTGAAAAAATACAAAAACAATTAGCACCAACAGATCTTGGCAGAATTGTTAATAAATTACTAATCGAAAACTTTAGTGATGTGATTAATGTAGAATTTACTGCCAAAATGGAAAATGAATTCGACCAAATTGCAGAAGGAAAAGAGAAATGGAAACATACCATTCGTGAATTCTATACTCCATTTGAAAAAACAATTGAAAAAGTAGAAAAAGAATTAGAACATGTAGAATTAGTAGAAGAAGTTTCGGATGTACCATGTGAAAAATGTGGTAAAATGATGGTAATCAAATACGGAAAATACGGTAAATTTTTAGCTTGTCCAGGCTATCCAGAATGTAAAAATGCAAAACCATTGGTAGAAACCATTGATGTACCATGCCCAAAATGTGGAGCAAAAGTACAAATACGAAAAACCAAGAAAAAAAGAAATTACTATATTTGTGAGAACAACCCAAAAACTTGTAACTATATTTCTTGGAACAAACCAAAACCAGGAGAAATCTGGGAAGAACCAGAAGAAAAGCCAGACGTAGAAAAAAAGCAGGAAAAGAAAAAGACCACAAAGAAAGCAACTAAGAAAAAAGCAAGCACAAAAACGAAGAAAAAATAAAAAACTGACCCACTGCACAGGCAAAGCCTGTGCAGTGAGGTTTTTAAAAAACCTTATTACTTTCGTAATAGGGAATTCCTCACTATTTAACTTTTGAATAGTGAAGAATTTTTTCAAGATATAACTTCCAAACCCAAAGGAATTATGATATAATTAACAATCATGTTTTTGAAAAAGGAGTTATCATGTATATTAATCAAAAAGTAGCAAATGAAATATACCGAGAAGCGGGAACATCTAGATTAGGAAGGGCGAGAGACTACGTAAGACAAAAAAGAGTGGACATTCGGGAAAATCTATTATGAAGATAGTAACAATTTTTCGATTTCTTCTAATGTAAATGGAAATTATGATGATTACCAAGTAAAAATTGTGGTTAAAAACGGAGAACTGCAGCAATCCAAATGTGAATGTGAGGATTATTATACTCATTATGCAGCATGTAAGCATATTGTTGCTACTTTATTAGAAGTAGATGGAAACCCAAAATATCATGAATTGGAATATACGAAAAAAGAAAAGTATACAGATTTTAGAGATTTAATTAATACTTTTTATGAAGAAGAAATGAAATTAATGGAGGAGCCAGAAGAAAAAAGCACAAAACCATTGGATACGAATATAAAAATAGTGCCAAAACTATTTTATAATCAGGATACCAAAGAACTACGAGTGGAATTTAAAATTGGAACCAAAAAGCAATTATATAAACTAAAGGATTTAGAGGAATTTTATGATAACATGCGACAAGAAGAAGTACATCACTATGGAAATAAGTTAGAATTTGAACATAAAGAAACCTCTTTTGAAGAAGCCTCAAGACCGATGTTGGAATTTGTGCTAAAACATGGAGAAGACATGAAAAACAATACGAGAAATATGATTCGCTCTTATCGATATTTAGGAAGAATGACCAATACAAGTGGAATTACACTAAACCAATCTACATTAGATGAATTTTTTGAATTAATAAAAGGGCAAACTCTTCAAATGGAGTACGGTTATATGATTCATCATGTAAAAATGCTTGAAGAAGAGCCAAATATCAAATTTGATTTAGAAAAAATAAATCAAAAAGAATATAGCCTTCGTCTTGAATTTAACTCACATCATGATTATGAAATAATACCAGGAAGAAAATATACTTACTTTTTAAAAGAAGAAACATTATATCGATGTACAAAAGAATATAAGGAAAGTACATTAAAATTACTAGAGGTATTTCGAAGAAATTATACCACTGAAATTAAATTTTCTAAGGAAGAAATGTCAAAATTTTTCTCGGTGGTACTTCCAAAAGCAAAAAGAAGCATCGTATTAGATGCCGTAGCACCAGAAGAACTCGAAAAATATATGCCACAAAAGCTAGGAGTAAAAGTTTTTTTAGAATTTAATGAAAAAAATTATATTATTGCAAAAGTAAGCTTTTGTTATGGAGAAGAGGAATTCAACCCTTTACTAGAAAACCCAAATTTCCCAAGAAGTGTATTAGAAGAAGCAGAAAGCTTAAACTTGTTTCGAAAAACTGGTTTTATGCTAGATAAGAAAAATGGCAATTTTGTGTTAGTAGAGGACGAAAAAATCTATGAGTTTTTATCAGAAGAGATTAATTGGTATATGCAAAAATTTGAAGTACTAGCCACGGAAGATTTTAAACAAAAACAAATTAAAAAGCCCAAAATGGTGGCTCTAGGAGTTAAAATTGAAAACAATTTATTAAACATCGATTTAGAAAATTTGAATTTCGATAAAAAGGAATTAAAAGACATCTTAAATAAATACCATGAAAAACAAAAATATTATCGTTTAAAAAATGGTGATTTTTTATCATTAGAACAAAACGAAGATATAGAATTCTTAGATAACCTAATTTCAGGCGGAGACATTGGAGTTAAGGAGGTAGAAGAAGGAAGTATTAGACTTCCAATATATCGAACATTATACTTAAATCGAATTTTAGAAAAAATTGAAAATACGAGCATCAAAAAAGATGAAACCTACAAAAAGATGATAGAAGATATTGAAGATAAAGCGGATGTAGAAGAATTGCAAATACCAAAATGTTTAAACCATACATTAAGGCAATATCAAAAAGTTGGATTTAAATGGTTAAAAACATTAGATGGATATGGGTTTGGTGGAATTTTAGCAGATGATATGGGACTTGGAAAAACCCTTCAAGTATTATCTCTTATATTGGCATACAAAGAAAGCAATAAACAAGAAAAACAGCCAATAATGGTAGTATGCCCAAGCTCACTTAGCCTAAACTGGAAAGCAGAAATCCAAAAATTTGCAAGTAATATTGAAGCATTGGTCATTAGTGGAAATGCCAAAACAAGACAAGAACAGATTGAACAGATTGCCAAAGTAGATGTAGTAATTACATCCTATGACTTACTAAAACGAGATATTGACAAATATAAAGAATGTCAATATGAATTTCGCTATATTATAGCCGATGAAGCACAATACATGAAAAATAGTAACACACAAAATGCAAAAGCCATAAAAGCATTAAATGCAAGGACTCGATTTGCTCTAACAGGTACTCCAATTGAAAATTCACTATCTGAATTATGGTCTATTTTTGATTTTCTAATGCCAGGTTATCTGTTTTCTTATAAGAAATTTAAAGAAAATTATGAAATGCCAATTGTAAGAGACGAGAATGCAGAAGTAATGGGCAATTTAAGAATGTTAATTGAACCATTTATTTTAAGAAGAACTAAAAAAGAAGTATTAACAGAGCTACCAGATAAGACGATTACAGTTTTAAACAATGAAATGGAAGAAGAACAACAAAAAATATATATGTCGTATTTAGCACAGGCGAAAGAAGAATTACAAGAGCACATTGAGGCACAAGGATTTGAAAAAAGCAGTATTCAAATTTTAGCATTATTAACAAGACTAAGGCAAATTTGTTGTCATCCAAGCTTATTTCTTGCTGATTATAAAGGAGGAGCAAGTAAGTTACAACAATGCATAGAGCTAGTAAAAGACGCCATAGAGAGCGGACATAAGATTTTGCTATTTTCAACCTATACAGCCATGTTTGAAATGATTGAAAAGGAATTAAAAAAGGAGGAAATCTCCTATTTTAAGCTAACAGGTCAAACCAAAGTAAATGAGCGTATAGAGCTAGTAGATGAATTTAACCAAAACCCAGAAATAAAGGTATTTCTCATTTCTTTAAAGGCAGGAGGAACAGGGCTTAACTTAACTGGTGCAGATATGGTCATTCACTATGACCCATGGTGGAATTTATCAGCAGAAAACCAAGCTACAGACCGTGCTTATCGTATTGGACAAAAAAATAATGTACAAGTATACAAATTAATTACCAAAAATTCCATTGAAGAAAAAATATACGAACTACAAGAAAAAAAGGCAAAATTAATAGATAATGTACTAGACACCAATACATCATTTATCAACAAATTATCCAAAGAGGACATTATGATGTTGTTTTCATAACCTGTAGGGGTCGATGCCCACATCGACCCGTTTTTATGTCTTATTCTTGTTTTCGGGTCGATGAAGGCATCGACCCCTACAAAATTTGCATCAAACATAAAATCGTGCTATAATAGGAACAATCGAACCATAACGGTTTGATATCATAACAAAACTATAAGGAGGAGACAACATGAAACACATTAAAACATTAACAACCAGAGACTTAAAGGAATCCATGAAAAAGGGCGGATGTGGTGAATGCCAGACCTCGTGTCAGTCGGCCTGCAAGACCTCCTGCACAGTAGGAAACCAGTCGTGCGAGAAGGCAAAGTAACAAAAAGGCTGGTGATAGTTTTAAATGGGCGGTAAAATATAGCCGCCTGTTTTTAATTAAAATATAACAATTTAGAAGTAATAATTAGGTAATGCTTCGTAGAAATGACTATAAAAAGGCCCCTTTACTTAAGGGGGCTGTCGCCAAAGGCGACTGGGGGTTCTAAAAAAGAGAGGATTAAATATGAATAAAAAAGTAACAATTATTGGTGGAGGCTTAGCCGGATGTGAGGCAGCCTATCAAATAGCAAAACAAGGAATACAAGTAAAATTATATGAAATGAAACCAATTAAATTTTCTGAAGCACATACAAGTAAAAATTTAGCAGAAGTTGTATGTAGTAACTCGTTTAAATCCAATTTACATACCAATGCCTGTGGATTGTTAAAAGAAGAGTTACGCATGTTAGACTCATTATTAATACAATGTGCAGACAAAACCAGTGTGCCAGCGGGTCAAGCCTTGGCAGTGGATAGGGAAGAATTTTCAAAATTAGTAACAAAGAGCATACAGGAAAATCCCAATATCGAAATCTTTCATGAAGAATTTACAGGAGAAGAACTTACAAGGGAAGCATCATCAAACAATATTACTATTATTGCAACAGGACCTCTAACCTCAAATCGTCTTGCAGAAAATATCTCAAAACTCACGGGAAAAGAACGACTATACTTTTATGATGCAGCAGCACCAATTGTGAAGAAAGATAGTATTAATATGGAGATTGCATTTTACCGGAAACCGTTATGACCAAGAAAGAGGAAAAGAAGAAGAAATCGAAGTTTGGAAAAAGCGTATCACGAACCAAGAAGCAAGTTATATTAATTTGCCAATGAACAAAGAAGAATATGAAACCTTTTACCAAGAATTAATTTCAGCTGAAGTAGTAACATTACATGAATTTGAAAAACGAGAAATCTTTGAAGGTTGCATGCCAATCGAGATTATGGCAAAACGAGGAGTCGATACTCTTCGTTTTGGACCACTAAAACCAGTAGGATTTACGGACCCAAGAACCGGTAGACGTCCATATGCGGTAGTGCAACTAAGGCAAGATGATGTTAGTGCAAGTATGTATAATTTGGTAGGGTTTCAAACCAATCTAAAATTTGGAGAACAAAACAAAGTATTTTCAAGGATACCAGGATTAGAACAAGCGGAATTTATAAAATATGGTGTTATGCACCGAAATACGTATCTTCACTCAAGTGAATTACTAGATGCTACCTATTGTTTCAAGAAGAATCCTAACATATATTTTGCTGGACAAATTACAGGAGTAGAAGGCTATGTAGAATCCATTAGTTCAGGTCTAGTAGTAGGAATGAATGTTGTAAATAGGTTACAAGGGAAAGAAAAAATCATTTTTCCAAAAGATACCATGATAGGGGCATTAGCAAACTATATTGCTACACCAAATGAAAAATTTCAACCAATGAATGCAAATTTTGGAATTTTGCCAGAATTAGAAGAGCGAATTAAAGACAAAAAAGTAAAATATGGCAAATTAGCAGATAGAGCAATTGCTTCATTACAAAATGTAGAGGACGATGCTATTTATCGGCTTAGAATAAGAATGAGGAAAAAAGATAAATTAAAATTTGTACAAGAGCGACCATTGGTCGTTCTAATAATAAGAAGAATTGTATAAAATTTGGTTCAAAATAGTAACATTTTTGTAATAAATACGACATAAATGGCATAAATATGGAAAAATAACTAAAAAACGACGAATTTACATAAAAAACACTTGTCAACTTCTAGTATCTATGTTAGAATAGATATAAGTGGGATTTTGCTAATTTTTAGCAAAACCTTGGAGGAGATAAATATGGATAGTGAAAAAGTAATTATTGAAATAATGAAACCACTACTAAAAGATTATCTAACATTTACAAAAGGAGAAGTGCCAAAAGATTGGGTAAATGTAAGAGATGAAAGGCAAAATGAAGTAACTAGAAAAAGTGAAGAAGTAAAGAAATTAAATGAAAAAATAAATAAAGCAATAGCATATAACGAAAAGGCTAAGGCTTTAATTCCTGAACTTAGTACGATGGATCCTAATTTATGCGAACAAATGCAAGATAATGTGAAAGAAAATGAAGAAAAATTGGCGGATTATCGAAACCAATGCAATAATACGAAAGTAGAATTGGCACAAGCAGAGTATGAATTAAAACAAGCACAGGCACAAATCGAAACAAGAAGACAAGCAAAGCTTGAGAAGATAAGACATGAAATTCATACTCAAATGGAACAATATGTGAAAGAAAAAAGAGAAGAAATAGAACCAATTCTTAAGGAAAAACGTAATAAACTAGAAGAAATGAAGGCGATATATCATAGTGCAAGAACAGAAGAAAAAGTAGCCTATAAGTTAAGAAGAGAAATGAAGAAACAAAAAGAATTACAAGGTGCAGAAGCCTATAAAGTAATTTATACTGCAATTGATGAAAAAGTGAGAAGTCAAATTGATGAACTAATAAGACGCAAAAGTGCTGTTAATCAAGCAAAAAGAGAAGTAGAACAAGAACAAGCAAAATTAGATGAATTAAATTCTTATACAAACATAGGGGAAGGCGAGTTACAATATTTAGTAGATATAGTAGAAAATCAAGAAAGAGAAGAATTACGAAGGGTTAAAATTGACGAAATAAAACTAGCATTAGCACAAAAAGAAAAGACCTGTGAGGATTTATTAACACCTGAGTATGTTGATATCAAAGCAGGATATGTAAGAAAATTAGAAAATGCAAGTATAGAGCAAATTGAAAAAGAACAAGAAAAAATGGAAACGATGACCATTGCAAGGATGTATAATAAAGCATGTAAAAAAGCACTAGATGAAAAGAATGCTAAAAAAGCAAAAGATATTTTTGCGACAATGCAAAAAATAGAACAAAGAGAACAAGAACAGATAGAAAAAACGAAAGTGCAAGAAACAGTAGAATATGCAAATGAAAATGAAGCACAGTCAAAAAAAGGAAATGTTTTTTCAAATCTTGTTCAAGCTACAAAGACAATAGTAAAAAATATTAGAGGTATGTTTCGAAATGGACTAAATCGTTATTTGGGTATTGACTTATTAGAAGCAGGAAAAGGAACGGTAATAAAGAGTGATGAAGAGATTAATGAAACGTGGCAAAAAAATGTAGAAAAAAGAGAACAACAAATAAGAGATATTGCTAGACAAAAGAAACAAGAGGAACAAAGACAACAGCAGGATAGTGGAAGCTTGCAAGAGGAAATGAGCCAAGAAGATATTCAAAAAAAGGTTGTATTATCGGCAGAAGAGGAAAGAAAGAAACAAGTACAAGAGACGAATCCTAATAAAGAAATTGATTATGTTGGAATGGCAATACAAGGGGCACAAGAAGTAGCGACTAAGGCAAAGAATGAACAAATAAGACGATGGGAGGCAACTCGTAGGGCAATTGGCAGGGATGAAAATGCGCGTAAAGAGATGGTCGAACAAGCGGCACAAAGATCTGAACAACGAGCAAAACAAAAGGAAGAAGAAAGACAGGCAATAATACAAGAAAAACAAGATTGGGAGATACCTGAGTTTTTGAAAAGTGAGAGAAAGCAAAAAATGAATGCATATAAAGAAGAATTAAATGCAGGACTTTCACAAGAAGAGCAAAGAAGAACTGCAATGGGATTTTTCCACAGAAAAAAAGGGAAAGAAAAAGATAAATCCTATGAAGTATTATTGGGTGGAGAATAAAAAGAGTAAATTTAACCAGTTTGAAGGGAGATAAAAATGGAAGAAAACCAATTTTTTGAAGAAATGAAACCACTATTAAAAGATTATGTGGAATTTACTAAAGAAGATATGTCTGAAAAATGGGAAAATATGGAGAAAGAAGCCTTGGCAAAAGTAGAAGAAAGCCAAGTAAGACTTGATGAAGCAAAGCAAAGACAAAATGAAGCAATTAAGAATAGGGATATCTTTGATGAAGTAATGCCTAGATTAAAAACATTAGGAGAAAAGGTATATAAACCAGTAGAAGATGAAAGAAGAGAAAATCAAAAAAAATTAGAAGAATATGCAAGGCAGTATAATAGTAGAAACAAAGAATTATCACAAGCGAACGAAGAAGTAGAACAAACAAGAGCTAGAATTGAAGAAGAAAAGCAAGAAAGAATGAATACACAAAAAGAAAAACAAGAGAGTGTTTATGCGAAGGCAAAAGAATATATTGCCTCAAGTAAAGAAAAAATGGAGCAAGATATTAAAGATAAATCAGACAAATTAGAAGAAGTAAAGAAACAGCATAAATCATTTGAAAACGAAAAAAAGATAGCAATGAAATTAAAATCAAAATTAGAAAAAGAATCCGAAGAAGTTAAAAGTACAGAAACATTTAAGAAAATGTATACTGTAGCGGATGAAGAAAGTAAAAAAAGAATACAAGAACTTAGTGAATATAGTAAAGTAATAAATCAAGCTATGGAAGAATTAGAAGGAGCACGAAATACATTAGCCTCTTTTGAAACAAAATACGATGTGATTGATTTTGCAAGTGAAGCAGGAATTCAAAGCTTAATTGAAATTACTGGTTGGGAAGAAGAAAATATTATATTAGAAGAACAAGGAAACGACCTTGAAGAACGAGATACGAGCAAAGAAACTGAAGAAGAAGTAGAAGAGGAGACAATACATAAACTTACAGAGGATGAAGTAGAGGTTGTAGAAGATAATAAAACTGACCTGTCAAAGCAAGAAATAGATAGAATTTTAAGTGACGAAAATATTGAAACGGTAGATGAAACACAAAAACAAACAATAGGGGCGCAAGAAGAGACACCAGTAGAAGAGCCAGAAAAAGACTGGAATAAAATGACAGAAGAGGAAAAATGGCAAGCAATAAAAGCAATATATGAGGAACGTGAAGAAGGTCGTGAGGATTTATTATCGCCTGATTATTTAGTAGTAAAATATAAAAATTTAGCAATGAAGGATGTTGATGAAGCACTAACAATTGCTTTAGAGACAAAAGGAAAGACGCTAGTGGAAATATATGAAAATTGCTTAGGGAAAGTGGAAAAAGAACATCCTCATTATCAAAGATTGGCAAAATTAGTTAATAAAGTAAAGGAACGCGATGAGGTACTTCAAATGACAGAATCTCATGACGATGAACTATCACCAGCAGAAAGGGCATCTATTCAAGCTTTAAATGGAGAAAAGAAATGTTTGGTAGCTGCATTAGAATTAATGTATAGAGAAAAGGAGCAAAATTTTGAAGATTTGTTAATACCAGAATACAACGAAAATATAAGTAGGATAATAGGTATTATAAAAGAATATTCTACTAGTGAAGAGATAATAAAAAATGAGTTACTTACTATGGTTAGTAAAAACTTAAAGGATATTTGTCTTGAACAATTGGAAATTGCAAAATTGCTTGATGAAGAAGAAAAGATTAAGGCATTAACAAGGATGATAAAGAGAGTAGAAAAAAGGGAAAAATCCTTACAAAACAGTAATGAACAAAATTCAACAAGACAAAACCCGGCACAGCAAACTCCAGCAGGACAAAACCCAGCACCACAAGCTCCAGCAGGGCAAAAACCAGCACCACAAGCTCCAGCAGGACAAAACCCAGCACCACAAGCTCCAGCAGGACAAAACCCAGCACCACAAACTCCGAGAGGATCAAACCCTGTAGAAATGAATAAAAATGGTAATATTAAAATTCAATATCTTATTGAAAGCGATTCTTATGAAATACAAAAAGAAAATCCATGGGGAGGATTTTCTTGGAATATTATAAAAAGAAGTGAACTTGATGATAGAATTGATGATGATACACTAGAGAAAATTAATGCAATGGATGGTGCATGCGTAGATATTCTAAAATGCTTACATAAAATGGATCAAGGGCTAAATACAACAATGATGAATGATTATATTGATATTGTAGTCAATAGTATATCGAAAGCGGAAACTACGAGATTAATGAAAGAAAAAGGAATAGATGTACGATATGACTTAAAAGGTCAAGCAGTTCCAAAAGAAGTAAGAAAAGAAATGGAACAGATTGCAAAAATGGCAAAGAGTATGGGAATGGCTAAAGTAGAAAAAGGATTTTTCGCAGGAATTGCCTATAAAATACAGGGTATGTTTGGCAAACTTACTAATAAAACAAAATTATTAGATAAGAGTGAAAAGCAAAAGAAATTTAAGTTTTTGAATAGAAAAAAGAAAAGAGATATGGCGAATACACAAGTAGTAGAAGAACCAAAAAGAAGTTCAAGAGAAAACTTAGGTATGGAAAAATATAATATTAATCATGAATCGGCAATACAACATGCACAAGAAGGAAGAAAAGAAGAAAGAGCGCCAATAACAATGGAGTAAAATTAACAAAAAACCGTTGACATTCTAAAAAAATCGTGATAGAATATAAACCGTTATGGTAAAATGCGAAAAGTGGCATTTCCGTAACGGTTTTATTTGTCATAAAAATGAAACATTTGTCAAATGTAAGGAGGTGAAATTTAAGTGCCAACGATTAATCAATTAGTAAGAAAAGGAAGAAAAACAACAACTTCAAAATCAACTGCACCTGCATTACAACATGGTTATAACTCTAGGAAAAAAACATTAACCGATGCAAGAGCACCACAAAAAAGAGGTGTATGTACTGTTGTTAAAACCGTAACCCCTAAGAAACCAAACTCAGCATTAAGAAAAGTTGCCAGAGTTAGACTTTCAAACGGTTATGAAGTAACTTCTTATATTCCAGGAATTGGACACAACTTACAAGAGCACAGTGTTGTTCTAATTAGAGGAGGAAGGGTAAAAGATTTACCTGGTGTTCGTTACCACATTATAAGAGGAACCTTAGATACAGCAGGAGTAAAAGACAGAATGCAAGCTCGTTCAAAATACGGAGCAAAAAAACCAAAAAAATAAAATTTTTGGAAATTAGTGCTTGTAATTCTTACTAAACTTAAGGTACTTAAATTTAGATAGATTTATAAAAGCACTATACGGGAAAGAATACTTTCCAGAGTAACTTTCGATATTTTATATAAATATCAAAAATTAAGATGTTAAAAAGATAAAAGAAAATAGATATTTAGGTATGGAGATGCTCCCTAAACTCTAAAATACTAATTTCTAATATCTAGTACATCTAGAAAAGGAGTGAAGAATAGTGCCAAGAAAAGGATATATAGCAAAAAGAGATGTATTACCAGATCCAATCTATAATAGCAAAGTGGTTACCAAATTAATCAACAATGTTATGTTAGATGGAAAAAAGAGTGTTGCTCAAAAAATTGTATATGGTGCATTTGACGTAATTAAAGAAAAAGAGGAAAAAAATCCATTAGAAGTTTTTGAACAAGCCTTAGAAAATGTAATGCCTGTACTAGAAGTAAAAGCAAGAAGAGTTGGTGGTGCAACATACCAAGTACCATTAGAAATTCGTCCTGAAAGAAGACAAACATTAGGACTAAGATGGCTTGTAACTTATGCTAGAAACAGACATGAAAAAACAATGGCTGAAAAATTAGCTGGTGAAATTATGGATGCAGTTGCTGGAAACGGTGGAGCATTCAAGAAAAAAGAAGATATGCATAGAATGGCAGAAGCAAATAAAGCATTTGCACATTATAAATGGTAAATTTTATCAAACAATAGAAAAAGTAAGGAGGAAAATAAATTGGGTAAAAGAGAAGTCTCACTAGAAATGACCAGAAATATAGGAATTATGGCTCATATTGATGCTGGTAAAACTACCACAACAGAAAGAATACTTTTCTATACAGGTCGTGTTCATAAAATTGGTGAAACCCATGAAGGTGCAGCAACCATGGACTGGATGGCTCAAGAACAAGAAAGAGGAATTACCATCACATCTGCTGCAACAACCACTCATTGGTTAAACCATAGAATTAATATTATTGATACACCAGGTCACGTTGACTTTACGGTTGAAGTACAAAGATCCCTAAGAGTATTAGATGGTTCTGTAACCGTATTTTGTGCTAAAGGTGGGGTACAACCACAATCTGAAACTGTATGGAGACAAGCTGATAAATATCATGTTCCAAGAATGGCATATGTAAATAAAATGGATATTACTGGTGCTAACTTCTTAGGATGTGTGGAACAAATGAAAGATCGTTTAAATGCAAACGCAGTTCCTGTTCAATTACCAATTGGAGCAGAAGACAATTTCCAAGGAATTGTAGATTTAATTAAAATGAGAGCATTTGTTCATAAAGATGATTTAGGAAAAGAAATTGAAGAATGTGATGTTCCTGCGGATATGCTAGAAGAAGCAAACAAATATAGAAGTCAAATGATTGAAGCAGCAGCAGAACAAGATGACGATTTAATGATGAAATACCTAGAAGGAGAAGAATTAACTGAGGAAGAAATTAAAAAAGGACTACGTAAAGGAACTATTAATAATAACATCGTTCCTGTATGTTGCGGTTCTTCTTATAAAAACAAAGGTGTACAAGAGTTATTAAATGCCATTGTAGATTACATGCCATCTCCATTAGACATTCCACACATTAAAGGTGTCGATTTAGAAGGAAATGAAATTGAAGCAAAAACAGGAGATAATGAACCATTTGCTGCATTAGCATTTAAAATTGCAACCGATCCATTTGTTGGAAAACTTTGTTTCTTTAGAGTATATTCAGGAACCTTACAAGCAGGTTCTACTGTATTAAACTCTACTAAGGACAAGAAGGAAAGAATTGGACGTATTCTACAAATGCATGCAAACCATAGAGAAGATATTGAAGAAGTATTCTCAGGAGATATTGCAGCAGCTGTAGGATTAAAAGATACGACAACAGGAGATACTCTTTGTGATCCTGCTCATGCGGTAATTCTTGAATCCATGGAATTCCCAGAACCAGTTATTGATATTGCAATTGAACCAAAGGATAAGGTTGCAAGTGAAAAAATGGGAATTGCTCTTGCAAAATTAGCAGAAGAAGATCCTACTTTCAAAACATATACAAACCATGAAACAGGTCAAACTATTATTGCCGGAATGGGAGAATTACACCTAGATATTATCGTAGATAGATTAAAAAGAGAATTCAAAGTAGAAGCAAATGTTGGTAAACCACAAGTTGCATACAAAGAAACCATTCGTGAAAAAGTAAAAGTAGAAGGAAAATTCATCCGTCAATCTGGTGGTCGTGGACAATATGGTCATGTATGGATAGAAATGGAACCATTAGAGCCAGGAACTGGTGTCGAATTTGAAAGCAAAATCGTTGGTGGTGCTGTTCCAAAAGAATACATTAAACCAATTGAAGAAGGTATTAGAGAAGCTTCTGAAAGCGGTGTCCTTGCAGGATATCCTGTTATCGACTTTAAAGCTACTTTAGTAGATGGTTCTTACCACGAAGTTGACTCTTCAGAAATGGCCTTCAAAATTGCAGGTTCTATGGCATTTAAAGAAGGATGTAAAAAAGGAAAATCTGTTATCCTAGAACCAATTATGAAAGTAGAAGTAACAGTTCCAGAAGAATACATGGGAGACGTTATAGGAGACATTAACTCAAGACGTGGAAGAATGGAAGGAATGGAAGCAAGAAGTGGAAACCAAATCATTCGTGGATTTATTCCATTATCTGAAATGTTTGGATATGCAACAGACCTTCGTTCAAAAACACAAGGAAGAGGAACCTATGCAATGGAACCATCACACTACGAAGAAGTTCCAAAATCAGTATTAGATGCCATTGTAGCATCTCGTGCAAAGAAAGAGGAATAGAGAAGATAAAGAAAATGTAACAAAAATGTTGCAATTTTAGCAAAAGTATTATAAAATACTAGTGCAAACAATACATTCGTTATTAAATTTTAAAAAATATAAAAAAATTAAAGGAGGAATTCAAAAATGGCAAAAGCTAAATTTGAAAGAACAAAACCACACGTTAACATCGGAACAATCGGTCACGTTGACCACGGAAAAACAACAACAACAGCAGCAATCACAAAATACTTAAGCTTATTAGGAAAAGCTCAATTTGAAGCATACGATCAAATCGATGGTGCTCCAGAAGAAAAAGCAAGAGGAATCACAATCAACACAGCTCACGTAGAATATGAAACAGACAACAGACACTATGCACACGTTGACTGCCCAGGACATGCTGACTACGTTAAAAACATGATTACAGGTGCTGCTCAAATGGATGGTGCTATCTTAGTAGTATCTGCAGCAGATGGACCAATGCCTCAAACAAGAGAGCATATCTTACTTGCAAGACAAGTAGGTGTTAAATTCATCGTTGTTTACCTAAACAAATGTGATATGGTAGACGATCCAGAATTATTAGAATTAGTTGAAATGGAAGTTAGAGACTTATTATCAAGCTATGATTTCCCAGGAGACGATATTCCAATTATTAAAGGATCTTCTCTAAAAGTATTAGAATCAACTTCTACCGATCCAAATGCAGCAGAATATGTTTGCATGAAAGAATTAATGGAAGCAGTTGATAGCTATATTCCAACACCAGAAAGACCAGTAGACCAACCATTCTTAATGCCAGTTGAAGACGTATTCACTATTACAGGACGTGGAACAGTTGCAACCGGTAGAGTAGAAAGAGGTATTGTAAAACTTTCTGATGAAATCGAAATCGTAGGATTATCTGGGGAAAGCAGAAAAACTGTTGTTACTGGTGTAGAAATGTTTAGAAAATTACTAGACCAAGCAGAAGCAGGAGATAACATTGGTGTTCTATTAAGAGGTATTGATAGAAAAGACATCGAAAGAGGTCAAGTACTAGCAAAACCAGGAACCATCAATCCACATACAAAATTCACTTCTGAAGTATACGTTCTAACAAAAGAAGAAGGTGGACGTCATACACCATTCTTCAACGGATACAGACCACAATTCTACTTTAGAACAACAGACGTTACAGGTGTTATCGAATTACCAGCAGGAACCGAAATGGTAATGCCAGGAGATAACATTTCAATGACAATCGAACTTATCACTCCAATCGCTATCGAAAAAGGATTAAGATTCGCTATTCGTGAAGGTGGACGTACAGTAGGTTCAGGAATTGTTGCTGACATTATTGCGTAAGATATACGCATAAGATAGAAATAGCAAGGGTTACAAGAAATTGTAATTACCTTGCTATTTTTTATTTCCCGACTCAGTTTAAGATAAAAAAGCCCCATAAAAAGTAAAGAGCATAAAAATATAAATATTTCAAATTTCATTGACATTACATATTTATTTTGATAAAATACAAATGGTTGTTTGCCTTCTTCGGGTTGGGTGCATAAATTAGTATTTGGCTAATGTGCACCAAATGCTAATTTATGCACTTAACCTTCGCAAGATGGTTAGATGTAAATACAAAAGAAGGAGGTTCACTATGGAGAAATACATAGGAATTGGATTTGTAATTCTTTGTTTAACTGTGTTGGCAGGCGTAGTTGGTATCTTAGGGTACCAAATTCGATTAGACAAAGAAAAAGTTGATATCCGCCCAGCAACAGCAGATATCAACCAATCTAATCAAATAATCGATGAATAAGGGTTCGCCCTTATTCTTATTTATTTACATTATATGATACTGGTTGAGATTTGTCAATGATTTAATGAAAACTTTTGGATAATAGAAAGGAAGAAAAGTATATGAGAATTTTAATTAAAAATGCCAATGTAATTTCAATGGATGAGAAACGTCCCAAATGGGAGAAAGATACGGATATTTTGATTGAGGACACGAGGATTAAGAAGATGGGAAGAGGGATTAGTGAAAATGCCAATAAAGTAATTGATGCAAGTGGTAAAATTGTGATGCCTGGGCTTATTAATACACATTCTCATGTGCCAATGAGTATTTTTCGTGAGACAGTGGATGGCTATATGACGCAAGATTGGTTAGAAAAGAAAATTTGGCCAATGGAAGACAAAATGAGCAAAGAAGATATTTATGATGCTTCTTTATTGTCTTTTATAGAGATGATAAAAACAGGAACTACCACCATAAATGATATGTATTTTATGACAGAAGAAATTATGAAAGCAGCAACTGAGACAGGAGTTCGTATACAAACGACAAGAACATTAATGGATATGACAGGCGATGGAGATACAAGAATAGAGGAATTAAAAAAATTATTAAATACATATCAGGGAAAACAAGAAAATATTACATTTAATATTGGAATACATGGGTTTTATACGACTAATGATGAATACATCAAAAAATGTGTAGTACTTGCAAAACAATATGATTTACCAGTTCATATTCATTTTTGTGAAAATGGAAAAGAAGCAGAAGATATAAAGACACAATATCAAGTAGAAAGTCCAGTGGAATTAATTAAACGCTACTTTAAAGGAATGCATGTCATATTAGCACATGCTGTAAAATTAACCAAACAAGAAATAGAAGAATTGGCAAAAGAAGATATTGATATTGCACACTGTCCCGTTAGTAACTTAAAACTTGGTTGTGGAATAGCAGACATTACGAGTATGCAAGAAAATGGAATTACTGTTAGCCTTGGAACGGATGGACAAGGTAGTGGTAGTAATTTAGATTTATTTGAAACAATGAAATTTACTGCTCTTTTGCAAAAGGGCATAAACGAAGATCCAATGAAATTATCTGCCTACGAAGTATTAAAAATGGCAACCATAAATGGTGCAAAGGCATTAGGATTACAAGAAGTGGGAAGTTTAGAAGAAGGAAAAAAGGCGGATATGATTATCTTAAATTTAGAAGACGCAATCTCTCAGCCAGTTAATAACATTTTCGCCCAAATTGTATATAATGTAAAGGGGACAAATGTCGAAACCACAATAATAAATGGAAAGATTTTAATGGAAAATAGAAAAATAAAGAAAATCGATGAAAAAAGTATTTATGAAGAGTGTAATCGAATTATTTGCCGAATTCAAAATTGACTTTTTCTTTGAGGTGAGATATAATACAAAAAGTCTAATTGAAAAAGGAGTATTTGTTATGGTAAACTTGAAAAAAGTAATCATCGTGTTACTTCTATTTCTACTTATGATAGGGTTAACCACAGTTGTATTTGCAGGCGATACAGGAAAAGCAACGAAAAATGCAAAATTGAAAAAGACAGTAGAAGAAAGTTCGATTACTTTGGAAATTATACCAAAGGGTGACGAATTTGAAATACTAGAGGAAGAGGGAAGTTGGTATCGTGTCAATTACAAAAAAATAAAAGGGTATGTGAAAAAAGAACTAGTAGAAATAGCTAACCAAGAAACAAGTGATGATGACCAAAATAATACAAAAGAACAAAACCAAGAAACAAAGGATAATAGCCAAAATAGTACCAACCAAGGAACAAAGGAAGGTACTAATACACTAGAAAATACGACAACAGAAGAACCAATAACGAATACAGTAAGAGAGAATCAAGTAACCAATCCAGTGAGTGCCCCAATAACAAACGACTTGGCAAACATAACACAGGGAAGTAAGATATGGATTATAAAGGAAGCAAAATTATCTTTGCGACCATTAGTAAATTCTATGAAAACAGAAACGATAGCACAAAATGAGCAAGGAATGGTAATTAATATAGCAAATGGATGGGTGTATCTTTCAGTGAATGGTAAAATGGGATGGCTTAGAAAAGAACAATTAAGTGTACAAAACCAAGAAGAAACCGTAACAACAAGTACACCAGTAGAAGAAAACCAAACAAGTAAAGAAGAACCAGAAGAGCAAACAACGGAGCCAGAAAAAGAAGAAAATAAAACAGCTTATGTTTCAGCTGACGGATTAAATATTAGAAAAGAAGCTTCTACAGAAAGTGAAATTGTAGATGTACTTGGCAAAAATGCAAAAGTAACGATTATAAAAGAAGAGGGAACTTGGTGTAAAATAACTTATAAAAATACCGAAGGGTATGCACCAAAAAAATATCTTTCTGATGAAAAAGTAGAGGTAACCTCAAGAAGTGCAGAAACAAGAAATGCCGAAGTTACCAATATACAACCACCACCAGTAGAAGAAGTAAAAAAAGAAACGACATCAAGTAAAACAAGCGAACTTGTTGCATTGGCAAAACAATATCTAGGTTCTCGCTATGTATATGGGGGAACGACACCTTCTGGGTTTGATTGTTCTGGATTTGTTATGTATGTATATAAACAATTTGGAGTAAGTTTACCACATTCGTCTTCTGCACAATCCAAAAAAGGAACCAAAGTAGAAAAAGCAAATCTACAACAAGGAGATATTGTATTTTTCTCTGATTACAAAACCCACAAAGGAATTGGACATTGTGGAATTTATATAGGAAACAATCAATTTATTCATGCGTCAACAGAAAAAACGGGAGTGATTACATCATCCTTAAATAGCGGTTCATATAAAACGAGATATGTAACAGCAGTGAGGATATTCTAAGAAAACATTTAGGAACCTTCTTAAAAAGAAAGAAGGATTGCTTATGGTGAAACGACCAATGGTAATCATTACCATTCGGATGGATGATAGGAATTGTATTTGGGCTATACTGTCATATCAGTATAGCTCTTTTTGTCGTAGGATTTATTGGGATTTTGACTTATGGAATCACGAAAAATAAAAAAATAAAAAGATATGATGAGGTGCTAGCTTTTAGAAAATGGCTAATGGTGTTTTTGGCTTGTCTTTTAATGGCTACCTTGATTACCAAAATCGAAAATGAGAAATATGAACAAAAAAATAAGCAAATGGAAATGGGAAAAAATTATGTAGGAGTGGTGGTTAGTAATCCAATCCAAAAGGAGCAAGTAACACAGTATCAAGTAGAAATAAAAAAGATTGAGAAACACTCTTGTAACATCATGGTAAATATGCGTATCACCAAAGAAATTAAGTTAGAATATGGAGATGAGATTTCCTTTCTTGGGGAATATCATAAACCAGATGTTGCTAGAAATGACAAAGGTTTTGATAATAGAAAATATTTACAATCAAACCGGTATTGTTCGGAACAGTTACAGTAAAAAAAGTGCAAGTTCTTAGCAAGGATAAAGGAAATGTTGTAAAAAAGTTTGCTTGTAACATACAAAAAGCTATGGAGGAGCAAATTCGTAAAAAACTCCCAAATAAAAATCATCAAGATATCTTACTTGGTATTTTATTAGGAAATGATGATGGGATGGAAGAAGAGGTAAAAGAAAATTTTAGACAGAGTAGTTTATCACATATTTTAGCTGTATCGGGAATGCATGTAGCGTATTTGATAACAATTGTGAATTGGCTTCGGAGAAAAAGTGGGAGTGGGAAAAAGAAAGATAAAAATTGGTATCGTGCTACTGCTTAGTTTTTTTATCATACTTACCAATCGGAACCCCTTCGGTAAGGCGTGCTTGTGTAATGGCAATGTTAGGAAATATAGCGGTATTGGTTTGTAGAAAAAACGATATCATCAATAACATGGCAATTTCTTTAGGCTTGATTTTACTACAAAATCCGTTTGCTATTAACAATACAGGGCTTATTTTATCTTATAGTGCAACACTAGGAATAATAGGGTTTGTACCAATATTAAAAGCCAAAATAGAAAAAAAACAAGAAGAAACCGAAAAACAAAAATGGATAACCAAATTAAAAGAGATTAGTATCGTATCGGCTTCTGCATGGGTTGCGATTTTACCGATTAGTATGGTGTTTTTTCAAACGATTTCCTTCACATTTCTTCTTTCCAATATGATGGTTAGTTTTTTAATGGGAATGATTGTTATGCTTGGTTTTTTAGTAAGTATCCCGATTTCTATTCCATTTGTAGCTAACATATTAGGTATCGTACTTTCCATATTAATTGGGATGAGTGAGTTTTTTTCTAAATTACCATTGTCGCAGGTTCTTGTTTGCTCACCACCAATCCTTGTTGTTGTATTGTATTACTGTAGTTTGCTAACATGGGTATCGATCCAAAACATAAGCCAAAAAACGGATAAAAGGAGAATTCACAAGCAATTTTTAAAAGGAATAGAACATAGGAAAAAGTGGCTATGGAGAAATAAGAAAAAAGTAGTAGCCGTGCTTACCATTATAATGATCAGTTGTTTTGTTTTTAAAACCTTGCCACAAGACCTTAGTATTCACTTTATCGATGTAGGGCAAGGAGATTGCACATTGGTTACTACTCCAAACCATAGAACCATTTTAATGGATGGAGGAGGAAGTGTAAATTTGGAAAAATATGATGTAGGAAAAAGGGTTTTACTTCCCTATTTATTAAATCATGGCATCAAGAAAATCGATTTGATGGTGGTGTCCCATTTTGATGCCGACCACTGCAATGGACTAATGGCAATATTAGAGAAGTTGCAAGTAAACAAGCTTATTATCGGAAAACAAAAAGAAGAATCGGAAGAATATAAAACCATTCTCGAACAAGCAAAAAAGAAAAAGGTTTCCATACAAACCGTAGAAAAAGGAAATCAAATAGAAATAGAAAAAAATTTATGGTTAGACGTATTATATCCAGAAGAACCATTGAAATTACAAGGGTTAAACAATAATTCTCTTGTGTTAAAACTAAATTATGGCAATTTTAACATGTTATTTACAGGAGACATCGAAAAAGAGGCCGAACAAAAACTTTTAACAGCCTATCTAGGAACGGATACTCTAAAAGCTACAGCCCTCAAAATTGCTCATCATGGTTCAAAAACATCAACCACAAAAGAATTCCTAAAAGCAGTAAATCCTAAAATTTCACTCATCGGAGTAGGCAAAAATAACCTATTTGGACACCCCAATGGCGAAGTCTTAGAAAGACTGAAACAAATACGGAAGTAAAATACTACGAACCGATGAAAATGGGGAAATTACCATACGAGTGAATCAGAATGGGAAGGTTTGGATAGATAAGATGTTAAATTAGATTTGAACAATTTTGATAAGAGTAAAGATTCTTTAGCATTTGCTTAAATTAGGAAACGTTAAAAGGATGATCTAAAAACGATAAAAGGGAGATTGAGAAATGGATTATAAAATGATAGAAAATAATGAAATAGGAAGAACCATTAGAAGGTATTTTATTGAAGTAGAAAAGAGATATAGAACAATAGTAGAAACCCCACAAAATATATTTGACTTCATGAGATTAGCAATTGATCAGATTGAAGCAAGCACAAAGGAGATTCAAAATGTAAAATTATTATCAGAAAATAATTTGAAAGAAATCGAAAAAATACAATCTCAAATAGATGTTAAAATTAAGAAAGAATATTGCTTAGCTTCCTTGTATAAAAATTCCATTTTTGAAAATACTATAAAAGACAGATGATTAAAAGGAAAGAAGGAATAAGTAATGAAAAAATGGATGTATGTAATTGGGGTTATGATTATCATTTTAGTTGCTATTTTAGTGGGATATTATTTGTTTCAAAATAGTAGTCCGAAACAAGAGCCACGTATGCAGGCAGAATCTAAAAATACCGTTCAAGAGCAGAACATTTTAAAAGACAATATGATTGTAAATGAGATTAGTGTAAGTAGTGTGGAAAAGGAGAAAATTTCACCAAAAGCAACCTTGGTTCTTGAGAAATATTATGAGGAATGCGACCATACCATAAAAGAGTATGTTAAAATTCCAGAGGAATATGTAAATAAAACAAAAGAAGAATTAGAAGAATTGCAAGAGGATTGGGAAGTACAAGAATTTTCAAGTAGCCGAGTGGTATTACGAAAAAGAATGAATAGTACTTGTAATGAACATTTTGTCATACGCGAGAAAGACGGAATTATTGCGGTATATCAAGTAAAAGATAATAATGAAGAAGTATTAAAAGAAGAAACTGGTATTACCGTAGAATATTTAACCGAAAATGATAAATTACGCTTAGAAGAAGGAATTCGTATTTATGGAGAAGAGGAACTAAATAGTACGCTTGAGGATTATGAGTAAAAGAAAAATATGAGAAAATAGAAGAGATGTCTAAATTCTCTTCTATTTTTGTATGGTTTCGTCATTAATTTTTAAATTTTCTTTTTTTAGATATCCTTGCGTATAAAAGGCCCTAAAGTACATGACAAGTGAGAAAATTGTCATCATTAAGGCTAAATAGTAAATGTATTGGTCAAATGCTGGTAAAGGACTCATACTATATTCTGGATGATTAAAGATGGTTAAATTAAATTGTTTAATAAAGAAAGAGCTTACAATGGCAATGTAAAACAATACGGTTGAAAGCTTTCCATACCATTTGCTAGATACCACTAATTCTTTTCCATAAAGAAAGGAAGCTCCTGCAATCATGATGCATTCTTTTAATAAAACAATAATTAAAATCCATAAAGGAATAATGTGTTGTAAGGTAAGGGTGGCAAGAACAGAAACTTGCGTTGCTTTATCGGCAAGTGGGTCAATCAGTTTTCCAAAGTTCGTAATAAAATTAAATTTACGAGCAATAAAGCCGTCTAATACATCCGTTAATCCAGAAAGAGTCAGAAAAACAAATGCTAATATATAATTTTCTTCGCTTAAATATCCTACAATAAAAGGAATTAAAATGAAACGAAGTATGGTTAATGCGTTTGGTATATGTTTTGCCATGGAAAAATCCTCCCTTATGTAATATACTATATCATACAATTTTTGATAAAATTCGTCAAGTAATTTTGGGAAGATTCAGTAGATATTCATAAATAAAATGGGGGATATATTTGGCTTGCGTATTTCGCAAAAGGAAAAAAATCCTTGGCTCAGGAATGAGCCGAGGATTTTTTTCCCTTTTTCATACAGGGACCGTGTGAAAAGATACATTTTTTACAAGAACCTCCACATATCATGCACTGAGACCGTGCGGGACAAGTCATACAATCAGGTGCGTGGTGCTTTTGTGAATATTCGCATGAGTCTAAATTTTTATTCATGCTAAAAACCTCTCTTTCTTGATTTGTGCTAATTATATCAAATACTAGGACAGAATTCAAGAACGATGAACGAATAAGAAAAAACCATTCTTGTAATATAAGAATGGTTTTTCTTTTTATCTCTTACTAAATTGTGGCGCACGACGAGCTTTTTTAAGACCGTATTTTTTTCTTTCTTTCATACGAGGATCTCTTGTTAAGAATCCGTTTGTTTTTAGATCTGGTCTAAATTCATTGTTTGCTTCGTTTAATGCTCTTGCAATACCATGGCGGATTGCTCCTGCTTGACCAGTGTATCCACCACCAGTTACTTTACAAATAACGTCATATTTTGCAAGTGTGTTTGTAATGGTTAATGGTTGTCTAACAATTACTTTTAAGGTTTCTAAACCAAAATATTCATCAATATTTCTACCATTGATTGTAATAACTCCAGTTCCTTCTACTAAACGAACTCTTGCAATTGAACTTTTTCTTCTACCTGTACCATAGAACATCATTTTTTCATTTTTTGCTTTAGGCATTTAATTTTCCTCCTTAACTTTTCTAGAATTCCCATTTTTCTGGTTTTTGTGCTTCATTTTCATGTACATCACCAGCATATAATCTTAATTTTTTCACCATTTGTCTACCTAAACTATTGTGTGGCAACATTCCTTTTACAGCGTGCATCATTGCTTTTTCTGGATTTTTAGCAAGTAAGTCTCTTGCAACAATTTCTTTCATTCCTCCAATATAACCAGAATGATGTCTGTAAACTTTTTGGTCTAATTTGTGACCAGTTAAAATCACTTTTGAACAATTTAAAATAATGACATGATCACCAGCATCCATGTTAGGTGTATAGGTTGGTTTGTGTTTTCCTCTTAATAACTTAGCAGCTTCAGTGGCAACTCTACCTAAAGGCTTACCTTCAGCATCGATGATATACCATTTTCTTTCAATTTCTTCTTTTTTGATACTGTATGTTGTATTATTCATGGTAATAAATACCCTCCATTCTTAAATTTCTATCATTTTCTTTTTGTTAGAAATGTTCTATAAACTACCGGGGAGAAGTTTATCTATCCACTTCTAACACATAATGCTTAATTATTCTAATACAAATTGGGAAAAAAGTCAAGTTTTATTCTAGAATTTGTTTACATTTTAGTAGAAAAGATGATATAATGGACAAAGGAAAAAATAGGTTTATAGGTAATCCTTAAAAAACCTAAATAGAGTACAAGGGATGAAGTGAAATGAAGATTAGTTTACGAACTTTTTGTTTTATATTAATTAGTGTGGTATGTGTGTTTGCTGTGGTGATGGCGTTATATGTACAGTTTGGAGTAAAAGAGCCAGAGCCAACCAATACGTTACCAAATCCAATTGGAATGGAAGAAGAAAATAAAAATCTAGCAGAAAAATTTAAAACACAATTTGAAAATCGATTGGATTATCAAAATAGTGGAGTAAATACCCTAGGGGTTACTAAAAAGGATGGAAGTAAGGATATTATTTATACGGTAGTAGAAACCAAAAGAGTGGTGGAAAATCGTTATGATATTGATTTAAAAGTTCCGATTATTAATATTTCTAATAATACTTCTGTGGAACAGTTTAATAAAAAAATTCAGTCTTTGTTTGTGGATAAAGCAAACGATATTATGAAAAATGCAACACAAAATACCATTTATAGTATCGATTATATGGCATATGTGAATACCAATATTTTATCACTTGTCATTCGTTCTACACTAAAAGAAGGAAACAATCCACAAAGAGTGATTATTCAAACATATAACTATAATTTAAGTACTAATGAAGAAATTTCGTTAAATCAAATTTTAGAAATAAAAGGACTTAATAAAGCAAATGTAGAAAATACAATAATGGCACAAGTGAAGCTTGCAAATGAAGAAGCAGAAGTGCTTAAACACTTAGGATATAATGTGTATACAAGAGATTTAAATAGTAACATATACAAACTAGAAAATACAGATAATTATATATTAGGACCAAATAATAAGCTATATTTGGTATATCCATATGGAAATGCGAATTTTACAGATGAGATGGATGTTATTGTATTTTAAGCATAAAAAGGCGACCAGTTTTCTGGTCGCCTTTTTGAAAATAAAAGGGGATGTTCTAAATATAAGAAAAGTTTCTTATCAATTCTTTACTTATACTTTTCATGTTAATATCTTATAAAACAATTTTGTCCATTTTGTGAACGAAACGTGGAAACCTTGCAAATTGATTATGAAGAAAATCTTAAGGTTGTTTGGTAGGTTGTTCAGAAAGTGTTAAGGTAATATCCATTTCTTGCCCATTACGATTTACTTTTAAGGTCATTTGGTCACCAATGGCATGTGCATTTTTAATTTCATTTAATTCATCCATAGTTTTCACGGTTTTTCCATCTGCTCCAATAATAACATCACCTGTTTTAATACCTGCTTTTTCTGCCGAGGAAAAGGTTTCTACTTCTTTTACGTAAATACCAACCACTAGTTTATTGTAGTCTGCGGTTTTTTGGTCTAAATCAATTCCAGTAATACCAATATATGGTCTTTTTACACTACCATGATTGATTAATTGTTCATAAATTTCTTTGGTAGAATTAATTGGAATGGCAAATCCCATACCTTCAATTCCAGTACCAGAAAGTTTTAGAGTATTTACACCAATAACTTTTCCTTCTGCATTTACCAAAGCTCCACCACTATTTCCTGAGTTAATAGCAGCATCGGTTTGAATTAATGTAAAGGTTTTTCCATCAGTATCGGTTACTTTACGATTGACAGCACTAATAATACCAGCAGTTACACTACTTTCCATTCCTAAAGGATTTCCAATTGCCATTGAAAATTCACCTACTTGGACTTGACTTGAATCACCAAGTTCGGCAGGGGTTAAGCCTGTTTTATCAATTTTAATAACCGCAAGGTCGGTTTGCTCATCGGTTCCAATAATGGTTGCAGGGTATTCCGTTTCGTCATTATACAAATAAACACTTAATTTATTGGCTTTTCCTAATTCATACCAAGAATTGGTTGAAGTAGAATTAACAATATGATTGTTGGTTAAAATATAGCCATCTTCTGAAATGATAATACCAGAGCCTTCGGCAGAGGCGGTAGTAGAGTTACGAAGAAACATAGAATTTGCGGTATATTCGACCTTAATTCCAACAATGGAAGGACGAACCTTGCTTGCTACTTTCATTCCAGTTTCTGAATAATTCGTAAGAGAAATACTCGTTAAGCTACTAGGTGTTTCGGTATTTCCGTGAAGGAGATGAAGTTTGTACAAATTCGGTTTTCCCCATAAGGTAAGTACGAATTTGTGGTACACCAAAACAAGTTCCTACCACTAAAGTAGCACCTAAAACACCAGAGCAAAATGGTAATAAAATACTTTTTGAAAAACTACTAGATGATTTTTTTTCTTTTTTTTCATGGTCTGACATATCGATGACTTGATATGTTTGTTTGTTGTTTGAATTTTCTTCCATAAATAAAACCTCCAATTAATAATAAAATATCCGTTTATCAACATTATCATACAATACTTTTGTGAAAAAAGTGTGAAAAGGATAAAAAATCATAAAATTTTATTGAAATAATGAAGGACTATCGATATAATAGAAGAAAATGAAAATAGGGGAGGTATATTTATGAAAAAAGAAGAGAAGGTAAAAGGAATTACCATTGTAGCACTAACCATTACAGTGATTGTGTTAATTATTTTAGCATCGATTGGTATCTATACAGGAACGGAAATTGTGAAACAAGCAAATTTGCAAAATATTAATACCAATATGATGTTAATTCAGGCAAAAACAAAGACCATTTCAGAACAAGCGAAATTTAATAAAGATACCTCAAATTACAAAGGAACCAAAGTAACCGAGGTAACAGGTAATAAAGAGGTAGAAAAATTGCTTTCTGAAAACAAAATAGAAGATAGCGAAAATTGTTATTTGTTATCACAAAACGATTTAAATGAAATGGGACTAGAAAAGGTAAATGAAGATAGTGGGTACATTGTGAATTATGAAACTAATGAAATTATCTATGTAAAAGGTTTTGAAGCGAAAGATAAAACTTATTACAAACTTTCTGAAATGAAAGATTTAAAAGTAGATGAGGATGTAGTAGAAGTAGAAAAATAAGAAATGAAATAAAAGAAGGACTAAAAGAATGAAAGAAAAAGAAGAGATAAGATTAGTGCAACTGAAGAAAATAGAAGAAGATTTTTACGAGAAACACCCAGAAGTTCGCTATATTTGTGGAATTGATGAAGCAGGAAGAGGACCTCTTGCAGGACCTGTTGTAGTGGCTTCGGTTATTATGCCAAGAGATTCCATGATTGAAGGAGTAAATGATTCGAAAAAAGTTTCTGAAAAAAAGCGCGAAGCCTTATATGATAAAATTATAGAAGAGGCAGTGAGTTATGGTATTGGTGTTATAGACCAAAAAGAAATAGATGAAAGAAACATTTTAGAAGCAACCAAAACAGGACTAACTACTTCTTTAAAAGAATTAAGTGTTAAACCAGATGTAATACTAGTAGATGCCCTAAAAGGAATTGACACATTAGGAATTCCATACCAGTCAATTATAAAAGGAGATGCACTGTGTTATAGTATTTCGGCTGCTTCGATTTTAGCAAAAGTAACAAGGGATCGAATGATGAGACAATGGGATGAAATCTATCCACAATATGGATTTGAAAAGCACAAAGGTTATGGAACCAAAGCACATATTGAAGCTATTAAAGAATATGGTTTATGCCCAATTCATCGAAAAAGTTTTACGAAAAATTTTGTTTAAAGGGAATTAAAAATGAATATTATTGAAATTATTGCCAAAAAAAGAGATAAAAAGGAATTATTAAAAGAAGAAATTGCATATTTTATAGAAGGCTATACCAAGGGAGAGATTACCGATTACCAAGCAGCAGCATTAGTAATGGCAATTTACTTAAATGGTATGTCAGATGAGGAAATTACAAATTTAACATTAAGTATGGCACATTCTGGGGAAATGTTAGATTTATCGATATTTGGAAAAAATGTAGTAGATAAGCATAGCACTGGTGGAGTGGGAGATAAAGTTACACTAATTTTAGCACCCATTATTGCATCTTTTGGGATACCAGTAGCAAAAATGTCTGGACGAGGGTTAGGCTTTACAGGGGGAACTATTGATAAATTAGAATCCATTCCCGGTTATTGTACGAATATTTCAATAGAAGAATTTATGGAAAATGTAAAAAAGATTGGAATTAGTTTAATTGGGCAAACCTTAAACTTAGCACCAGCAGACAAAAAAATATATGCCCTAAGAGATACCATTGCATGTACCGATAGTATTCCATTAATTGCTTCAAGTATTATGAGTAAAAAAATAGCAGCAGGAGCGTGTAACATTGTATTAGATGTTACTTGTGGAAATGGAGCTTTTATGCAAACTGAGGAAGAAGCAAAAAAATTAGCTGAAATGATGAACCGTATTGGAAAATTAGCAGGCAAAGAAACGGTTTGCGTCATTACCAATATGGAGGAACCATTAGGCTACGCGGTAGGAAATAACTTAGAAGTCATTGAAGCAGTTCAGTTTTTAAAAGGTGATATGCCAGAAGATGTAAAAGAAGTAGTCCTAGAATTAGGAGCGTATATGATAAAATTAGCAGGTCTTGGCGAAGATATTGAGAAAAACAAACAAACCATGTTAGAAAAAATAAAAACAGGTGAGAGCTACCGAAAGTTTGTAGAACTAATAGAAAACCAAGGAGGCGATACGACTTATTTAGAAAACACGCAAAAATTTGAAAAAGCAAACTATATTTTAGAAGTAACAGCAACTCAAGAAGGCTATGTAAGCAAACTTCCAGCAAGAGACATAGGTGAATTATCTGGCAAACTAGGAGCAGGAAGAATAAAAAAAGAAGACCCAATTGACGAAACCGTAGGAATTGTGTTAAGAAAAAAGAAAGGTGATTTTGTAAAAAAGGGAGAAGTATTAGCCTATATTCATGCCTCCGAAGAAGAAAAAGCAAAGCAAGCAGTAAAGGAACTACAAACCATATATCAAATACAAGAAAGTAAAATTGAAAAAGACAAAACCATTCTTAATGTTGTTATGTAAGAAGTAAACAAACTTTTGCTTTTTTCATGTAAAATGATTATAATTTGTTGGAAAATAAAATATAATAAAAATATCCTTTCAAAAAGGAAATCTTTGTGAAAGGAGGCAGATAAATGAGCAGTTTCGACTTGATTTGGCGTTTAATTGTATTGTTGCTTGTAAAAGACAATACGAAATTGGATGACCAAAAAACTGAGGATTAGTAGCAAAACTAATCAAGAAGTGGTTCCCTAGTCACTTCTTTTTTACGTGCGACGGGCATGTTGTTTAGTTAATCGGTGAAAGTCCGTAGTGGAGGTATACATCGCCAACCACATAGTGAAACGCAAGCGGTCCATCGTGAGATGTGACGTGAAGAAAGTGTGTAGCAAAATCTTGGCTCAATGTACAAAAACTTGATACTAAAGCTTGGTAAGCGGATAAGACTACTTATGAAGTCAAAGTCCAAAAGATGTACATAACTTTATCAAGTAAATCAAGTGAGTAAAAGAGGAAAATTAGATGACTTACTCCGTGAGGTTTTGTGGACATTAGGAATAATGGTGGAAAAAGGTTTACTGCAAGAAGTCAGTAGATACCATAGTAGGAAAAATTTTTTTCTGAAAGGTTGAACAATTTGTAGTGTTTCAAACACCAAAATCAGGGGCGAATAATAGTTAGAATGTGTTAATGAGGAGAGTATAGGCGTATCCTAGAGGGTTACTCAAAATCAATAATTTATTCTCTACTCGATTTTGAGGCAAACTTACTGTTAATATTATTGTAACTTTCCACAATGACTACATCTATTTGTTTTTCTAGCACATTTTTCACACAATGTTGGCACATTAGTATCTGGATTTTCTGCAATTTTTCCACATAACTTACATTCCCATGTTGTAAAAGCATCTCCTCCTCCTTCTAAAGAATGGTCAGACATACAGTGTTCACTTCCCAAAATATCAAATCCTTTTTGTTCTAATTCTGTTTTTAAAGATTTGTTCGATGTACCAATAATATTTATTAATGCAATAATTGCAATAAGAACAATTGTTGTTACTATTAACGTTATAAATAAATTTCTTCTTTTCATGATGAGCCTCCTTACAAATTACTCATATCGATTAAAAAATGTATGTGTCCCTAAACACATACACAGACATTAAGCAGTTTCGACGACTGATTAATATAAATATAGTATACTATATTTGTTATTATATGTCAAACTATCTTTAAAAATTCCTCTTTTCTTGTAAATTACAATCGTAATTGAAGGTGTTTTTCTTAAAATTTACTCAATTCTTCGTTCTTTTTGCTCCTTATTCCCACACATACGGTCATATTCTTTGCATTTAATCTTATAATCCATTTGTTGTGCTAAATAGCGATAATACATATATGCTTGCTCGTACTGAACAATAGGATTAAACATAGGGTCTTGGTACATGGCGTCATTGGCTAAATTTGGGTTGAAGGTCATATTATCATATGGTGGAAATCCAGTAAAATCGGTATTACGTTCCATTTTTTATCACTCCTTTTTTATAAAGGTATTCAGGTAAAGTTTTTTTATGACATTCGTCTTAGTTTCTTTTTTGGGTAAAGAAAATAAGCAAAACTAAAAACAAGTGCTAAAAGAGCAAGGCCATAAACAGGAGAGGTGGAGGTTGTAAGGGCTTCCACATTTGTTGAAACAATGGGTGAAATATCAAAGTTAAAAACAGGAAAAATGTGGATAAACAGTGTCGTTAAAATGGCAGCCAAAGTTCCTTGTAATAGTTTTCCGAAAAAAATAGGCTTTTATCGAAATGTCCGATTTTGAGGTAATACTAAGTACCTGTAAAAGAACACTAAATCCTCCAAAACCAAGTAAAAAGGAACAAACAATGATATTATTAGAAATCGCTTTTTGGCTAATTTCACAAACCAGACGTAAGCCATTGGTTAGTTCTAAAATACCAGAGGCAATAGGAGTAATAAAGTTATTAGAAATGCCAAATAGATGACAAAAAGGAGTAACCATATGATTTAGTAGTTCAAAAAATTGGCATTCGTTTAAAATAGAAAGAATAACGCTAAATAGTACAACAAAACCACCAATAACAAAAATGGTGTGTATGGCATTTAAAATACTATTGGCTAAAATTTCCCCTAAGTTTGAAAAAGTAACCGAAGAATTGGTGGTAGACATCATATGGGAATGGATTTTTTCCTTATCATGATATTTCCAAAAACGAAAGAAAAATCCAACCAAAATACAACTTAATAGATGGGTAAGAAATAGTAGTATACCAATTTGAGTATTACCAAATAGAGTAATACCAACTGTTCCAATAATAAACAAAGGACCAGAATTATTCGTAAAAGCAAGAAGTCGTTCAGCTTCTGCTTTGGTACATAGACCGTCTTGCCTGAATTTTGTAACAATTTTTGCACCAACTGGATAACCAGAAATAATTCCCATTATAAATGCATAAGCGCCAATACCAGGAACACGAAAAACAGGTCTCATCCATTTTTGAAATAATTTTCCTACATAAGAAACAATGCTAGTATGGCTTAATAATTCTGTGGCAATAAAAAACGGAAGAAGAGCAGGAACGACCGAATTTGCCCATAAAAGTAAGCCGAGACTTTGTTGCTTGTAGATTGCTTTTAGAGAAAAGAACCAGACAAACAGTAAAGCCTACAAAGAAAAAGGGTAATATGTTTTTCCTCAAAGACAAACAAACAAAACTAATACCACGTTTCATTCAAAACACTCCTATCATTACAGAAAAGGTGTTACTATTCAGAGTGCTAACTTTTAAGAACCCCCAGTCACGCTCCCGCGCGACAGCCCCCTTGTTAAAGGGGCTTTTTTGCAGTGCTTCGTAGGATCAAATAAATTTGAGCTATTAGTAAATTATTATATTTTATTATTTTGTACTTACTTATTGCATACAAACTTCGAAGTACTTACAAGAAAGCCCCTTTAACAAGGGGGCTGTCGCGGAGCGACTGGGGGTTCTTAAAACGAAATGATAAATACATACTCTGAATCATAACAAAAGTTACTAATATATATGAAAAAAATCTTGTAATATGCCTAAGGGTATGATATAGTTGTAAAAGTAAGAAAACAAAATAAGAAGTAGGGGGCTTATTATGTGGGGAGATATTGCAATCGCATTTTTACTAGCATTTATTACTGCATTTGTTATTACACCATATACCATAAAATTAGCCAAAAAAGTAGGAGCGATTGATTTACCAAAAGACGAAAGAAGAGTGAACAAAAAGCCTATGCCAAGACTTGGTGGACTTGCTGTTATTGCTGGATTTTTGGTATCAATTGTATATTTAATTGCTATTTTAGGAATTGAAGGAAGTCTTAATTTACGGGATAGAAGACTATAATATTAAATTAGCAGGATTTTTACTAGGAGCTTTGGTCATTATTATTACTTGTTTTATTGATGACGTGAAAGGCTTACCAGCGTTAGTAAAACTAGTAGCACAAATAGTAGCAGCCGTTATTGTTATGAAAAGTGGAATTAGTATAGAACATATTAGCGTACCTTTTTTCGATGAAGAAGGATTTACGGAATTAAATCACATCTTTTCGACCATACTAACCTTAGGGTGGATTGTGGGAATTACAAATTCAATTAATTTAATTGATGGATTAGATGGACTTTCCTCTGGAATATCACTGATATCTTGTTTATCGCTATTAATTATCTTTTCTTTAAATGGTTCACCAATTATTGCCATTCTTATGATAACGGCTTTGGCTGGTGCACTTGCGGGATTTTTACCATTCAATTTTAATCCTGCCAAAACTTTTATTGGGGATGCTGGCTCTAACTTTTTAGGTTTTTCACTAGCAGTTATTTCGATTTTAGGAATTGCTAAAACCTATACTTTAATTGTAATTGTAGCACCACTGATTGTACTAGCACTTCCAGTATTTGATACATTATTTGCTATTGTAAGAAGAATGATAAAAGGAAAATCACTAAAAGCAGTAGTCATGCCAGATAAAGGACATTTACATCATAAAATGTTAAAAAATGGATTTACACAAAAAGAGGCAGTACTAATTTTATATGGAATCAGTGCAACCCTTGGAATGTTTGCAATTGTTCTATTAGAAAGTGGTATTTGGAAAGCCATTTCTTTTGCATTAATTGTAATAGCCGTAATAGCACTAGGCTATAAAAATATGTTTAAATTAAGAGGAGGTGAAGAGATGTATAAATGTTTAGCATGTGGTTATGAATATAACCCAGAAGTAGGAGACCCAGATAATGGTATTGCACCAGGAACAGCGTTTGAAGATTTACCAGATACATGGGTATGCCCATTATGTGGAGTAGGAAAAGATATGTTTGAAGAAGAATAAAATAGGGAAGATTGGAAAAATAAATTCCAATCTTTTTTTTTATTCTGGAATATGATATAATTTGCTTGTGAAGAAAGAGGGAATGAAGAATGGAAAATCATGATCGAATTGTTAAGATGTTAGCTTATAATGGAAGAATCAATATTCTATGTGCTAATACCACAAGGCTAGTAGAAAAAGCAAGAAATACCCATGACTTAAGCCCAGTGGCAACGGCTGCTTTTGGAAGAGCACTTACCATAAGTGCTTTAATGGCAGTGGGGATGAAAAATGAAAAGGATAAATTAACGGTTCAAATAAAAGGAAATGGACCACTTGGTGGAATGTTAATTGTTTCGAATAACTTTCCAAAATTAAAAGGATATGTACAAACCCCTGTGGTTAGTTTACCATTAAAAAATGGCAAATTAGACGTAGGAGGAGCTGTTGGAAAAGAAGGCTACTTAAATGTAGTAAAAGATATTGGGCTAAAAGAACCCTATACCGGAATGGTACCATTGGTTTCAGGAGAGATTGCAGAGGATTTTGCCTCTTATTTTGCAACTTCCGAACAAACCAATACTGCCGTTAATTTAGGAGTACTCGTAGATAAAAATGGAGTAAGAAAAAGCGGGGGCTATATTGTAACACCAATGCCAGATGCTACTGAGGACGATTTGTTCATTTTAGAAAATCGAATAAGAGAAGCAAAGCCACTTACCCAGATGATGGAAGAAGGCATGAGCTTACTTGAAATTGCAAAAGACTTAACAGGAGATGACAAAGTGCAAATTGTGGAAGACAGTATTATGCCATTATATGAATGCGATTGTAGCAAAGAAAAAATAGAAAGAGGATTAATTTCTCTTGGAAAAAAAGAATTACAAGATATGATTGATACCAAAGTAAATATTGAAACCGTATGCCATTTTTGTAACAAAAAATATATTTTTCATAAGGAAGAATTAGAAGAAATAATAGAGAAAATATAACTGTAGGGGCGTCTAGTAGACGCCCGTTCTTCGAAGAAATTACAGATATGCTTCGAAGTAACGGGCGACTGCTAGTCGCCCCTGTAGCGTGAAAAATTTATAACACATTTATAATAACAGGTGCTACTTGTTTTTTTCTAGAAACTACACCTTCTAAAAATACCATATTATTTTCTACAGTTTTGGAAAATGCCTTTTCAAAAACAGGAATATCTCCTAACACAATTGCTTGTGAATTGCTGTTTAAAATATCGGTAATTAATAAAACAAATAAATTTGAGCCATGTTCATTCATAAAATTAGCCATTGCCTTTTCAATTGCTTCTTTATTTTGTAATACATCTTCAATACAAGCCGTATTTACTTGTGCAATTTGAACCTTATAATCTCCACTTGCAAATTCTTTAGAATCGATATTAATTAATTCTTCTGGCGTAAAATCACTTAAATCCGTTCCTGCTTTTAGCATATCCAAACCGTAGGTATTGATATCAATACCGGAGATTTTAGAAAGCTCATCACAAACAGATATATCTTCTTTGGTACAAGTAGGAGATTTAAAAAGTAATGTATCCGAAATAATTGCAGAAAGCATTAAAACAGCTTCTTTTTTTTCAATTTCCATATGTTCTTCTTTAAATTTCTTATATAAAATAGTAGAAGTACATCCAACAGGTTCGGCACGATAATATAAAGGTTCTGCGGTTTCAAAATTAGCAATCCTATGGTGGTCAACAACCGTTTCAATTTTTGCTTTTTCAATACCAGTAGCACTTTGTGTAAATTCGTTGTGGTCAACTAAAACAACAGGTTGTCCTTCTGAAACTTCAGAAATAAACCTAGGAGCCTCTATATTCAAGTAATTTAATACATAACCGTGTTTCCTTATTAATATCTCCAAGTCTTACGGCTTCTACATCAAAACCTAAATTTTTATCAAATTTTTCCATAACAAGACTAGAACAAATCGAATCCGTATCCGGATTTTTATGTCCAAAAATAAGTGTCTTCATATACATCTCTCCTTCAATAAAATCTATTAACAAAATAATCATACAAAAAAAACGACAAAAAATCAAGTTCTTTTGATGAATTTAGGGACGGAGGTAAAAATCATCGTTATAGCAAAAGGAATGTTTGAAAGGTTTTGGTAAAAAACAAAAAATCGATTAACCAATATGATATATTAGTTAAAAAAGTGCTATTTTATGTCATAATAGCACTTTCAAGTCCAAGTTTAATCATATTATCTAACGATTTTTGTCTTTGATTTGCGGTTGCCTCTTCATTATAGTAATACGAATCCACAACGGTTAAAAGACAGCTTGCCTGTTTGTCAAGTAAATGGGCATTATAAAATAGGGAAAAGGCTTCCATTTCAGCGCCAGTTAGGTTGTATTCTTTAGGAAGACGAGATTTCATTTCTTCCATATTGGTCATGTATCGGTCAAATACCTCTCCACATAGGGTATTTGCCTTTACAATGGGAATAGACAATGCTTTTGAGGTATGCTCGATTTTTTCATTTAAGATAGGACTAGAGCCAATATAATGGCAGTTTTCATTGTTCATGGAAAGAGCATAATTGCTTTCTGTATAAGTATGGTCTACTAAAACCAAATCAAACATATTTAAATCTTTGGTATATCCGCCACAAGAACCAAGGCGAAGGATATTTTCTACCGCATAATAATGATATAATTCATACGAATAAATCCCCATACTTGGAATTCCCATACCGAGATGCCATTACGGTTAATTCTTTTCCTTTATAGGTTCCACTATAAGCATAAATGTTACGAACCGAACTTACCAATTTTGCATTTTCTAAATAAGTGTCGGCAATTAATTTGGCACGAAGAGGGTCTCCTGGCATTAAAACCGTTTTTGCAATTTCTCCGAAATTTTGCTTCAATATGTGGTGTCATAACAAACCTCCTAAATTCTGGGTCGATGTAGAATCGCCCCTTGTATGTCATTATTATATAACAAATTTTATAAAATAGTCTATAAAAAATCGACAAAATGTGATAAAATAGTGTTGTTTTTAGGAGGAGAAGGCATGAAAATAGGATATATATCACTTGGGTGTAGTAAAAATTTAGTTGATACAGAAATGATGATAGGTTTATTTGAAAAAAATGGGTTTGAAACAGTGAATGAACCAAGTAAAGCAGATGTCATATTAATCAATACTTGTGGCTTTATTGAGAGTGCCAAACAAGAGGCAATTAATACGATTTTAGAAATGTGTGAATATAAAAAGAAACATTGCCAATATGTGATTGCTACAGGGTGTTTGGTAAAACGCTATCAAGAAGAACTTAAAAAAGCAATTCCAGAGGTGGACTTATGGATTGGGTGTAACGATTATGAAGACTTTTGGAAAGAAGTTTCTTGTGTATTACCCAATATAAACAAGAAAGGTAATTTAACATATGAAGAACGCCGAATTACAACAGGAGATAAAACCGCCTATTTAAAAATTGCAGAAGGTTGTAGTAATCATTGTACCTATTGTGCTATTCCAAGTATTCGAGGCCCTTTTGTTAGTAGACAACAAGACGAAATTGTAAAAGAGGCAAAAATGTTAGTGGATAAAGGAATAGAAGAATTGATTGTGATTGCACAGGATACTACTAAATATGGAATCGATTTATATGGTGAGCCAAGACTTGCTAGTTTATTAAAAGAGTTAGAGAAAATTTCAAAACTAAAATGGATTCGTTTCTTGTATTCCTATCCAGAAACCATAACAGAAGAACTGATTAAAACCGTAAAAAATAGTAAGAAAATTTGCCATTATTTTGATATTCCCATTCAACATATTGCAAATCCAGTTTTAAAACGAATGAATCGCCATAGTGATGGAGAAAGCATACGAAATGTGATAAATAAAATACGAAACGAAATTCCTGATGTTATCTTAAGAACTACGGTTATGGTAGGTTTTCCGGGAGAAACCAAAGAAGATTTTGAAGAATTATATGATTTTATCAAAGAAGTAAAATTTGATAAACTAGGAGCATTTGCCTATTCCAAAGAAGAGGGAACTCCAGCCGAAAAATTAAATGGACACATTCATCCTCAAACAAAGAAGAAGAGATATAATCAAATTATGGCACTACAACAAGAAATATCAAAAGCCAAATTGCAAGAAAAAATAGGAAAGGTATATACGGTACTAATAGAAGGGATTTCTTTTGATAAAAAGTATTATATCGGAAGAACATATATGGATGTATTAGATTGTGATGGGGTTGTATTAATTGAAAATAAAACCAAGAAAACCGATAAGATTGGGCAATTTGTTAATTGCAAAATTGTTGATGTGAAAGATTATGATTTAATAGGGAAAATAAAGTAAAGCTTATCATGTAATTTTTATCATTTTATACTTACTGATTGCAAACAAACTTCAAAGACCTTACAAAAAAGCCCCTTTAACAAGGGGGCTGTCGTGGAGCGACTGGGGGTTCTTATAAGAAAAACTTTAGAACTTCTCCAATCTTTAAGTTTGAACATATAGTCTAATAATTTTCAGCATTTATTTCAAAGAATGATTTTGGGTGTGCACATACAGGGCAAACTTCTGGTGCTTCTAATCCAACGTGAATGTGACCACAGTTACGGCATTTCCAAATAACGATACTTCCTTTTTTAAAGACAGTACCATCTTGAATATTTTCTAATAATTTACGATAACGTTCTTCATGGTGTTTTTCTACTTCACCGATTTGACGAAAACGATTTGCAATCTCTTTAAATCCTTCTTCTTCCGCTTCTTTAGCAAAACGAGCATACATATCGGTCCATTCGTAATTTTCTCCTGCTGCAGCGTCTGCAAGATTTTCCATGGTTGTCCCAATTCCATTTAAGTATTTAAAATGAATTTTAGCATGTTCTTTTTCATTTTCTGCAGTTTCTAAGAAAAGTGCAGCGATTTGCTCATATCCTTCCTTTTTTGCAACACTTGCAAAATAGGTATACTTATTTCTTGCTTCTGACTCTCCAGAAAAAGCAGCTTTTAAATTTGCTTCTGTTTTTGAACCTTTTAGTTCCATTACATAATCCTCCTTAATTATAAAAATACTGCTACCATCATATTCTAATCAAATACAAAAGTCAAGAGTTATAAGGAAAATGGATGAAAAAAATGTCGATAGATGTCTTGACAGTTATTCAAATAAAAGGTATAATAAATTACTCTGTTGGAAAACTTAGCACAAGTAATGGAAACGAACATGATAAAAATCATGCCGAACAAACAACACATTTAAATGTGTT
>JAAWJM010000011.1 GCA_022796855.1 Clostridia bacterium | reverse complement strand
TTTCCACATATGTGGAAAACTTTGTGGATTTCTTTTTTTGGTATTTATTTCCTCTACGGAAACCTTATTTTATCGTAATACATTTTTTACTTTTGGTAATATATAATGACTTCCTCTTCTTTCTTTTACATCTTCTACCATGGTAATCATTAATAATGGATTATTTTCATCATCTAAAAAACAATCAAACCATCCTATTTCTGTTCCTGTATCATCATCTTGGGAATCTTTAATTTCTGCAGTTCCTGTTTTTCCTCCTAGCATTTTGCCTTTCATTTGTGCTTCATGCCCTGTTCCATTTGGGTCTTCTACTACTTGAATTAAGTCTTCTTTTATGGTAGTTGCTGCTTCTTTGGAAAATACTTCTCGTTTTAAATATTCTGTTTGCTTTCCTTCTTCTTTTATTAAGTATGGTTTTATCATGTTTCCTTCATTTAAGAAAGCAGAATAAATAGAAGCCATATGGATAGGATTTACTAATACTTTTGCTTGTCCATAACCAGTATTGGCTAGTTGTCCTTCTGAAGTAATTTTGTCATCTTCTCCATAGGTGGATTTCGTAACACTTTGTCCTAAGTCTAAACTTTCTCCAAATCCGATTTTCTTTAATTGTTTTTCCATTTCTTTAGTACCTACTTTTAGGGCAACTTTGGCAAAATAGATGTTGTCGGAATTGATGAGTGCGTTTCGTAAATTGACTTCATCTCCATATTCTTTTAGTGTGGTTACATAGAAATCTCCCCAACCTTCGTCTTTTTGCCACTTGGTTCCACTTCTACCAAAGTTTTCGTTTGGATCTAAATCTCCTGTTGTCATGGCAATTGCTCCAATAACTGGTTTAATAGAAGAGCCTGGTGCCCACGTTTGTTTGTAACGGTTAAAAAGTGGTTGTGATTGGTCATTGACTAAACGGTTCCATTTATCGGTAGTCATTTTTAGGGTAAAATCATTTGAGTTAAAAGTTGGTGTACTAACTAAGGCTAAGATTTCTCCGGTTTTATAATTCATCATAACCGAACAGCTTTTGTCATTTTTAAATTGTTCGTATACTTTTTGTTGTAAATTGGCATCAATGGTTAAGGTAATATCATCTCCGTTTTTTACTTCGGATTTGGCAAGGTTTTGTTTTGTCTTTCCTTCTGAATCTGTAATGATAATTTGGCAACCATTCTTTGGACGTAATTTGTCTTCATAGTCTTTTTCTAATCCTGTTTTTCCGAATGACGCTATTGGCGGTATAACCTTTTCCTGCTAGTTGTTGTAGCTCTTCTTCTCCAATGGTTTGAATATAGCCTAATAAGTGTGAGGTTGCTTCTCCGTAAGGATACATTCTGGATTTACTATCTGCAATTTTGATTCCTTTTATTTGTAGTAAACGATCTTTGGTATTTTGGCTTGATCTTTCAATAGTTTTGATGGGCACAAAAGTGTCGTCTCTTACCCAGCTTGCACTTAAGGCTTGGTTAATATAGTTTTCGGTAGTCTCTAAAATACCAGCAATGGTTTTAATGTCTTGTTCTTTGGTATCTGGATTCATTTTTCCTGGCACTAACCCAATAGAAGACGAGGTTCCTTCTCCTGCAAGCAAATTCCCATTTCTATCGTAAATATTACCTCTTACTCCGCTGTGTCATGTTTACTTTTACTTTATCATTTGTAGCAAGTTTAGGGAATATATCTTTTGTAGTCCACACAATTTTATAGGCATTATCTTCTTCTACTAGTGTCATGGTATTATCAAATTCGATTTTTCCAGCTAGTGTATCTAGGGTAGCATGATAATTAATAATATCCCTTCCCTTGTCTTGCTTTATTTCTTCTATTTTTAATGTAAGATTGCTTAACCCAATTCCTTCATAAATATTTTGATTCTTTAATACAAAATCTTCTTTTGAAATACTTCCTTTTTTGTTTTTCGTAATCATATCATACATGGCTTCATAATTTTTTTCTTGTAGTTTTGCAAAATATTCCTGAAAAACAATTTGTCCCGGTGATTCCTTTTTTCTGGTAAATACAAAAATTCCTCCTATCACAATGACTGCTAGAATAAGAACATTTCGTATCAAAATGGCTTTATTGATTCTTCTTTTCTTTTTGGTAATTTTTTTCGTTTTTCTATTCTGACCCATATTTCTCCTCCTCGCTTTTTCTTATTCTACTATTTTCTTTTTTGTTTGACAAGATTTATAAATTGATTTTTTTGTTTTTTACTTTTATCTTACAAAAAAATAGGCTTGCTTCAAAACAAACCTATTTTTTTATTTTTTACATTCTAGTTACATCACTTACTCCACAATCTGCAAACATATCCGTCGTATCTGCATTTTCTGTTGTCCATCCTGTTCCTACTTGTATAATAGTTAACTTTCTTCCGCCTTTGAACATCTTCTTCATATTAGTTACTTTGTTTGTATTAAAATTTCGTATATCTAAACTTGTTAATCCATAACATTCACTAAACATTTCTTCCATATTTGTTACATTACTGGTATTAAAACCTGATAAATTTAAGTTGTTTATATTCCAACATCCTGCAAACATACCAGACATATTTGTTATTTTTTCTGTGTTAAAGTTACTCAAATCTACACTTGCTAATCTTAAGCAATTTCCAAACATCCATTTCATATCTGTTACATTGTTTGTTACAAATTTACTTACATCAATACTTGTTAATTCTCCACAGCCATAAAACATATCGCTCATAGTGGTTACATTGTTTGTATCAAAGTTGCTTACATCTATATTTTTTAATGCATTACAATCCATAAACATTGCACTCATATTACTTACTTTGCTTGTATCAAAGTTGCTTACATCTATGCTAGTTAAATTTTTACAGGCTAAAAACATTGCATTCATATTACTTACATTGCTTGTATCAAAGTTGCTTACATCTATATTTTTTAATGCATTACAATCCATAAACATTGCATACATACTACTTACTTTGCTTGTATTAAAGTTACTCACATCTATGCTAGTTAAATTTTTACAACTATAAAACATAGTTATCATATTGGTTACATTGCTTGTATCAAAGTTGCTTACATCTATATTTTTTAATACATTACAATATGCAAACATTGCATTCATACTACTTACTTTGCTTGTATTAAAGTTACTCACATCTATGCTAGTTAATTCTCTACAGCCATAAAACATATTGCTCATAGTGGTTACATTGCTTGTATCAAAGTTGCTTACATCTATATTTTTTAATACATTACAATCTGCAAACATTGCATGCATATTACTTACTTTGCTTGTATTAAAGTTACTCACATCTATGCTAGTTAAATTTTTACAATTATAAAACATAGTCATCATATCGGTTACATTGCTTGTATCAAAGTTGCTTACATCTATTTGCTCTATTTCCTTACACTCTGCAAACATTGCACGCATATTACTTACTTTGCTTGTATTAAAGTTACTCACATCTATATTTTTTAATGCATTACAATGCCCGAACATACCATTCATTTTTGTCACTTTTGTTGTATTAAAGTTGCTTACATCTATGCTAGTTAAATTTTTACAATTATAAAACATATTCCCCATATCGGTTACTTGTGTCGTATCAAAATTTCTTACATCTAAACTAGTTAAATTACTACAATTTTCAAACATACCTGACATACTAGTTACTTTACTTGTGTCTATTTTTTCTAAATTTTCTATTGTTTGTAATGCACTTAAATTGTAAAAATAATTCTGTGTACTTGTTGGCATAATTTTATCGACTATTACTACCTTTTCTATTTTTTCTCTTTCTTGATACCATGGTATTCCTTCTCCACTGAATCTTTTTCCATTTATATTTCCATAATAGTGCTCTTCACTATCTGCATTTGTTCTTGCTGTTTCTTCATTACTATAAAAACTTAATGTGTTTCCATTTAAAGAAACATATATATTTTCTAAAGCTATTTCTTCTTCATCGGAGTTATCACCGCTTCCGTTCATCATATTCATTAATTCTGCTAATTCCTTTTGTTCGTCTTGGGCTGCATTTTGATACTTTTCTCCTGCTTCTTTTGCTCTTTGTATGATTCCATTTGGTCCTATAATTGCTCCTAAGGTTATGCTTGCTAGAATGATTAATATGATGATCGTGATTACCAAAGCAATTAGCGTAATTCCCTTTTGTCTTACTTTCTTCTCTCCCATTTTTTCTTTTGCCTCCTCTTATTTCTTTTGACTTCTTGTTTTATGACTTTATCTTATCTTAACTTATATCTTCTGTCAAGTAATCTTACTTTATTTTCCTAGAATTTTCATTTTCGTTTTATTGACATTATTCGTTTTTTATTTTATCATTATGTAAGATTTGTTAAGGAGGTCAAAATTATGAGTAATTTAAAATCTCATTTATTTGAAACAAATGCCGTTAAGGTATGCCATGGTGATAAGCCTTTTTGGTTAACTTCTCGGAAAGATTAGTGCTTATTTTATTAATACCCATTTTGTGTATGGTAGTGAAAAGGATGCTGTGGATTTATTAAGTTTTATTGATAACAATATGGCTGATGTGGCTCATTTTCCAAAACAATTATTAGAGAAAGTGAAAGCTCAATATGATACCAATTCGATTTATCATAATGTGATTGATGAAATGATTGCTTTTATTAATAATACCATTTCAGTAGAGAACATTGATTATATTTCTGGTGGAGAAAGAAGAGATTGGTTCTTTTCTGTTTTACTTGCTCATTTACTAAAAAAACCACATATTACGATTTATAAGAATTTATCTACTTATGTAAGCGATTCTGATTTTGAAGAAACAAAGGAAATTACTTCGATTGCTGGTAAAAAAGTACTTCATGTAACTGACTTAATTACCGTAGCTTCTAGCTTTATTCGTGCTTGGATTCCTGCAATTCAAAATTTAGGTGGAGAGTTAATTTGGTCGTTATCTGTAGTAGACCGTATGCAAGGAGGAAAAGAACGTTTAGAGGATTTGGGTATTAAATCCTATAGTTTGGTTTCGATTGATGAAGCATTATTCCAATCTGCTTATGAAAAAGGAATTTTGGATGATACTCAAATGGCATTGGTTCGTGAATTTATAAAAGACCCTGATGGTAGTATGGAGAAATTTGTAAAAGAACATCCTGATTTTATTGAAAATGCTCTTCATGCTGATGCTAAAACAGCTGGTCGTGCTCAACTTTGTTTGGATAGCCATTTTTATGGATTGTAATTTTATTTGAATTTTTATGGGACGATGAACACATCGTCCCAATATTTTATTGGTTTATTTTTTATCACTTAACCTATTCTATTTTCTTCCAAGCTTAATTTTGACTGGTGTGATAATGCCTCTTCTTAGTATTTGCAAGGTTACTTCTTGTTCTGGTTTTTTGGTATAAATATAACTTCGTAATTCTGTCATTTTGTTTAGAGGTTTACCATCTATTTTTAAAATAATATCATTTGGCATAATTCCTACATTACTTGCTGGTCCGTTTGGAATGACATCAATTACATAAATTCCTTCTTCTATGTTAATGGTGTTATCCAAATATGGTATGACTTCTTTATCATAGGCATAAATTCCTAAACTTGCCTCTTCAAATTCTCCTGTTTGTAAATAACTTTGTAAAATTGGTTTGATTAAATTGATAGGACTTGCAAACCCAATTCCTTCTGCTGAGGTGATTTTTATGGAATTTACTCCTATTACTTCTCCATCGGCATTAATTAATGGTCCGCCACTATTACCAGGATTAATGGTAGCATCGGTTTGAATTAAGTCTTCTAAATACGAACTTCTTTCCTCTTCTTCAATTTTGATGGTTCGATTCACCCCACTGATAATCCCACTAGTAACCGTTCTTTGAAATTCATAACCAATGGGATTACCAATGGCATACACTCTTTCTCCCATTTTGACATTATCGGAATCGCCTAGTGTGATATATGGTAATCCATTTGCTCCAATTTTAAGAATGGCTAAATCTAAATCAGAATCGGACCATACAACATTGGCAACATAGTTTTTTCCATTTTCTAATGTGACATAACAGGTACTAAATTTCGCCCCAGATACGTGTTCATTGGTTAAAATATAGCCATTTTCAGATACAATCATTCCAGTTCCTAAACCTAATTTGGTACTTCCATCTTTTAGAAAAATAGAATTTCCGTTATCCTGTAATTTTGAAATTCCTACTACACAATTTGATACACTTTCTAACATTTCCGAAATGGTGCGGTTTTCTTCTTTTACATCGGCTACAATTTGTGTGGTTCTTCCTACCGTATAGTCTGCTTCTACATTTGGTTTTGCAATATCGATATTTATGTACCAATTGAATAAGTAAAATCCTGTTATGGTTAAGAAAAATAAAATACTCATGGTAACCACAACGATTCTAGTATTATCTTTTACTTTAGACTTTCTTTGTTTTTTCATGCTTCGTTCGCCACCTTTTCTATCTATGACAGTATTTCCAATTTTGATGGTCTTAATCGATTTTTTGAAACATTTGCACTTAAAATATAAACAGTAGGTATCTAAACAACAGATACCTACCTTTGTCGCTCGGATAAAATCGGATGAAATTAGAAAACTATTGTGAATCCTAATTTCTTATTTTTCCAACTTTTTGATTGTTATTCTCTAATTCTACTATGTTATCAGCAAACTCTGGTTCTTCATACCATTGCGAATCCCAGTCCTTCGTAACATCAACCCTTAATCCATGAGGATTTACTTTTTGTCCCATTATCCTAAACCTCCTTTTCCTCTGAAAGAAGCATCATTGATAGTTACCGAGCGACTATTACCAATTGATACTAAAAAATATTATATCATCTTTTGTTTGATTTCTCAATATTTTTATGAATTCTTGTTTTTACGGCACTTTTCGACTTTATTCCGTATGTACCGACTAAATATTACATATATGTTACAATTGCATATACTTTTGGTGACATTTGCCAAAAAGTGTTTCCTTTTTGAAAATTTAATTATATAATTACCATATTATAAAGGACTTTGTCTTTTATGGGATGTAGAATGTAAAGGTGATATTATGAAAGAAAAATTATATGATTTAACAGCTCCTCAAAAGTCAATTTTAGTAACGGAACAATATTTTAAAGGTTCGTCAATTAACCATATTTGCGGAACTGCTTTTTTGTATGAAAAAATTGATTTTGATGTATTAGAGCAAGCTCTTAACTTGCTTGTAAAATATAATGATAGTCTTCGTATTCGCATGGTGTTAGAAGAAAATGAAATGAGACAAACTGTAAACGAGTACGTTCCTTTTAACATTGAAACAGTTGAGGTTTCCTCAAAAGATGAAGTTTCCACAATTGAAGCCAATTTGATGAAAGAACCTTTTGACATGTATTCCAATTTATTTACTTGCAAGATGTTTCGTATGCCAGATGGTTCTGGTGGATTTAGTGTTAATATTCATCATTTGGTATCCGATTCTTGGACACTTGGATTAGTGGCAAAAGAAGTGGTACGTATTTATTCGTCTATTATTCATCATGAAGAAATTGATGTAAGTAGCATTTCCTCTTATGTCGATTATATTTCAGCAGAACAAGAATACCGAGCTAGTGATAAGTTTAAAAAAGATAAAGCTTACTGGGATTCTGTGTTTGAAAACATACCAGAATCGGCTTCTATTCCTAGTAGTAAAGAAGATGCCGATAGCTTTTCTTGTAAAGCAAATCGTTTGTCGTTTACTATTTCTAAAAAAGAGATGGAGCAAATTAACACTTATTGTAAAGACGCTCATATTTCGGCTTTTAATTTCTTTATGGGATTATATGCGATTTATACAAGCCGTGTTTCCGGAATAGAAGATTTCGTTATGGGAACTCCCATTTTAAACCGTACTAATTTTAAAGAAAAAAACACAATGGGAATGTTTATTAATGTTGTCCCATTACGTATGGACCTTACAGAAAACCAAACTTTTAAGGATTTTGCCAGCAAGATTGCTAAAAGTTCTTTTGAAATGTTACGCCATCAAAAGTATTCCTATCAATATATTTTAGAAGATATTAGAAAAAGAGATGCAAGTTTACCAAATTTGTATCATATTTTGATGTCTTATCAAATTACCAAAACCAGCGAAGAAAGTGGTGTACCTTACGATACAAGATGGGCTTTTAATGGAAATGTAAATGATGATTTAGAAATTCACTTGTATGATTTAAATGATACGGGTTGTATTGATATTGCGTATGATTATCGAAGTGATAAATATGAGGAAAGTGAAATTCGTGCAGTTCATGAACGTGTGCTACATATGATTCATCAGGTGCTTGAAAGAAAAGATATTGGAATTCATGATATTGAAATTGTAACTTCTAAAGAGAAGTATGAGATTTTGTATGGGTTTAATGATACCGATGCCGATTATCCAAGAAATAAAACAATTGTAGATTTGTTTGAAGAACAAGTAGAAAAAACACCTGATAATGTTGCTGTTGTGTTTGCAGAACAACGCTTAACATATAGGGAATTAAATGAAAGGGCAAATCAATTGGCTCATTACTTAATTCGTATTGGTATAAAACCAAATGATGTCGTTGCTTTACGTATGCCAAAATGTTTCGAAATGATAATTGGAATTTTAGGAATTGTAAAAGCTGGTGCTACTTACCTTCCTATTAATTTATCATACCCTCAAGAACGTGTCGACTTTATGCTAAAAGATAGTAACGCTACTTACTTTTTATATTGCCCTTGTAAAGAAAGTATCAACATTTCAATACCAAAATTGGATATTTCCATGTCCAATCTTGATATTTATTCTTTACCTACTGAAAATCCGAATTCTCTTAATGTACCAGAAGATGTTATCTATATTATTTATACTTCTGGTTCTACTGGTACTCCAAAAGGTGCTATGCTTATGCATAAAAATGTAGTTCGTTTACTAAAGAATTCTCGTTTTCAGTTTGATTTTAATGAAGATGATGTTTGGACTATGTTCCATTCTGTTGCATTTGATTTTTCTGTATGGGAAATGTATGGTGCCTTGTTATTTGGTGGAAAATTAGTATTAGTACCCGAAGAAGTTGCTCAAGACCCAAGTCGTTTTCTTGCTTTATTAAGAAATGAAAAAGTAACAGTATTAAATCAAACACCTACTTATTTTTATAATTTACTCGATGTAGAAATGTTATCACCTGAGCACCAATTATCTATTCGCTATATTATTTTTGGTGGTGAAGCATTAAATCCACTTTTAATTAGTAATTGGAAGGAATTTTATCCATTTACTAAATTAATTAATATGTATGGAATCACTGAAACTACAGTGCATGTAACTTTTAAAGAATTGACAAGAGAAGATTTGATGCAAACTTCTTCTAATATCGGAACCCCTATTCCTACTTTAAAAGTTTATGTAATGGACAAAAATCAGAAACTCTTACCTTATGGCACTCCAGGAGAACTTTGTGTCGCTGGTTTAGGATTGTGTAAAGGATATCTAAATCGACCTGAATTAAATATATCTCGTTTTGTACAAAATCCTTATCTTCCTAATGAACGTTTATATCGTTCTGCTGATACCGCTATATTATTGGAGTCTGGAGAATTACTTTACAAAGGTAGAATTGATAATCAAGTAAAAATACGAGGTTTTCGTATTGAACTAGGCGAAATTGAAGCAAAACTCTCTACCTATTTTTCTGTTGAAAAATGTATTGTATTACCCAAAATCGTTGATAACAAAGATGCTTTTTTGGTTGCTTATATCATTTGTAATTCGCCAACAACTTATAAGGAACTTAAAACCTATATTTCACAATTAGTACCTTCTTACATGGTTCCTACACATTTTATTTTTGTTGATTCCTTTCCACTTACCAATAATGGGAAAATTGACCGAAAAAAGCTTCTTAGTATGGATTTGTATGTTGAAAAAAGAATTTCTTATATTCCTCCAAGAAATTCTTTTGAATCTACTTTTGTTAGTATTTTAGAAAAAACTTTACCTACACAAATGATAGGTATCGATGATAATATATTAGAATTAGGTGTCGATTCTTTAACTTTAATGAAAATTACAGTTGAATTGCTACAAAATAATTACGTTGTCAATATTCAAGATATCTATGAATTAAAAACAGTTCGTTTAATTAGTGATAAAATTAATTATCATCAAAAGTTTCATCATATGTTGTCAAATCATTTATACTATTCTTTTGATGAATCATTCAATTCAAAAAAAATACTACCAAATAATATATTATTGACTGGTGCAACAGGATATCTAGGTATTCACATTTTATATGATTTATTATCAACTTATGATTGTACTATCTTTTGTCTAATACGTAAAAAGGATAACTTTAATCCGAAAGTACGATTATTAAAAAAATTAGAATACTACTTTGGAAAAGATATTTTGCATTTTATAGATACTCGTATTCAAGTTATTAATGGCGATATTAGCTTACCAAATTTAGGGTTGCAAGAACAAGATTATATTTCTCTTGGTAAAAAAATTGATATGGTTATTCACTGTGCCGCTATTGTAAGTCACTATGGTGATAAGTCTTTATTTGATACCATCAATGTTAATGCAACCAACAGTATCATTTCTTTTTGCCAAAAATTTGATGCAAAACTTAATTATATTTCTACAACCTCTGTTTGTGCTTATCATGCTAATGACAAATCTGATACTCTTTCATTTGATGAGCATTGTTTATACATTGGTCAAGAATACGAAGGTAATATCTATATTAAAAGTAAATTTGAAGCAGAATGCCACGTTTGGGAAGCAATGAAAAACGGTTTAAAAGCCTGCGTTTATCGATTGGGGAATATTACAGCACGTTACAGTGATGGCAAATTTCAAGAAAATGATACACAAAATGCTTTTTTAAACCGAATTGTAGCTTTTACAAAACTGTCAAAAATCCCTATTTCTTTTGCTAATTTATCAATTGATTTAAGTCCAGTTGATATTTGTAGTAATATAATTGTGCACATATTAAATTATAGCTCTAGTTATGGAAAAGTATTTCATATTTATAATAACAATACAATTACAGTTAACACGTTATTAACTTATATAGAAACTCTTGGAAAACATATTGAAATTGTTTCAGATTCTGATTTCAATAATCTTCTTCTTCATTTACATGAAAAAGAAGATGCTCTTGGTATTATTAATGACGTTACTAGCAATGTTACTATGCAAAATACAAACATTATCCTAAACTCTGATTTTACTACACAATATATAAAAAATATTGGAATTCAATGGCCTATAATTGAGCTTGATTATATAGAAAAATTTTTAAATCATTACATACAAGGAGGATAAATAAAAGTGACTTTCAATTTTAGAAAATTAATTAATAAAATTATTATAATATATTTGGCAATTCCTTTCCTAATTTGTCTTGTTTTATACCCTCTTTTGCCTATTTTATTGAATTATCCTCCTAACAGTATTGATAATTCATTTCAATTAAAAGTTGATGGAATTACTTATACTCAACAATATATTGTATTGGTCTGTTTGATTATTTTGCTAAGCTGTTTCTTATTATTTATTCGCATCTCTAGATTAAAAAGATATATTGTAAAACTTAGTTGTGCTCATTCTAAAAATGCAATTATCGAATTTTTAAGTAAAATAAGAACAACCTGTCTAAACACTCCTTTTTTACTGTATTACTTAGAAATATCTATTCCTATTGTTGTATTACCTGTCTCTTTTATTATGATTGAGGCCTATAATCTTACAATTATTAAAATATGTCTTATTTATATTTCCTTTTTTACTTTGGCTTCAGTTATTAGCTTTATTTCTTCACAAAAGGAATTTAAAAACATTTTAATTAATTTACATGCAAAATACCCTCATGAAATGGACAATCTCGCAAAAAATGATAAAAAGAATAAAATCAACAAATCTCTCTATGTCAAGTTGATTTTACAGATTTTGCCCTTAGCTATTATTGCACTAATTATTACTTCTCTAATTGGTTATACACAGGCATGTAAAAAAACAGGAGAAATTTACTATTCTGCATATATCCCTATTATTTCTCCAATAAAAAATCATTCCTATAAAGATTTAAGTGATTTAAAAAATACTCTGAATTCTTTGACACTGTTAGATAATTCGCATACCACTTTCATTCTTTCCTCTAATGGTACATATGAGACTTCTAATAATGAACTTTTGACTCCTTTTTTAGTAGAATATACCTTGCAAAATTCTGAAAGTGAGAATAGTAGAATTTTTGATTACTACTGCTTAGATTATGAAGGAATTGTACAAAAAATTTATACTTTAGATGGCAATACTTATTATGTTGGTATTTTATATGATACTAGTCAGCCAATGTTTCTTAATTTTATATTGATATCTGGGTTTAGTATTTTATTGATTATTATTGTTACTTTACTCTATATTACTATTTCTTTATCAAAAGAAATACGACTAGTTACAGATAGTTTAAATAAAATTGTGAAGAATAATGACTTAGACAATACACTTCCTGCTTCTTCTGAAGATGAAATAAACGACCTAATTGTCTCTTTTAATGATGTACAAAAAATGACTAATAGTAATATTAAAAAAATTCAGGAAAATCAAGATTTGCTTATTGAAAAGGAACGTCTTGCTTCTCTTGGTCAGTTAGTTGGTGGTATTGCTCATAACTTAAAAACACCTATCATGTCTATTGCTGGTGCTGCGGAAGGGTTGACAGATTTAACAAAAGAATATGATACTTCAATTGATGACCCAGAGGTTAATTCTTCTGATCACCATGAGATTGCTCGTGATATGACAGAGTGGATTGAAAAGATAAAAACTCATACTTCGTATATGTCTGATATTATTACTGCTGTAAAAGGGCAAGCGGTTACTTTATCAGAGGATACTGAGGATGCTTTTACGATAGAGGAGTTATTAAAACGTATTAATATTTTAATGCGTCATGAATTAAAAAATGCTTTAATTGAATTACGTACGAATACTACTATTGATACTAGTTTTTCTTTGAAAGGAAATGTAAATAGTTTAGTACAGGTTATCAATAACTTGATTTCAAATGCAATTCAAGCATATAATGGTAAAACCAATGAGGTTATGGATCTTTTGGTGGAAAAAACAGAGCATGAAATTGTTATTTCGGTAAAGGATTATGGCTGTGGTATGCCTGACGAGGTACAGGATAAGTTGTTTAAGGAAATGATTACAACAAAAGGAAAAAATGGAACTGGTTTAGGATTGTTTATGTCTTATTCTACCATTCGTGGACATTTTAATGGAAATATTACGTTTGAATCGGAATTAGGAAAAGGAACAGTTTTCCATGTTATTTTACCGCTTGATTAGATAATGTCGGGGCAGGCCTTGTGTCTGCCTTCATTAATAGCCACAAATCTGAATAAGGGCAGACACAAGGCCTGCTCCGACAAATTTTATATGTCTATTAATATTTACAACACTTTTTGTTAATTTTCGTTCTTTTTTGTGTTTTTGTCTTGCTTTTCTTACTTTTTGCGAATATAATAGATACATAAATATTTAAATGAGGTGGAACTATGAGGAAAGGAAATTTACAACATCCTTCAAATGGTTATAAGATTATTGTTGTGGATGATGAAGAAGGTATTATTGATTCTCTTTCTATTTTTTTGAAACGTTCTGGCTATGAGTTTACTGGAGTAACTGACCCTATGGAAGCCATTGAAAAAGTGAAAAATGAACATTTTGATTTAATGCTTTTGGATTTTATTATGACTCCTATTCATGGTGATCAAGTGGTGGAAGAGATCCGAAAATTTAATAAAGAGTTATATATTTTATTACTAACTGGTCATAAGGATTTAGCTCCTCCTTTGGAGACCATTCGTAGACTTGATATTCAAGGGTATTGTGAAAAAAGCGATAAGTTTGACCAATTATTATTGCTTGTGGAATCTGGTATTAAGGCAATTTCTCAAATGAATGTTATTAAAGATATGAATCATAAATTACAAGATACTTATGAGCAATTAGAACGTGCTTATATGGAGAGTATTCAGACTTTGCGTTATACGGTTGAGGCAAAAGATTCTTATACACGTGGTCATTCGGATCGTGTTTCGGAGTTTAGTGTGCTAATTGGTAAGTATTTGGGCTTATCGGAAGAAGAATTAAAAACGCTTCGTATTGGTGGGTTGTTCCACGATATTGGTAAAATTGGTGTGCCTGATAGTATTTTATTAAAAGAGGGAAAACTTACGGATGATGAGTATTCTGAGATTAAAAATCATCCAACGATTGGTGCTCATATTTTATCAACAGCTACTATTTTCCAAAATATTATTCCAATCGTAAAACATCATCATGAAAAATACGATGGGTTTGGGTATCCTGGAAAGTTAAAGGGTGAGGAAATTCCTTATTTTGCTCGTATTACAGCGGTTGCTGATACCTTTGATGCAATGACTTCCAAAAGGACTTACCGTGATGCGCTTCCTCTTGATACGGTTATTGCTGAAATTACAAGATGTAAGGAAACTCAGTTTGACCCTAAGATTGCAGATGTGTTTTTGGATATTTTAGAACATCATTATGAGGAAGTAAAAGAGATTCAGGAAAGGTATAAATAATGTACATGATACATATAGATAGATAGAAAGTTTTTCGACTTTCTGTCTATTTTTTATGATTTTATCTTGACAGATTGTATAAATTCATATAGACTTAAGTCGAAATATAAATAATTATGTTATCGTCTTTGACGATTACAAATCATGACGATTGTTAGAAAATTAAAAGGAGGATGTTTTATGGTAGTATCATCAGAATTAAGAGCAAATGCTCGTGAAGCTTTAAAAGGAAAATGGGGAAAAGCTGCTTTACTTACTTTATTTTATAGTTTAATTACCTTCGCTATTGCCTTTTTATTAAATTTGGTTCCGTTAATTGGACCAATTGTACAATTACTAATTAATTTACCAATTTCATTTGGTTTTTTAGTTATGTTTATAAAATTACGTCGAGATGAAGAAGTAAATTATACGGATTTCTTAAGTATTGGTTTTTCTTACTTTGGAAAAGTATGGGGCGTTTTTGGAAACATGTTATTAAAAATGATTGTTCCTATTGTCCTTGTTATCATCTTTGTTGTTATTTTTTCCGTAGGAGTTTTTGGAGGCGTTTCCATGCTTTCTGTTTATAATACCAATATTCATGCTTCTACTTCTGCTGGATTTGGTGGGCTTGCTATTGTTGGATTTATTGGTTATATCGCTTCTATCATTTATGCTATTGTAAAGGGATATTTATATTCTTTATCTTACTATGTATTATATGATAACCCAGATATGTCTGGAAAAGAGATTGTACAAACAAGTGAAGATATGATGAGAGGAAATCGTTGGAGTTTCTTCTGGTTAGGACTTACTTTTATAGGATGGATGATTCTATCTATATTTACCTTATATATTGGATTACTATGGTTAATTCCTTACATTATGGTTAGCTTTGTTTGTTTCTATGAAGCTTTAGCAGGTGATAGACCTTCGGAAAAACCAGTCGAAAATAATGACAACAACCCTATTGCCTAAGAGCAGAAAAAATTAAGGTGTGCCCTGCACACCTTAATTTTTTTATTGTTTCATCGATAATTTTACTTTCTGTCTTTCTTTATCGATTCCAATGACTTTTACTTTTACAATATCTCCTACGGATACAATGTCGGATGGATTTTTTACGAAGGATTCGCTCATCTCGGAAATATGAACTAATCCATCGTGTTTTACACCAATGTCAACAAAGGCTCCAAAATCGATGACATTTCTTACGGTTCCAGTTAATACCATGCCTTCGGTTAAGTCTTCTAGTTTTAACACATCGTTTCTTAGGATTGGTTTTGGCATGTCTTCTCTTGGGTCTCTTCCGGGTTTTGTTAGTTCTTCTATGATGTCCGATAAGGTCATTTCTCCTATGTCTAGGTCTTTTGCTGTTTTTGCTATATTGACCTCTTTTAGGTTTTGTTTTAGTTTCGTTAGTGTTTCTTTTTCTAAAATGTCTTGTGGTTCATATCCTATTTGTTTTAATAAATTCTCTGCTTTTTCATAGCTTTCTGGATGGACTGCGGTAATTTCTAATGGGTTATCGCCATCATAAATACGTAGGAAACCAGCACATTGGGTATAGGCTACTTTTCCTAGTTTTGGCACTTTTAATAATTCTTTTCTGTTTCTTAGTTTTCCATTTTCATCACGATATTTTACAATGTTTTTACTAATGGTGCTGTTTAGTCCAGATACATAGGATAGTAAGGATGGGGTTGCTGTGTTTACATCAACACCTACTTTGTTTACGGCATCCTCTACTACTCCTGTTAGGCTTTCTTCTAATCGTTTTTGGTTTACGTCGTGTTGGTATTGCCCTACTCCGTATCGCTTTTGGGTCAATTTTTACAAGTTCTGCAAGTGGGTCTTGTAATCGTCTTGCAATGGAGATGGCTCCTCTTAAGGATACATTGATATTTGGGTATTCTTCGGTTGCTAATTTTGATGCGGAATAAACACTTGCTCCTGCTTCGGATACAATAGCATAGTGTACAGTGTGGTCTGCTTTTTTGATTAGGTTTGCTACAAACATTTCGGATTCTCTTGAAGCAGTTCCGTTTCCAATGGCAATCATGTCGATGTTATGCTTTTTGATAAGGGTTAATAGTGTTTTTTCGGCTCCTATGACATCGTTTTGTGGTTCAGTTGGATATACGGTTACGGTGTCTAGTAATTTTCCTGTTTCATCAATAACGGCAATTTTGCAACCGGTTCGGTAGGCTGGGTCAAACCCCATTACGGTTAGTCCTTTTAGTGGTGCGCCAAGAAGTAATTGTTTCGCATTTTTCCCAAATACTTTGATTGCTTGTTCTTCTGCTTTTTCGGTTAAGTCGCTACGGATTTCTCGCTCAATGGATGGTTCAATTAGTCTTTTCCAGCTATCTGAAATACATTCTTGTAAATAACTTGTATACCCTGTTTGTCCTTTTATTACTTTTCTTTCGATAATATTTATAATTTTATCTTCTGGTTTTTGTATTTTTACTTTTAAGAATTCTTCTTTTTCGCCTCGGTTAATTGCTAAAATTCGATGGCTTGGAATTCGATTAACATTTTCATGAAATTCATAATACATTTCATAATTGGATTTTTCTTCTGGTTTACTAGCTTTTGTTTCTAATACAGATTCACGATAGCAGATTCGTTTAATTTGTTTTCGGTAATTTGGATCATCGGATAGGTTTTCTGCAATAATGTCTAGGGCTCCTTTGATTGCTTCTTCTTGTGTATTTACTTGTTTTTCTTCACTTATATATTCTTTTGCAATTTCTTCTAAATCTCTTGGGTCAGTTTGTTCAAAGATAATATTTGCTAATGGTTCTAATCCTTTTTCCTTAGCAATGGTTGCTCTGGTTCTTTTCTTTTGTTTGTATGGTCTATAAATATCTTCTACTTCTGCAAGTGTGATTGCATTTTCTAAATTTTTTACAATTTCTTCAGTTAATTTTCCTTGTGACTCAATTGACTTTGTTACCTCTTCTTTTCTTTGTTCTAAGTTTCGTAAGTAGGTAAGCCTTTCGCCTAAATCCCTTAGGGTTTCATCGGAAAGCCCTCCAGTTGCTTCTTTACGATAACGTGCAATAAATGGAATGGTGTTTCCTTCATCGATTAGTTTAATGGTTGCTTCTACTTGTGTTTGTTTTACCTTTAATTCATTTGCTATAATTTGTGTGATTTTATCCATGTTTTTTCTCCTTTTGTTTTTTCTTTTCATTATACCATAAATGATAAAAAATGGAGAACTTAATTTTTATTTGTTCTCCATTTTTTGTTTTTAATTTTCACTTAATTGGTATTTGCTAATCCAATATCCTTTTAACTGAATTTCTCCATTATCTCCCCAAGTGAATGCTTCTGGTACTTGATAATTTGGAGTACAATTATCATTGGTAATATCTGTAGTAATAAAGCTTACATCAATTCTTCTGTTTTGTGTACTCATGTTGTCTCTGTCCCCTAAAATTTGATATTCATATCTTGGTATCCACACAAAATAACTTTGTGTTTCATTTGCTGTTGTTACAATATTCGCCCATTTTTTTGTGCTATAATCATACCATTCTTTTGGTGCTGGTTCTTTAATTGATTTTCTAACTTCGTTTCCATCTTTGTCCCAATAGACATAGAATGTTTCATCTTTGTTAAATCCTGTTAAGTCTGGAGCATATGGTTCTTTTGTTTTTATTTTTTTTGTAATTGCTCCTACATATTCATTCGTCGTAGCATTTCTTGCTATGATATTAATCGTATATGTTGTATTTTGTGTTAACCCATCATATATATAGTTTTCGTTTGGATCCGTTCCCTCATGTACTTTGTTTCCATTTTGATAATATTCATACTTTAGTCCTTCTGTTATTAAAGTACCCGTTATGTTTTGTATATGAATTAAACTACTTCCTGCTGACATTTCAGCATCGATGTTTGGTGTTTCTTCTTCTATGCTTAGTTGATATTTGGTTATCCAATATCCAGTTAGTTGTTCTCCTTCTTCTTCCTCTCCATTATCATTTTTATCCCACCAAAATGCCTCTGGTATCTGATAGCCACCATCGGTTTGCCTACTGGTTCCTTGTATAAATTTTACATAGGATCTCTGGCTTACTGAATCTAAAGCATATTGATATCTTGGTATCCATACTAAATAGGTTTCTAATCCATTATTTCTTGTTACAATGTTTGCCCAATTTTGAATTCCATAGTCATACCAGTCTTCTGGTGCTGGTTTACTAATTGGAATTTCATTATGCTCAATTCCTTTTTCATCCCAGTATACATAGAAAGTAGTGTCTGGGTCAAATCCTGTTAAATCTGGTGGATTATTGTTAGCGGTTTCATATAATTTTGTCATACTTCCTATGATTTCGCCATTGGCATCTACAATCGTGACATTGATAGCTTTGTTTCCTTTGCTTAGTCCTGTTATTGTAAAATCGGAACCATCTGTACTACGATGTACAATATTTCCATTAATTGCATATTGGTATTCGGCTATTTGTCTTCCACTTGCTTCAATTCCTTCTGCATAAACGGTTATGTTTTGTATGGTAATTGCTGTTGAGGTTGCTACTGTGCTAAAGTCTATTGTATAGGTATCGGTGTCTGATAATTCTGATAATTGATATTTTGACATCCAATATCCTGGTATTGGTGTGTTTTCTAAATAATTGTCGCTATCTCCAAAGTAGAAAGCTTCTGGCACTTGGTAACCTTGACTTTGTAAAGTTTCCCAAGTTGTTACTTCATCGGTTATTTCATCTTTATAAGAATTGTTCAAATCTACAAATTTTACATCCATTCTTTCATTTCCTGTTACCGATTTTTCAGTATCTATTTTGTAAACATATCTTGGAATCCATACATAGTAACTTTCAATTCCACTACTTTCTACATATAAATTGGCCCATTTTTGGTTTTTATAATCATACCAATCATCTTCTGGTTTTTTATTAATCCATGTGCCTGGTACTAAATTTCCATTGTTATCTTGTTTCACATATCTTGTTTTTTCTTTTACAAATCCCACATTTAGTTTTGGTGTGCACATCCACACCCCATTTACTTTTTCATAATTTCCATTTACTACTTTAATTCCTGTTGGTGGTTCATATTCCCATATTTTAATTCCAATTTCTTGGCACCATTTGGTTTGATTTTTGTTGTTTGGTATGTTGGGTTGAGAAACATAATAGAGTTCTCCTTGATATATCATAACATAAGTTTCTTCTTTTGAACCCACGCTATCTAATAATGTTCGAATATTTTGTATTGTTTGACCATTTAAATCAATTTCTTCATCTCGTACAATATCTTCTAAAATAGAGCCTGCATAAATAACGTTTCTATCTACTACTTGCCTTGTTTCCATTTCTTTTGATAACAAATACAATTCCCATTGTTCTGCAATACTTGACATTTTCGCTTTAAAACTAGCTTCTTGTGACCTTCTAATAATGCCATTATCTCCCACAATAAAGTTAATCGTAATTCCTGCTAAAATGATTAAAATAATAATCGTAATTACCAAAGCAATCAAAGTAATACCTGCCGTAGTATTTCTAATTTGTTGGCTTTGTTTATTACTTTTATTCCTCTGTATTCTTTTATAAATTCGATTGCTTTGTTTCTTTTCTAATTTCATCTATTGTACGTTCCTTTCAAGATTCTAAATTACTTCAAACACCACTACCTACAACAATTACAGCACGAGTAATGCTCGTACCTGCCTCCCTAATAGCCGAATAATTAAATATACTTCGCCCAACATAATTTCTCACTAATAATTTATTTGTTTTATTTATCCAACTACTATCATATAGACAGTGCCATTTATATGTTTCTTCCATTGCATCTCCTACTTTGGCAACATATGTTCCTAATGTATAACTGTTCTTATATCTTTGCATCGCCATTGTATAATTTTCATAATTTGTTATATCTCCTCCTGCTACTAATTCACCTGACGTCCCCCACGTATTTATATAAATTCCTGTATGATTTCCTGTTGTTGTTTCTCCATTTGCAATTGGATTTGGATTTCCATAGGAAGAAGCCGATAGTATTGCCATTGCTCCATATTCGGTATTTTTTTGCATATGAATGTCTAAATTTGGATTATTACTGGTCAAATATTTTTCTTCATTTTCATATTCTATTGTATCAGTTAATCCTAATGTTCCTCCTGCTTGTTGCATTTCTCTTACTTTCCACATCCAATCATCTAATATATACCTTGTTGGTCTATTTCCATTAGATTGTAAGGCTGCTTGTGATATGGTTGGTGTAATTAGTATCATGCTCATTAATATGATCATAACAATAATAGTATCTTTTGTTTTTTTCATTTTTTTCTTCCTTTCATGTTTATATTTACAAACATTCTATCCTTAATCCTTGATTAAGTCAATGAAATAGAGGAATTTTGATGTTCACAAATCCACATAATCACTTATTTGTTTTTTACTAGCTTGCTTTTTGGGTATCAAAAAAGGACTTATTTTATTTCTAAATAAAGTCCTTTTTTATTCTATTCAATTCCCAAGTATTCATTATAACTGGTTTCCCTATCAATTACTTCGTCACGCTTTATATCGATAATTCGGTTTGCTACTGTTTGGGTTAGTTGGTGATCGTGTGAAGTAAACAATAGGTTTCCTTTAAAGTTTTTCATTCCTTCATTCACGGAGGTAATGCTTTCCATATCTAAATGGTTGGTTGGTTCATCAAAAATTAGGAAATTGGCTCCAGATAGCATCATTTTGGATAGGACGCATCTTACTTTTTCTCCTCCTGATAACACATTTACTTTTTTTAGTGCTTCTTCTCCAGAAAATAGCATTCTTCCTAAAAAACCTCTTACAAAAGTTTCGTCTGGGTCTTTTGAGTAACCTCTTAGCCATTCTACTAAGTTTTGGTCTCCTTCAAATAAGTAGTTGTTATCTTTTGGGAAATAGTTACTGGTAATGGTAGTTCCCCAAATAATTTCTCCTTCGTCTGGTTTTAATTCTCCTGCAATAATTTGGAATAAGACGGTTTTGGCGTTTTCGTTGTCTGCTAAGAAGGCGATTTTATCTCCTGGTTTTACGGTGAAGGTGATGTTGTTTAGGATTTTTTCGCCGTCAATGGTTTTGGAGATGTTTTTTACTTGTAGAATTTCTTTTCCCGGTTCTCTGTCTTGTTTGAAATCTACATACGGATATCTACGGTTTGATGGTTTTATTTCTTCTAATTCGATTTTCTCTAAGGATTTTTTTCTTGAGGTAGCTTGTTTGGATTTTGAAGCATTAGCACTAAATCTGGCAATAAAGTCTTGTAGTTCTTTTATTTTTTCTTCTTTTTTCTTATTGGCTTCTTTGGCTTGTTTTAGAGCAAGTTGGCTGGATTCATACCAGAAGTCATAGTTTCCTGGGTATATGGTTATTTTTCCAAAATCTACATCAGCAGTATGGGTGCATACTTTGTTTAAAAAGTAACGGTCATGTGATACGACAATGACAGTATTTTCGAAGTTAATTAGGAATTCTTGTAACCAATCAATGCTTTTTAGGTCAAGATCGTTGGTAGGCTCGTCTAATAATAAAATATCTGGATTTCCAAATAAGCTTTGTGCTAGTAATACTTTTACTTTTTCTCTTGCTTCTAATTCTTTCATGTATTTGTCATGCTTTTGGGTGTCAATTCCTAAGTCATTTAGTAATACTGCTGCATCGGCTTCCGCATTCCAACCATCTAGTTCCGCAAAACGTTCTTCTAGTTTGGCGGCTTTCATACCATCTTCTTCATTAAAATCTGGTTTGGCATAAATAGCGTCCTTTTCTTTCATAATTTTATATAGTTCACTGTTTCCCATAATAACAGTATCAATCACTCTTTCTTCTTCATAAGCAAAGTGATCTTGTTTTAATACCGATATTCTTTCTTCTTTTTCTTTACTTACTTCTCCTTTGCTTGGTTCAATTTCACCAGACAATACTTTCAAAAATGTCGATTTTCCAGCTCCATTGGCTCCAATAATCCCATAACAATTTCCTTTCCCAAAGCGAATATTCACATCTTCAAATAAGACTCTTTTTCCAAAACGAATGGTAACTCCATTGGCAACTAACATTTTTTCTTCCTCCTTGTTTTGATTCTTTCCTATTATACACGCTTTTTCTCATTTTCGCAATGGGTACAAAAAAAGATGGGATATTTCCCATCTTAGTCATGATCAAATAATATTTTAATTGCCCATAATCCTGATATTCCTACTAATCCGTAAATAATTCTTGTTATCATTGTCATATTTCCGAATATGGTTTCTACTAAATTGAAATTGAAAAATCCAATTAATCCCCAATTGATGGCTCCTATGATGATTAATGCTAATGCAATTTTATCAATAATTTTCATTTTTTTCACTCCTCACGTTAAAAAGTCAGTTTTTTCGTGGTATTATTATATCCTTTTTGTTGAATTTTATTCTTTTATTGGTTGATATTTTTTTGTAAATCAAATTGTCCCTTTGGTAAGAATTTCCGTTCTTATCAAAGGGACAATTTATGGTATATTTAATCTAATAAATCTCGTCTTTTTAACATTAAAATTGCAATTACTGTTACTAAAATACATATTCCAATTAAGATTATAAATCCATATGGATGGTTTTGTAATGGAACTGCGACATTCATTCCCCATAAACTTGCAATTAAGGTTGGTATGGCAAGAATAATGGTAATCGAAGTTAGGAATTTCATAACACCATTTAAGTTATTGGAAATAATGGAGGCATAGGCATCCATCGTGCCATTTAAGATGTCTCTGTAAATTCCACTCATTTCAATGGCCTGTTTGTTTTCAACAATAGCGTCTTCTAGGATATCTTCGTCTTCTTCGTATAGTTTTAAAATTTTTCCTCTTAAGGTTTTTTCCATGACTAATTCATTGGATTTTAGTGATGTGGTAAAGTACACTAAACTTTTTTCTAAGCTTAGTAATTTTAGTAGTTCTCGGTTTTTCATGGAATTTTTTAATATGTTTTCTGCAATTTCGGTTTCTTTGTTAATTCGTTTTAAGTAGTTTAAATATAAGGAAGCATTAAAAAACATGATTTGAAATAGAAATCTACTTTTTTTATAAGTGGTAAATCCTTTTATTTTTTTCTTTTCAAAATTGTCAATGACAAGGTTTCTCTTTAAGGATACGGTAATAAAGTAATCATCTCTTACAACTATCATTCCTAATGGCATGGTTGTATAACTTTCTGTATCTTTTTCCTTTTCAATAATGGGTACATCGACAATAAATAAAATAGTACCATCATCTTCCTCTTCATCAATTCTCGCCTTTTCCTCATAGTCTAACGAATATTTAATAAAATCTTCTGCAATTTTTGTTTTTTTACATACTTCTTTAATTTCTTGGTCGCTTGGGTTTATCATACTAATCCAACAACCTTTTTCGATTTTTGATACGACTTTTAATTGATTGGTTTCCATATCGGAATGATATATTTTCACCATAATCCTCACCCCTTTTTTACTCTCTATCTTCTATTATATTCCCTTTTTCGATTTTTTTCTACCTTTTTTATGTTATTCTTGTTTTATTTTTGTTTTTTATACGTTTTAATTTCAAAAAATGAGTGGGGACAAAACTTCCTGCCCCCACTCGAATTTTCCCGCTAAACCTTTAAATCCTGATACAGTTCTTCAAGGAATAATACGATTTCTTCAAGATTATCGATATTTATCCCTTCCGAATATTCCTTCACCGCATCATCATACTCCCGCTTAGCTTCAGGAGATAAACCTTTCTTTTTCTGCACTGTCTTAGCATATATAAACTCTACCGCTTCCTGAGTTCTCCGTGTAGCAAGCTCTTCATCCTTCACAATATTAAGGCTAAGAGCATTCTTTTTTAACTCGATGCACACAAAGCTCTCAATCGGCTTGCAGTCGCCATATCCACCATTTGACATGGCTAAGACCTTTTTTCCTAAGCACGGCTTAATCTCTAAGACTGACTGCAATGTGTTAGAGACTTTCGGCAGTTCTTTTTTCGCCTTTTCAAAAGCCTCCCGTAAGATTTCACCCTCTACCATTTTCCGTAGAGCGTTCATATATCTCTGAGGCTCTATCCAGCCATGGCTTTCGGAAAACAATCTTACAGGAGCTCCATAAACAAGAACCTCCTTCGTCTCCGTTGTAAAGAGTGTTTCATCATCTATGAAAACCCCTTTCACCGGCTGAAGAATAAATCCCTGTGCATTGTTGCTCCGCCTTGCGATATTGGTGTCCTGCAGAGCAAATTCCTTACCGTCAATTATTACTGTCATTTTTTATCTCCTTTCTTTTCAATGTGCAATAAATAACATGTTCATATTAATTATATAATATTTCTTTACAAAAGTCAAAGTTATGTTAATCTTCTTGTTTTCTAGTTTGTACTGCAAAATAGGTTTGTGCAAGAGCAATAACCTTGTTTCTGCTGTAATTGAAGTAGTTTGTTTCGAACAAAAAAAGCTGAGATAAGAATACTTTTCAGGTATCTTACCCCAACTATTGATTTTAAACCTTTTTTCGATAAAAAAGCAAAGCTAGTATGCTTTGCTGTGGTGCGCCATAGAGGGGTCGAACCTCCGACCTTGTGATTAAGAGTCACCTGCTCTACCAACTGAGCTAATGGCGCATTTGGAACATTATTATTATAGCTCCGTTGGTCTTTGTTTGTCAAGAGTTTTGTTTTATTTATTTGGTTCCTACTTCGATTACTTCTTGTAGTGGATTGTAGGAGTCTTTGGATAATAGGGTTTTGGAGATTACTTTTCCGTTTAATTTTAAAATACGGTAAGCTTCGCTTTTATAGCCGTGTACTCCTGTTTGTATGACTTGACTTTCGCCTTTTGGTAGTTGATTGGTGGAAACGGTTTTTGTGGTGTATGGGATTATTTCGGTTACTTTGTCTTGTATTTCTACTTCGTATTCGGTTTCTTCTTTCATTCCATAGATAAAGACTTGGCAGGTTCCGTTTCTTGAGATACATTCGATTTTGACTGGGTAGTTTCTGGTGTTTTTGAATTGGAAATCGATACTGCCGTATGAAACTGTGGCGTCCCTACTTGGCGATACATAGGAGGTAATAAAGTAGTGGTTTCTTCTGCTGGTGATGTCTAGGTTTGCTAATAATACAGCATTGTATAGTGTTGTGGATACTTGGCAAATGCCTCCTCCTATTCCATTTACTACTTTTCCTCCCATGTATACTCCTGCTTCTTTATAGCCTGCTTTAATAGTTCTTTCTCCTACTACTTTGTTATAAGAAAAGATTTCGTCTGGCATGAGGATGGTTCCGTTTATTTTTTCAGAGGATAGGCGTATGTTGGTAGCTCTATTTTCTGCGGTTTCATCATATCTTGTGGTAAATTTTGCAAGTAGATTTGGAAAGAAGTCCTTGTTTGCTAAGTCTTTGATGGTAATAGTTGGTTTTATGATGTTTAGTGGTATGGTGTATTCTTCTTTTTCTTCTGCTAGTAAATTTTTGGCTTCTTCTAAGGAAATGGCAAATTCCATTCCATTTTCTTCTTTGTATAGTTTTTTGTTGGTTTCATCATAATGGGCATCTTGTGGTTTTGTATGGATTTCTTCATAAATGGATTCTATATCAATCGTATCTGGTGCTTTTATTTCTACTGGTAGTGTAATGGTTCCTACTTCTTTTCCCATGATTTGATTTTTGATTTCATGAATTAATGTGTCTTTTAGTTGTTCTTTTTGTAAGATGGCTCCTGTTTTTCCACTTGTGATGATTAGTTGGTCTTCTTCTATGTAGAAACTACTGTCTACTTGTGCATTCGGTAGTTTTACTTCAATATCACTAATGGCTTTTTCTAATTCTTCTTCATTGATTTCGATGGTTTGTTCTATTTGATTTCCAAATAGTAGATTGGAAATAATTTGAAAATTACTAATTAATATATTTCGGTTTCGCCCTAGCCTATATGCTTTGTTGATGGCTTCATCGGTTTTATAAGTTACTTCTAGTTGCTCTAAACTAAGGGTGGTTTCGTATTCTTCATAGGCTAAGACTATATTTTTCTTTTTATTGTTTGTTAAGGTTTCGTTTAGTTTTTGATAGCCTTCATCAATGGTTAAATTGGATAAATCAACTCCATTTAGGTGTACTCTTGCTAATATTTTTTCGCTAACCGAAGTGATTAATGCAAATATGGTAGAAAAGCATAGTAATACCATAAAAATGCTGACTACTTTTAACATCGTTTTTACACTTTTGGGTATTTCAATTCGTATGCTACGTATTTTTCTTCTACCATTTCGTCTGCTTCTCACCTTTTTTCCTCCCCACTGATTGTTAAGTTGTTTTTCTTTTGTTTCATCTTATCATAAGTGGAAAACATTTACAAGATTTTCATTTCGATATTTGGAATTTCTCATTTTTCGTTTATCTATTACATTTAATTGGTATTGCTTATTTCTATTTTTATTCACTAAAAAAGATTTCTGCTACATTTTTTCCTAACGCATTTGCTACTTTTTCCATAATTTGAATGGATGGGTTTGCTCTTGAGCCAATTTCTAAGTGACATAGATATCCTACAGATATTCCCACCTTTTTTGCTAATTCATCTAAATTCATTCCTTGTTGTTTTCGATATTGTCTAATTTTATTTTGATACATGTTTTCTTCCTCCCCTTTCCAGTTTACAATTTGTCAATATTTTATCACTGCTAATTTGACAAGTCAATTGTTTTATGATATTTTTTTATAAATATTGATATTTTTTTCATTTACTACTAGACAAATCATGTGTTTTTTTGTATAATAAGGAAAAATATTAGAGAAAAAGAGGGATTATGTATGATAGGTGATATGATTGCAAAAGCAAGAAAAGAAAAAAGAATGACAAAAACAGAGCTTGCAAAATTAACCGATATTAACATTGGTCATTTAACACATATTGAGAAAGGGGAAAGAAATCCAAGCCATAAAGCATTAAAAAATATTTGCCGTGCTTTGGATATTCCTTATCAACAATTAATGTACACATATGATAAAGATATTAATGAGGAACAAGAGACCTATAATGTGGTAAACCATATTTCTTATAGTAGATTATTGGCTGTTGATTCGGTTAGTGGTTTTATTGATTGTCCTTCTAATGTACCAAGTTCTGCTATTGCTTTAAAGGTAAATGATGATGCTATGGAGCCAACTTTTAAGAAAGATTCCTATGTGTTTGTTGAGTTTAATACACCTTTAAATTCAAAGGATTATGGTGTGTTTAGTGTGAATGATGAGATTATCATTCGCAAATTTATGGCAAAAAAAGAAAAAATTACATTAAAGGCTGATAATAAAGATTATAAAGATATTACCATTAAAAATGATGATGATTTCTATATTGTTGGAAAAATTTTATCAAAATAAGAAATTTCTTGTAAAAAATACTTGAATATTTATATTTTTAATAATATAATAGGTTTGCTAAAGATAAATTTAAGGAGAGAGTATCATGGAATTAACAAAGAATATATTTTTTAATACCGATAAACTAGTTGAAAATGCTTCTGTTAAGATTTCTTACACAGGAAAATTGTTCCAAGATAATGCCAAAAAGGTGTTTCTTCATTATGGGTTTGGTTTACAATGGGATGGTGTAAATGAGGTTGAAATGGAAAAAACGGAGTTAGGTTTTCAAGCTGAAATCACTTTAACTGATGCAGAAACATTTAATTTCTGTTTTAATGATGGAAATGGTAATTGGGATAATAACGAACATCAAAATTATATTTTCCCAATCGAGAAGGATAATGTTTCTTTGATTGTAACAGAGGATACAGAAGCTGGTTTGTTACCAACAAAACGATTAAGAAAAACGTATCTATGGAGTAAAAAGATTCGTTTGGCAGTATATAAAATTCTTACCTATTTACCAAAAATTATTTCTGGAAATTATAAAAGAAAAGTAACAGAATAAATGATTGTGTTAGTGGCTTTGCCACTTACAAATCATTATATGCGTTAGAATAAGCTATAAAAAACTCGCAGTTTCGCGAGTTTTTTGTTGTTCGAATGTATGCTTTTATTGATAGTTTCTTTATATGACCCATCCTCCATTTGGAGATACAATCTGTCCTGTTGTATAGTTATCTTCTACTAACCACATGACACATTTTGCGATATCTTCTGGTGTACCAAATCGTCCAAGTGGAATTTCATTTTCTACTTCTTTTCTTTCTTCTTTGTTTAAGTTTTGATTCATATCTGTATCAATCGCTCCTGGTGCAATGGAATTTACTCGTATGTTAGATGGGGCGAGTTCTTTGGCAAGAGCTTTTGTTAGTCCATCCATTCCAGCTTTACTTACGGAGTACGCTACTTCGCAGGACGCTCCTGTGATACCCCAAATAGAGGAAATATTAATAATACATCCTTTCTTTTTTCGTATCATATCTGGTACTACTTCTTTGGTCATATAAAATGCTGAAGTTAGATTATTGGCAAGCATTTCGTTCCAATCTTCATCGGTCATATCCGTAAATAACTGCCATTTATCGATTCCTGCATTGTTTACTAAAATATCTACCTCTCCCCATTTTTCTTTGGTATAGGCTACTAATCTTTGTACCTCTTCTTTTTTTGCTACATCAGCTTGATAAATTTCTATTTCATACCCGTGCTCCAAAAGTTCTTGTTTTGCCTTAATTGCCTGCTTTTCCGAATGGCGATAATTTAATACAACTTGTATTCCTTTTTTGGCAAGCTCTACGACAATCGCTCTTCCAATTCCTTTGGCTCCCCCTGTTACAATCGCTACCATAATTCCCTCCTATGGCTTCCATGATAGCATTCCATGGCTTATTTGTCAAATTTTCTATATTAGCTTTGAATTGATTTATCAAAAAAACTCGCAAATATGCGAGTTTTCTTGCTTAATGTTGTGCTTTTTTCCATTTTCGGTATAGGATAACGGCTATTAAGATGATTATCATTAGAATAACAAATACGATTAGTCCATTTATGCCTACTCCTGTTTGTGGTAGCTTTTGTGTGGCTTTGTCTACGGGTTTACTGCTTGTGGTAATGGTAGTATTTTTGTTTTCTTCTTGTGTCTCTTCTTGTATTTGATTTTCTTCTTGTTCTTCCTCTTGTAATGAGTTGTTTTCATTTCCTCCTATGTTCCCATTGTTCCCGTTTCCTTGTTCTCCACTTCCGCTTTGGTTGTTATTATTTTCTTGGTTATTTCCCTCTTCTTGATTGTCATTCCCCTCTTGGTTATCGTTACCGTTTTCGTTTTGGTCTCCTCCTTGGTTGTCACCTTCATTTTCACCTTCATCTATTGCTTTTTCATTAATTCGTAGGGCAATTTCACTTGGCTTATTGGTTAGATTGGTTGGTTCATGGTTGATGGAGGCAAGTTTTAGTGTTTCTTGGTTTGCTTTTAGTGTCACATCAATGTTATCTTTTTCTTGTGTTTCAATTGTAAGGGTTCCTATTTCAATTCTTCTTTGGTGAGCATCTTGTTCTCCTAATTCGTTTTTGCTAACAACATATAGGTGGATGTTTCCATTGTTGTAAGTTAGTTCTTTTAATTCGGTTTGTTCTATGGCATCATCCCATTTAATTGTAATTCCGGTAATATCTTGTATGTTTTGCGTTTCTGCTTCTAATTCTAATTGGAAGGAAGCCATGCTTTTTGTGTTTGTCGTTTCTAAGGATAGATGTACTTGATTATCGGTTCCTTCTTGTTTTCTTAATATGATATTTGCCTGTGTATCATTTCCTATTTGTGCTTGTGCCCCTTGTGATGGTATGGTAAATACCATCACAAACATACTGATTAGGAGTCCTCCTATTATTTTTCTTATTTTATTTTTCATATTCATCTCCTCAAATCTTACGGATTTCCTTGATTAATGGTTATGTCTGGTAAGGTTTGTGGTACTTCTTGTTCTAAAGAATCACTTACCAATCTTTCTCCTTCTAGTGTTAGAGCATTATCTACTCGGTATAGTTCGGCTTTTACTTTGGTTGGAAGTTTGTTTATTTCTTCTGGTTCTATATAGTAAATCCATGTTCCACTGGTGATGTTTCCTAAGTCTGCATTTTCTGGGTCAGGAGCAAATATAACTTGCTTTCCTTCTATTAAGTTACCATTTTCATCGTATAGTTTTACCACATTGAAGGCTGGGTGTCCACGATACTCCCCTGTTACAATGAAGGATCCGGCTGGTATTTTGTTTCCGATGTTATCTAGTATATAGTCTTCTTTTAAGGTTCCAATTCCATTTGCTTGTAAAATCTCAATGTTATCTCCTGGTTTTCCTAATAAATCGATTTCGGAAAGAGTGATATTCATTTCCTGTTTGGTGGTATTTTTAAAGATTAGTTTCACATAGGCGGTATCGTATACTTGTACTCTTGCATCTGTTCCACCTTTGTCTTTGTCAAAATATACCACTGCTTCTTTTTGATTAAATGTTAAACTTCCTTGTTTTACGGTTTCCCAGTTTTTCTTGTCTTGGCTTATTTGTAATTCGTAGTCTGGTAAGTTATCTTCTGTATTGGCTTTGGTTACTTTGAAACCAATGATGGATAATACTTCGTTTAGTTCTAGTACGATTTCGGCATTTTTTGCCACTTGTGTTGTTCCAGTGTAACTGTCTTCTATGTTATTATTGATTAGTTTGCTAACCGCTTGCACACTTGGCATATCTGCACAATTTTTGTCTTCCTCTTCTTTGGTATCCTCATTGGATGTCATATTGGTTGTAATTGTGAAGGCAGTTTTTTCTAAGCTTCCATCATGACATACTTTAATTGGTGCTAAGCTTACTTTTTCGGTTGATTGAAGCGTTTTGTCGATTGCTGCTATTTCATATTGATATACTCGGTTATTGACATTGATGGTATCAACAAATTCGGTATTTTCAGCCGTTACAAATCCAATGGATACTCCGTTTCGATAAATTTCGTATCCTAGTAAGTCGTTTTTATTTGCTCCCTCTAATCCTAGGGTAATACGTATTTTAGTATCTTTGACAACTGAGTTTGTCATGGTATTTTCAATATGTGCTGTTGGTTTTGCTCCTGTAGGGAAGCCTGTATTTCCTTGTAGTTGATATGCTCTTGCTTCATCATTTACAAATTGGATTCTTCTTGTTTCTTTTTCAAATTGTTGTGCATATTGTCTGGTGGTTTCATCTGGAACCATTCCCCATGCTTCAAAAAATTCTAATATGTTTTTGTTGGCTGCTGTAATGGCTAATCTCATGAAACGGTTATCGGTGTCTGCATTATTTAAGGTTAAGGCTATTTCTTTTGCAGGTGCTTTACTAATATCTCTTGCATAACTATCAATTCTTGCAAAGATTAGGTTATTAAATTGTTCTTGGTAGGTATCGTAAGTTTTATAGTTATATCCCCCTAAATCGTAGGCAAGATGTAGTTGCCAATACATGGCTAATTGTGTAAACACGTTTGATGCTTTTCCTTTGGTTCCTGAAGTTACTTTATCGTATACATTTCGATATTGGAAACGTACGGAATCGTTGGTGTCTTTTGCTTGTGCTAGTACGGAAAAATAGTTGTTGGTTACTTCTGCAATTGCATAAGTTCCTTCGTTTATAATGTGTCCAATTTCATGGGCAATTCCCCAGCCAAAGTATTGTCCACTTTGGTATTTTCCATTTTCATCACTTTGTACTGGTTGAGAGGTGGCTAATCCACCAATGGATCCCCATTCAATACCGATGTGTAATCCTCCAGCATACATAAAGGCTCCGGCAAACATTCTTTGGTAACGGATGTTAAGTCTGCTTGATGGGTATTGGTTTTTGGCTCCTGCTTCTATCTGTCTACTTAATCCTTTGTGTGCATAGAATAAGTCAATCATGTCTTCCATGGCTACTAGGGATTGATATAGTTTCTCTACTTTTTCTTCTTTCGTTCCACTTAGGGCATTCCAAATTTGTTCAGAAGATACGGAATACATCATGGTGCTTAGGACAATTTCGGTTGCTCCTAAAATACAATTTGTGTTTTGATAATCATAGTTTATACTGTTACTTTCGTTTCCTTTATGTAGTTTGTTATGATTTTCTGGTAATGTTGCTACTGTCGTTTCTAGTTTTTCGATATAGGTTAGAATTGCTTGTTTCTTTTCTGCTTCGGTTTTTGGTTTTGTAAAGTCTAGTACAGGGATTTCCTGACCACCACTAACACGTACTCCGTAGATGTCGTTTGCATTGTTTCCTGTATAATTAATATACAGTGAACCTCCTTTTTCATAGTCTAGTGTGCCAATTTGTGGAATTTGTATTTCGTTTCGCCCAACTTTTAAGGTTTTTATGGTTTGATGCCATTTTCCAGATTCGGCATGGTATTGTGTGGCAATGATTTGTAGTTTGGTGGTATCTCCTGTTTTCATCTTTGGATTTCCTACATATACAACAATATTTTCTCCACTATAACCTACCACTCCTAATGGTTGCCATGCGTTTAATCCACCTCTAAAGGTAATGTGTGAATCTTTGGCAGAAGTTACGGAGGTGTCAATTTGAAGGGCTGGTTTTAGGGTTTGGTTATTTAATATTTCTCTTGCTGTATCTAATTCTTTTTGTAAAATTTCTCGTTTTGGATGGTATTCTCCACTAATTTCTTCTTTGGTATTTAGTCTTGTTTCTAATGCGTTAATGGTTTCTTCGGTTACGTCTTCTCTTAGGGTTACACATAGTTGGTCTTTGTATAAACCTGTAATTTGTTCTTTGATGTCGTCATATTCATAGAATTTCATTTCTGCAATGGATATGGATACATTCGAATATGCTTGGTATAATGCAAATCGTATTTGTATTTTCTTGGTTGTAATTGGCATATCGTATTCAAATTCATAATATTGTTTTCCGTTTGAACTTGTTTTTTTGGTACATTGTCCGTTTATCATATGTTCTGTTCCATTTTCGTCCCAATATCTTGTTTTTTGATAGAAATAATCATGTTCTTGTGCCTCTTCGGCTACTACGACAATTCTCTCTATTTGGTATGTTTGGTCAAATTCTACAATTGGAGCTACGCTTCCACTGTTAAAGCCTCCTGAGTCCCAGCTGTTAATTTTCCAAGCAGTGGTATAATCATTGTCTACAATTGCAAATTGTCCACTTGGGGCACTTCCTCCTGGATAGCTAACATTAGCAATATGTGCTGTTTTTGCTTCATTTTCAATTGGACGGTTGATTAGTTTATAATTGCTCGTAATTGGTGGGTTAATGTCTGTGGTTTCTCCTACACTAACTAATGATGGACTTCCTTCCCCTATTGGGTTATTTCCTGTTACATAAACTTGATATCTGGTTTTATCTTTTAATTCCGTTAATTTATAGGTATTTTCTGTAATGTTTTGCGCAATTTTAATATAGTTTCCTACTCCGTATTCACGGTAGTAAACATTGTATGAATCGGTATCCTCCATCTTTTTCCAACTTGCTTGTAACATACGGTATCCACCGCTTACACTTAAATTGTCTGGTGCTGGTGGCTTTTTATCGGCTTGTGGTGTTACCGATATGGTTTTAGAATAACCACTTTTCCAATCTCCATTTATGGATTGTACTTTTACGGTATAGGTAGTTCCGTTTTTTACTTTTCCACCATCAAAGTTAGAAATCATTATTTGGTTAACTGCTGTATAGTAGGTTTGTGTTTTTCCATTACTACTTACTTCTATTTCATATCCTGTAATGTTAACCATTTTCTTCCATGTCACATTAAATGATGCACTCAATGGGGTTGCTACTACATTTTCAGGAATATCCATTTCTGGTTCTGGAATTTTACTTTCCATGTCATTTAAGAATTCTACTTTGGCAATGTCGGCTAATTTGTTACTTGTTGTTTGTGTAATTTTTATTGTAACTCTTTTTATTGCAATTTGTCCTCCTAGGTCGATTAGAATGCTTCCATCTTTTTGTAGAGTTGCTACTGATTTTCTTGTTTTGGTACTTGCTACAAAGGTTGGTGATATACTTGCTAATTTTTTAGAGGAAATGGCTTCGATTTGAGTTGCTATTTCGGTGTTTCCAATCTTAACTTTTATGGTATGTTCTGTTCCATTATCATCTTGATAAACAACTTCTACTTCCCCTTTTTGTACTGTATTGGTTTGTTCTTTTGGTGGAGCAATGACAATTGCTTCTGTTTTATTTTGGTTGTTTTTTAAGTCTACTTCTAGTGTTACTGGATTGTCGATGGAAATGGGATTTCCGTTTTTGGGTTGTAATTGTAGTATTTCATTGTTGTTTTCAAAAATAGAGGAAACGTCTCCTTTGGTTATGATGGTTCCTGTTTGTAGGGTAACATTTTCCTTGGTTAGTTTTAACATCTTTTGTTGTGTCCCTTTTATGTTGTTGTTACGGTTTAAGGCAATGTATGATAGGTCTATAATGTCAATTTTGTTGTCGTGATTTAAATCATATTTTGCCTCATAATCACCTTGTTCGATTTTCGCAATCATTAGGGTTTCATCTACTTTGTTAATTTGTGCATCTTCGTTTATATCCCCTAATCCCACAATACCATATGGTGTTTGATTGTTTTTGTATACATCATTTATTTCATGTCCATTGCTAAGAACAATTTTCGTCACATCTCCTTTTACTTCTACTTGTTGACTATAAGGAATATAATTTTGTCCTTGTATTGTTAAGGTATATTTTCCTTCTTCTAACCCATCAAAGTGATAGTAACATCTATCTTCGTCTTTTTCAAATTGTCCGATTATGGTATTGGTATCTTTTTGTAAGGTAACCTTAAAATTGGCTTGGGTAGGTAGTCTTAAAATAATCTCTAATTCAAGTTTCCCTAGTGTAATTGTCTGCTTTTCTAAAGGTTGGCCTACGAAATTGTTCATCTCTTCTTGTGGTATTTCTTCTTGTGGTTGTGCTTTATTTTCTTGTTGCGTTTCTTGTTGTTTTAATAGACCATTTTGTTCTTCTGGAGCTACATTTGTCGTTACCTCTTCCTTTTGCTGTTTTGTACTATTTTCTTCTTCTAAAGTGGCTTCTTCGTTTGGCTTAACCGTTTCACTTGTATCTTGGATTTCATCTTGTTGTTTCATTTCTTCAGAATCACTTGTTGTTTCATCTAATCCTTCTGTTGGAAGAACCTCTTTATTTTCTGATGAAGTTTCTTGGTTTGTTTGTTCACCTTCTTTCTTTTCCTCTTTATTGGATATATCATTTTTGGGTGCGTCTGTCTCCTTTACGGGTTCATCCACACAAATATCCTCTTCTTCTTTTGTAATTTTGCCATCTTCGTTTTCAATTTCTTGTTCTGTTTTCGAACTGATAGAATTGTCCACTTTTGTAGTCGCCTGTTCTACGGGCTTAGGCATTTGGTCTTGTTTTTTTGTAACAGGCTCACTGGCTACATCGGTATTTTCGGCATACTTGGCTACTTCTTGAATAACCTCCACACCAATGGATATGGGAGAGGCTAATAAGCTTAGTATTAACGTTAATACCATTGTTTTCGTAAATGCTTTTTTCATAACACCTTTCCTTTCTTATTTTTTTCTTAAGCCTATTCTATGTTACTTCTTATTTTTTTTCAAGCATTTTTGCAAATTTTATTTTTTCTTTTTCCTGTTTCCGTAAGAACTCTGACTTACTTCTTCTGTTTTTCGTAAACTAAAAAAGAAAGTAACAATATGGTTTACTTTCTTTTTTGGTTGTTCTTCTGTTTGTTATATATATTCAATTGGAAGCATATAATTTTTTTCGTCAATTGCATGAATGTCTTTGGTTAAACAAATAACCACTCCATTTGGTGAATTCATTTCAAATTTATCGACAATATTAAAATGCTTGATGGCATCTTTTCCGGGATTGGCCCCCTTCTTTATTTCAACAGGATAAATATTATCTTCGTGAATAATTAATAAGTCAATCTCTTTTCCATTGTTATCTCTATAATAATATAGGTGCTTTCTTGGGTCACGTTGATGATTGGTATAGCTTTTTACAATTTCTGATATGATATACGTTTCAAAAATTGCTCCACTATATGCACTACGTTCTAATGTTTCACTACTTACATAACCTGTCAAATAACAAGCAAGTCCTGTATCCATAAAATAGATTTTTGGTCTTTTAATAATTCTACCAATATTGTTGTTCATATGTGGTTGTAAAAGGAAGATAATATAGGTGTTACTTAATATTCCTGTCCATTTCGTGATGGTTTCTGAGTCTATTCCTACATCGTTTGCAATGTCTGTCGCATTAAATTCTTGTCCTGTTCTTGCTGCCATACTTGTAATAAATTTTAGAAATTTGGGTTCTTCTTGTATGTTTACTATTTTTCTAACATCTCTTTCAATATAGGTTCTTAAATAAGAAGAAAAAAAGGCTTCTAAACTAACTTTATCATTTTTATATAATTCAGGATAGCTTCCTCTAAAAATTCTTTTAAACAAATTGTTCATATATTCATATTTTAATGGTGTTTTCTTTTTTATTTTATCAATATCAGGTATAAATATTTCTTCTTTGGAATGATAGATTTCTCTAGTTGATAAAGGATGTAAATCGATAATTCCTACTCTTCCCGCTAATGACTCTGTAACATTTTCCATTGTTTCAAATATTTGTGATCCTGTTAAATAATATAATGTGTCAACATCTTTTCCGTCTCCAAACATTTCGTTTTTTCTTGCTTCATCAATTTTTATTTTTATATAAGATAGTAAATTGGGTGCATACTGAAATTCATCAATAATAAGTGGAACACCATGTACTCTTAAAAAAGTTTCTGGGTCTTCTTGTGCCATTGTTCTTTCTCTTAAATCGTCTAAACTTACTTCATTTATGGTTTGTTGTTTATTTGTAGTAATATATTGTAATACAGTACTTTTTCCAGATTGCCTAGAACCAGTAACTAATATGGCTGGAAAATTACCATACATTTCATCTAACTTTGTTTCAATTGTTCTATGGATATAACTACGGCTCATGTTATTTCCTCCTTTTTATACAAATTCCGAATTGTAATCGGATTTTGTATAAATTATAACACAAAAAAACCAAATAATCAATAGATTATTTGGTTTTCTATAAATATACATAATGCTATTTCGATAATATCGTATGTATATTTTTTCTACTATATATCGACATAATTAGTGAAACACATACCATATATAGGATAATGCTCATATCGTTGTGAATGATAAATGGTATATTTATTTTTGGAAAATTTACTATCCCCACTCTTTTAAGGAAATCTAATATAAACGGTATTATCAAAAAATATCCTATTCCCAAATTTAACATTTTTCCATAATGGTCTTTTGTTTGTTGATAGTTGAAAATTAATTTTATAAATAAGAGCATAAATATGAAAGTAATAAACATTCCGCAGATTTTCCCATAATGTTCTACTAAATATACAAATGAGTAATTTGAGAAATTTGTATAAACGTATTCTAAATATGGGTCTGCCTCTAATTGTACCTCTCCAAACATTTTACTTTGTATTATTCTTTGTTGTAATTGCTCATAATCGCTTGGAACCTGTAACCATTTGTAGTTGTATGAAAAGATATTTATTAAAAATATAATTAAGATTGTTGACCAAACACTCTTCAAAATTTTCCTATTCTTTGTTTTAGGTAATGTTTGTAATTTAAAAAATGTTAACACAAGATACATTCCTGCAATTATATACATAAGCGTCACTTCATTTGCTTTGTATAATAAATACATTGATGATATTGAAAGTGCAATTATTATATGAATATCTTTTCTATTCTTTGTTTTTGTTATTAATCCAACAAATGATAGGATGTATGAAAAAGTTGCCAATATATTTAAATTTATATGAATTTTTTCTATCGTATCAAATGCCCTCATGTCATATAATGCAATATCAATTATGGTACATATCATTCCTAGTATTCCTATACCGTAGTGAGGCTTTTTGAATTTTTCTATAATCCATAAGATAGCATAGTATTGATATGATTGTGCCAACTGTAATGTATTCTATATTTCTAATAGTGTATGGTATGTTTTCATCCATTTTCTTTGCCATTGTAGTAATTAATAAAACATTTATCAATACTAAGACTATTCCAATGGTGAATAATTTCCAATCTAGTTTTTTTCGATATATTTTGTTAAATTCTTTTCCAATTGTTTCTGGATTTCCCATATTTTTTATTGCTATTAACTCTGCTTGTTCTTTTTCAATTCCCTTTTCAATATTATAATTTCTTTCCTCAAGAATATGTTCATATAATTCTTGTCTTATTTCTTCTCTCGTTTGCGGACATTTTATTTCATTGCATACTATATCAAGAAAATCATGAATACAATTCATTTTTAACTTCCCCCCCTTCTAGTATGTTATTGATACAAGTAAAATACTTTTCCCATTCCTTTTGTTCTCTTGCGAAAGCTCTTTTTCCTTTTTGTGTTAATACATAATATTTTTTCTTTCGCACGCTTGCCGTTTCTTCCCAATAAGAATTGATTAATTCTTCACTTTGTAGTGAATGTAATAGTGGATATAAACTTCCTTCTTGAAGTGAAAAGTAGCTATTGGATAATAACTTTAATTCTTGTATAATTTGATACCCATACATATCTTTATTGGAAAGTAGGCTTAAAATAAGCATTTTGATGTCACTTCTAGTAAAATTATATTTGCTTCCCATAAAATTCCTCCTTTAATACATAGAATATCTATGTATTAAAGGATACTATAATAATCTTAATTTGTCAATATTTTTGGACATAAAAAATCAATCATTTATTTATAATTAATTGCCTTTAAAGACAATCTCTATGATTACTTTCAGGAAATTTTAGCTAGTAGTATAGCATTTTTTTATTTCTTATTATATAATTCTGTTAGTAGTTTAAAGAAAACAATATAAGTAGACTTAAAATGTGGAAGGGATGTTATATGTTAAAGGAATTTTATGATAGAATACATCTTCAATTACCTTTGTCTAAATTATCAAAAATAGTATGTCAAAAATATAATTTAGGTGAATATAAGACCGAAGAAATTATTATTGTAGGATATGAAGATTTTAATTTTATTTTAACAACTAATATGGGTAAATTTTTCGTAAAGGTATTTCATAAAGATAGAACCGATACAGATATAAAGAATTATATTGATAGAATAGAATTGGCAAATTCATTAAATATTAATACACCAAAAGTTTATCCTTGTGGTAAAGATACTTTATGTGAAATATTGTTGAATGACGTGAGTTTTAAATTATGTGTATTTGAATATATAACGGGAAAAAGTTTTTATGACTTAAATGAGATACCAACTGAAGTGGATATTAAAAATATCGTTGAACAAATGGCTTATATTCATAATGCGAATTTAAACTCTGGTTTTATTTATGATATGTGGACAATTACTAATTTTGAAAAGGAATACGTTAAAAAAAGAAAATACTTGAATGATAAGTATGGTAAAATTTTTAATTCTTTAATGGATAGACTTGCAACGGTAAAGTTTGAAAATTTGCCTACTTCTTTTGTTCATGGGGATATTATTAGTTCTAATGTTATGAAAGATGATAATCATAAATTATGGATTATTGATTTTGCAGTATCTAATTATCTTCCTAGAATTGTTGATTTAGCAGTAACTGCTTGTAATTTATGTTTAAATCCACAAAGTATTGATAAAACAATAGAAAATACAAAAATGATATTGAATGAATACCAAAAATATCATACATTAACGGATTATGAATTAGCTTGTTTCCCCTTATTCTATGACCTTGCTAATGCAATGGGAATACTACAAATTAGTTACTTAAACCGTCTTGGTAATCTTTCTAAAGAAGATACTTTTTGGTTAGCCGAGAGTGAAAAAGGATTGAGTTTTAGTGCTCCTGACTTTTGGAAACTTATTATTGAATAATCGGTTTTCTTAGCAATAAAAAAAAGCCAACCATTAAGAGTTAACTCAAAACCATTGACCTTATAATGGAGCCACTTCCCAGATTCGAACTGGGGACCCCCGCATTACAAGTGCGGTGCTCTGGCCAGCTGAGCTAAAGTGGCTTATATTTGGTGACCCCGACGGGAATCGAACCCATGTCTCCGCCGTGAAAGGGCGATGTCTTAACCGCTTGACCACGGGGCCTTGTAAAGAATACTTGTAGAAAGTATTCTTTGGTGAGCCATCGCAGACTCGAACTGCGGACAACTTGATTAAAAGTCAAGTGCTCTACCACCTGAGCTAATGGCCCAAAATGTACCTGTAAAATAGGCACCTTAATATGTTACTACATTTTGCGTTTTCTGTCAATCCTTTTTTTACTTTTTTTTCATTTTTTTGTTACAAAATGTTCACCGATTATGCATTTAGCATGTTTACTAATTCGTCTACATCGATTCCATGCACCATACATGCTTCTTCTATGGTTTCTCCTTGTGATGCTGGACATCCTAAACAGTGCATTCCTGCATTTAGTAAAATTTCTGCTTTTTCTGGTGCTACTTCTAGTAATTCACCAATTTTCATTGTCTTTTCGATTTTCATTGTTTCGCCTCCTTTTTTTCTATTTTTTCATATTTTATCATATTTATTCAAAAAAGTATAGACAAATTTCTTTTTTTGTTGTATGATGTTTTCTAGCGTTAGGTGGTGATAACCATGGAACAGTTAGTTCACTTGTTTTTTATCACTTTCAGCCTAAATGTGTTCATTGTTTTTTATTATCTGTATCTTTTTTTCGATACAATCTTGTTTCACAATTTGCAAGGTTCCAAATTGAATTTAAAACAACAACATAATTTGAAGTAGGAGGCTTTTTTATGCGATTTCGAAAACTTTTTGGTAGATTAGGCTTTACCGGTGTGTATTTGGCTGTTTTCTTAGCACTCGGGTATTTTGTGTTTTCCCCTATTTATACGGCGGATTCGATTATCATTCCTTATTCTTTACATCCATATGATATTTGTATTCGTTATCCTGTTATTTGGATCAAACTAAAGGGCTATTTTATTTTGTTTTACCTTTTGTCTTCTATTTTGATACCGAATTTTCTTTACACAAGATTATGGGAAAAGTTACGGCCCCAAGATATTTCCAAATCGAAAAAAACAAAAAACAATGTTATCACAAGTTCCTTCCGAAAATCTTTCCTTATTGGTGGGAAAAAATGAAAGTGAAAATTTAGTATTTATTCCAGAAAAAAGTTTGTATCAAAACATTTTTATCTGCGGAACCATTGGAAGTGGTAAAACTTCTTCTTGTATGTATCCTTTTACAAGACAATTAATTCGTTCTTTTTCGAAAAATCCAGAGCATAAAATTGGTATGTTAATTTTGGATGTAAAAGGAAACTTTTATAAAGAAGTGCTTCGTTTTGCTAATTCAGCTGGTCGATTAGAGGATGTTCATATGATTGAACTTGGTGGCAATACCTTTTATAATCCTTTGGATAAACCGAATTTGAAACCGTCTGTTTTGGCCAATCGTTTAAAAACAATTTTAACTCTGTTTTCTCCCAATAATAGTGAATCGTATTGGCTTGATAAGGTAGAGCAGGTTTTAACGGAAAGTATCAAGTTTTGTAGGCTTTATAATGATGGGTATGTTACTTTTGTAGAGCTTCATAAGTTGGTTACTCTTCCTGAGTATTTCCTAGAAAAAGTTTCGGTGATTAAAGAACTGTTTACCAATGGGCATCTTTCTAAGCGTGATTGTTATGATGCTTATTCGAGTATTGATTTTTTCCAAAAGGAATTATTTTCCCTAGACAGTAGAACACTTTCGATTATTCAATCTGAAATTACTCGTATTACGAATTGCTTTGTTTCGGATTATGAAGTCTTACATACGTTTTGCCCAAAACGTGAAGAAATTAATTTTCATGGTTTTTATCATTTGGTTCAAAATGGGGATATTGTTGTTTTAAACATGAATATCTCACAATATCAAAACTTGTCTAAAATTATTGCAGCTTACTTAAAATTGGATTTTCAAACAGAGGTATTAAATCGTTTGTCTGACCCTTCGATTACTTCTGCCCGTAGTGTTTGTTTTATTTGTGATGAGTTTCATGAATATTGTACCACATCAGATGCTGACTTTTTTGCTCAGTCTAGAGAAGCAAAGTGTATTAATATTGTAGCAACACAGAGTTATTCTTCTTTGCTACATACTTTAAAAGATGAATATGCCGTTAAGGTTATTTTGCAAAATATGATTAATAAGTTTTGGTTTCGAACGGATGATAGTTATACGATTGAGGATATTCAAAAACAGATTGGGAAAGAGGATAAGGTTAAGATGGTAAAATCCATTTCGGAAAATGCGCCAAAAACGAGTTTTCATTATTTAACGAATTCTTTTGTTTCTCATGGTTCTGGTTTGTCCGAAAGTATTAATGAATCGATTTCTACGGATTTTATTTATGATTCTCACTTTTTTACTCAAGAGTTGGAAACCTTTTCGTGTTTATCTTTTTTATCGGATGGTTATAAGATTTTAAAACCAATGAAATTAAAACTAATTCCCTATTTTTTAATGAAATTTTAAGGAGGTATGTTTATGAAACACAAAAAATTATTTTATGTATTTAGTATTCTTTGCTTGGTTAGTATTTTTCTTCTTTGTTTTTCTAGTGTTAGTATGGCAGCTGACCAAAAATTAGTAAACACTTTAAAAAAGGCTTTTGAACAAATTGAGGATTGGTTGTTAAAGCTGGCTACTCCTGCGGCTGCTGTTGCAGTACGGAACTGGTGTGTTTATGAAGAAGTTTAGTTTTGGCGATGAGGAACGTATTCGTACTGGTCAAAAGTTAATAAAAGGTGCATTGTTTTCCTATGGTTTTATTTTGGCAATTGATTTAATTTTGTCTGCCATTCAATCCTTTTTTTAGATAGTAGGTGATGTTTTTGGAAGAAGAAGTAAGTATTGCCTCAATTATTATTGATGCGATTAATACCATTTTTCAAACTCTGTTTTCGTCCATTGATACCAATGTGGCTTCCATTTTAGATGAAGTTACTTTTATTGATAGTAGTATTTTAAAGACTTCGTACTTTTCCTCTATTTTTGGAAGCTCTACAACAAGTGGTATTTTATTGGTTGCCAATTCCCTTATTTTAGGATTTTTATTGTATTATGCTGTTCGTTTGCTCCTTTCTCATTTATTAATTACACAAGTAGAACGTCCTACGAGCTTCGTGTTAAAATTACTATTTTTTGGTATTTGTATGAATTCTTGCTTTTTTATTTGCGAAAGGCTTCTGTTTTTTAATCATACCATTTGTTCCTTAATCCAAAGCATTGGACATGATTTATTTGGCGAGTCTATTACGTTTTCCAATTTGTTTAGTCGCATTAATTCTATGATTGTGATTGAACAAACGAATTTTAATATTTTTTCCATTGATGGGATTTTAAAGAGTTTTTTATCCATTAGTTCGATGAACTTAGTTTTTACTTATGCAATTCGTTTTATTTTGGTAAAAGTATTTGTGTTAATTGCTCCTTTTGCCTTTTTATCGCTTTGTAATAATGCTACCGCTTCGTTTTTTAAAGCTTGGATAAAATGTTTTCTTTCCTTGTTATTGGTTCAAGTTTTTATTGCTTTGGTACTGGTTATTCTTTTTTCTATGGATTTTCACCCAGATAATATTGTTTCCAAATTTCTTATTTGTGGTTCCATTTTCGCTCTACTAAAAGCAAATGACCTAGTAAGACAATTTTTAGGTGGCATTAGTACAGATATTAGAACTGGTATGCAAGGTATGTCAAATATCTTAAAATCCTAAAAGATGATAACTTGAAAATAATTTTTTATTGTTATGTGTATTTTATCAAAACACGAAAGGACGGGTACTTTTATGAAATTCATTTTCCCTCAAAATTATTATTTTAAACACAAGTTACTTGGTATGTTTGATGCTTCTACTCTTATTGTTAATGGCATTTGGGGACTTTTCATCTTTTGTTTTCTTAACTTATTCTTTACAAACCTAAGTCTTAAGATTTTCCTATTCATCCTCTTCGTCTTTCCCCTTTTGCTTTTTAGCATTATCGGTTTTAACCACGAAAATATCTTATATGTGTTTTACTACATTTGCAAATACCTAAAACGCCCCAAAATCTATCTATACAAATAATATCGAAAAAAGTCGCCTACTTCTAAGGTTTCCCATGAAACCAATCCTCTAACACCTTCGTTCCGCAAGACTAAAATAATTTTTTCTTCATCTTGTATTCGTTTTCTTAACATGATATAATTTGTAATATCATTACTGAAGATTAGAATTGATTAAGGAACGAATAAGGGGATACGGTTATGAAATTAGAGCAAAATGATTTGTCTATGATGTTTTCTTCTACAGAAATTTCAGATGTTTTCTTTACAGAATATTTGTCACAAGCAAGTGGCGATGCTGTTAAAGTGTATTTATATATTTTATTTTTATCAAAGTATGGTAAAGATGTTAAGGTAAATGATTTATCAAAAAAATTGTCTTTGCCTTTAAAAACCATACAAGATAGTTTGAAGTATTGGGAGGATTTACGGGGTTTTGACGAAAAAGACGACTGGTTTTATTGTGAATCATTTGCAGGAAGTAGAACTCCATAAGTTATATAAGCCTCGTGTTTCTGTACTTGCGGATACAAAGAAAAGCGAGGAAAATCAATATCGTGCTAAGGCAATTGAGGCAATTAATACTTCCTTTTTTCAAGGGGTTATGTCGCCTTCTTGGTATAATGATATTGATTTATGGTTTAAAAAGTATGGTTTTGATGAGCAGGTAATGATTGCGTTATTTCGTTATTGTTTTGAACATTCTGCCCTACATCGAAATTACATTCAAACCGTAGCGGATGCTTGGCATAAAAATCATATTACTACGTTTTCGGATTTGGATTTATATTATCAAAAAGAAGAAAAATTGAATGCCCTTAAGAAATCGATTGGAAAGAAACTAGGGCTTAATCGTATGCTTACTCAATATGAAGAAGCTTATATTGAAAAATGGGTGGTGGATTTTGGCTATTCCCTAGATGTTATTGAGCTTGCTTTAAAGAAAACAACTTCTAAGTCTTCTTTTAGTTTTGATTATATTGATAAAATTGTATCCGATTGGAAGGAGCATCATTTAAAAACAGCTTCTGATGTTCAGAAGTTTTTAGAAGATATGAAAAATAAGCCAAAAGCAATTAAGGAATTGGAAAAGAAAAGTTATCAAAATTATGAACAGCGAAGTTATGATAATCTCGATTCTTTATACGCAAATGTGCAAAAGGCATAAACAAATAGATAGGAGTTTTTATGAATATGAGCCATTCTACTTTAAAACAGTTGTTAAAAGAATATGAACAAAAACGCTCTTTTGCTCTTTCGGATTTAGAAAATCGTAAGGAAGAGCTTTACCGTTCTTGCCCACGATTACAGGAAATTGATACGAATTTAAATCAATTTGCTTTTCATACGGTAAAATCCATTTTGTCTTCTACTAATAAGTCTTCTTCTTTGGAGGATTTGAAATCGAAAATTGCTTCTTTGAAATTAGAAAAAAATGCGATTTTGAAAGATTTAAAATTAGATGACTCTTTCTTTTTACCACATTTTGACTGTACGAAATGTGAAGATACTGGATATGTAAAAGAAAATGACCATTATGAGCTTTGTAGTTGTATTAAGCAAAAACTGTTTGATATGGATTATAATCAGTCTAATATTAGCAATTTAAGAAATCATACTTTTGACCAGTTTTTACTAGATGCTTATTCAACACAAATAAATGAAGATTTGTATCATTCTAACTTATCCCCTCGTGATAATATTCAAAATATTAAGGAAATTGCTTTTTCGTTTATTACTCATTTTGATGATTTCGAGGAAAAGAATTTATTGTTTACCGGAAATACTGGCTTACGGTAAGACTTTTTTGTCTGAGTGCATTGCTTATGAATTATTAAAACAAGGAAAAACGGTTTTATATCAAACCGCTCCTGTTATGCTAGATACCATTATCGATTATCGCTTCCGCAATAATAAAAAAGATGGTGTTAATGAAAACCTTCTTAGTGATATTTATCATAATATTTTAACGGTTGATTTATTAATTATTGATGATTTAGGTACAGAAAGCTTAAATAGTATGAAATTTACGGAATTATTTAATGTAATTAATACTCGTTTATTACACCAAAACAATCATATTACTAAAACAATTATTTCTACTAATTTGAATTTACAAGATTTACGTGCCAAATACGATGAACGTATTTTTTCTCGATTTGTCGGTGCTTATAATATCTGTCGCTTTTTCGGAGAAGACATTCGTTTTAAAAAATAACCTTACTCCTCTTAAGGAAATTCCATCATTTGCTACAAAGATTTTCCCTAGCATATAGGGGCGATTAAAATCACCTCTACAAGACAACATTTTGGAAATGTTATAAAAAAACTCCCTTATTATATAAATAATAAGGGAGAATTTTTATAATATTTTATTGTTTTTCGGTTTCTCCTGTTTCGTCTTCGTTTTCTTTTTCGACAAGTTCAATACTTACTACTTTTCCTCCGTCATTTGTTCTCATTAGTGTAACACCTTGTGTTGACCTTCCTAAAATGCTGACTTCTTTTACTAATAAACGAATAACGGTTCCTTTGTCTGTAATTAACATGACGTCTTCGTCTCCAGTTGCAATACGAATTCCTACTAGTTTTCCTGTTTTTGGTGTAATTTTATAGGTAATGACTCCTTTTCCTCCTCTTGCTTGTACACGATATTCATCAAGCTCAGTTCTCTTTCCAAATCCGTTTTCCGTAATGGCAAGCAAGGTCGCTTTTGAACCTGTTAGGATGGATTCCATTCCAATGACAACATCATCTTTTTCTAATTTAATTCCAATAACACCTTGTGATACTCTACCAATTGGTCTTACGTCTTTTTCATCAAAGGTAATACACATTCCTTCTTTGGTAACTAGTACAACATTGTCTTCTCCGTCCGTTAAACGAACTGAAATTAATTCATCTTCATCTTTTAAGGTAATTCCTTGTAAGCCTGTTTTTCTGGTAGAATCGTATTCTTTTAATGCTGTCTTTTTAATCATTCCGTTTTTGGTTGCCATTAATAGATATTTTCCTTCGGCAAAGTTTTGAATTGGTATAACAGCAGACACTTTTTCTCCATTGTCTAGGCTTAATAGGTTAACAATCGCGGTTCCTTTTGCAGTTCTTCCTGCTTCTGGAATTTCATATCCTTTTAATTTGTATACTTTTCCTTTATTACTAAAGAATAAAATCATATCATGTGTAGAAGCAGTAAAGATTTGTTTTACAAAATCTTCTTCTCTTGTTGCCATTCCCGTAATACCTTTTCCACCCCTTCTTTGGCTCTTATAGGTATCAATCGGCATTCTTTTTATATAACCAAAATGAGTTAGGGCAATAACGGTTTGTTCTTCTTTAATTAAGTCTTCCATTTCAATATCGTCTGCTGCTGCTACAATTTTGGTTTTTCTTTCGTCTCCAAATTTGTCTCTTACTTCAATTAGTTCTTCTTTAATAATATCGAATACTAGTTTTTCGCTTGCTAAAATTTCTTTTAAGTGTTCAATTAATTTCATTAATTCTTCGTATTCTTCTTCAATTTTTTCTCTTTGCAAACCTGATAATGTTTTTAATCTCATATCCAGAATCGCTTGTGCTTGAATATCCGTAAATCCAAAACGTGCCATTAATCTTTCTTTTGGATCATCATAAGAAGAACGAATGATGTTAATAATTTCATCAATATTGTCTAAAGCAATTTTTAATCCTTCTAAGATATGGGCTCTTGCTTCTGCTTTTTCTAATTCAAACTGCGTTCTACGTACTACTACTTCTTTTCTATGGTCTAGGTAGTGTTCAATACATTGTTTTAGGGTTAAAATTTTGGGTTCTCCATTTACTAGAGCAAGTAAAATAGCTCCAAATGTATCTTGCATTTGTGTGTTTTTGTATAATTGGTTTAATACCACTTGTGCATTCGCATCTCTTTTTAATTCAATGACAATACGAACACGCTCGTTTCGGTCAGATTCATCTCTCATATCCGAAATTCCTTCAATTCGTTTATCTCTTACTAAATGAGAAATATTTTCAATTAGTTTCGCTTTGTTTACTTGGTATGGTAATGAAGTTACAACAATACGTTGTCTGTTTCCTTGCATTTCTTCAATCTCTGCTTCTGCTCTTACAATAATTTTTCCTCTTCCTGTTGTATAAGCATCTTTTATCCCATCTCTTCCTAAAATCTGTCCACCCGTAGGAAAATCTGGTCCTTTTATGACTTGCATTAAGTCTTCGTTTGTTACGTTATCTTCTTCGATTACTTTAATAATACCGTTAATCACTTCGGTTAAATTATGTGGTGGTATATTGGTCGCCATTCCTACGGCAATACCGTTTGAACCATTAATTAGTAGTGCTGGAATTCTTGCTGGTAATACAGTGGGTTCTTGTAAACGTTCATCATAGTTTGGCATAAAATCAACGGTGTTTTTTTCAATATCATACATCATGTAATTTGAAATTTTTGCCATTCTTGCTTCTGTATACCTCATTGCTGCTGCTCCATCGCCATCTATGGAACCAAAGTTTCCATGCCCATCCACTAACATATAACGAAGTGAAAAGTCTTGTGCCATTCTTACCATAGCATCATATACGGAGGCATCTCCATGTGGATGATATCGTCCTAGTACAGAACCTACTGTATTAGCACATTTCCTATATGGCTTGTCTGATGTGATACCGTCTTCATGCATGGCATATAGAATTCTTCTATGAACTGGTTTTAATCCGGTCTCTTACATCTGGTAATGCACGTTGCACAATAACACTCATGGCATAGTCAATATAGGATGTTTTCATTTCTTTTTCAATGTCTCTTTCGATAATTTTTTCTCCTGGTCTATCCATTCTTTCACAACCTCTTTTTCTTAATTTTTTTCCTAGTGTCATTATACTGTAACCAACAAAAAATTGCAAGGAAAAAGTCAAAAAAACTACATTTTTTTCCTTATTTCCGTAAGAGTTCCTTATTGTTTTTTATTCGTATCTTCTAAGTTTCATAACCCTATTTTATAAAACTTTGTTTGATAACTTTTATCACTCGTATACTATACTTTATACAAATCATATCAATTTACTAGCCAATATTTTTTCTTCTTCAGAAAGATTAAAATTTTGTCCATTGTTTCTAATTAACTTATGTAAGTTTTCTAGTTCTCTTGCTTTTTGCAAAGTCGTTTCTAAAGGAACTAGTATTTTTAATTGTTCTCGTACCTTTTCATATTCTCTTTGCATTCCTTCAAAGTTTTCTTGTTTTAAGTATCCATTCCAATTGGTAATGTATTTGTTTATTTTTTCAATTCCTCTTATTTGTTCTGTCATTGTTTTTCCTAAATTGGTTTGTATGTTTTCTAATATGGTGTTTTTACTACTTCGAATAACTCGTGCTACACTATTGGGAATCATATCTTTTTTTACTGTATAGTTTAAAACAGAATCTAAGGAATCTGAAACCGTGTCAATAATTCCTCCCTTTTGGACTGCAGTTTGTAATTGAGAGATATTATCAAATTTTCCTGTTACAATTCCAAATGCACTCTTTCCAAAATCGGTTGCTTTTTCAATGGATTTTTGAATTCCTTCTTTTAATCCGTTTTTTAATAAGGTATCTTTTATTTCAATGACTTGGTCTTCAATCAAATCTGGCAATATCCATCGAAGTCCAATATCCAATGCTCCATTGATTGTTTTTCCTAAGGTTGTTTCAATAAACTGATTTTGATTTTCTTTTGTCACCGTCATTTCATTAATTGTATTTAATTCTTTTTCTTGCTCCATACTTTTATTAATAATTTGATTATAATTGTTTTTATTATTTTCTAAACTTAATTCCATATTTATTCCTTCTTTCTTTTTTAATTCTTTTTTTTAAAATTTTCTTATTTTTAATAAAGATTTTTTATTACTCTCGTATATCATTTATCAATTTTATATATTACACTTAAAACATTTTTTATTCTATATAATTTATATATTTTTTTATTCTATCTTATTTATATAATATTTTTTGGCATTCTTGTTTTTTAAAATTTCATTTCCTATTTTTTGATATTGCCTTTGTATCTCCTTTTCCAAAAAAATATTTTTCATATTATGATTAATTAATAAATTTGAATTTTTTACATCATTTATTTTTCCCAAAATATTATATTCTCTTAATACATTTTTTAAAATATTAAAAGAGAGAGTTTCTGCTTTTATTTTATTACATACAAAATTTATTTTTTCTTTTTCCATTTTATAATTCTCTATCATTTCTTCTAAATACATTTTAGATTTTTTTATTTGTAATACATTTGCTTCTGTTAAAAAAATAATTTTATCAATTTCCTCTAACAAAACAGAAAAATAATTTTGCATTTCATTTTCAATGTCAATTAAAATTACATCATAATTTTCTTTTTCACTTTTTATTTTTTTCACAACTTCAATTTCATTTTCTATTTTATTACTTTCTGAAATTAAATGAATTTGTTTATTTATCGAAATAATTTTTATTCTATTTTCACTTTGCATTTTTTCTCCTCTTATATTTTTTTCTATACCATTATTTTTATCTTGCATATAATAATTTTTTTCTAAATTATTTTCTCTACTATAAAAATTTTTCTTTTCTATATTTTCATTATTAGAATATTTTTCTTCTATCGTATTACATTTATTATTTATATAATAATTTTCTTTCATATTATTTTGTTCATGATAAAAATCATTTTTTCTTATATCATTTTTTTTATTACTAAAATAATTCTCTTCTATGTTATTACATTTATTATTTATAAAATAATTTTCTTTTTCGTTATTTTGTTCATTCTTAAAACATTTTTCTTTCTTATTATTTAAATTATAATATTGCTCATATTTATTAATTGTACTATTTATGTTTTTTATTTTCTCATTATTTATTCCGTTAATTTTTTTATCTGTTTTATTTTTGTTTTGCATTAAAAATAAAATGTCTTGGTTGTTTGAATTTATTTCAACAATTAATATTTTTTTATTTTTAAATTGTCTTGCTAAATTAATTGTAAAAAATGTTTTTCCGACTTCCTTTTAATCCCATTATTAAAATTGTTTTTTTACTTTTTCTTTTTTCTTTTCTGTGAAAAAAATTATTAATCCAATTTATAATTTTATGATTGCTAAAATTTTCTTCTACTTCATTTTCGATTTCTTCTTTTTCTTCTTTTTTTAGAAAATAATTTTTTTCTTCTTCTATTTTTTCTTCTTGCAGAAAATTGTTTTCTTTGTTGATTATTTTTTTTATTTCTAATAATTCTTGTTCTATTTTTTCTTGATTTGATTTTTCCTCTATTATTTTTAATAATTGTTCAATCGTAATTTCATTATTATAAAAAATAAATATATTCCCTTTTGCTAATAAATAATTTTCTAATTCCTCTTTTTTATTTTCCAAAATAATAATCATTTTTATATTTCTATTTTTCTGTCTTATTTTTTCAATTAATGTTTCTATTTTTATTTCTCCTGGTAATAATTCACTAAAAATAATAAAATCAATATTAGAATCTATTTCTAATACTTCGATAATTCCTTCTTGATATTGAATATCATTTGTCATTATTTTTATATTTTTATTTTCTGCTAATTTTTGATTTACTTTTTCATTTTGTAAAGCGGTAATTATTTTTTTCATATTCTTTTTGTTAGCTTATCAATCTAACATCCTCCCTTCTTCTATTTCTTGTTCCATTTCTACTTTTTCATTTATCATTTTCTTTTCAAATTCGCTTGCTTCAATTTTTGTTAAAATATGATTTTCTCCTACAAACATTAAGCATTCTCCTCTTTTTAATGATTTTATTTCTACCCTTTCTTTTTCCGATAAGTTTGCATATTCGGATAGTATTTTAATGTTTTCTTCTTCTAATGAAAAAAAAGTTTTAATACTAGAATTATTTAAAATGCTTTTTCCATAAATTCCATTTTCTAAACTAAATAAATCAGATATATCTTGTGTAATAGCAACTGCACTTCCACCATACTTTCGAATGGTTTTAAATATTTTATAAATAAAACTTGCTACATTCATATTGGACGTAACCCCAATTAATCTCCAGATTTCATCTAGGTAAATCGCTTTTCTTTGTGAACGGTCAATTTTTATATCGTTCCAAAAAAGTTCTACAAATACATACATTGCAAACTTTAAGTCATCTTCTCCGAAGTTCATAGATATCTGCTACAATTAAGTTTTGGTCGAGTTCCACATTTGTGTATTCATTAAAGAATTTTAAAGAACCTTTTACAAATGGAATTAATTTTGTTTTTAGGGTTTTTGTTTTGGGGTCTTGCTCTAATATGTGGTATAAATCCTCTAATAATGGCATATCTTTACTTGTCTTAAAAACCTTCGTGATTGTAATTTTATTTTCGTCTTCTTTATATAGACTTTCATCTTCAAAAGTAATTCCTTTTTTTGCGTAACATTCAATAATTTTTTCTTCTAAAATGGCTTTTTCTTCTTCATCCATTTGCCCAAATACGAGATGAAAAAATCCAATGAGTTTTCCGATTTTTGCGGATAAATAGCCTTTTTCATCTTCTTCAATACTTTCTTTTCGAATGTCAAATATATTGATATAGGTATTGGCAGTCGGGCCAATTTTAATAAATGTTCCTCCTAAATTTTTACATACTTTTTCATATTCACGCTCTGGATCGATGATGTATTGCTTAATTCCAAGCATGGCGTTTCTTAATATTAATAATTTTGTATAAAAGGATTTTCCTGCACCACTTGTCCCAAATATGCTAATATTGGCGTTTTTATACTTGTCCGTGTTATAACGGTCTACAAAAACTAGGGAATGATTATATATGTTGTTGCCAATAAAAATGCCTTCTTCGTCAAATAGAGAGGACGATAAAAATGGGTAGGTTGAAACAAGCCCACTGGTAAGGATATTTCTTTTGGTTACTTGTCTTACATCTTCATGGTTTATCATAAGTGGTAAGGACGATAAAAAGGCTTGTTCTTGCCTAAAGTAGGCTCTTCTTGCTTGCATTCCTTTGCTTTGTATTAGTCCTTCTACTTTATTTAATAAATATTCTAATTCTCTTGTATCTTTTGCAAATACAGTGATGTATAAATTGAAGAAATACAATTCTTCATTATTTACTTGCATTTGTTTTCTTATGTATTTTGCATCATTATGAGTATAGGCAACTAAGTCGATATCTTGGCGATTTTGATTTTTGTTTTCTAGGTCAACTCCTGTATTTCCAATATAGTATGTTAATTCTCTTATCATTTTGTAGGAGTCTTTTTTTTCATAAAATAGAGAAATATTCATATTGATATTGGTGTCAATTAAATTTCTTAATAAAAGGTCGTTTTGTTCATGATAGTAATTGACGATTAATAAAGAGGAAAAGTATTGGTCTTCCATTTCAAGATATTTTGGATTATTTAGGTTAATATAGGTTGGATATATTTCATTTCTTTTTTGAAAAGTGCCTTGTAAAAATTCTATTATTTTGTTTTTTTCTTCTTTTTGTGTTTTTTCCATATGATTAATTCTCCTTTTCGATTATATGATTGGGGATATTTCCTAAAAAAGATTTTAAAATTGTTTTTATTGTTTCTGGTTCGTCAATGGAAATAGCGAGATTACCACAACGGGAAAGACATTCTTTTATTTTTAAATAATTTTCATTTAATTCTTGAAAAATAATTTCTTGGAAATTTGTTTTTGAATTTTTATTTGATAGGTTTGATTTTTGAATTATGATATAGAAGTTTTTGGAAGATGAATGTTGTTCTAAGTTTTTCCTTTGAATAAATTCAATATATTTTTCAGACAGTAACTTCATGTTCTCATTTTCTTGTTTTTCATTTTGTTTTCTTATTTTTTTTATATGTTCTGATAAATCTTCTTTATTACTTTGAATGATTATTTGCATATCGAACTGACAAGTTTTTAAAAATGTTTGATATGAATTTAGTATCGCTTCTTTTTCTAAATCTGATTTTAAATTATAATTTACTGGAATTATTTTTATTATTTTAATATAATTATTTTCTTTTACTTTAATAATTCCATTTTCAAAAATATCTTCAATCGGTAACCAATTTTGTATTGGTTCTATTATTTCTTTTTTCATTTTCTATCCCTCTTTTTTATTTACATTTTAAAATTTTTCATTCTCATACTTTATCCAATTATCTTTTTTAGATTTATATAATTATTTTATACTCTACTTATATATTATTATATTTCTATTTTTACTTTCTAATATTTTAT
>JAAWJM010000010.1 GCA_022796855.1 Clostridia bacterium | reverse complement strand
GGTACTGGTACTCCATCTACCATTGTATAGTTATCTCCACTTGGTGTAGTAGGTGTATTTATTCCCGCTATGATATTATCTGCTTCTCCTAAAAATTTTTCTAAATCTTCGTCTTCTTTTTTCGCAGCCTCTTGGTAGTTTCTTCCTGCTTCTTGGGCTCTTGTTAAAATTCCTCTTTGTCCTACGGTTAGGTTAATGGTAATTCCTGCTAGGATTAATAGTACAATAATGGTAATAACCAAAGCCACTAGTGTAATACCGTTTCCGGGCAGACACAAGGCCTGCCCCTACATTTTTGTTTCTTTTTTTCGGGTCGATGTGGGCATCGACCCATACATTTCCTTTTTTATTCATGTTTTCTCTTGTTCTCCTCTCTCTTCATTTTTTTCTTTTTTCTTATTGTTTACATTTTTTCCATAAATATGCACATTTTTCCTATTTCTATTTAAATAACAATAGCATTGTAAATACTTTCCCTTATTTAATTGTCAATGCACACATTTATTTATGTCTCTATCTTACTATTAGACTTAATTATTGTCAAGAGGGTGTTTCTACTTTTTTCGGTTTTGTTTGTGATAATTAACATATCAAATCCCCCTAATATAAATTCTTTCTGGTAATTTATATTTGGGGGATTTTTCTTGTCCTATTCAATATCTATTTTTTGTATTTTTGTTTCTAACGTTTCATCTTTCAATAGTCTACTTGCTACTTCTATAAAATTACATTCTGTGTCGGTTAAATAATAGTTGCTTTTTCCTACATGTTGTTCCTCGTTTTCCATTTCTTCTTTTTCTAAATATTCTTTTAGATATTTTGCTATTTTTTCGCCTGTGTTTATAATTTCCACATCATTTCCTAATTCTTCTTTCATCAAATCACAAAATAACGGATAATGTGTACAACCTAAAATTAATTTATCCATTTTCTGGTTTTGAAATGGTTTCATATATTCTTTAATTGCTTCTTTTGCTACTTTATTATTGGTCCAGCCTTGTTCTGCCATTGGTGCAAGTAATGGGCAGGCTTTATTTATTACTTCTACTTCTTTCATTGCTCGTATTAATTCTTCTTGCCATTTATTACTTCGTATGGTTCCTTCTGTTGCAATTACACCAATACGAAGTTTTTCTGTTTTGATACTATTTTTTATGTCTTGTACCGTTGGATGAATAATTCCTTCGATTGGTAATCGATAGATTTTCTTTACTTCCTCTAAACTTTGGCTTGTGGCTGTTCCACATGCAATAATAATCATTTTTACTTTTTGTCTTATTAAAAATTCAATGCATTTCGTTGATAATTTAATAATTGTTTCTTTTGACTTATCTCCATACGGAAAATTTTTCGTATCTCCTAAATAAATTAAATCTTCATTGGGAAGGTACTTTTTTATTTGTGCTAATACGGTCATACCTCCCACACCAGAATCAAATATTCCAATTGGTCTTTTATCCATTTATATCCCTAACTTTCTATATACTTTATATAGGATTATTATACCAATAATACCACACATTCTCATAATTGAACATACTATTTTAATATTTCTTCGTTTTTGTAATGTAAACATTTTTCTTCCAATACTTTAAAATTGCAACTCAAGTTCCTATAAAATTATGCCATTCTGCTTTTTCCATTTCCTGTCACAATCAAATAAATTTTTTCTGCTTTTTCTAAAATTTTCTTCCTATTTTCAGGTTTATTAATACAAGAGTATTGTTCAGAAAGTAATCTTCTATATCCATAACTTTTTGTATCACTCTCTAACAATGAAACACTTTCTGGTGGCACTGGTATCATATCCGAAAAACGAATAATTCCTAAATTACTCTTCGTCTTTTCATTAACTATTTTAAAGAAGGATATATTATTTTTATATTGTTTATGTTTTTGCTTTGGTGAAAATAAAGGTGCAAAATAATACTGCTCTTTCATAATAAGCACAACTCCTATGTAAGGTCTTTTTTCACTTTTATTATATGCAATATGTTTATCAAATTGGCTTAAATATTGAACGTATTTTTCTTCTATGATGTAAAAATTTAGTTTTTGTAACTTTATTTTTTTGTAATCTTTCATGTTTCCTCCTTTCATACAAAAAGGGAGATACGTTTTGTATCTCCCACATTTTTTCTGGAAACTCGTTTATAGAATTATTTCTAAAGGCTCGTTTCTAACCTAATGTTTAAGGATATTCGTTTATAGGATTTATCCTAAAGGCTCATATCTAACCTAATGCTATTGGTACTTATTTATGAATTTAATCAAAGGTTCGCACTAACCTAATTTTTGATAAATCTCTTTATCTCTAATAGTATATTCATTATACTCCATTTTATTTGAAAAATCAATACTTTTTTAAATTTCCTCCTATTTTCGAAGCTCTGCTCCTAGTGTTTTTTCTAAGTTAGCAATGATTTTTTCTAGTAATTGGTTGATTTCTTCATCGGTTAGGGTTCTATCGTCTGCATTAAATTCTAGTGAATACGACATGCTCTTTTTTCCTGTTTCTATGTTTGAACCTGTGTATAAGTCAAATACTTTTGAGCCTACTAATAAGGAGCCTGCTGCTTTTTTAATTTGTTTTTGTAGTTCTTCATTGGTAATTTCTTTTCCTACTACCATGCTTAGGTCTTTTTTTACGACTGGATATTTTGAAATTTCTTTGTATTTCATTTTTCCTGTTTTTTTGCTTAGTAATTTATCTAAGTTGATTTCAAATACAAATACATCGTTTTGTGTTTTCTTAGGATGTATTTTTCCTATTAAACCAATCATTTCTCCATTTAGGTTAATTTCGGCACTTTGACCTGGGTGCAATTCTTGTGGTATTTCTTTTAATGGCATAAAACTGTATCTTCCTACATATCCCAAATAATCTAATATTTCTTCTACTATACCTTTTATTACATAGAAATCTACTTTTTTACTGGTCATTGCTAAATTGTATTCACCAGAAAGTAAGGCTGATAATTTTCTTTCTTCTCCATATACTTCGTCTTTTTGGTAAAAGCTTTTTCCAATTTCAAAAATTGATACGTCTTTTACATTTCTTGCTATATTGTATTCGTAAATTTTATATAAAGATGGCAATATACTTGCTCTTAACGTGTTTCTTTCTTCGGTTAGTGGGTCTAGTAATTTTAGTGTTCCTATTTTATCATCTTTCATAAATTGTTTGGCTTCTTTGTCGTTTACTAAAATATAAGATAACGTTTCGTTTAACCCTAAATCAATCATTTTGTTTCTAATTTGTCTTGTCGTTTTATCATAACTTCCTGGTTTTAATGGCATAACTGGCAAAGTACCTTCTATATTGTCTACTCCATAAATACGCCCTACTTCTTCAATTAGGTCTTCTGGTATAGAAATATCAATTCTTCTTGTTGGAACAGATACGGTTATCATATCTTGTTTTACTTCATAAGTAAAACCAAGTCTTCTAAACGCATCTAAAATACTTTCTTTTGGTATGTTTAATCCTAAAATATCCGTAATTTTCTTAAATGTTATATCGATTTTTTTATCTTCTTTACTTGTGGTATCGTATTTTGCCATCCCTCCTACAATTTCAGCATCTGCATATTTTTCTAGCATATGGCATGCACGTTCTATGGCAAGATACGTTCTATTGGGGTCTAACCCTTTTTCAAAACGGGAACTTGCTTCACTTCTTAGAATTTTTTTGGAGGTACATCTTACTTTAATTGCATCAAATATAGCTGATTCAATGATTATATTTTTTGTGGTATCTTCTATTTCTGTATCTAGTCCGCCCATCACTCCAGCAAGCCCTATGGCTCTTGTTCCATCGGATATGACAATATCATCTTTTGATAAATTTCTTTTGATACCATCTAATGTCGTCAATTCTTCTGCTTCATTTGCCATTCTTACTTCTAACATTCCTTTTAAAGAATCGGCGTCATAAAAATGTAGTGGTTGCCCGGTTTCTAACATCACATAATTGCTAATATCTACTACATTGTTGATTGGTCGTATACCAGAAGCCATAAGTCTATTTTTGATAAAGGCTGGGCTTTCTTTAATCGTTACATTTTTTACTTTTTTGGATAAAAAGATACTGCAATTGTCGGTAGCAATGTTTAGTTTAAACGTATCGTTTATATTTTCTTTGTTTTCGCTATAGGATACCTCCATTGGTTTTACTTTTTTATCGTAAATCGCTCCTATTTCATATGCCATTCCTAATATACTTAGTAAATCTCCACGGTTAGCAGTTAGTTCAAAATCGATTACTTCATCGTCTAATTCTAATTGTTTGATTGGGTCTTCTCCTACTTGTGCATTACTTGGTAATTCATGAATCCCATTTTTATCCGCTTCGGTTAGGAATTTACTTTCTAATCCTAATTCTTGCATAGAACACAACATTCCATTGGATTCTTGCCCTCTTATCATTCCTTTTTTTATTTTGAAGTCCCCTGGTAGTTCGGCACCTACTTGTGCTACAATTACTTTTAATCCTTTTCTTACATTTGGAGCACCACATACAATGTTTAGTATTTCACTTCCAATATTGACTTTACAAATGTGTAAATGGTCAGAATCTGGGTGCATTTCACATTCGATTACTTCCCCTACAATTAGTTTGGTTGCATTAATTAATTTTTCTGCACTATCGTATTCATTTCCTACCCCTGTCATATCTTCTGCAAGTTTTTTTACCTCTACATCAATATCCACATAATCTTTTACAAAATTGGTACTTAATTTCATCTATATTCTCCTTTCTTGTTCATTATCTTTTCGGTCAAATTGACTTAAAAATCTTACATCATTTGCATATAACAAACGAATATCTGTAATTCCATACTTAAACATTGCCAAACGGTCTAGTCCTGTTCCAAAAGCAAATCCACTGTATTTTTCTGGGTCATATCCATTCATTTTTAATACATTTGGGTGCACCATTCCAGAACCTAGTATTTCAATCCAACCCGTTTGTTTACAAAGGTTACATCCTTTTCCTCCACATTTAAAGCAACTGACATCAACTTCATAAGATGGTTCTGTAAATGGGAAATAGCTTGGTCTAAAACGTAGTTTAGAATCTTTTCCTAACATATGGCGAACAAATACTTCTAAGGTTCCTTTTAAATGAGCAAGGCTAATGCCTTCATCAATCACCAATCCTTCAATTTGACCAAATTGATGAGAATGCGTTGCATCATCATCTCTACGGTAGGTTTTTCCCGGGCATATGACACGAATTGGTGTTTTTTCTTTGTTTGCCATCATGGTTCGTGCCTGCACAGAAGATGTCTGGGTTCTTAGTAAATATTCTGTGGTAATGTAGAAAGTGTCTTGCATATCTCTTGCTGGATGACCTTTTGGAAGATTTAATCTTTCAAAACAATATTCGTCGGTTTCTAATTCTGGTCCATCTACTACATCATACCCCATGGAGACAAATAAGTCTTCTAATTCTTCAATAATGCGGTTTACTGGATGTTTGCTTCCTCTTCTTACTTTAGAAGAAGGAAGAGTAATATCAATAGTTTCTTCTTCCAATTTTTGTTGTAATTTCTTCTCTTCTAATTCTTCGGTTTTTGTATTCATTAAATCTTCTAACTCATCTCGTACCTTATTTACCAATTCACCAACTACTGGTCTTTCTTCAGGTGATAATGCTCCCATACCTCTTAGTAGCGCTGTTAATTCCCCTTTTTTTCCTAAATACTTTACACGTACCATATCTAAACTTTGCAAATCCTCTGCCTTCACAATTTCTTCTTTAGCAAGTTCCTTCATTTTTTCAATTTGTTCTTTCATCACTATCTTCCTTTCTTTTCTAATTGTTTTATTACATCATATACTTCCTTCCAAGTATTTACCTTTATGATGTTATTTTCTTCGCATTCTTTGTTGTAAACTACATCAAATGTAATTACTGGTATTAACAAAGCAATGGGAATAATATATTGTGGTTCATCATCTAGCATAATATCTATATGATTCTCCATACATACCTGTTTTTTATCCATAGTTCCTACCACCAATTTATCATATTCTATTCCATTTTCGATTAAAAATTTTTCTGTTATTTCATATGGATTTTTAAAATATGGTTCTGTTCTTGCCGTAATAATGCAAATATAATGTCCTTCTTGTTTTAAGCGTTTAATAACTTCTTTTGCATTTTCTTTTACTTTTGCCTGTAATACAATTTCTTGTAAATACTGAATACAAAATTTATCATTTTCTTCTTTTGTCCAATCATATAAATTATAACTAGCAAACCCATCTTCTTTCATAGGTGTATTTCTTTTGATAACTTCCTTATGATACTTTTCACAATATTGTTTTACAACAGGCACTGTATCGGTTATTATATTATCCACATCAATTCCAATCCTCATATTTCCCCCTATCTCTACTAAAAAAATCCATTTCCTCCTAAGTCAATATAGGACGAAATGGATTCGTGGTACCACCTAAATTTATTAATTAAAATAATTAATCTCATTACAGTTATAACGTAAACTACCGTCTAGCCCTACTACACTTCAAACTAGAACCAAAAAAGTGAAATTTCAGTTAAATTTATGGATTTAGGCTCTCAGCTAATACCCAAATTCTCTTTTTCCAAAACAGTCTAACTTACTTTGCTTTTTATATGGTTTTTCTATGTTTATTATCTTACCACAAGTTGCAAAAATATTCAAGCTTTTTATTGTAATTGTCTTCTAATCCTGTTATAATGGTTGTATGAAAGGAGTTGGTAGAAATGTCTGATGCACAATTACAAGCAATTAAAGATGTTATTAAAATGACCCCAAGACTTACCATCGATTGTTTAAATTCAATTAGGTTATTAATGGAAAAAACAATTGACTCAGAATTACTAAAATTAGAACCTACTATTATTCTAGAACATATGGATATTACAGAAAAGGTAATGTATCTCGATTACTTAATGGAATGCAAAGATACAAAAGAATCAGAATCAAAAAATGCTATCTCTTTAGAAGAAATTTTACAAAGAGAGGGGTTGACAATTGATGACTTACAAAATAACGATTAGACCCAAGGCATTAAAATTTATTGAAAAGCAAGACAAATCACAAAGGCTCCGTATTTACAAAGCCATTTACAATTTACCAAGTGGTGATGTAAAAAAATTAGTTAATTCCAAAAATGATTATCGTCTTCGAGTACGGAGATTATAGAATTATTTATACATTTCATCAAAACACATTTACTATCCTTGTTACAAAAGTTGCTAGCCGAGGTCAAATTTATAAATAAATCCTTTCATAATTCATTTTTCTTTAGATTCATTCGAATCGCACATTTCAATTTTATTTATATATTACATACTCATTATAATTAATATGTTTTTTATTTGCATTTTTATGTTAATTAGTATATAATATATTGTATTAATAACATAAAGGAGGAAATTATTATGTCACAGATGCTTCCATTAGGAAATGTTATTCTCACTTGTTCTGGAGATAAAACAGACCATGGACCCAAAGTGAATGGGATTTCTGTTTCTACTTTCGCAAGCTTAGAAAGCACCATTGCTATTTTGCGGAAAACAGCAGACCTGCTTGAAGAAAACCCAAGAACTTTCAACATCACTTATCTATAATAATTTCTATTGCCAACAGCCATTATAGTTGGTCATATCTATAAGCCCACATCCTATAAGAGTATGTGGGCTTATCTTTTTTATACAAAACAAAAACCCCGCCGAAGCCGTCATTCTCAAGAGATTTTACGGACCTGTACTCATACAGGTGGGTGCTTACCTAAATACTCTTGGGTTTCTTACATGAATGCAAGCATACACGCCATATTTAGAGATTAGCTCCCGTTTTAGAAACTTGTAGGTTCTAAAATATCTTGTTTGTCGTACTACGCAGGGAATTTTTATATTCTTATTATGGTTTTATTGTAACATAGGTTTTTGGGTATTTTCAATGGTTTCTTTTTGCCGATTTTATTCATTAATGTTGTTTTCATTCTTTTATTCTTATTTTATCTTTCCTTCTCTATTTTATTCGCATGTTTTTAAAACTTGCATAAGTTACATTATTTTGTTAGAATAAAAATAAGTGTTGCAAAAAGACGCATTTTCCTATGCGTCTTTTTCATTTTATTACGAAAGTAACAAAGTTTCTTAAGCACCTCACCCATAGGCTTTGCCTGCACGGTGGGTCAGGTTCTTATTTTATAAAACAAACGATAATAAAATAATCGCTATTCCTACTACTACACGATATATCGCAAATCCTTTAAAACTTCCTTTTTTTAGATATTCTAATAAAAATTTGATAACAAAAATTCCTACTAAAAAGCTAATGACAATTCCAATGAAGAAAGAAGCACTAAATACAAAATCTTTAAATTTGTATATGGTTGCTGCAAATACGATTGGGGTAGATAGTAAGAAGGAATATTTCGCTGTGGATTCCCTATCAACTCCCATCATTCTTCCTGTTGTCATGGTAACGCCTGACCTAGAAACTCCTGGAATGAAAGCAAGTGCTTGTGACAACCCAATTAAAAAAGTTTGTTTTAAGCTCATATGTTCATAATCCATATTGGCTTTTGCATTTTTATCTACAATATATAAAATTACTCCCATCACCGCAAGGGCAATTCCGATAATGATTGGTTTTTCTAAAGCATCTCCTACAAAATGATCTAGTAAAAACCCAATGGCTCCTCCTGGAATGGTGGCAAGTACAATATACCAAAACATTCTTCCTTCTGTTGTTTTTTCTTTTTTTACGACTTGGTTAAAACCACCTTTTATTAAATTTATCCAGTCTTTGAAAAAGAAAATTGCAATGGCAAGTAGTGTTCCAAAATGAAGGGCTACATCAAACCCTTCAAAAGCGGTTAAAAATTCTTGTGATTTTGTCCAACCTAGTACCCATGGAATAATGTTTAAATGGGCTGAACTTGAAATTGGTAATAATTCGGTTAATCCTTGTACAATTCCTAAAATAATTGCTTGTAATATTGTCATTTTTGGTTTCCTCTTTTCTTTTTTTATTGATTATCGATTTCTTTAAACATGTTTAATAGTGTTTCTTTCATGAATTCTGCGGAAGTAATTGGTGATACTTTTCCTGGAAGGGATAATGCCCAGTTGAATTTTATTCCTAGTTCTTTTATGGCTTGCCTATCGACTCCCCCTGGGTTAGAAGCTAAATCAATAATTAACGTATCTTTTTTTACTTCTTGTAACATGTCTTTGGTTAATACAATATAGGGGATGGTGTTAATAATAATGTCAAATCGGTTTAAGTTTTCTTTTAATTCGATTAGGTTAATTGGTTCATATCCATAGGCTTTAATCCATGCTAAGTCTGTGGTTTTTCTTGCTTCGCAGGCTACTTTGGCACCTATGCCATCTAGCATTTTGGATAATACTTTTCCAATTCGCCCAAACCCTAAGACTAATACGTTGTTACCATGTAAATTTTTTGGTGTTTCATTAATAGCAATTTGAATGGCTCCTTCTGCGGTTGAAATCGCGTTTAGTACAGCAAGTTCTTCTCTTTTAATAATATCTAACAAAGTAATATCTTTTTCTTCTACCATTTGATAGACTTCTGGTTTTATGGAACCAGCAATAAAGGACTTGCCTCCAATTTGGTTTATTAATTCTTCTACTTGTATTTTGGTATCACTAAAAGGTGTATTTAATTGTTGACCAGTCGTGGATAATGGTAATGGTCCTAGTACAATATCTGCGTTTTGAATACATTCGAATATGGAATTTGTGTGGGTATCTTTTATTTCGGTGGCTTTTTCTAAGGCATAGGTTTTTACTTGATATTCTTCTTTTTGTAGCATTTCTACTAATTTTACAATTCGTAAATCTCCTCCAACAACAGCAATGTTTTTTATCATTCTCTCACATTCCTTTCTTGTTTTTTATTATTTTATTCTGTTTTTGTTAGATTATTCTTGTTGTTTTATTGTTATTCTTTTATATTTGGGTTGCATGGTATGCAACCCCTACCGGCAAAATCTATTCTTCTCGTTCTCGTTGATTTTCTTTTTCTTTATCTCGATTTTTCTTTATTTTTTGGTCGTTATGGCTTAGTTTTCCTACTAGTTTTGTGGTTTCTTCTAAGTGTTTTTTTGCTTTTTTCTCTTTTTGGGTTAAAGTTTGTTTTCTTGGTTCTACTTCTTCTAAGTTTGGGAAGTGGATATATGGTTTTATGGGAATAAATAACGGTTCTGCTTCTGCTTTTTTGTAAATATGGGCATCAATTTCAATGGCTACATTTAAGAATTTGATGGCATTTTCCTTGTCCCCTCGAATGACATAGATTTTGGCTAGCTGGTAATATGCTTCTGGCTCTAATTCTTCACTTTCTAAGCTTTTCATATAACATTTTTCTGCCTCTTCTAAATCGTTATAAATAAAGTTGATTTGTGCTAGGTTGTAGTATGAATTGTATAATAAGGTATTAATCGCCGCTGCTTTTTCATAACATATTTTCGCATTTTGAAAGTCATTTAACATGGTATAGACAATTCCCATATTATAGTATAATTCATAACTTGCTGGATTGTATTTTATGGCATCATTATAGATATTGGCTGCCTCTTTATAACGTTCTTGTTCACAATAAATATCTCCTAAAAGTTCTGTTGCTTCTAACATTTCTGGCTTTTTGTGTAATAAGGTTTCTAGCATTTGGCTTGCTTCCTCTTTTTTTCCAAGTTCATTTAGTAAAAAAGAAATACGGTAATATGCTTGATAATCTTGTTTATTACAATCAATTACTTGTACATATTCATCAATGGCTTTTCTCATACCACCCTCTTTTTCATAAATCTCTGCTAACATTTTATGCCCTACATAACTTTGTGGGTATTTTTCCACTAGTTTTGTTAAAAAGTTTTTCGCTTGTTTGGTATTATTAAAAAACAATGCTGTTTTACCAAGGGCAAGATAAATTAGTTCTGAAAAATTAATGTTTTTCCATTCCATCCCGATAATAATAATAGGAATTAGTACAGATAATATATATATAATCATTCGAATTCCAATTGGTAGTTGCAAGCGAAAAATAATCTCAATAAAATTAATCGCAATTCCGAAGTGCTTGCATACACAAAATTGCAACATAATTTACATCATTTCGCCTAATCATTTTAAAAAACATAACAACAAATAAAGAAAAAGCAAGTATATTGAAAATGATTTTTTCAGCTAACATGATTATCCCCTTTCTTTTTTTCTATCACCTATTTTATGACATTTTTTTAAAAAAGTCTATAGTCTTATGGAATAAAATACAACTTCATGATATAATATTAAAAAATATGTTAGGAGTTTTGTTAATGAAAATTGGATTTGATATTGATGATGTCATTACAGATACCTCATCTTCTATGAAAAACTATGTGATGAAATATGATAAAAATGGTGAACTAAAAGCTAATATGGAAGATATTATGAGAGGCGATGCCTCTACCCCTTTTATTGAACAGTTTTTTGTTGATCATTTTCTTTCGATTGCGAAATCTGCAAAAGTAAAACCACATGCCTATGAAGTCATACAAAACTTATTAGCACATGGTCATGAAATTTATTTAATTACCGCTCGTGGTGAAGAACAAAAAATTTTTCATGACGCAGAAGCACTTACTTTAGCTTATTTAAAAGAACATAGTATTGGTTATACTGATCTTATTTTTAATTGTGTGGATAAAGCAAAGGTTTGTAAAGATTATAAAATTGATGTAATGGTTGATGATTCCATTAAACATTGTGAAGCAGTAAGAAATGCTGGTATTCGTAGTATTTTATTTACCTCTTGTGTAAATGAAACTCTTCCTACTACCGTTACTAGAGTGAAGGATTGGTGGGAATTGGAAAAGGAACTTAAATAATCTGCAAAAAAGAACACGACCTCTGGTCGTGCTCTTTTTTCTAAGTATTTCGAACTGGAAATTAGCAACATCCTCTTCCGCATCCACATCCACAGTTTGTGAATAATAGTAAGAATATAATGATGAAGAATAGTATTTCGCTATCACCACAACCACCGAAAAGTCCTCCTAGACCGCAGTTATTGTTGTTGCATCCGCAGTTACATCCACAGTTTCTTGATTCATCCATTGTTTTTTCCCTCCTTGTTTGTTTTTATATGATATAGTATGAATTTTTTGAAATTTGTGTTACAATGTAGATGAAAAAAAATTTTTTCTAGAGGTATATTACATGAATCATATTGAATTATTAGCACCAGTTGGTGATTTTGAGTGTTTAAAGGCTGCTGTACAAAATGGTGCAGATGCTGTTTATTTGGGGGCTTCTATGTTTAGTGCTAGGGCTTCTGCTAAGAATTTTGATTTACACGAACTAGAAGAGGCTGTTTCCTATGCTCATTTACGTGGTGTAAAAGTGCATTTGGCTTTAAATACGTTATTAAAAAATGAGGAATTAGAGGAGGCTCTTGTTCTTTCCAAACATGCTTATGAAATGGGAATTGATGCCCTTATTGTACAAGATTTTGGGCTATGTTCTATTTTAAGAAAAAAATTTCCCGACCTTCCTTTGCATGCTAGTACACAGATGAGCATTCATAATTTAGAAGGTGTGACCGAGCTAGAAAATTTAGGTTTTTCTAGGGTTGTGCTATCTCGTGAGACTTCTGTAACAGAATTAGAGTTTATTAAAAACCACTCCAATATTGAACTTGAAGTGTTTATTCATGGTGCCCTTTGTGTTTCTTACTCTGGGCAATGTCTTATTTCTAGTATGATTGGTGGACGTTCCCGGAAATCGTGGAAGATGTGCACAAGCTTGCAGACTTCCCTATGAGTTAATCGTAAAATCCAATAAAGAAATTTGTATGGATAAGGGGTACATTTTAAGCCCAAAGGATTTATGTGGTATTTCGTATATTCCAGAATTAATCCGTATGGGAATTTCGTCTTTAAAAATAGAAGGACGTATGAAAACACCTGAATATGTAGCAACCGTTACCCGAATTTACCGAAAATATATTGACCTTGCTTATTCAGAGGAAGAATTTGTTTTTGATGTACAAGATGAAAAAGATTTATTACAAGTATTTAATCGTGGCGGTTTTTCTACTGGTCACTTAAGTGGCGAGCCAAACCGTAGCCTTGTTTTTAAAGAAAAGCCAAACAATATGGGAATTTACATTGGAAATGTAGCAAACTATAATGCTAAAAAAGGTCATATTACATTAAATTTGAATGATAATTTAACCATTGGTGATACGATTTGTTTTGAGAAGGAAGAAACCAAATATCGTATTTCTGAATTAATGATGGGTGAAAAAAATATTGATTATGCGACAAAAGAGTCTTTGGTTACCATTGGAAGAATGAAAGGAAATATTGCCCCCGGGGATAAGATTTATAAATTAGATAGTAAGACTTTGTTAAACAAAACAAAAGCTACCTATGTAGATGAATTTCGAAAACATAGTTTATCGTGTTCTATTTTGGTGTATAAAGATACACCTGTTACAGTTTCAGTTTGGGATAATACGGGCTTAAAAGTGGATTATCAATCCGATCTTCTTCCAACAACTGCAAAAAGCCAGCCAATTACCAAAGAGCGTATCATCACCCAGTTTTCCAAAACAGGAAATACACCTTTTGATTTTGAACATTTTACCATCAATTTGGAAAAGGATGTTTATTTAAGTGTTCGTGATATGAATGAGCTTCGTCGTAAGGTATTAGAAAAAGTAACCAAGGTAATCATTGGAAACTTTCGAAGAACTCCTAAAAAAGACATCGTGGTATCACAAGATTTTGGTATTCCTGTGAATAGTACCTCTACCCATATCGCCTCTACTACCTCAGGAAAGCAAATTTCTCTTTTGTTAAATACCTTAGATGTAAATGCCAATTATGGAGAACTGGAACAGGTTGAACGCGTTTACATTCCTCTATCGTATTTTTCTATGGGGGAATATGCCAATATTCTAAAACTCATTTCAAACCAGTTTGATACGTATATTTACATGCCAACGATTATTAAATCCAATTATCGAAACTTGTTTACAACGCATATTGATAAGGCTTTAGAGGATTTTCGAATAAAGGGGTTTGTGGTTTCCAATTTAGGCACTCTTACCATGTTGGAGCCTTATAAGAAGAACTATGAATTCATTGGAAATTATACCTTAAATGTGTTTAACCAAGCCTCAGCGCATGCTTATCATAATTTAGGATTATCTACAATTACCTTATCTCCGGAATTAAATAAGGATCATATAGCAAAGTTGGCAAGTAGCTGTCCTTTTGGAAGTGAACTAATCGTTTATGGAAAAACACCAGTTATGACACTTGGGTATTGTGTGCTTGGAAAGTCAAATAAGTGTTACCCAAATTGCAAGGCTTTGTGTAAAAGCAAAAATGATTATTACCTAAAAGACCGTCTAGGACTTTATTTCCGAGTAATCGCTGATAATGTGCAAACCATTAATACCATTTATAATAGTAAAATTACTTCTTTGGATTATACTGGATTACCAATTAATTCGGTAAGAATTGATATATTAGATGAAAATTTATTACAAATCAATCATATTATTCAAACAGTAAGACAACAAAAGAGATTAGAAGGAAAAGATTACACCAATGCTAATTTTATTCGTGAGGTGTAGGGGTTGCATATCATGCAACCCTTTAACTTAAATTTTCCTAAAATTACAATATTGGATTTTAATTGTATTTGCATGTTAAAGGGTTGCACAATGTGCAACCCCTACCGGCATAATATTCATTTTTTATGGCATTTTTTTATTTTCATATTGGATTTTTGCTTAAAGTTATGATCAATTCCATGTTGTCATCGCTTGCGGATTTATTCTTACGAATTTGTCCGCATTTTTTGCATTTGAATACAATAACATATCCTTTTTTGGGATTGTTTTCGATACCGATAGGCTCTAGGTCACCGTGGCATTCTTCGGCACGGTCTCCTGGGTTTTTGTCCACATGTTTGGAGTGTAAACAATGTGGGCAATGGTTTCTACAGGTGTATCCTAGTTTTGGTACTGTTTTGCCACAATTGTCGCATATAAATTCTTCGTCTATTTCGGTAAATTTTCTTAACATATTCTCTCCTCTTTATTGTGTAAGGACGGACCTTGTGTCTGTTCCTATTTTTTCAAATGTGCGAGCAGACACGAGGTTCGCCCCTACGTGTATTTTAATCCGCAAGAAGACTGCCTCCTATGAATTCACGAATCAGTGAGGTTTTGGGAATGGCGTCTTGTGGGATGGATTCAAAGTAGCTAAGCAAACGAATTAGTCTGGTTGCTTCTGCGTATTCTGGTTCGGTATTGGTAATTTGTTTTAATAGTGGTAAAGCATAATCTTTTAATACTCCTAGTTCATAAATAAGAGAAGAATTAAACATATTGTCTGCCTCTTCTTGGTATGGGTAAATGTATCTTTCTTCCCCACGATTTACCGAATACCACATTTTTATGGTATGTTTTGCACTATACCCCCTAAATTGATTGTCTCTTACAATTCTTCTTATTAAACGAGTGTCGGTTGTAGAAATACGGTTGTAGTAGTCAATATTTAGTACAGTTAGTGCACTAATATAAATTTTATATTTTTGCTCTTTGGGAATGGCACTGGTTAGTTTATCATTTAAACAATGAATTCCCTCAATAACAAGAACTTCATCATCTTCTAATTTCATGGTTTCCCCATTGTATTTTTTATGCCCTACTGTAAAGTCAAACGTTGGTACTTCAATTTCTTCTCCTTTTAATAATTTTACTAGGTGTTCATTAAATAATGTTACATCTAATGCTTCAATACATTCAAAATCGTAATTTCCTAGCTCATCTTTTGGGTTTTCTTCTCGTTCTACAAAATAATTGTCCACCGATATGGTAACTGGTTTTAACCCATTTAAACGTAATTGAAAACCTAGACGTTTCGCAAAAGTTGTTTTTCCTGAAGAAGATGGACCTGCAATCAAAATTACTTTTACTTGTTTATCGTTTGCAATATGGTCTGCAAGGTCTGCTATCTTTTTCTCATGTAGACTTTCGGATAACAAAATAGCATCTTGTGCATCATCTTTTTTGGCTTCTTTATTTAATTTATAAATCGTATTAATTCCAATTAATTTATAAATATCTTCATATTCATCTAAGGTTGCTACTAGCTTTTTATTTTCTACAAATGGACTAAGTTTGGTTGGTGTTTTCCAATTGGGATAACGCACAATAAACCCATCTTTGTATTTTACAATATCATATACTTTTGTATATCCTGTCGAAATTGGCATAACTCCAAAGAAATAGTTAAAATATTCTTCACAGTAATATAAAGATGCCCCATATGGTGTATCTTGTGCAATTTGAATTCTTCCTTTTAATGTTTTTTCTTTTTCGTAAAACTCTTCTGCCTCTTTTCTTGTCATTTTTACTTTTCGAATTTCTAAATCCTTATCAATTATTTCGCTCATTCGTTTACGAATATTTTCAATCATTTCTTCTGTCATTTCCATATTATCTAATTCACAAAACATGGCATTAGATAACTGATAATTCACTGTTAAAAGAGCTTCTGGGTATAACTCATTTAATGCTTTTGCCATAATATACATGATGCCTCTTATATAAATCATCATACCATCTTTGCAGTTTAAATCAATTAATTCTACCTTGGCATCTTCAGTTAATTTCAAATTCAAACTTCTAACTTCATTATTCACTTTGCAAGCAATGACTTCTGTTTTTGCTTGTTTTATTTCTTCCTCTAATAATTCATAAACCGTCGTTCCCGGATTTGCTTCTAAACTTTGGTTTTCATACGTAATTTTCATTTTTTTCATTCCTTTCACCAAAAAGTATAAAGTTTCATAAATCCCTTATACTTAACATTTTTACTTTCTTATACATAGGCAATATCTTTTTTACTGTATTCTTCTGGGTTTAGCCCAATTCTTGTTTTCATATAATTTGAAAATAGCAATGCAACCATCGCAAGCATTAGTCCCATAATGACCATTGCATATTCAATTGTCATGAAAGTTAATAACCATGAACCAATTGCTCCTATTAACATTCTAAATAGGCTTGCAATTAAGCTATAAATTGCATATATTTTGGTTAACATTTCTGGTGTCATAAAATTTCCCATATACCTTTTTCGTATGATTTGGAAAACGCCTTTGTCTGACATTCTTAGAACATAGGTTAAAATAATAATAGAAAGTTGTGGTATTCTAGCGATTCCTATTACCACTACTCCTCCTGCAATTACTATTCCAAATGTCATCCTTAGTGCAATGTGTATTAATGACTTGTTTTTATGTTTTTCGTTAAAACGATTTGCTTTTGTTGCTGACATACCTTGAATTATATCGAGAGTTGCTAGTATCATACCGATGTACTTGGCTGGTACTTGAATATCTTTTAACAAGGTAGTTTGATAGGTTCCAAATAAGCAAATCATCCCCCACATGAAACCTAGCATTAGTAATAAGCTTTTTAGTCTTGGCGATTTTATAATAAAGGTTAATCCTTCTTTTACTTCATTGATACTTTGTTCTACTGTTTTCGTTTCTTCTTTGTTTTCTTTTATTTCTATAAAGTTTACCGAAATAATAAATGCTGCTATAATGAAGATAATCCCTAAAATAATGGGAATGTATGCATTGATTTCATATAGAAATCCTGCAAGCACTGTGGTTATCGCTGAAATATAGCAATACCTTGAATAGCCTTTACTTTCTATTTTACTAAATATTTTTCCCCTCTTATTAGCCTCTGGTATAGAAGTATTTAACATCGGTGTTTCTGATATTGACTTACATGCCCATGCAATTGCTGATATAAGCTGTGATAGTATAATAACAGCATAATTGTGGGCGCACATAATTAATACAAATTCTAGCATCCAAAGTATATTTCCAATTATAATGCTTTTTCGAATTCCTAGTTTCGATACGACAACTGTCATAGGAACTTGTAAAATTAGTTTAAAAAATGCATAAATCGATTCCATAAATACGACATTTGCATTTGATAATCCTTTTACTTGTGTAAGAAATAATACCTTTATGGCATTAAAAAATAATACATCTGCTGCAAGCATTTTGTAGATTGGATATAACTTCATATTTAATTTCTTTTTTAATGCTAATTTTTTTGCTTCCTCCATTGTATCTCCTACCCATTTCTTTTGTTTTCGATACCCTTATTGTAACATAGGGATTTTTTAAAATCAACTAGTATTTGGTATATTTTGCTAAGTATGTGGATATACTGTCATTAACAAAAGATTTTTTAAGGGAGGTACAAGCTATGAATTTGGAGCGATTACATGTAATGTTAAATAACAAGGAAAAAGTGGATGTTTATTATGATGAAAGACCTGTATGGGTACAAGAAGTACATGATAATATTGCGAAGGTTAGTTTTATTGATAATTTTGAAGAAAAAGATGTTTATATTGAGGATTTGTATGAAAATGATTTGTATAATTAAAGAGATGCTTGTGAAAGCATCTCTTTAATTAGCCTATATATACTTCATACTCCATATGCATAGGCAATTTTTTTCGAAACGGAATTTCAGGTGCTTTGGCTATTTCAATTGGAATATCATATTCTGCTTCCGTATCAGCCTTTGCATCAGCACTTGATTCTTCTTTTAACTTCTCACAGAAAAATTCTAGTGCTTCTTTTAGCTTTCGCTCCTCTCCGTCTCTTTTGATGTACCCTCTTACTTCTTTTTTTCCTTGTAAGATTCGTGGCGATTGCCGAAGGTATTTTGTCATCTTTCCTGCCTCCATCTACTGCATATTTTTATAATCTTATTATACAGCATTTTTCTTAAATAATAAAGACTAAAATTTTATTTTTTCTTCTATCCACGCTTTTAGTTCTGGAATTTTAACTCTTACTTGTTCCATGGAGTCACGGTCACGTATGGTTACACTTTCATCTTCTAATGTATCAAAGTCGATAGTAATACAGTATGGTGTTCCAATTTCGTCTTCTCTACGGTAACGTTTTCCAATGGAACCTGCTTCATCATAGTCACACATGAAATCTTCGGATAAACTTTCAAATACTTCTTCTGCTTTTTCGGATAGTTTTTTGGATAGTGGTAATATTGCTACTTTGTATGGGGCAAGTGCTGGGTGTAAATGTAGTACGGTTCGAGTATCTCCTTCGGCTATGGTTTCTTCTTCGTAAGCATTACATAGCATAGCAAGGAATATTCGGTCTACTCCAACGGCTGGTTCTATACAATATGGTACATATCGTTCGTTTGTTTCTAAATCTAAATAGGTTAGGTCTTCTTTGGAAGCCTCCATGTGTCTTGATAAATCATAATCGGTTCTATCGGCAATTCCCCATAGTTCTCCCCATCCAAATGGGAATAAGAATTCTATGTCTGTGGTTCCTTTACTGTAGAAGGATAATTCTTCTTTGGAGTGTTCTCGAAGGCGTAAGTTTTCTTCTTTGATGCCTAAGTTTAACAACCAATTTTTACAGAAGTTTTTCCAATATTCATACCATTCTAAGTCGGTTCCTGGTTTGCAGAAAAACTCTAGTTCCATTTGTTCAAATTCTCTGGTACGGAAAATAAAGTTTCCTGGTGTAATTTCATTTCGGAAAGAACGTCCCATTTGACCAATTCCCATTGGCATTTTTCTCCTTGTGGTTCTTAGCACGTTTTTAAAGTCTACAAACATTCCTTGGGCAGTTTCTGGTCTTAAATATACTTCCGATTTTGCATCTTCCGTTACTCCCATATAACTTTTAAACATTAAATTAAATTGTCGTATTTCCGTAAAATCCATTTTTCCGCAAGCTGGGCATACAATATTATTTTCTTTTATATAATCCACCAATTGCTCATTGGTCCAGCCATCTAATCCTGCCATTTCTTTTCCTTTTTGGAATGCCCATTCTTCAATTAGCTTATCGGCTCTATGTCTTGTTTTACATGCTTTACAATCAATTAATGGATCTGAAAATCCACCTACATGCCCTGTGGTTACCCATACTTGTGGGTTCATAATAATGGCTGCATCAATTCCTACATTATAACGATTTGTTTTAATAAATTTTTTCCACCATGCATCTTTAATATTCTTTTTTAATTCTGCTCCTAAAGGACCATAATCCCATGAATTTGCAAGCCCTCCATAAATTTCTGAACCAGGATATACAAATCCTCTTGCCTTACATAAATTTACGATTTTTTCCATTGAATCTACCATAAAAACACCTCTTTTAATTTTTACCATTATATACAGTTTCCAAAGAATAGTCAATATTTTTCTACATAAACTATTGGTTATTAGCTTAATTTACTATATAATTGAGTCAATACATACTTATTTGAGATTATTTACTCTGCCTTAGTGTGTTATAGTTCCTTTCTAAGTTTTGATATGATATAATGCTAAAAGCGAAGAATCTTATGCAAAATCTGTTATAGTTCCCTTCTAAGTTTTGATATGATATAATAGAAAGACCAACCTATACGAAAAGCCACGAGTTATAGTTCCCTTCTAAGTTTTGATATGATATAATTGATGATTATTATAATGTTAGAGAACAATTGTTATAGTTCCCTTCTAAGTTTTGATATGATATAATTATATTACTATTAACAGTTCCACTAAAAGAGTTATAGTTCCCTTCTAAGTTTTGATATGATATAATCTAGAAACAAGAGAATTAACTGGCTACACAGTTATAGTTCCCTTCTAAGTTTTGATATGATATAATTGTTCGAGAAGTAGTTATAAAAGGTAAGTCGTTATAGTTCCCTTCTAAGTTTTGATATGATATAATCGGAGAATTAAAGGTAGAGTTTCAGCAAAAGTTATAGTTCCCTTCTAAGTTTTGATATGATATAATCGAAAGGAAGTGATAAGAAATGGAGCAAGGTTATAGTTCCCTTCTAAGTTTTGATATGATATAATTATGACTCCAGACGAAAATTTTATAGAATGGTTATAGTTCCCTTCTAAGTTTTGATATGATATAATATAAAAATTGGAAAGGGAATAAAATTTGCGTTATAGTTCCCTTCTAAGTTTTGATATGATATAATAATATCAATATTTATATATGTTTTAATTATGTTATAGTTCCCTTCTAAGTTTTGATATGATATAATGCTCCTTTGCTTTGCCTTTTTTTGACACTAGTTATAGTTCCCTTCTAAGTTTTGATATGATATAATAGGTGTTGCTATAACTCTTGTTACTTCTTTGTTTTCGGACTTTTTTGAATGAAAAAATGAAGATTATTTTTACTTTTAATCTTCATTTTTTTGTTTTTAAAATAAACTTAATTGATTTGTATTTACTTTTCTTTCTTTTACCGACGGTTTTCCTACTAAAAATTTCATCTCTTCATATTGTTTTTCTGTAATTGTTAAACAACGTACTGAACCTTTTTCTGGTAGACTATTATTTAATCTTTTTAGATGTTTGCTTGTCATATCATTACCGTTACATAATCGTGAATATACTGAATATTGAACCATATCATATCCATCATTTAATAAAAATCTCCTAAATTGAGCATACATTTTTCGTTCTTTTTTCTTTACTACTGGTAAATCAAAAAATACTATAATTCTCATAAATCGATTACTCATATTCATGAACTTTTAATTCTAATATTTCTGGTAATTCCAATTTTTTATAATCATTTTGATTTAGTGCAGTAGTATAGGAAGCAATCATAATATTAATTGCATTATTCACTGACTGTAACTTGCCTTGTATTTTTACATCCATATTTAGAAGATTTACTAATTGTGCTCTTACATATTTATTAAATTCTGTTTCGTCCTTCACATTTTGCTTCACCCACAAATCAACAATAGGTCTAAATGGTTCTATAAAATCATCTACTAAATTATAATTATTTAATTCGCTTTTGTGATGAATCCCTATAGAAGGAATATATCCATAGGATACAATCGTTCTAGCAATTGCTCCTCTTATAATTGCATAACCATAATTTAAAGCAGTATTATATATATTCTCATTTTCTCTACTAAATTTTTTCCCAAACAAAGATGCAAAATATGCTTTTGCTGCAATGGCTTCCTTATTCTGAGTATCCCCTGAATTTACCTTTTGTGATACATTTTCTAGATATTCTCCCATTACGTCTTTTCCACAAAATTTCAATACTTTCATTTGATTTAATATCTTTCTTATAATAATTTGCTGCCAACACCTTTTATTAAAACTCTCCGTGCTATTTAATTGTTGCTTTACTGCTCTTAATTCTCGGCTATGACATGCAAATGGTACAAATATTCCATTTGGTAAATGTTTCTCATCACAACTATACATGATAATTTGGTTTTCTGCCATAAGACTAATAGTTTTGGCTGATAAGTTAATCTGTGGAGTCTCCAATACTATAGACGAAATATCTTCTAATGGTATACTCCATTCTTCCTCTTGCGTAATTTGAAGTTGCCTGTTTTTTACAGACAATTTTGTCGGTCCGTGTAATCATAACACTTCTCCAACCCATTTACTTAAACTCCTTCCCTTTTTTCTTTTCTAATTTTGCTAATATTTCCTAACACATCTACTTGATACTTTTCAAAGATCTCTAAATTTCTAATACCAATTCCCTCTATTTTTTTCTCTCCATTTACTGCCAATGTATTAATATTTCCTGTTCCTCTATGTGTGCTTGTATAGTAGGCAAAAAATTCCTTTTCATTTTTCTTTTTAATTTTTACCAAATCATTAGGATATAAACTAAATTTAAATTTGTATTCTTCTCCCATTTCAATCCATTCTTTTTCGTCCTTATTTCCCACAATCGCCTTGTTAGGTAATTTTTCTTTTACAAAATCTGATACATAAATAGGTACTAAATAATATTTATCCTTGTTTTCAAACACATCAACTCTTACCATACTTGCGTTCTCTGCAATTGAACCATTTCTTAATCTTACACCTGCATTTCCTATGGATGGCACTTTAATGCTTCTTACTATTGGACTATTTCCTTTTTTGCTAAATTTTCTATATTCATCACAAAACGCCTTCTCAGCTTTAAAATCAGCTTGTTTCATTTTTTCATATATGTCATCATACATCGCTTTGTCACTTGCATACAATACCTCGAATTCTTTGTTATGGATAATTTCCTCTATTTCTTGTTTGGTTATACTTTTTAGCGTCTTTTTTACAACTGTAAATCGATACCCTTTATCTAAAAACTTTCTAGAACGCATCGTATCTTTATGTGCTCTTCCTGTTATTTTTCTTTCTGGCATTCTTGAAACAAAAATTGGCTTTATCGTAGAAAGATCAATATCATCGTAGTTTCTAAATTGTCCATGCTTTAAAGCATATAGTTCTCCATGATTATCGTAATCTTCCATTCTAGCTTCCACTTCTTCTCTAAATTTAGGCCATGGTTCTTTTATTGTAATTTCTTCATTATATTTCACATCTACAAATTCTTTTGTTGTTTCATCAAACCTTTCATGGTTAAGATATAGTACTCTATTTTTACTATAATCCGATACTTTTTTTATATTTTGATTGGTTGCACAAGCAACAATAACTGCATCTTGTGCATGGTGTTTATCCGATTCTTCTCTGTCCTTTTTTAATCCCCAATAATGCCTTAATATCGCGGTAGCTTGTCCATTTATGTTATATACCGTTCTTTTTAGGTTGCTACTTGCAAATTTTAGATTATTAGTAATATACTGATACATAAATTTTGCTATATATTGCGTATCTGTTATATTCCTTTGTATCCATTCCTTCGATTTTTCTTCATTTAGTTTTTTAATTAATAAGTTTTGTTTCTTTTGTGGATTAAATTGGTATGTTATATTCACAAATTCTTCAAACATATGCCATCTAGTTTTATCTTCTCCAAAATATTCATATGGTGTTCTTTCCTTTTTTCTTTGATTTTCATCTGTTAATACTAATACTTTGTTCTCATAACGATCATTAAAGCATCTTGAAAATGGTATAATATGGTCTACTTGTACATAGTTTTCTTCGTATAATCTTTCTACTGGAATCGCTTTTAAGGAATAGGCACATTTTCCATTTTGTTCTCTCCATAATTTCATTTTTACAAGGTCAAACGGCTTTGGTTCAAAATGAAAATTTTCTCTAATATATTCTTTTATTTTTTCATTATCTTTATAATTGTCCTTTTGCTTTGCTTCAATTGCTTTTCTCTGGTCATAGGATTTGGATAATTCCCTTGCTGTTTCAATGTAGATTGCCATTGGAGAACCATATTTATCGATAATGGCATTTATTACTTTTCTTGTTTGTGATATGGCTCTTAATACAACTGGATTGAATACATTATTTTCTAGATTAGACACTGGTGGTAATTTATATTGTAAATCATTTTTGCTTCCTTTAAACTCATAACCTATGTTTTCACATGCTTTATCATAAGTAAAACCTTTTTCTAACTCTGGATTTATTTTTTTCATTGCTTTATATGATAAATGTCCGAATTTTGTAAAATTAATATTTAAAACAGCTTCTATTATTTGAGGCTCTATTTTTCTTTCTTGTAAATAGTCTCTTATGGTTTCATCTGTTTTATTTCTTACTAAGGCATCCGCAATAATATCTTGAATTTGTGGATTTTGTCGTACTTTATCAAATTCTTCTTCACTTCCGTTTGCTTTTAATGCTAATCGGATTTTGTGCCATCCTTCTAATCTTACAAATTTTGTATTTTCAACTTGTTTTACAATATCTTGCTCTAATAATTCTTCTTGTTTCTTTTTTCTTATATGATAGTTTAAATCTACAAATTTGGCCTCTTTTGGCAAATTCAATTTTTTTCTAATTTGGGAATATTTTATTTCTGCTTGTTCATAAGCTAAATTTGCTAATTCTTCTCTTTGTTGCTGTGAAAGTATCATTTTCTCTCCATTTAAATCAATCTTTAAATGATTTATTTTTTGTAATAACATAAATCTTTCAAATGTATAACTATTTTTCGGAGCTCTATGTTCATCTTTTTCAAAAGTACATGTTCCAAGCATTTTTTCCAATAATTCTGGTGTTAAAAAATCTTTTTGATATGTAATCGTATTTATATACTCTTCTTCAAATTCTTTACTGGCAAATTGACTCCCTTTTTTTCTTTGTTCTTCAAATAATATGTGAATTTCCTCTACTAACATACTTCTTAAAACAGTATTATTATACTCTCCTGCTTTATTTCTCTTATTATAATAAAATTTTTCATCTCGATAAAACATTTCACCTATGGTTCGGTAACCCTTTTGTTCTAAAATTCGTTTGTTTTCGATTGTCCCTTTACTTAATCTTCCTACCTCAACATCCTCTTCATCTGTTTTTCGGTTTGACTGATATCCTCTTCTTTTTGCCATGTTCGTTAAAATTCTTGCTAATTCTTTTCTATCTAGCAAAGTATCTAATGCAAGAGCTCTTAATTCCCATACTTCTTTGGTTGTATTTGTTATTACATACAACTCTTCTAATTCCTTGTTCGAAACTAGCTGATATTCTATTAATAACTCCTTTACCTTTTGCATTCGAATTTTTCGCCTTCTTAATCTTCTTCTGGTTCCTCTTGCTTCTCTTCTTGCTAAATTAAGAGCTTTTCCATCTGCCTCTTCTGCTTTTTTAAATACTCTTACTCCCAAATCTTCAATTCTACTTTTATCATTATTGATAACTGCCCACCCAATTGATGCTATTCCAATATCCAAGCCAATCGTATAATTCATCTTTTTACCTCCCTATTCCCGTTTTACATCCACAATTCTATCACATTATGTAAATTTTGTCAAAAGCTAGTATATTTAGATAAGAAGATACCCCATACATTACTGTACGGGGCGAACTTCGCACTTGTAGTTTATTATAGTAACCTACTAAGTTTTGATATGATATAATATAAATTATATATTACCTCATTTTTCGAACTTTGTCAATAGAATTTTACAATTTTTTCATACTACTGTCTTTTTGTAAATATTGTTTGACATTTATTTATATCTATGATACTATCTTTCTTGGTCATTGCCATTGGGAGTTTGAACTATTTTAAAAAAAAGGAGGTGAAACCCAATGGAAAAAGGAGAAAATATGGCTTATGTGGTAACTATGTTAAAACAAATTAACCAGACCACAACAACATTAGCAAAAAAAATTGATGACAACTATCAAAAACTTGACACCAAAATTAATAACCTTGAAGCAAAACTTAATGCTAAGATTGATAATCTTGAAGCAAAACTTAATGCTAAGATCGATAATCTTGAAACTAAAGTTGACGATAATTACCAAAAACTTGATGCTAAGATTGACGATACTTATAGTAAACTTGATGTTAAAATCTTTAGGAATTATCAAGCAATTGAGAGAAACCACAACTTAATTCTTTCTCTTAGAAAAGATATTAATGAACTAAGAGAAGATTTAAAAACAGTTTATCATTTAGAACAAGAATCTCGAAAAAAAATCCAACAATTATTTTAGAAAAAATTGTTTCCGTATATAAATGACCCGTATTAGTGGCTTTGCCACTTTCATATAATAACTATTCGTTAAGAAAAGAGATAAACATGACATTTTGTTTATCTCTTTTCTTTTTCTATTTTTTCTTTTCTTCTTCCTTTTTCTTAGATATTTGTTTTTCATATCCTACTACGGTAAGAACGGTTACTAGCATATATACGAATATTCCTACTGGCATAGTATAAATTCCTACTGGAATTCTTGCTATTTCTATTATACTTGCAAGTACTGCTTCTGATACAACGATTCGAAGTAACAATACTCCAATTACTTTATACACGCCTAAATTTAAGTATCGAATTCCTACATATACGAAAATAAGAATCGTTGCAATGATTATTGGAATAATGTATGGTTTTACCATATCACGTATACGATAATGTGGTATGGTTGTTGTTACAATACTATTATCGGTTTCTTCTAATTCATACTTTTCTTTTACTTTTTCTTTAAAAGTACCTAATTGCTCCTCTGTTAACGAACTTACATGAACACTCAAGGAATCATGAAATGTTTCAATTTCTTTGTAACGAATTTTTTCTTTTGAAAATACTTCTTTTGCAATTTGCTTCATATCTTCTAAATTGTAATCTTTTCCAAGATATACATCAATTCTTGTATGCTCTTTATAGTCTAAGGAGAAATTCGTTTTCCATATACCTGTAACAATCATTCCTACTAGAATGATCATCACTGCTATTAAATAAATTATTTTTGGGTTCTTTATTTTTTCCATATCTATTTCTCCTCTCTATTTTTCTACCTCATCAAATAAAAATTTCATACTCATATAATCGTAAATTGCAAGTGCCGTTAAGCCCCAAAATAGGATCATACCAATACTTGCTATTGGTAGCCATGATACAAAAGTAAATACAATTCCTAATATAAATAGTGGTGCAAAAATACTTGCAAAATGTTTATAGGTTTCTTTTATTATTTCTTCTTTGGTTTCTTGTGTTTTTTGTAGTTTTCCTAAAATATATTGTAATACGGCATAATTTGCAACAAATATACTAATTACTGCTACCAATGCCTCAAATGCAATTACTACATTGGCATAACGAAGAACAAGTAATACAATCGCCAAAAGCCCTATATACGAAATTGCAGCAAAAAGTCCATTCATTTTATATTTTACAATCCAATAGATAAGTCCTATCATAACAGTTACGAAAAGTACCATCATGATTGCTTTTACGATGACCATATTGTCTTTATTGGAAATAAAGTTATTTTCTTCTAATTCATATACAATTGGCATAGCCCCACTATCAACCAATCCTGCTACTCTACTTGCTTGCTCAATATATGTCGTTATTTGTTCATTAGAAGTAGATGCCGTTCCAATCGATAACTGTAAAATTCCTGTTGAAATGGTTTCTCCAAAATAGGTAGTAATTAAACTATCTCCATCTAATTCGATGCTAACATTTTTAGTTACGGTATTTCCCTCTTCATCGGTTTTCGATATATATGTTTTTGTAATATCTTCTAATTTTTGTTTTCCTTCTTTCCCAAATTCAACACTTAAATACACTGCTGTACCAGAACTTGTGCTACCATATACAACAGAGGCACGTTTTACATCTTTATTATCTAATAGCACTTCTTTGGTGTCATTATCCTTTATTTCAAATTTTCCTACATAAGTAAGACTTGATAAGGTTTGGTCTGTTTTCATATCTTCTGGGATTTCAATTAGCATTTCTCCTGTTTGTTCATTTAATTTTACTAGGTATTCGCTAATCCCCATACTTTTCAAACGGTTTTCCATTACCTTCTTTGCTTTTTGATAGTTATCAATATTTAAACAATCCTCCGCATTCACTGGTTTTGTTTCTTTTCGATATCCTTCTTTTAGAGAACCATCTTCATTGGTACCTTCATTGGTCACCTTTCCTTCTGCATCATAAATTGTATCCTCTGTTTTTTCACTAATCTTAAATTTTGATACTCTTCCTCCTGTTAAATTCATTCCCAAACGATATTCTGGTAATACATTTTTCATCTGCCCTTGTTTGCTTACCAAAATTCCAACAAACGAAATAAGGCAAATTGCTATCACACATAATACCATTAAAATTTTTCCTAATTTTCTTGTTTCCATGTTTTCTTCTTACATTCCTTTCCTTAAAGACATACGTTTTATGAAACCCTATTGTTTTTCGTTTTCAAACGTGCCTTCTTTATTTTTATAATAATTTCGTATTATTAATCACAAGACCAAACCATACATGTAAGTATTTAGCTGCATATTTGCTCATCATGGTCCTATCCATAAAGATTTCAAAATAGTCTAACACAGGACAAATTTCTGTATCGATATTAATATTTAATGTGATTTTTCTATCTTCTTTATCGATATCTAATCTTGTATGTGTTACTGCATAATTTACTTTATCGTGTTTTCCGAAAGTTGCAATATTTTTATTGACCACACGGTCTCTATGAACATCGGATTTATCCGCTAAAATAAGGGCTGCCGAAATATCGCTAACAGCAGTTCCTGTCTGCTCATCATGGTTTCCAATTGCCATCATAATTTCAATTCGGTCTTTATCATTCATTCCCATATCTTTTAAAATGTTATATGCCAGTAACGCTCCAGACTGTGCATGATCAACACGGTTGACACAATTTCCAATATCATGTAAATATCCTGCAATTTTTGCAAGCTCAATTCGTTCTTTGGGATAATCAAATGTCTCTAAAATATCAGCTGCTCTTTTAGAAACAATACTAATATGCCTTACGGAATGTTCCGTATACCCCAATACATTTAACTGCTTTTGTGTCCCTTCAATTAAGGCTTGTACTTCCTTATTGTTCTTTACATCCTCTAATGTAATCATTCCTTACCTCCATTTTTTCTTAATGTACCACTTTTTTCTTTCTTTATACATAGAAGTATTCTATACCAAAAAAGAACACTTTTCAAGTGTTCTTTCAGGATTTTATAAATTATTTAACACATTTTCTATTTTATAAATGTGCTTGGGTCGATGGATGCTCCATTTTGGATTATTTCAAAATGCAAATGTGTTTCATCTGCCACTTCAAATGCTCCTGAATTTCCTACTGTTCCTATGCTTTGTCCCTGTTTTACCTCTTCTCCCACGGTTACAAATTCAGTTGATAACAAACTTGCATATAACGTTTCATATCCGTCAGTGTGTTCAATGATGATGGATAAACCATATCTTGGGTCATTTTTAATGGATTTTACTTTTCCATTTGCTGCCGCTTTTACAACTGTAGTTTTATCTGCTTTTATGTCCCAACCTAAATGAGTAGTCCATTCTTCTAAAGTTTCCGAATATACTAATTTATCTTTTGCATATTCTTTTACCATTTCTCCTTCTACTGGTTTTGTAAAAGTTAATGGTTCTTGTTTGTTTTCTTCTTTTGGTGTTTCTGTCTTTTTGTTTTCAGAAGCTTTCGTAGTTTCTTGCTTTTTTACGGTATTGGTATTGCTTTTGGTTGTCTTTGTATTTGTGGTTGGATTTGTTTTTGTTGTATTGGTATTTGCATTTTTGCTTGTATTTTCAGCCGTTTTTTCTTCATTTTGCACTTCTTCTACTGTTTTACCCATACTTGTACTTACTTCTTCACTATCTTTGCTACTTCCTTGTACAAGACTTGCTATTTTTTGATTATCTAAACTTGCTTGTTTATCCATCTTGTTTCCATATGCGACAAAGGTAATCACAAATGCAATAATTCCAATTAGTAAAATACTTCCTCCCATATAAAGTACATTATAATTTTTTTCTTCTTTCTGGCTTCTTCTCGAATTTCTTCTCATAATACTCCTCCTAAATTTGAATTTAGTTAAAGTATTTCCTATATTTTTAAAATTTATACAATGAATTTCAAAAATGGTAAAAATTTCATTTTTACATGTCGATTACTTCTACCCCTGTATAAAAATGTTTGATGATTTCTTCGTAATTTTTGCCTTGTTTTGCAAGAGCATCGGCTCCTGTTTGGCTCATGCCTACTCCATGCCCATAGCCAATAACTGAAAATTTGATGTTATTGCCTTCTATGGTATAAGTAAAATCGGTAGAGCGAAGCCCTAGTAATGTTCGCACTTCTACCCCTGCTAATTCTAAATTTCCTACCTTTAGGGTCTTTACTCGATTACTATCTGTTTTTTCTTTTACCATAATCGCATCTTCTTTGCTAAAATCGATTTCAAAATGATTATGCTTTTGTTTTATTTTATGAACAAACTCATCTTTTGTTAAAACTACTTCTGAGTGATATTGGCTATAGGCATCTTCTCCGTGAGGTTTCTACTGCTTGTAAATAGGGATAACTTCCGCCCCACACATTAACTGGAATTTCTGTTTTCCCCCCACTATTCGAATGAAAAAAAGCATTGATTGGCTTTCCTTCATAGGTAATTAATTTTCCTTTTGTCTCATTTACTACCTGTTCTATTTTTTTCCAGTTTTCTTCTCTTACATTTTCTTCCCATCTAGCAAGTCTATCTTCTTTTGATACCCAAGCTTGGCAACAGCTACTATCATCACAAATATCTGCGTTTTCATGTTTTTTTCCTTGTGTGGTAATTTTAAAAATGGTATAGGTTCGTGCCACAACGGCTTGTGCCTTTAGTGCTTCTTCTTCAAAATCGACTGGCATTTCAGCAGATACCACATGGCATAAGTATTCATCTAATTTTACTTCTTCTACCTCACCGGTTTTTGCATGTAAGAGCTTTAGGGTTTGGTATTCACCATAGTTGTAGTCTTCCGTTTTTGTTTCTTCACTTACAGCATTTGGGCCTAAGTTTACTTCTGTACTTGTTTGTTTTGTCTGAAATCCTTTTGTAAAGATAACCGGAATTAGAAAAATGATTTGCACAAACAAAATAATCCCTATTACTATTTTTCTCATATTATGTCCTTTCTTTAATATTGTTCAAACTGTTCACTTTTATCATTTTATATTTGCTTATTGCATACAATCTTCGAAGGCTTTACAGGAAAGCCCCTTTAACAAGGGGGCTGCCGCTTAAGCGGCTGGGGGTTCTTACGTATTATTTCTAATTAGCTACAGTTTAACAGGTTAGTTTTAGTTTCATGGAATTTAGTATTTTTTTCTCAATTCGTGAAACTTGAACTTGTGTAATTCCTAAGACCTTTGCTACTTCAGATTGTGTCTTATCTTTATAAAATCGTAATAAAATAATTTGTTTTTCTCGGTCTTCTAATTTTTCAATTAGTTGTTTTAACGCAATTTTGTTGACAATATGATTGGTTTCATCTTTTACATTTGGCATTTTATCGAGAATACTTCTAGCATCATTATCAGAAGTTTCTTCATAAATAGAAGAAACTGGTCTTAATGAATCCATTGCATAGGTAATTTCTTCCTTTGGCACTTTTAACCTTTTTGCCATTTCTAAAATGGTAATTTCTTCCCCTGTTTTTGCTAAATATTCTTTTTGCAATTCTCGTATTTTAATAGCTAGTTCTTTTGTACTTCTACTTACTTTTATCATTCCATCATCTCGTATGTATCGTTTTATTTCTCCTAATATATATGGTACTGCATATGTTGAAACTTGTACTTCATAATTCACACAAAATCGCTTCATTGCCTTAATAAAGCCCATACATCCTATTTGGTAAAGGTCTTCTGTTTCATAGCCTCTACCAGTAAAACGTTTTACAATGTTCCATATGAGTCCTTGGTTATTTTCCACCAATCTTGACATGGCGTCATTGTCTCCGTGCTTGGGCTTTTTCTATGTCTGCAAAATTTTTTTCGTACATATACAAAGCACCCTTTCTTATATTCTAAAGGAACTAAAAATTTTTCCTTCTTGTTTTTCTTCTTTTGGCTCTTGTTTTTGGATTACTTTTTTCATGGTTATTTTGGTTCCTAAGCCCAAAATTGATTCCACCTCTAAGTCATCCATAAAGCTTTCCATAATAGTAAATCCCATACCAGAACGTTCTAAATCTGGTTTTGTAGTATAGAGTGGTTCTTTGGCAATATCGATGTTTTCAATTCCTTTTCCCTTATCTGATATTTCAATCACAACGGTATTAGCAAATATTTTACAGATTAATTCAATTTGTCCTTCGGTGTCTTCATAGCCATGTATAATAGAATTGGTTACCGCTTCTGAAACAGCGGTTTTAATATCGGCTAATTCTTCTATGGTAGGGTCTAACTGGGAAACAAAAGCAGCTACACTAATACGCGCAAATGCCTCATTATTGGATTTACTTAAAAACTCTAATTTCATTTCATTATCGTATAAGTTTTTCATGTTACATCTCATTCCTTGTATCTATATATTTAGGTTTTTATGAAGGTTTTACCTATAAACCTTTTTTCTTTTGTAAAAAGTTTTTCTATTCTTTCATTTTCTATCAAGTTTTCTTATGATTATGTTTTATTTCTATCAACTTTTATATGCTTCTATTTCTATCAAAGATTAATTTATATTTTATCCTGCCATAGTATCTTCCGTTAAAGGAATTATCTTTAATACTCCGCTCATTTCTAGCACTTTTCTTACACTTGGTTGTATCTTCATAATTTCCACCTTACTTCCTAACATTTTTGCTAGCTTATACCTTCCCATTAACATTCCAATCCCTGCACTGTCCATAAAAGTAACTTGATTAAAATTAAACACAATTTTTCTTGGCATATATCTTGTAATTTCATGGTCCATTTTCCTCCTTATTTTTTCTGTGGTATGATGATCAATTTCTTCTGTCATTTCAAATATGAGTAACTTATCTTTTTCTTGGTAACTTGTCTCCACTTTAGTACCTCCTTTTGTATTTTACTAAACATATTATAATTCATTTGGTAATATTTTCCAATAGCAAAACATAGGAAGTTTTAGCGATTTATAAGAAGTTTGCGACATTTTTCTACATACCAAAAAGAGGCTAGATACTTTCGCATCTGCCCCCTTTTGGTACAAACATTTTAAATCATATTTGTTATATCTTCGTCCATTGCACAAAAAATGACAACGACTACAACTACCATCACAGTAGCTAAAATGCCTACTGCTTTAATTGCTTTTTTCATTCGACTCCTCCTTGTTTGCCTAATCCTTGTTGTCTTCGGTTACCGTTAGCAGCGCCTCTTCAAACTCTTCTTCGGAAAGTTCAAAATCCACATACTCGCCATATATTTTGAGTTCTTTCTGAATATAACACATATCTAAATTATATTCACGTCTTGTCTGCTCTACTATACCCAGAGTTTCATTTTCGTGTATATTATCATTAGAAGCTATTATTGCTTCTTTGGGATATTGCCGTAACAAATCCTGATAATCGTCCACGAAATCGGAATATGCCTCTACGCAGTTTTCAGAGGTTAAATTCTTCTGTGTTTCCTCTAAAAAGCTTGTTACTGCCTCATAGAAGTCCTCCGAAATTGCCTCTTCCTCATAAGCAACGGTATATTCCTGTCGCCTTTCGGAAATTTCCCGTTCACACTCTCTTAAAGCAAACGTTTTTTCTGCTGTTTGTGCACTTGCTCCTATTGTTAGAGCAAGTATACATGCCCTCATCCACATTGGTATTACCCTCCTTTTGTTTTTTCTTGGATAAGTTTTGGTATTGTTTACCAATACGCTATATCATAGCACAATTTGAGACAATTTGCAAGGTTTACATTCGGTATTTCCTGTTTTTTCAAATTTTTTTATTTATTGTAAACAAATTCCTCTATTTCCTACTTTTTTATTTGCTACATAATACTCATTTCCTAAGTAGGTAATAAGACTTGCTTTTGCTAAGTTTACTTTGCCATTTTCCACAAGTTCTGGTTTAGCATTCACACAAACTACTTCCCCAATAAACATATCGTGTGAACCAAGGTGTTTTATTTCTTTTAACTTACATTCCAAATTAATTGGGCATTCTTTAATACTAGGAGCTGTTACTATTTTTCCTGCTTCTTTCGTAAGGTTAGCACTTTTGAATTTATCCATATCTTTTCCTGTTTTCGTTCCGCAAAAGTCGGTTGCCCATACTAAATTTTCATCTGGAAGATTAATGATAAATTCTTTGGTTTGTTTGATGATTTCATAAGAATGTCTTGATGGTCTAATCGATACATACACAAGTGGTGGTTCGGAATTTAGCACTCCTGTCCATGCAATTGTAGTAATATTAGCTTTCTCCATATTGCCACAAGATACCATAACCGCTGGTATTGGTGCCAAACTTGTGCTTGGCTGTAATTGTTCTTTCATAAAAATTTCCCCTTTCGATTGTTTGTATGGGGCGATGCCCTTTATCGACCCGTTTTTTATGTTTCATGTTCTTGTTTTCGGGTCGGACACAAGACCGACCCCTACAATGTTTCATTATCATCTGTAACCTTGGCGAATGCTATTTTTCTGGTTTCTTTGTTTGCTTCGATTACTTGTATTTTTATTTTATCTCCTAATTTGTATACCTTATTTGTTTTTTCTCCTATTAAATGTTTATGCTCATCATCATAAATAAAATACTCATTTTCTCCTAAATTTTCAAAACGGATTAGTCCTTCTACTGTATTTTCGAGTTCCACAAAAATACCAAAATTCGTAACACTACTAATCATACCATCATACACATTCCCAATTTTATCTTGCATATATTCTGCTTTCTTTAAATCGATACTATCTCTTTCCACTTTTCCAGCAATTTTTTCTCTTTCAGAAGACTGCTCAGCAACCACTTCTGCAAGTCTTTCATATTCTTCCTTCCATTCTTCTTTTACATCATAACCCACACTTAAGTAATTTGAAATCATACGATGTATCCATAAATCTGGATATCTTCGAATAGGAGAAGTAAAATGACAATAAAATTTACTTGCAATTCCAAAATGCCCTTTGTTTTGATTTTCGTATTTTGCTACTTTTAATGTACGAAGAAGTAACGTAGAAATTACCCTTTCTTCTGGCTTTTGTTTGATATCTTCTAATATTTTACTAAATTCCTTTGGATGTAAATTTTCTTTGTTTCCTTTAATTTGATAACCAAAACCAAATAGAAACTTATTTAGTTCATTTACTTTTTCTAAACTTGGTACTTCATGTACACGATAAATAAATGGAGCTTCTAGCCAATAGAATTTTTCTGCTATGGTTTCATTGGCTGTTAGCATAAATTGCTCAATAATCGAGTTAGCAAAAGTCAATTCATATTTTCCAATTTCAATGGCCTTTCCATTTTCATCTAATGTCACTTTACTTTCTGGTAAGTCCAAATCTAAACTTCCCATCATTTTTCTTCTTTTTTGCAAAATAATGGCTAGTTCCTCCATTTTTCGAAATTCCTCTAAGTATGGTTCGTATTTCTTTACCACTTCTTCATCTGAATTTTCTAAAATTTTGGTAATATCAGTATAACTCATTCGTTTGGTTACATTAATAACTGCTTTGAAAACTTCGGAGTCAATTACTTCTCCAGATGGTGTAACTTCCATTTCAACCGATAAGGTAAAACGGTCTTCTCCTTGGTTTAGGCTACAAATTCCATTGGATAATGTTTGTGGTAACATAGGAATAACTCGGTCTAGCATATAAATACTAGTTCCTCGTAGATAAGCTTCTCTATCTAAATTGGTGCCTTCTTTTACATAATAGCTAACATCAGCAATATGCACCCCTAGTTTGTAATTTCCATTTTCCAAACGTTCTACACAAACCGCATCATCCAAATCTTTGGCATCTTCTCCATCTATGGTAAAAATCAATTTATCTCGTAAATCAACTCGGTTTGGAATATCTTTTATTTCGATTTTTTCACGAATTTGTTTTGCCTCTTCTAGCACAGGTTCTGGAAATTCATATGGCAAATGGTATTCTCTTACCAAGCACATCATGTCTACTCCCGCTTGATTGGTTTTTCCAATGATTTCTACAATTTCCCCTTCTGCACTTTTTCCGTTTCTCTGGGTATTTGATAATTTTTACAACCACTTTATCTTGGTTTCTTGCTCCCTTAAATTTCTTTTTAGAAATAAAAATATCCGTTCCTAGTTTAGGGTTATCTGGTACCACAAAACCGAAGTTTTTACTATTTTTAAAGGTTCCTACTAATTCTCGAATTTCCCTTTTTAAAATTTTTACAATTTTCCCTTCCTTTTTTTGGTTGCTTGTTTCTTCTAATATTTTTACCAAAACCACATCTCCATCTAATGCACTTCCTGCTTGTGTACTTGCAATATGGATTTCTTCTTCGTTTTCTACTATCACAAATCCGAATCCCTTTTGGTGCCTATGGTACACCCCTTGAACATATGGCTCGTCCATTATAATATACTGGTTTTTTCTATTTTTTCGTATTTTGTATTCTCGTTCTAACTCCTCTAAAACCGATTGCAATTCCTGTAACTCTTCTTTTGGCACCATCAATACTTGTGCCATTTCTTTTTTCTTCATTGGCACATAAGTCTTATCATTTATAAAATTCCAAATTAATTCTTTTTTATCTTTGTTCAATGTTTTCCTCCTCTAAGAACCCCTTGTCAACTCTTGCGACATCCTTTTAAGTAAAGGGACCATTTAAAAATAGAGCAACTTTTGTTGCTCCATTAATGTATCTTGTTTTTTATATTACATACATAATTGAAAGAAGAATGCTAAGTACCGCAAATATGACACCTAAAATAATGGTCCATTTTTTCATTTTTCCTTCTTTGGTTCTCCCCTTATTTTTCTCATAAAAATTACTTGAAGAACCAGTAATTGTAGCACTTGCTCCACTATCGTCTTTTGTTTGCATCATAGCAACAATCACCAATGCAAAACATACTATCACATAAATTCCTATTAATATATATTTTAATACTTCCACCTATATTTCCTCCTTCATGTTTATAACATTGATATTTTAGCATACTCTTACTAAAAATGCAAATATTTTTCAAAATTTCTCTGTTATTTTTTGTTAATTGCGCTTCTAACATATCCTTCTTTGTTAAGACCCCTCAGTCGTCTCTGGCGACATCCTCCTTAAATAAAGAGACCTTTATATTTTATCATTTAATTACATCTTCTACTGCTTCCGATATGATTTTGTTTACATCTGCTAGCATAATGTTGAACTTTAATTCCGAGTCAAAGTATTGTTTCATTTTTTCGTTGGCAATTAATTCTACATATAGATTTTGTAACTCATTTGCCTTTTCGATTTCTTGTTTTCCTTCTGAAATTGCTGCTATTTGTACTTCGTAGCGTTCTTTTTCGAATTTTTCTAGTTTTTCTTTTAATTCTGGCTGGTTTGCAATTTCTTCTTTTTGCTTTTTATAGTTTTTGTATTCTTCTGAATTTTTCATTTCATATGCCAAACGATTGGCTGTATCGTAAATATTCATGCTATTTTTCCTCCTTGCTTTATTTTTGGGCGGACACGATGCCCGCCCCTACATAAAATTCACCTTTTTCTTGTTTTTTGATCGATATGGAATCATCTCATTACCTATATTATATCCATGTTTTTATTTCTTTTATGCATAGGCTTGTCTTTTTCTAAACGCTAATAGATTGGTTATTTCGGTTTGTGTATTTTTGGCTCTTTTTGTTTTATGTGCTTTTTCTTGTTGTATTTGACGAGCTTGACGTTCTGCCATGGTCTGGCAAATTGCTTTTTGATATGTAAAATGGGTATCTTGTGCAATTTTTGCCCAGTTATATTCATTTTTCACCATATTTTTGGCATTCTTTACTACATTAGCTGATAATTGTGGATTATATAATAGTGCTAAAATAGAATCTGCAATCGAATTTGGATTACCAGCATAACTTTTCATTCCATTTTCTCCATGGTTCACAATCTCATTCAATCCACCAATATCCGATACAACAACTGGGGTTCCAGAAAGCATTGCTTCTAGGGCTACAATTCCAAATGGTTCATATGTACTTGGAAATACCGATACATCTGCACATTTATACATTTTGCATACTTGCTTTGCATCCATATAACCAGTAAAATACACCTTATTACTAATTCCCATGGCATTTACTTGTGCTTTTAATTCATCTGTCATACCACCTTTTCCCGCAATCACAAGTTTCGCATCATGATATCCTGCTAAAATTTTAGGCATAGCCGATACAAGATGTTGCACTCCTTTTTCATAAACAAGTCTTCCCATAAATAAAATAATTTTTTCATGGTCTGCTGCATATTGTCTTCGAAAATCATAATCTCTTTCCACACCACTAAACATATTTACATTAATTCCATTTGGCACTACATTAATTTTTTCAAAAGGAAGACCAAATTGATATTGCAATTCTCGTTTCATATAATTACTATTCACAATTACTTCTGTTGCTTCATAGGTTAGCATCCATTCGGTATCATTTATGTAACGTTGCGTTTCATCATGAATACCAGAATTTCTACCACTTTCTGTTGCATGAATGGTTGCTACAATTGGAATATCATATGAATTCTTTAAGGTTTTTGCCGCATATGCCACAAGCCAATCATGTGCATGAATCACATCAAATTTACCCTCTTTTGCCATAATTTCATTTGCTTTTGCTATCATATTGAAATTCATTTGCATAATCCAATCAATAAAATTGTTAGGATGAATCATATAATTATCCACACGGTACACTTTAACACCTTTATCATCTTCATAATAAGGTGTATTCCCTTCTCGGTATGTCACAACAGTTACGTCGTGTCCATCTTTAATTAATCTTTTGGATAAGTCATTAACAACTCTTGCAATTCCCCCTACAATCCTTGGTGGATATTCCCATGTTAGCATTAAAATTTTCATTGGCACTTTACGCCCCTTCCTAACAATTTTCTTTTGTTTTTTACAACTAGTTTCATTTTATACAAATTTTTGACAAATGTAAATATATTTTGCAAAAAAGTTACTTTTTTTTATTTAAGTGAATTAACAAAGTAAAATTTATCATTCAAAAATATGTCATAGAAATAATAATATCCTCTAACAACATCCATATAAAAATATCCCCTGGCGACAGCAGTATCGCAAAGGGGATAAACGTGGTGGAGGCGAGGAGAGTCGAACTCCTGTCCAATTATTCTTTCATATTAGCTTCTCCGAGTACAGTTTGTTATTTTATTTCCCAATATCATTCATCAACAAACAAACGAATCATATTAGTAGCTTCGTTCTACCCACTATTTTTGAAGCAAAAAATAGTTTTGTTTCCTACTATTTTGACACCTTTTATAAGCCGTAGGTTTCCTATAAAACGTGTAGCCACACTTAGGCAGCTAATGCTACTTCGTTATTTCTAGCGTTTATATTTAATTTCTCGTTTTTTAAAGTGGATCATACGAGAATCCACTACTCGCTACCAATACTGCTAAATAACTGTCGAAACCAATTACGCCCCCATGTATTACTATTTTATTATACACCGCTTCTGTCTTTTTTACAAGATATTTTTCTTGACTTTTTCATTTTCTTGCTTTATAATAATTTTGAATACAAATTATGGGAGTTGTATGTTTTGAGCTACATTTATTTTGATTGGAGGAATCAATATGAATCGTAGTTTTTTTAAACCATTTTTTCTTTATTCTATCATCATTGTCCTTGTTTGTACCTTATTTGTTCCTATATATTCGTATTATCCAGAACTTTTTACCAATGTTTCTAATTTTATTCCCTTTGACCCTTCTTTTGAATTTATTTGGCCAATTCCAGAATATACCACTATTACCTCTCCTTATGGAAAAAGAATCTCTCCTACTGTACGGAGCCTCTTCTTTTCACAAAGGAATCGATATTGGTGCACCAGAAGGAACAAAACTTTATGCCATTTGCGATGGAGAAATTACTTTTGCCGATTTCTTAGGTGGTGGTGGCTATACCATTACCTTAAGCAAGGAAAATATGAAAATTACCTATTGTCATGTTTCTCCTGATTTTCTTGTATCGGTTCGGAGATGTTGTGCAAAAAGGTCAACATATTGCTAATGTTGGCCCCAAAAATGTATATGGTATTCCGAATAACCCTTATAAAGATAAAAATGGAGAGCCAACCAATGGAGCCACCACTGGCTGTCATCTCCATCTAGGAGTGCGAATTCAAAACCAATACACAAATCCGCAAACACTATTTCCTTATATGGAATTTTAAGTAATTTCATAATCTATATATTTTCTTCCCTCAAGCTATCAATAATATTCTCCTTTTTCATTTTTCCACTTGCATATAGCATCGTAATAAATACCACAAAATACACACTCACAATGGAAATAATAATACTGCTCCAAGGTAGGCTAAAGGCAAATTCTATGGCATTTCCGAAACCTTGGTTTAAGAAATAACAAATAATGATTCCGATTGGTAATCCAAATAACAATGCTTTCGTGCCATAGAAAATACATTCTAAATCTAGCATTTTTTTAAAGCCCCTTTCGGTCATACCGATGGATTTTAACATCGCAAATTCTCGTTTTCTTAGTAAAATATTCGTAGAGATGGTATTAAATATATTGGCAATTCCAATGGCTGAAATTAGGGCAATAAATCCATATAAGAAAATGTTAATTACTAGTTTTAGGTTACGCTGTTGTTGTATTTGTTCTTTTACATTTTCTACAAATACCATGAAATTGGTTGGCATTTTTTCAATTTCTTTTAATTCCTCTTTTAGCCCTTGTTCGTCTTTTGCTGTAAATACCATACTTGTAAACATTTGGTCTTCAAAGCCTTCTAGTGCCTTTTTATTGGTAATGGCAATTGCGATTGGATTATCTTGGTTAGTAACTCCAAATGGCATTTTATCGGTTACTTTTGCAATTTTAAAAGCTTTCTTTATGGTTTGATATTTTGGTTCTTCTTTAGACTTATCTGCATTTTCCCTTACCTGTATACTAACATCTATGTCCTCATTTGCTTTTAAATTCGTTAAATCTCCTTCTATTTTTGCCGACATTAACATATCAACATAATTAATCAAAATGACTTCATTTTCCCCTAATTTGCTTATTCCTAGCTGTTTTAAGTATTCTTCCATTTGTATATCGTTTAAGGCAATCAAGTTTACTCCAACACGATATTGACCATTTTCTTCATAAAAATATTGTCTTACTCTTTCTTTTTCCTTTATGGCTTTTCTCATATTCGCATCTAGTCTTTCTTCTTTTAGCTCTGTATAGGAATATACTCGGTCAATCACAGATAGCTTATCTACATTTTTTGAATTTTCAATTCGATTTGTAATTTTCTCCTTTTGTTCTCTTTTTTCTTTTGTATCGCTTCCATAAATCTGAATGGAATAATCATAATCCACACTTTTATAAAGGGAATCAAACCCATTATACATATACCCAATAAATCCACTAACCGATATAAATAAAATAATACTAATCATAAGGGAAATAACGGTGGTACGATATTTTTTCTTACTTCTTTTCAAATTCTTTAGTGCCAATTCTCCTTCTATTCCAAATAAAGTACGAAACCACTTTGGTGTTTTTAACTTCTTTCCATTTATTTTGATATCATCATTTCCACGAATTGCTTCAATTGGCGATATTTTACTTGCTCGTTTTGCTGGAACCATAACCGATAGGTAAATTGTTATCGCAATGAAAATTAACGCAATTAAGATTGCTTGGAACGATACCACTAAGTGTAAATTCCAATTTTGACCAGACTCTGCCATCATTGGCTTTAATAACTCATTTACTACCTTTAAGGTAATCCCAATTCCCCCTATTCCAAATAAAATACCAAGTGGAATCCCAATTCCTCCTAAAATAGCTCCTTCTTGCAATACCAAGCTTCGTATTTGTTTTTTCGTTGCTCCTACAGAAGATAAGCTTCCAAATTGTTTTTTCCTTTCGGATACGGAAATAGCAAAACTGTTATAAATTACTAAAATGGAACCTACCATAATAACTGCAATTAAGATACCACATACCGAATATAACATTGCTTGGAAACCACCAGTAGAGTTAACCCCTTTATACATTAATACATAGGTATTGTATTTGATATTATATACCTTTTGTCCGTTCCTCTCGTATGGTATACACTCCTAGTTTATCGGCAATTTCCTCTGCATCGTCATACAAATTCTTTGGATTTTTGGAAATTACACCAATATCCACGCTTTGGTGAGTAATCGGCTTTGTTTCATCTAGCAAAGTAACTCCTGAAGTATAGTGATCTTTTGAGGTCTCAAAATCTGGTCTTTGGATTTTTCCACAAACCGTATAGGTCTTTGTCTCTTCTGTTATAAATGTCTCATTATCTACTTTAGCTTCTCCAATTAGTTCTTCCCCATCACTCATTCGCTTTCCCATTTCAAACGTAACGGTATCTCCAATTTGGGGTTCTTTTTCTTTTCCATCAAAAAAAGTATTGCTTAATACAATTTCATTATCATTCTTTGGTAATTTTCCTTCTATTAAACGAATTTTCATATTTTCCAACGCTTGTTTACTATATGCCTTTATGTAGCAAAACTCATCCTCTGAATAGGTATTTTTTGCCATTCCTACTGGTGCCATGACCATCACATTAGTTAATCTTCTATCTTGTGCAAACTCGCCAATATCTTCTGTTTTTACTCCTCGAAACATCGCCTCCCAAGCACCATCTTGGCTAATCTCCACATCTAACAAAAAACTTTGAAAAGAAACTGCTAGCGTCGCTACCGCTGTAATCATAGCACCAGATAGAATAATTCCAATAATGGTAACAATCGTTCTTTTTCGGTTTTTCTTCAAATAATTTGTTGTTAACTTACTAAATATACTCATTTTCTATTACATCCCTTCTTAATTCAATCTTACCTGCACACAAACTCCGAAGCCCCACAAGAAATCCCCTTTAACAAGGGGGACGAAAGCGGAGCGACTGGGGGGTTCTAATTCTTCTCATCCGCCACAATCTTCCCATCTTGAATTTGTATCATTCTGTCTGCTTGTTTTGCTAAATTTAAATCATGTGTAATCATAATTAACGTTTGATGATACTTTTTATTCGAATATTTTAATAACTCTAATATTTCCTCCGAATTTTTGCTATCCAAGTTTCCTGTTGGTTCATCTGCTAAAATAATGGCTGGGTCGTTCATTAAACTTCTTCCAATGGATACACGTTGTTGTTGCCCACCAGATAATTCATTTGGCAAGTGTTTCACTCTTTTTTCTAAACCTAATGTTTTTATAATTTCTTGTAATCTTTCATTATTTACCTTTTTTCCATCTAATAACACTGGCAAGGAAATGTTTTCTTCTACATTTAAAATAGGAATCAAATTATAAAACTGATAAATAAGTCCTACATTTTGTCTTCGAAATACCGCTAAATCATTATTATTTAAGCTATACACATCTTTGCCTTTAATGTATACTTTTCCGAGAAGTTGGTCTATCAACACCACCTAAAATGTGAAGCATAGTAGATTTTCCGAGAACCCGATGGTCCTATAATTGAAACAAATTCTCCCTCTTCTACTGAAAAAGAAATATGGTCAATTGCTGTTACACTTGTTTCTCCTTTTCCATAAATTTTTGATAAGTTTTCTACTTTTAATATTTCCATATAAAATACCCTCCCTTGTTTTTCTAGTCCTATTATATCGTCTTTTTTTAGCTTCATAAGGGATTTAATAATATCTTAATAAATGTTAAGAAGATGTTAAAAAAATCCAACTCCTATACGAGTTGGATTCTTTAACATAAAAATGATTTGTTTATTTCTTATTACATACGTTTTCCTTGTATTTTGAAGTTTCCTTTGTTGGTATTTGCCATTAATTCTAGCATGTTCCCATTTACCATCACATTTGCAGTATAATCAATATTGCCCATTGGTGTATTAAAGTTTCCTTTAAAATTAGCTGTATTTTCGTTTGTCTTCATGCCTTGAAATTGGTTTTTCATCCCCATAATTTCTACCATTCCTTGTACTTGGTTTCCATTGCTTATTAGTGTAATGACTCCATTAATGGCTCCCATAGGAGTATTTAATGAAGATGTGTATTTTCCGTCTAGCATAACTTCCCTCCTCTTTTTTACTATCTATATGTTATGCTCTATTTTTGTATTCGTGAATTTGGAAGGAGGATTTTTTCCTTACTCCCCGAAAAGCGTCAAAAGCAAAAATACGTATCTATTACGATACGTATTTTTATTGGTTATGGAGTTGTGTTCGATATTACTTTAATATGAATTGGGTCTGCTCCTGGGTAAGAAATGGTAATTGTTTTTCCTATCATTTTACTTTCTGGTTCTCCAAATAATGCAATTCCAAGATAATCTACTGGTTGTGTTAAGCTATCATACTCAACCGTTCCATCGGCATGTACCATATTGGCTTGTATTATATAACTTTCTGTACCAGAATATGTCACAACTACATCATGAATATATGGTAATCCTGTCATATCTTCTTCCACATGTTCTTCATCACCAGGATGTACTAGTGCTAATTGTGGAGCGTATACTTTTTTGGAAGCTCCGTCATTGTTAATCCTAATTGGTATTAAAGTATAAACATTTCCATCATCACCATCTACTACTCCCGCTTTACTTGGGTTTGTTTCATATAGTCTTATTACATACTCTCCATTCTTTTGTTCTACACCACTAACATAGCCATTTACATTCATTACCTCAATCGAAATATTTTCCTTGGTATCAATTGTAATGGTAGGTAATACTTTTCCTTTTACGGTTAATGTAATGCTTGCACCATCTAAGCTATTTGCTAATAATTCGATTTGTGTAATTTTTCCAGTTGGTGCACCTGCTGCATTTAGTAATCTTGCCTCTACACCATTTTCTTGTTTTGCTATATCGGTATAATTAACATCAATTGGTTCTCCATATTTATTTAAGAATTGGATGTTTCTTTTGGTTTTTCTTCCAACTGCAATGGCACTTGTATCTGTTATAACTGCACTTGCTACTTCTGGATGTGTTTTGGTTTCAACAGTTTGTGTTAAAGAAACACGATTTCCTGCAACCATTACCCAACAAGTTACCATATATTTTCCAGATTTTCTTGCTGTTACTTTTAATTCTACTTCTCTATCTACGTTGTTGTATCCGAAACTAACTTCCACTGTTTTTTTGCCATCTGGTAATGTTTGGTTTGTAATATCATTACCTGCTAAATCTTTTACCGTATAATTTGGTGTTGTTCCCGTATAGAAATCGGTTAGGGTAACATCTTTTTGTCTTGGTCCAGATTTAATACTTCCTACCATAAATTCTTCGTAATTATATCCTGTTGGTAAATTGCTTACATCATCTACGTTTTGTGTTGTAATTACCAATTCTCTAATTCTTAGTGGTTCTATTTGTATGGTTAATTTTTGCGAATTATTTAGAGCATTGTAGTAATCAATGATTAACTCTCTATCTAATAATTCTTCTGGTCCTACTCCATCAGCCAGTGCAATACCTAAATATTTCACTGGTTCATCTGAACTAACAGGCTCTTTGGCATCGGTAAATAAATGTGCATCAATTAATGGTGCTGTATTTGCATTGTAGCCTGTATAACGAACACCTAACTTTTTGTTGGTTGTTGCATTTCCTATGCAAAGGTCACTACCTAGTAAAGGAACATTATCGCCGTCTTCATCTACAATAGAGATTTCCATTAGTGTATACACAATTCCTGTATTTTTATCGGTTACAAGATTGCTCATATCCACCAATTGTTCTTCTTGGTATAGGCGAATCGTATCCCCTAAGGTTGTCCCACCTACACCAGTTAATCCAATAATTTTCTTTGCTTCTGGTCCAATTACTGCTCCTGCTAATCGAATGGATTTTTCATTTTCAGTTCCTTTGTTTACCGTCATTCGAATAAAGGTAGCTCCTTGTTCTTTACCAGTAATACGTACCATGTCAATATTTTCTTTATTACTTGTTACTGGATGTCCATTTGTCATTTTCGTAAAGGTTAAGTAAGCATCCTGCGTAAATTCTACACTACTTGCTAATACTTCATCGGTTAAAATATCATCATGGATATTTTTAAATGTAATGGTTCTTTCTTTGCTTTTTGCTTTTCTTACATTAATTTCTACTTCCGTTGGTTCTAAAATACTAGCACTGGTTACAATTGGATTATATGTAATATGTAGGGTTTGTTCTTCGGATTTAATTTTACTATCTGCAAAATTATCTCCTACATAAAAGATAAGACGATAATCACCTTTTTCTTCAAATGTCAAATTAATTGGCATTTCTCCATTTTCATTTAATGGTAATTTCTCAATTCCCACTTGATTGGTTATTTCATTTCCATCTTTATCGGCAATGAATAATTTCACTTTTTCTGATTTTAATTGTTCTTCTTGTTCCCCAGAAAAAATCGTTCCAAATGAGAATTTTTCATGTGCATATCCTTCTAATTTTTGTGGTTTTACACGAATATTTGCTAAGTGTTTTAATACGGTAATTTTATGAGATGCTGAAAATTCTACTGTTTTTCCATCTTCTGTCTCATTGGTTTCATATAATATTGTAATTTCATTCATACCAAAACGTGCTTTTCTATCATATGGAGAAATAACAATACCTGAGTCGGTCATTGGAATAATAGTATCGACTCCCTCTTCTTTTACCGCCATTACTTTTTCAATTTGTATTCCTGTAAAGTCAAAACTTTCTTCTTCTACATAAATTGTTTTTGCTCCTGTTGCAATTTTAGTTCGAATTCCTGTTATATAGTTTACTACGGTAACTGTTAATGGTTTTTCAAATCCTGCATAAGCTATGGTAATTGTTTGTTGTCCTAATTGTTCTTTATTATATCCTTTTACTTCGTAATCGTCTGGTGTTAGTGTTTTGGTTCCTGCTTTTGCCATAGTTGCATTAATTACCATTCCACTTAAATCAATTTCTTTTCCATATTTTTGGTTGTCTTGCTTTGTTGGCCAAGCAACAATGTTCATATCGGTTGCATAATCTTTTACTTCTATTTCTACTTCAGCTTGTTCATCGGAATAGGTAATAATTAAGGTTTGTTTTATGGTTTGTTCTTTATCATATCCATATACCATGTCTATCGTAATAGGTTCCCACTCACCAAAAGCACCAGATGCCATTTTGGTTCTTGCTCTTGCTCCTGATTGTTCTAATAGTTCATCTGTCAATTCTTCTTGGTATTTATATTCTGTTTTAGGAAATTCTACTTCAATTCCTGTTTGATAATCTTTTACTTCTACCGTAAAAGTAGTCGATTTTCCTTCAAAAGTTCCATCTTCACTTTCGTAAGTTACGGTAATGGTTTGTGGTCCAAGTTTTTCTGGATTATATCCCGTTACTTTATATTTCGAAGCGTCAACTGGTACCACTGCATCTCCTGAAGATTTCATTTTTGCCGTTACTTTCATACTACTTAGGTCTAATTCTTTTCCATAATTTACTGTCTTTGGTGCATCGGTAAGGGTTAAGTCTGTTACATAGTCTCTTACAATAACGGTTCTTTTTTTCGTTTCCTTATTTCCGTCTGAATCGATTGCTTTATAATAAACTTCGTATGTTCCTATTTTATTAACATCTACTTTTGTAGAATCAATTTCTGGGGTTAAATTTTTGTCTTTATTATCACTAACCGTTGCTCCTGCTTCTTCATATTTCCCGCCCAAACGTACATATTGTGGATTTTCTCCCTTTAAGGTAATTTGAGGATTTTCTATATCGTTTAATACTAAATTTGGTTCAATCCCTACGTAAAATCTTAAAATACGTTGTGCATCAAATACATCAATTTCATCATCACTATTATAAACATTGGCTACTATTGCACTGCTTCCTGTTAACGTATGCTCTTTTTCCCCTTCATAGGTATAATGTTTTAACGCTTTTTGTGCATCAAATACATCTACATACCCATCCGCATTTACGTCTCCATAAATTCTAACCGTATAGGTAGCATCCTCTGTTTTTATCTCATTTCCAGTTACAATAATATCTTTTAGACTAGATGCATTTTGTATGGTTTTACCTGCTTTTTGAAATTGCTCTATTAAATATGTCTTTGTGATGGTTTGGTCAGCATCTTTAAAAATGAATGGTAAAATCATTTTTCCATCGCTTTCAAAAGCATTTTCTAAAACCGTGTTTGGATTATGATTATATGCTTGAATATCGGTTTTTGCTTCTGGTTTTTGCAATATTTCTGGTCCAATATTGGTTAATGCAATTGTTCCAATGGTTGCAACTGTTAAACTAGATAGTGTGAGTATTTTTCCTATCTTTTTCATCCTTTTTTCACCTCAATCTATTTACTTCTTTTTGCTTTTTGTCTTGATAATCGAATAATTGTGATTGTTTCAATTAAAATGATGCATAATAGTACGATAATAGTAATATGTAAAATCTTTACATTTCCAAGGACTTCGTTTACTTTTTCCATTGCCGTTTGTCCCCAAGTTTTTTTTTCTGGTATTTCTACTAATGCATAATTAGCAGGACTATTGGTCGTAAATGTATAATAATTTTCTTGGATTTGTCCCTCTATTACTTTATACGTTCCATCTTCATTCATTTTATAAGCAACTAAACGTTCCTTATTATAGTTTTCTGGAATTGGAAGAAATACTGTTACATATCCGTTTGGTGTTACTGCTTGTTCAGATTGCACCATTTGTCCATCTTGCTCGGTTTCTACGATTTTTAGTAATTTTAAATCAAAGTATGTTTTTATTCCTTCAATATCTTTAAACATATCGTTTCGTGCTTGATATGCTTCATCGCCATCTTTTATTCTTTTTACATTTAATTTCGTTCCATCTTCAAAAGCAATTGGTTTTGCTTTTATCATTACTTTGGTTGGTTCATCAATTAATGTTTTTACGGTTTCATCATCTAATTTTAATAATTCATTTGGAGCTGGTGCTTGTACCACTGGCTCTTGTACTGGTTCCTCAATTGGTTCTTGTACTGGCTCCTCTACTGGGGTTTCGTCTTTTTTATTATTGTTTTTATTGTTATTCTTGTTGGTAGAAGGTTTTGTTGAGGGTTTTGTTGTTGTAGATGGTTTATTGTTCGTTGATGGTGTTGTTGGATTGTTTGGTGTCGTTGGTTGTGGTTTTTCTTTTATTGTAATCGATGTGCTAGGACTTCCTGCTGCAACATTGGTTTGTGACCCAGTTGATACTTGTACACTTTTTGCACTAACACTTGCCGTTCCTACTGCTTTTGTTTTAAAAGTAAACGACACGCTTGATAAATCATCCGCCGTTCCTACATATCCAAATCGTTTGGTGCCTGTCCCAAATTCTTTTAATCCAGAGCCACCACAAGAATATGAAACATATTCTAATTTACTTGTATCATAATTTAATGTAAACTTCGCTGCAGATACCTTTTGACCAAAAGATATCGTAACAGTTACATTGTTTCCTATTTCTACTGAACTAGCAGAAGGTCTTGCGCTTGCGGAAGCAGCATTTACCACTCCTCCTAGTACTCCTACTAATAAAAAAATAATGATTGTCATGATTAATGATTTTTTCATTGTTTTTCCCCCTAGTTAAACATTTTTATCCACATTACTATTATACTATTTTTCTTCTTATTTGTAAACATACTTTTTGCATTTTTATGCTGTTTTATGTTATTTTTGGCAAATTTTTAAACCTTTATCTTTTCTTCTAGGCAAATATAAAAAACGCCATTTTGCTTTGATATAAAAGGTATCTCAGCATTTTATCTTTGTATTCTACTTATCTTCTTGCTTTCATTGTTTCGTCATCATTAAGTTTACATTACATTTATGTATCAATTATTACTTTCTTGTAACAAAAAAAACCCCGAAGGGTTCTTTCTATTCTCCTTTTTCCTCATACAAAATCGTAATTGGCATAATTCCATTTCCGTATTTGTCTTCTACTTCTAATACATACGCACCTATTTCGTAGGCTATTGTATATTTGTTGGTTTCATTTTCTAATAGATATTTTTTCACATCGATTACTTCATCGGTTTGTTTATTCGTTAAGGTTGCTTTTTCTACATCCTTTACATCCGCAAATGTAATCGTTTGTGCTTCTGTGTATTTTCCTGTTCTTACTCCCGTTACTTTTGGTGGAGCAGAATCTACAACAAAATTACGTGTGATGGTTTCTTCTTTTCCTGTTACCACTACAGTATATTTCCCATCTTCTAATTTTCCCTCTTTATATTCTGTAGCAATACCATCTTTTACAACACTAATTTTTCTACCTGCATATTTAATTTCTGGCTGATAACGGAAAATATCTCCATCATTTAAAATCGTGGTTAATCCATCTTTTTGAGGATCCTCATAATATACCACTGGTGGAGCATCTCTTAATTCTTCTTCTATTTCTTTTAAATGTTCATCATCTGCTCCCATTCCTTTTCCAAATTGACTTTTAAACATATCTAATGACATATAAATAATAAATCCGGTTCCTACTAGAATTAGTAAAATACTCATAATTATAACAAATTTTTTCATATTTTTTCCTCCTTCGTAATTAAGCTAACCCTATTATACCCTTATTCCATTTTTTTGTAAACACCCTTTAAACAAAGAATAGCGCATTTTCATTAAATTTTACAATTTATATGCAAAGAACCCATAAATCTTTTACGATTTATGAGTTCTTTTTCGTATTTTATTGATAGATGATTGTATAGGTAACGGTTCTTCCGTTGTTAGGTGTTACTTTTAAGTAGAATGTTCCTACTTCATATGGGATTTCATATTGTTCTGTATTGTTGTTAATTAAGTATTGTCTAACATCAACAAGCTCGTTTCCTTTTCTATCTGTTAATACTGCCTTTTCAACACCATGGATATTACTAATACTTACAGTTTGTGCTTCTTTATATTTTCCAGTTCTTGCAATACCTGTTACTTCTGGTGGTTTAGCTGCTACGGTAAAGTATGCAATTGCTCTTGTACCATCACGATGTCCATTTTCATCAACACCATAAACCATCATTATGTATTCTCCATCTTCGGTAATTGTTCCATTTGCTGGCATTGTATAAGGTTGTCCGTCTTTTGTAATAACGATTTCTCCGCCTTTTCCTATTTCTTCTCCTCTTGCATATTGAATGGTTGGGTAATAATAGAATGCTTGTGGTTTCTCCTTTGTTGTGTCTTTTAAGTCAGTAACCATTCCATCTAATGCTGGGTCATTGAAGTAAATCGTTGCAGGTCTATCTGTTATCATTACGGTTCTTGTAACTTCTTCTGAGGTATTTCCTGAAGTATCTGTTGCTGTATAAGTAATTGTATATTTGTTTCCTACTACTCGGTAATCAACGGCTCCTACTTCTTCGTTTGTTCCTACTAATTTGATTACTTTGTTAATCACTAGAGCTGACTCCACTGTGTAGTTATCTTCAAATACAACTCCTGGATCTACAAATGGTGTATTTACTTCTACATACATAGTTTCTTCCCCTTTGAATTCTACAAATGTTGGAGCTTGTGTGTCTTTTACTTCAATTGTCTTGTATACAGTTTCTGCACTGTTTCCTGTAGAATCTTTCGCAGTATAAGCAATGGTATATGTTCCTACTCTTGTTGTATCTAAGTTTTTAAGGTCTACTTCTACTTTAATGTCTTCTCCTGAATTATCTGTTGCACTTACACCTTTTAATGGGTCGAATGTACCATTTACTTCGATGGTTTCTTGAAGATTTTCTACGTCGATGATTGGTCCTTTGGTATCCACTACTCTAACAATCTTTCTTACTCTTGCTTCATTTCCTGCTTCATCTACTGAGATAAATGTTACGGCATATACTCCTGGTATCGTTACATCAATATCATCCTCAGTTGTTACAGTTGTTACTTTATTGGTATAAACATCTTTTGCGGTTGCTCTGTATGTTGGTTTTGGTTCATTTACTTCAATTACATAAACATTGTTGTCATCTGGTGTAATAACTGGTGGTGTTGTATCTTTTACATGAACAGTTCTTACCACTTGTGTTGCTTCTTCCCCTGTTGCTTTGTACACTACATCATAAGTTACTGTGTAAGTTCCTTCTTTGTTTACATTCACTTTCTCTTCTTCATTTTTGTCTTTATCAATTTTGATTTGATTTGAAATATCAATGTTATATCCACCAACTCTTACATAAGCTTCTGCACCTTGTTCTACATACTCAGTTCCTAGTTCTACTGTTACTTCTGCATCTCCATTTAAGTTAATAACTGGTTTTTCTGAATCTACAACAGAGATGGTAAAGATTGCTGTATGTCCATTGTATCTTACTGTAACGTCTTTTGAACCTACTGTTTTAAAGTCTACTGGATCAATTGTAATCTCATTTGTTACGTTTTCTCCTGCATTACCAGAAGCATTTACAGTTTCTACTCTTAATCCACTCTTAGCAATTTCAGTATCCTTAATGGTGTATACTCTCTTTGTAGGTACAGATACAATCTTAATTCCTTTTACATAATCCTCTACTAAAACGGTAAAGGTTTGTGCTTCATAATCTAAGTATTGTACTGAAATGGTTTGTGCTCCTAATGATTTACTATTATATCCTGTTACGCTACATTGTCTTAATTCCACTTCACTTGTTGCACCAGATTTCATGTGTAATGTTACTGTTAATCCTGTTAAATCCATTTCTTCACCATATTGATAGGTTACTTTATTTGGTTTAGTTATGGTAATACCAGTTGCATTATCCGTAATGGTTACATTATAGATTGCTGTTTTTCCTTCATAAGTTACTGTTAATTGTTGTGGCACACCAATCTTGGTTTCATCCTCACTATCAAATCCGGTTACCCAACTTGCTTGCATTTCTTTTTCTACTGAAGTTTCATTATCGTAAATTACTCGAATCATTCCACCTGTTACATCTAGTTTTTCTCCGAATGAATAACTTGTTTTTGGTACAGTTGCAATTTCAATTCTTGCAATTTGTTTTTCTACAAGTATTTCGTCAATGTTAATGCTTGCTACAATTCTATCAAAATCACTTTGTAGTTTTTGGTCATTTGCTTCTTTGATGATTGCTTCTACTGCTTGCCAACTTTCGATGGTATATTCATCTGGATTTCTTCTTGCAAGTTCATCGCGAATTGGGTTTAAAGCTGCATGGTTTACAGTTCTTGGGTTTAGTACATACATTTTTGCTTCTTCAAATTTTTCGTTAAATTTGCTAATTAATACTTGTTGTTGTACTTCTTCTAGTTTCTCTAAGAAACCGTCCCAGTTTGTGTAATCGGTTGGATATAATTTAGCAACTCTATCTAAGTATGCATCAAATTCTTCTTTATTAATTGGTTTTTTATTTAATGTATATTTTTTAATTTGATCAAATACTTTATCTAATTCTGTTTGTACGATTTGTTGTCTTGCTGTAGCAACTAACTCAGCTAATCCTTCAAAGTTTGTATAATCTCCTGCTACTAGATTATCAAATCCAATACCGTCTTCCATTCCTGCTAAGTATTTATTAAATTCTGTAAAGTCTGCTCCTAATGCTACCCAAATATCTAATTCCACCTCTGCTACATCTCCATAGTTTGGATTTTTTGATGTATAAGATGCTTTATGAGTTGATTGTCCTAATACTACTTCTTCAGTTCCATCAATCCAAGCCCAACCTTCTGGTAAGTATCCTTCAATTTGTCCAATTGTAGTATCTGGTTGATAAATCATTGGAGTATCTTTAATTTGTTGTCTTGTTTCAATATATTCTGGGTTTAATTCTCCTGGTGCTTTTGTAATCATGTAAGTTCCTTCTGTTACAGTTATGTCATAGTTTTGGGCTGTTGCTGTTCCTGTAATTGGATATCCTGCTTGGGTTACATCTGATTTATCAGTTGCTGTTGTTGTTAAGTTTGCAGTAATAACATCCTTTGTATCATCTCCTACTAGTACATCATCTGCTATACTAAAGGTTAATTCTACAATACTGGTACCATATACACTTTCTTTATCATCTGCTGTAATTGTGATTGGTTTTTTCGTAATAGTATAGGTTCCTTCTTCAATCTCTACATCATAGTTTTTGTTTGCTACAGTTCCAATGGTAATAGGATATCCTCCCTCTTTCACTGGTGATGTGCTTGTTGCTGTTGTACTTAATGTAATTCCTAAGTCATCTTCATCAAGTAATGTTCCTTCTGGTGATGTAATATCATATTTTAATTCTGCAATTTCTTCACCATATACACTTGTTGCATTTTGTGCTGTAATTTTAATTTTTCTTCCAGTAATTTCATAAATTCCATCAACAAATGTTACATCATAGTTTGTATTACTTGCTGTTCCTGTAATTGCATATGTTCCTACATCTGTTCCTGCTTCTTTACTTAATGTAATTCCTAAGTCGTCTCCTTCTTTTACTGTTCCTGCAGTTACATTTGATGTTAAGGCTACAAGTTCGTCTCCATATACACTTGTTTTGTTATCAATCGTTACTGTTACTTCTCTTACTGTAATTGTATATGTTCCATCAACAAATGTTACATCATAGTTTGTATTTGTTGCTTCTCCTGTAATTGCATATGTTCCTACATCTGTTCCTGCTTCTTTACTTAATGTAATTCCTAAGTCGTCTCCCTCTTTTACTGTTCCTACTGTTACTTTTGATGTTAAAGCTACAAGTTCGTCTCCATATACACTGGTTTTGTTATCGATGGTTACTGTTACTTCTCTTACTGTAATTGTGTATGTTCCATCTACA
>JAAWJM010000009.1 GCA_022796855.1 Clostridia bacterium | reverse complement strand
GATAGATTTATGATGAGTTGGGGAAATAACGAAAATGAATCAACTAGAAATTTAAAATGTGTATCTAGCTTATTAAATACAAACGCATGGAGCATTTTTGTGACAGAAGAATTAAAAAATAGGGGTGCGACAGCAATAGGAAGTCCAACCTTAGAAATGTTGTATGCAAGCTGGAATGAAGTATATCCCAATGAAAAATTAGGATATGCTGTTAAAAGTACGAATGGATTTAAAGTAGCTACCTCAGATGGTTCAGATGCAACACATTTTAGAAATAAAGCAGGAAGCAAAAATTTGTTATATATACCATATTATAATGGGATTCGGAGATACACGTGGTTATATGTTATCTTCACCAGCTTTTGCAGAAGATAAATGGTTAAATCAGTATAATAATAATAATATAGTAGTGGCCATAAGAAGTGCAGATCGATTGAATGCTTTTGAATATAGGGCAAGCGGTAATGGAGGGGAGAGAGCTTTACGTCCAGTAGTATGTATTCCTTCTAATTTACTTGAGTATAATAGTGCTACATCGAGTTGGGATATTAATGTAACAAAATAGATAGGAAAGTAAAGAGTGATTTTGCAATCGCTCTTTACTTTTTTCCACAAAAATGATATAGTAGGATATGTAAAAATAGACTTTGGAGGGAATTTATGAGTAGACGGGAGACGATATGATACCGAATCCAAATTAAATCTAAAAAAAGTATTTGCAGTTATCATTGCAATTGCTGTTATTGTTATGTTTGTGATTGGTATTAAAACTTTACTTTCAACCGATGAAAAAGATGAAAGTATAGCAAGTAATCGCTATTATCCTTGTTTGACTGGTGAAAAATGGGGAGTCATTAATGGTAAAGGCGAATTTGTAATAGAGCCTACTTTTGATGAAATGATTACGGTACCAGATAGCAAAAACGACATTTTTATTTGTATGCAAGAGGTGAATTATGAAACAGGTAGTTATAGGGTAAAAGTGTTAAATTCTAAAAAGAAAGAAATATTAACCGATTATGATATTGTAGAGGCGATTGAAAATACAGACGAGAGTTATAATATGTGGTATGAAGAAGGAGTTTTAAGAGTAAAAAAACCAGAAGGCTATGGGCTTGTAAGTTTACTTGGAAAAGAACTATTAAAACCAGAATACCAAAGTATTACAGCATTACCGGGCACTAAAAATAGTTTTATATTAGAAAAAGAAGACAAGGTTGGGCTATGTGATAATAAGGGAAAAATTATTGTTCCAGTAGAATATAAAGAAATTAAATCCATTGAAAATGATTATAAAAAAGGATATATTGTAAAAAATACGGATGGAAACTATGGGGTAATTGACTTTAATGCCAAAGTAATACTAGAGCCAAAATATGAAGATATTCAAAGAGTAAGTGGAAATAAAACCTATGTTGTAAAACAAGATGGAAAATGGAAATTAGTAAACGAGAAGCAAGAGGTATTATTAGAAGACAAATTTGAACAAGTAGCCACAATAGAAGAAGATAAGTTAATAATAGTAAAAGACAATCAATATGGCGTATTGGGGATTTCCGGAGAAGAAATAATAGCACCACAATATGAAGCATTAAAAATAGCATTTGGTGATTACTATATTGCTAAAAAGAATGGAAAATATGGTGTTATCAGTGCTACTGGGGAAGAAAAAATTGCATTTGAATATGCTAATATTTCATACCAAACGGAAACCGATTTTATAATAGCAGATAAAGCAAATGGAACCGAGCAGGATTTATTTGATAACAAGTTCCAGAAAAAATTAACAGGAATTGTCTCAAATATAGAGCCAGAAAAAGGTTATTTTAGGTTATACCATAACCAAAACTATGATTACTATAACTTTAAATTTGAAAAAAAGGCACCAAACGAAGTATTAACCACAAACGAAATCTTTTTAAGCAAAAAAGACGGAAAATATGGTTATGTAGGAAAAGACGGAAATGTAGTAGTAGATTACATTTATGAAGATGCTACAGAACTAAACCAATATGGCTATGCTTCCATAAAACAAAATGGAAAATGGGGAGCAATTGACCAATCTGGAACTCTTATTGTTCCGCCTACCTATGAATTACAAGATAATAAGGTAATCGATTTTATTGGAAAATGGCATTTGAGCGGAGACTTAAATTCTTACTACTATACCGACCAATAAAAATGATAAACAACCCTTTTCATTTACATTTGTTTAGAAAGGAAGAAAAAGTAAAACATGGAACTAAAGACGAAATACCAATATACCTATTTTATTTATCCATATATTGTAAAAGAAAATAAATATACGAAATATTTATTGAAATTGCTAAACAACAAAAATTGCAAAGTAAGATTTTTTGAAAAAGAAAAAGACATGGATTTATACCACTATTTCTTACCAAGAATACAAGAATTTCTGTTTCAAAATTTTACTTATCATAAAGAAAAAATACGAAAATTTGAGGAATTTGATAAACCTACCAAAGCGACCATTCTTTCCAAATATCCAGTTACGATGTTTGAATATGACTTAAAAAGTGATATGCAAGGAAAAGCAGGAGAAGAAGAGGGAATATTCTTTCATATGCAAAAGATGCAATTCATCTGTTTTCGTACAGGTATTTGTTTTCTCGTAATGAAAACAAATATTGAAGAAAGTAAAGATTTCCGAGATGTGTTGGATTTTAACTACAAATTTCGTGATATTCATTCAGAATTAAAAGGATTAAAACAATATGAAAATATTCGCTTGCAAACCACAACCTTTGGAGAAGTACAAAAATTAGCAGACCTTATAAAAGAACTAACCGGAAATGTAGAAGATGCCAAAGCTTTGGATATTGATACAAACCGTTTTCTTACATATGCGTATACCTGTATGGAACAAGAACACTGGAAAGATGATAAACAATTTGAAGACATCGAATTTGAATTTTTTAAATATGCCAATATTTATCCAAGTTCGTATAAATCCAACTTTAACAGAAGACATATGGAAATTTTATCAAAATGGAATTTTATTCGAACAGGTTTTACAAAAGAGGGAATGGGATTACTAACTTCTGGCATTGACCACCATAATTATACCAAATTACCATACTTATATGAAAACCAATATTTATATACATACATACTGGCACAATACCAAAAAATTTATTTAAAAAAGTTAGAAAAAGAAGCCAAAAAGAAACAAACCCTAGCAAAAGCAAGAGAAGAATTTATTGCATTTTCCAAAGACTTATGGATTAATGAAGTAACCCATGATGATGTAGGAAGCAATATTTACCAAAAAACAAGACAGGTAAATGAAGTACAAAAATTATATGATACCATAAAAGCCAAATTTGATATTGCCTACAAAGAACGAAACCTAGAAAAAGAAAACAAAATTAATAAGATTGTTCTTGTAATACTAGGCATATCCCTATTATTAAATGTAATTAACTTCATTGCCCTAATTAATTTAAAATAAACAAATCTTACGAAGCCTTACAAGAAAGCCCCTTTAACAAGGGGGCTGTCGCCGATAGGCGACTGGGGGTTCTAAAGGAGACCAACATGCAAATTAAATGTGGAACCGATATGATTGAAATTGCGAGAATTAAGGAAGCCATTGAGGAAATAGGAGACGCCTTTATAAAAAGAATTTATACCAAATCAGAAATTGACTATTGTGAATCCAAAAAAAAGATGAAATACCAACATTATGCAGTAAGATTTGCAGCAAAAGAAGCCACATTCAAAGCGGTTTCTGAATTTTTTGCACCTTTTGAAATAACATGGAAAGACATCGAAGTAACAAAAGACGAAAATGGAAGACCAAGCCTTAAATTAATACGGAAAACAAATTCCAAATCTTCAAAATATTGATATTAGCCTATCCCATTGCAAAGAATATGCTATCGCCAATGTTACCATATTGTGTTTGTAGGGGCGAGCCTTGTGTTCGCCCATGCTTTGAAGAAGATATAAATATCAGCCCCTACATTTAGAGAAAATTGGTAGAAATGTATTTATGTTCCTATTGTAAACAAAAATAAAGGAGAATCCCAATGAATTTATTTGATTCCCATTGTCATCTAAATGATGAAAAATTTAATTTAGACCGAGAACAAACCATACAACGCATTTTTCAGTCTGGTGTAACAAAACTAATTAGTGCAGGTTATAGCCTAGAAGGTTCGAAACAAGGACTAGAACTTGCTAAAACTTATCCACAAATCTACACAGTTTCGGGAATTTCCCCGAATGATATTTCGGAAAATGTGGAACATATAAAAGAACAAATAAAACAAATTGAAACCTTAGCAAATCATGAAAAAGTAGTCGGTATTGGAGAAATTGGGCTAGACTATTATTGGAATAAAGAAAACAAAGACTTACAACAATTTGCTTTTATTACTCAAATTGAACTAGCAAACCAATTAAAACGACCCATTGTGATTCATACAAGAGAAGCGATAAGCGATACCATAGAAATTCTAAAAACACATCCTGTTATGAAAAAAGGCGTATTTCATTGTTGTCCACTTAATAGAGAACTAGTAAAAGAGGCATTACAACTTGGTTTTTATATTTCTTTTGCAGGACCTGTTACGTTTAAAAATGCCAAAAATGCAGATGAAATCATTCGTATGGTACCAGACGATAAAATGTTAATCGAAACCGACAGCCCATACTTATCCCCAGAACCAAACCGAGGAAAACGAAACGATTCTTCTAATGTCATTTATATTGCAAGAAAAATTGCAGATGTAAAAGGTTATGCAGAAGAACAAGTAGCCAATATAACCAATCAAAATGCATGTCGAATTTTTGAAATTGAAGAAAAGGAAGAAAAAGATGTTAGAGAATAAGAAAGTAATAATATTTGATTTAGATGGAACATTAATCGATTCTATTGGTATATGGAATGCGATTGATGAAGAACTCATTAAACAAATAGGAAATATCCCATTAGGAAACGAAAATATAGCAAAACAAAGAGATGATATGTTAAAAAAATTTCAAAACGAACCAGATATGTATTTAGCGTATTGTGGTTTTCTAAAAGAAAAATATCAATCCACATTAACGAAAGAAGAAATCAAAGCCTTACGTTATGAAATTGCAGATGATTACCTAAAAAACAAAATAGATTACAAACCAAACGCGGAAAAAGTACTAAAATACCTAAAACAAAAAGGTTATATCTTAGTAATTGCAAGTACGACCCTAAGACATTGTGTTGCCATATACCAAACCCAAAATAAGAACATCATAAACAAAGCAAACTTAAACGATATGTTTTCTCTTATCCTAACAAAAGATGATGTAATAACGAAAAAGCCATCTCCAGAAGTTCACGAAAAAGTAATGGAAAAGTTAAAGGTAACAAAAGAGCAATGCCTTATCATAGAAGATTCTTTAATTGGAGTAGAAGCAGGCAAAAATGCAGGCATTGAAGTAGCAGTAATGTACGACCAATATACAAATGGTGACCGAGAACAAATTGATAAACTTGCAAATTATCAATTCCGAAATTTTAATGAAATGCTAGAACAAATAAAAGAGGAGGGTTAGCAAAACCAGTATGAAAATCATGTTTATTTGTACAGGAAATATTTGTAGAAGTGCTATGGCACATTGGTTGATGAAAAAGAAGATAGAAGAAAAGAACATACCAAATGTAGAAATATACTCTTCAGGTATATTTGCTATGCCAGGAGATGTTTCTACGAAAGAAGCCATTGAAGTAATGGAAGAATATGGTGTAGATTTAAAACAACATAGAGCAACTCTAACAAGAAATTCAAACATCCAAGAAATGGAAATTGTTTTATGTATGACAAACTCACATAAACAAAACCTAATACAAATGTATCCAGAATTAAAAAATAAAATTTTTACTTTAAAAGAATATGTAGGGATAACAAAAGATGGAGCTGAAATTAAAGACCCATGGGGTTATGATATTGTTACTTACCGCTTTTGTGCAGCCGAAATTGATGCATGTTTAGAAAAATTAACCGAGAAAATGCAATAAAAATACGACAAAAATTGATTTCAAATTTTAATTTGAAATCGATTTTTTGCATAGTTTTTGACAAAACGGAAACACTAATTTTAAAAAAATACATACCAAGGAGTGGATTTTTTTGAAATTAGTAAAAGTATTGAACCTAAAAGGAGCCTTATTAGACGAATATCAATTAGAAAATTATTTAGAAAAAATAGCATCTGACCATATCTTAAAAGATAAATCCGATAAAATAACTTACCCAATTCCTAGGCTAGAAGACAACTTTAAAGAAATTACCAAAACCTATGAATTACTAAATGCACATTTAAAAATGGGTCTTCATATTCACCCAGCTGGAGAATGGTTACTTGATAATTATTATACAATCGAAGAAACTGTAAAAATGATTGCAAAAGACTTAAGTTTAAGTAAATATAGAAATTTTGTAGCACTAGCAAATGGCACTTATGAAGGGTTTGCTAGAATTTATGTATTAGCTTCCGAAATTGTAGCCTATACCGAAGGAAAAATTGATAGCCATAATCTACAAAAATTATTAGCTGCCTACCAAAGGAAAAAGACACTGAATATGGAAGAAATTTGGAACATTGGTACCTTTCTTCAAATTGCGATGATTGAAACCATTCGTGGAGTATGTGACAAAATCACATTAGTACAAATGCAAAAATATAAAGTAGAAAATATATTAGAAAGATTAGTAGAACGAAAGCCAAAAGCAGAACTTCGTTTTCAATTAAAATCGCAAAATCCCCATAAAATAATCGAAAACAAGGAAATGAAATATCCTTTTATTGAACATATGTCATACCGTTTAAAACGATATGGAAAACAGGCATATGCTTATTTAGATGCACTTGAAACCGAAGTCATGAAAATGGGAACCAGTGTATCGGAGGTTATTAAAAAGGAACATTTTGATATTGCCGTAAGAAAAGTTATCATCGGAAATTGTATTAAAAGCATGAAAGAAATTGGCAGAATTAACTTTTTAGAAATTTTTGAAAACATTAATGGAGTAGAAGAAGTATTAAAACAAGATCCAAGCGGTGTATATGAAAATATGGATTACAAAACAAAAGCTTATTACCGAAATAAAATAAAAGAAATTTCCAAACGAACCAAAATTTCTGAAATTTATATTACCAAAAAAGCACTAGAACTAGCTAAAAACACACAATCCAATACCAAACAGCCAGACACCAAACAAACCCATATAGGCTATTACCTAATAGAGGACGGACAAAAAGAATTATACAAGGCATTACAAACCAATAAAAAACCACCTTGTACCACAAAAAGCACACTAGCCTATATGAGTGTACTTTTTGTGCTAACCATATTACTAAGCTTTGCAATTACAATGTATTATACAAACCAAGTAAACCTATGGTGGGGAATCGGAATTGGAATATGGATGCTCATTCCTATTTCTGCCATTATGACACAACTCGTACAATTGTTATTAAGTAAATGGATAAAACCAGCACTAATTCCCAAAATGGATTATGCTTATGGAATACCAGAACAACAAGCTACAATGGTTATTATTCCTACCATTGTAACAAGTGCACAAAAAGTAAGAGACTTAATGAAAAAATTAGAGGTTTATTGTCTTGCGAACCCTTCGGAAAATCTATATTTTACCTTACTTGCTGATGCAAGTGCATCTAATAAAAAGCAAGAACCCTATGATAAAGAAATTGTAACAGCAGGAAAAGAAGAAGTAGAACGACTAAATCAAAAATACCAAACAAAATCCATGGGGAAATTCCAATTCATTTACCGAAAAAGAACTTGGAATGAAAAAGAAAAATGTTTTCTAGGTTGGGAAAGAAAAAGAGGAATGATATGTAACCTAAATGAATTCTTATGTGAAAAAACGACAGGAATTTTCTTAGTAAATACAATGGAACAAGAAAAAAATCTTCCTAACATTCGCTATATTATTACCCTAGATGCAGACACCAATCTAGTACTAAATTCTGCCTTAGAGTTAGTTGGAGCAGCTTCTCATATTTTAAATAAACCAAAGCTAAACCAAACCGGAGATGCTGTTATTTCTGGGCATGGGTTAATACAACCACGAATAGGGATTGATTTAGTATCTGCCAGAAAAAGCCTATTTACCAAGATTTATGCGGGAGCAGGGGGAGTGGATTCTTATGCCAATGCGATTTCCGATACGTATCAAGACAATTTTGATGAAGGTATTTTTACAGGAAAAGGGATTTACGATTTACAATTATTTCATACCATATTCAAAAACGAAATCCCTGAAAATACGGTGCTTAGCCATGACTTATTAGAGGGTTGTTACTTAAGATGTGGACTTGCTTCTGATATACTACTTTTAGATGGTTATCCCTATAAATATAATGCCTATATGATGAGGTTACATCGTTGGATACGTGGAGATTGGCAAATTGTATCTTGGTTAAAAGGAACCATTACCAATAAGGAAGGAAACCGTAAGAAAAATCCTTTAAACCGATTATCCAAATTTAAAATATTTGATAATTTAAGACAAAGTTTAATCCCCATCATGGTAATGCTTAGCTTTTTTGTGCTTACCATATATCATCTGATAGAAAAACAAGATATTGGGCTAGGAGCTTTTGTGCTTCTTATTAGTGTTGTTTTCCCTACTATACTAGATTTATTTTCCTATATTTGTAGTAAAAAAATAGGAACACAGGCACATAAAAGTTTCGATAAAACCATCTCTAGTATGAAAGCTAGTATATTAAGAAGTTTATTAGAAGTTATGTTTTTACCACATAAAGCCTATATATCCTTAAATGCCATTATCAAAACACTTTACCGAAAATATTATTCGGGGCAACATCTCCTAGAATGGACAACCGCAGAAGAGGCAGAAAAAAATGGGAAAACCGATTTATTTTCCTATTATCGTTTTATGTGGGTTCAACTAGTAGTAGCAAGTTTAAGCGTGTTGGCTTGTCGCTTTACGAATTCGACTTATATGATAGGAATGCTAATGACATTTTCGGTATTATGGTTAATGGCACCAGCTATTTGTTGGTATATTAGTAAAGAAAATATTCCAGTAGCAAAAGTAAAACAATTAACCAATTCACAAATTGAATATTTACATGAAATTGCCAAGAAAACTTGGGATTATTTTGAAACCCATATGAACCAAAAAAATAATTATTTACCACCAGACAATTACCAAGAAGACCGAGTAAAAAAGATTGTACCAAGAACCTCCTCTACGAATATAGGGTTAGGATTAATTACCATTATATCTGCATATGATTTAGGGTTTATTGATATAACTACAGCAATTGAAAAATTACAAAATACTCTACAAACCATTGAAAAACTAGCCAAATGGAATGGACATTTATATAACTGGTATCATACAATTACCTTACAACCATTATTACCAAGGTATATTTCTAGTGTAGACAGTGGGAATTTTGTAGGATATTTATATCTTACCAAGGATTTTTTAGAAAATGTAGCAACTCATCACAAAGATAAAACCAACAAATTGCAAGTGCAAACTCTTATTCAAATGATAACAAAATTCATTTCCCAGACGGATTTTCGCTATTTGTATGATAAAGAAAAGAGACTTTTCTCCATTGGTTTTAATGTAGAAGAAAATAAACTAACAGACTCGTATTACGATTTATTAGCAAGTGAGGCAAGACAAGCAAGTTTTGTTGCCATTGCCAAACATGATATTCCATCAAAACATTGGCAAAACTTGAGTAGAACCCTAACCGTAAATAGAGGGTATAAGGGGTTAGTATCATGGTCTGGGACGGCATTTGAATACTTAATGCCAAACATCAATATGCGTATGTATGAAGGAAGTTTGCTTTCGGAATCTTGCCATTTTATGAGGATGAGTCAAAAAGAATATGCTGGAAGATTAGGTATTCCATGGGGAATTTCGGAATCCGCTTTTAACTTAAAAGACTTAAATTCCAATTACCAATACAAAGCTTTTGGTATTCCATGGCTTGGTTTAAAAAGAGGACTTGCCGATGAAATGGTCGTAAGTGCCTATGGAAGTATATTAGCTTTGCAAGATGAACCAAAAGAAGTATTGGAAAATATGAAAAAACTAGAGCAGAACCAAATGGTAGGAAAATATGGTTTCTATGAAGCGATTGATTACACTCCAACAAGACTTCGCCAAAACCAAAAATATGCGGTAGTAAAAACGTATATGGCACATCATCAAGCTCTTATCTTACTGGCAATTAATAATTTACTAAATAACAATATTTTACAAGAACGTTTTATGGAAAACCCAGAAATAAAAGCAGTGGATATTTTATTACAAGAACGTATGCCAGAAGATGTTATCATTACCAAAGAAAAGAAAGAAAAAATTGAAAAATTAAAAACCATTGATTATGAGAACTATACGACTCGCATATACACCAAACTAAATGAAAATTTAAACAATTTTAATACCATTTCCAATGAAGATTATACAATTTGTATGAATGAAAGAGGAGAAGGTTTTAGTAAGTACAAAAATCAATTGGTCAATCGTTATAAATCCACGAATGAAGAACCAGAGGGAATAGCGTTCTATGTAAAAAATATTCGTACAAAACGAATTTGGAGTACCCTAATTAGGAATGATACCATAGCACCAGATAAATTAGAAGTAAATTTCTTACCAGACCAAGATAAATTAGTAAGGAACGATGAAAACATTATTACAACTTGCAAAATCATTACTGCACCAGAAGATCCAGTAGAAATTAGAACCTTAACACTAGAAAATACAGGAAATATGGAAGAAACTTTAGAAATTTCAAGTGTATTTGAACCAGTATTATCCACAAAAGAACAAGATTATTCTCATAGAGCATTTAATAATTTGTTTTTAAAATATGAATATTTAGAAGACACAAATTCATTGTTAATTAAACGAAACAAAAGAGGACAAACACCAGAAATCTTCTTAGGAGTAACTCTAACGACCAATGACGAAACAATAGGAGAATTGGAATATGAAATTGATTATGAGCGATTAAAAGGACAAAAAGCCCTTGGTATTCCTGAAATGATAGAAGCCTCCATTCCATTTTCTAAGGGATTAGGTTTAACAGTAGACCCAATTGTGGCACTAAAAAGAACAATTTTATTAAAACCAAAGCAAACCATTACCCTAAATTTAATTATTACGATGTCAGAAACAAGGGAACAAATTGAAGAAAATTTAAAGAAATATGTAAGTAATGAAAATGTAAAAAGAGCTTTTGAATTATCTAAAGTGCGAGTAGAAGAAGAGGCAAGATATTTAGGAGTAAAAGGAAAAGACATTGAAGTATACCAAAAATTATTATCGTATTTAATAATTCAAAATCCATTAAAAAAATTACAAATACAAACAAAACCAGATACGTACTATGTAAGAGATTTATGGCAATATGGTATTTCAGGAGATTTACCAATCTTACTTGTAAAAATAAAAGATGTGAATGATGCCTATGTTGTAGAAGAAGTATTAAAAGCGTTTGAATATTTCAAGGCCAAAAATGTAGAGCTGGATTTAGTGATTCTAAATGAAGAAGAAAATGTATATGAACGATATGTAAAAGAAATGATAGAAACCCAAATTTTAAACCGTCATTTGATGTATTTATTAAACCAAAAAGCAGGTATCTATTTACTAAATGCCAATGAAATGAAACAAACCGATATTTTAGAATTTCGTGCCAATTTCATTTTAGATGCCCATTTAGGAAATCTAAAAACCATACTAAGAGATTTAGAAGAAGATTATTTAGATACCATAAAAAAACAAGAACCATCTAAAACAGAAGAAATGGTATATACCAGTGAGGAAAAAAATAATCATGCCATTCATATGGAGGAATTATCGTATTATAACGAATATGGTGGTTTTAGGAATAACGGAAACGAATATGTGATTAAAATTACCAAAGAGATAAAGCCAGTGGTTGCTTGGAGTCATATATTAGCAAACCCAGACTTTGGAAGTGTGGTTACCACGAATAATTCTGGTTATACTTGGGAGAAGAATAGTAGACTAAACCGTTTGACCGATTGGAGTAATAACCCAAGCAAAGATATTCCTTCTGAAATTGTGTATGTGAAAGATGAAAGATATGGTAAAATATGGAGTTTAAGCCCAAACCTAAACCAAGATGAGGAAGAATATTATATTACCTATGGATTTGGGTATAGCAAATTTCAAAATATACGATATGGGTTATTACAAGAGCAAGAAACGTTTATTCCTACCAAAGATAAGATAAAAATCTCTCTTCTTCGTTTTAAAAATATTTTACCAGAAAAAAGAGAATTAAAAATTGTGTATTATTTAAAACCAGTATTAGGCGAAGATAGTTTAAAAAGTGATGGTTATATTCATTTGCAATTTGACCAAGACAAAAACATGATTTATGCAAGCAATCAATATATGCAAGATTTAGAAGCTTCAAACCTATATGTTTCTTCTAGTTTAAATATAAAATCCTATACGGGAAACAAAAGGAGATTTATAGGAGAAGGAAGCCTTCGTGTGCCAGAAATGATGAATTTTCAAACACTAAATAACGAAGATGCGCTAGGCAATACACCATGTATTGCGATTGAAATGGAACTAGAATTAAAAGCATTTGAGGATAAAGAAGTTGTACTCGTATTAGGAAGTGAAGACACCGTAAATGAAATGCAAAAAACGGCATATCAATATACAATATTAGAAAATGCCAAACAAGCTTTGCAAAACACAAAAGAATACTGGGTAAAACTGTTAAAACGTGTACAAGTAAAAACACCAGTCGAATCGATGAATTTTTTATTAAATGGTTGGCTTGCTTACCAAACCATTGCTAGCCGTTTATGGGCAAAATCTGGGTTTTATCAATCTGGAGGTGCCTATGGTTTCAGGGACCAATTACAAGATACGATGGGGCTAAAATACCTAGCACCAGAATTTATGAGAAACCAAGTGTTAAAACATGCAAACCATCAGTTCATCGAAGGTGATGTAGAACATTGGTGGCATGAAGAAACAGGAAGAGGAATTCGTACTAAATTTTCGGATGACCTATTATGGCTTGCCTATGTAACTGCCGAATATATCCGTTTTACAGGGGATAAAGAAATATTAGAACAAGAAGTAGCTTATCGAAAAGGTCCAATATTAGGAGAAGATATTGACGAACACTATGACCTCCATGAGGAATCTGAGGTAAAAGAAGATATTTATCGCCATTGTATAAGAGCTATTGACAAATCCCTTTGTTTTGGAGAACATGGAATTCCGAAAATTGGTTCAGGAGATTGGAATGATGGGTTTAGCACGGTTGGTAATAAAGGAAAAGGAGAAAGTGTATGGCTTGGTTTTTTCCTATATGAAGTATTAAATCGTTTTATTCCAATTTGTGAATTACAAGGAGATATGGAAAATGCTAACAAATATAGAAAAGTGCAAGAAGAACTAAAACGAAACCTAAACCATCAGGCGTGGGACGGAAGATGGTACAAAAGGGCGTATATGGATGATGGGAATGTGCTTGGTACCATTCAAAACGACGAATGTAAAATTGATAATATTGCACAATGTTGGTCTGTTATTTCTGGGGCAGGGGATAATGATAAAAAATATATCTCAATGGAAAGCTTAGAAAAATATCTAGTGGATAAAGAAAATGGTATCATTAAGCTACTAGACCCAGCTTTTGACAAAAGTGCATTAGAGCCGGGCTATATAAAAGCCTATTTACCGGGAGTAAGAGAAAACGGTGGACAATACACGCATGCTGCTGTATGGACCATTATTGCAGAAGCAATGTTAGGTTTTGGAGAAAAAGCCACTGGGTTTTTCCGAATGATTAACCCAATCGAACACGCTAGAACCAAGGAAATGCAGTCTCGCTATAAAGTAGAGCCCTATGTTATAGCGGCTGATGTATATGGAGTAGGAAATTTGAGCCGGAAGAGGTGGATGGACGTGGTACACAGGTTCTTCTAGCTGGGCCTACAAAGCAGGAATTGAATACATTTTAGGTTTAAAAATCCAACAAGAAAGGCTATCAATAAAACCTGCGATAGACCCTACTTGGAAAGAATATTGGGTTCGTTATGAATTTGGAAACAGTGTATACAACATCAAAGTAAAAAATCCAAACGGAAAAACGACTGGAGTGGAGAAATTTTTCTTAAATGGAGAAGAAATAGAAGAAAAGGAAATAAAATTAGTGGATAATGGGAAGGTAAATGATATTGAAGTAGAAATGTAGGAATTCCAATTAAAAAATGAAAATAAGGTTTACAAACCATGCAAAATGTGCTATAACAGTAGTAATCTGTTTAGCACATTTTGTGCTTTATTCAAAACAAATTATTCCGATTAAATCCAATCGAAAAAATCCAAAAAAGAAAGTAAGAAAATAAGGGAAAAATGAAAAAGAAGGGATTAAAAGATAGACTCATTAAAGAGATAACCGGACTTAGTGGTGAAGAAATTCGTAACATAAACTAAATAAAAAAGCCTCTACATTTTTCTACAAAATATGAAAAAAGTATGTACAAAATGAAAAAAGAAAGATATAATTGTCGTAGTAAAAAAGAGAAAAGGGGTTTTCTTATGGAAAATATTAAAATTTTTGCTTGTAGTAAATCAGCAGAAAAATTTACAAAAGATATTTGTGATTGTTTAAAATTACCAGTAGGAGAAATTAGTTCTATTAAATTTAAAAATGACAATAACTTTGTACAAATTCTAGAAACCGTTCGAGAACAAGATGTCTATATTGTCCAAACCACCGAACCACCAGTAAACGAAAGAGTCATGGAAATGTTAATTACTGTAGATGCCGTAAAACGTGCATCTGCTAGAAGAGTAAATGTGGTACTACCATACTTTATTTATTCTAGGTCAGATAAAAAAGACCAACCACGTATTCCAGTAACCGCCAAACTAATGGCGCAATTAATCGAAGCAGCAGGAGCTGACCGTGTCATTACTTGCGATTTACACAACCCAGCCATTCAAGCATATTTTCATATTAATTGTGACCGATTATCGGCACAAAACCTATTACAAGCCTATTTCAAAGAAAAAAACTTAACCGATATGGTCATTGTAGCAACCGATGCAGGAAGCTCCAAAAAAGCTTATAAATATTCCGAATATTTTGGATGCCCAATTGCTTTAATTGACAAAAGAAGAGATGGAAATGATGATAGAGCCATTGCTACTACTGTAATTGGTGATGTAAAAGATAAACAAGCCATTATTTTTGATGATGAAGTAGATACCGCAGGTTCTATGATTGAAACTGCCAAAATCTTAGAACATTTTGGAGCAAGAGAAATCTATGCGGGATGTACCCATGGAGTATTATCTGGACCAGCCATTGAACGAATTAAGAGTTCACCAATTAAGGAATTAGTTGTAACCGACACTGTTCCAGTAACAGGAGAAAAACAAATAGATAAAATAAAAGTACTATCCATGGCACCACTATTTGCAGAAGCAATTAAAAGAATTAATGAAGCAACACCACTTGGAGAATTATTTAAAATGGATTAAATTCCTGTAAAGTATTGACAATATTGTTCTTAGTAAGATATAATAATATTCGTATAAAAAATAGGGAAGTAAAAACAAAAAAGAAATAAACGTTAAAACCCTTAATATTACACACACTTGTTAAACTACGGAAGGAGGGGAACAAAATGTCAGAGGTAAAAGTAAATAATGGAAATATAGAAGATGCTTTAAAAAGATTTAAAAGACAATGTGCCAGAAACGGAGTTTTACAAGAGGTACGTAAAAGAGAACATTACGAAAAACCTAGTGTAAAAAGAAAGAAAAAATCAGAGGCTGCAAGAAAAAGAAAATTTTAATAGCATATACATAAAAGGTGTTTTCGGGAAAAAAGAAAACATCTTTTAAATTTATGATGTAGGGGGCAGGCCTTGTGTCTGCCCATATTAGAACGATATACAAAATAGGAGAAAAGATGAAAAAAATAGAGAAACGAGAAATTTTACTAATATTAGGAATTGCAATATCTGCTAGTATCATGATATTTCAAATTCCGTTAGCTGCAGGAGATGAAATATGGAATTTTCAAAATATTTATAAAATGGTAAATGGCTACCAAATTTATACCGATGCTAATGTGATTATTACCCCAATTTTTTTTTGGATAGGATTTGTTTTGTTTAAAGGATTCGGAGCAAATATCTTTATATTCCGATTGTTTGACGTTTTTGTATATACCATAGTAGCGTTTTTGGTTTACCAAATGCTAAAACAATTAAAAATCGAAAAAACAAAAGCCATACTATATACCTTAATTTTTCATTACTTTTCTTACGATTTGGTAACAGGAGGAGCCAGTTATAATACACTAGCCGTGCTATTTGTACTAATTGGAACCTATTATTCCTTAAAAGAAATGGCAAGTAACAAATTTATTATATTAAATGGAATTTTAATGTATCTCATTTTCTTTACCAAACAAAACATAGGCGCCTATTATGTAATAGCAACCATTCTTGTTCAAATCATGATAGAGGGAAGAAATAAAAAGGTCATTTTCAATATCCTAAAACAATTAGGAATTGCTTTTGTATTATCCATGGGAACCTTGGGAATATTATATATACAAGGCGTATTTTGGGATTTTATTAATATCGCATTTTTGGGAATACGAGAATTTGGTTCACAAAATAGTATCCTAGACCCAATTTGCATGGCACACATGCTAATTTGTATGATTACCGTAATTTCGGCAATCATTCTTCGAAAACATGTTACCAAAGAAGAAGACAAAAACATTAAAATATTACTAGCAATTGGAATACCAATGCTACTCATTACCTATCCAATTGTAAATGTAGCCCATACTATGCTTGCCATGGAAGTCTTATTAATACTACTACTGTATTTAACACATCTTATGCTAAACCAATTTTTAAGCCCAAAAATTGTAAAAGGTGTTACAATCATTTTAAGCGTTTCGTTAATTGCCCTTTGCATATCGCCACTTTCTAGAATTCTAACATACGAATGGGTAATTAAAGACTATCATCATCCATATTATGGGCTTTCGGTAAGTACCCCAATGTTAGAACATATTGAAAAAGTAAATGAATATATAAACAATCAAGAAGGAAAAGTCATCATGTTATCCGATAAAGCAGCCATTTATAACATACCAGAAAAAAGAAACAACGGAAAAATGGACTTAGTATTCTTAGGAAATTTAGGCTATCATGGAGAAGAAAGACTAATAGAAGAAATAAGTCACATGAAAAACACCCAAATTTTAATGTATGAACCACTATTCTGGCAAGAATCCGCAAAAATGCTAAATTATTTAAAAGAACATTACGAAGTAGTAGGAAAAATAGAGAGCTATGACATTTATCAAATCCCATAAAAAAATGATTAAGAACCCTTCGTCAGTCCTTCGGACTGCCACCTCCCTTGTTAAAGGAGGTTTCTTGAAGGTTCTTCGAAGATTTTAAGATTAAAAATATACAAGGAGGAAAAAATATGTTAAAAGAAAAGTTATTAGAGGATTTAAAAACAGCGATGAAGGAGAAAGACGAAATTAAGAAAAATACGGTGCAAATGGTAAGAGCCGCTATTTTACAAGTAGAAAAAGACAAAGGAATTACCTTAGAAGATGATAAGGTACTAGAGATTATTGCAAAAGAATCCAAAAAAAGAAAAGATTCTCTTGTAGATTACCAAAAAAGTGGAAGAGAAGACCTAATTAAGCAAGTAGAAGAAGAGATTGCCATTCTTGCTACCTATTTACCAAAACAACTAACCAAAGAAGAAATTACAAACATTGTCAAACAAGTCATTGAAAAAACAGGAGCAACTTCATTAAAAGATATGGGAAATGTTATGAAAGAAGCAAAACAAGCCATAGGAGCCTCAGCAGATGGAAAAGCAATTAATGAAGTCGTAAAGGAATGTTTGGAGTAAGAAGGGGAGTATAAAAAATGCAATGTATAACATAATAAAAATGCATTATACTATATAATAGATTGTAAAAAACAAGAAAGGAGACACAATATGGAATGCCAAAAAATTCAATTAAAAGAAGGAATTAATCTTCATGTTATCCCAACGAATAAATTTAAAACCAACTTATTATCCATTTTCTTAACCCTTCCCCTTAACAAAGAAAATGTAACAAAAGAAGCACTGATTTCCGCGATATTAAGAAGAGGAAGTACAAATTATCCAACAGCAAAAGACTTAAGTATTGCTTTAGAAAACATGTATGGAGCGTCATTTGATTGTGGAATTGAGAAAATGGGCGATACCCATGTATTAAAATTCTACTTAGAAACGATTAATGAGGAATTTTTACCAAATTCCCAAGATATGTTAAAAATGGCAATTGATATGTTATGTGACATTGTTTTTTCACCACTTGTAGAAAATGGTGGTTTTAAAAATGAATATGTTACCATGGAAAAAGAAAATTTAAAACAAATCATAGAAGGAAAAATTGATAATAAGGGAAGGTATGCCCTAGACCGTTGTATCGAAGAAATGTACAAAAACAAGCCATATGGACTGTATAAATATGGATATGTAGAAGATTTAGAAAACATGACAGCACAAGACTTATATAAGGCGTATTTGCAAATAATTGAAACAGCCAAAATTGATATGTTTATTTCTGGAAAACTAGATGCCACAAAAGTACAACAAGAAGTGCAAAACCAACAACATTTACAAGTTCAAAAAGCAAGAACAGCAAATGTTATCCAAAACGAGGCAGTCGAAATGCGAGATACACCACAAGAAATGATAGAAGAAATGGAAATTATGCAAGGAAAATTAGTAATAGGCTTAACCGTAGAAACGAACACACCAGAGGAAAAATATGTAGCACTTTTATATAATACCATTTTAGGAGGAGGAGCAAACTCTAAATTATTCCAAAATGTAAGAGAAAAAGCAAGCCTTGCTTACACAGCAGGTTCAAACTATTTAAGACAAAAAAATAATATTTTCATCCGCCTAGGTATTGAAATAAAAAATTATCAAAAAGCACAAGATATTATTAAAAAGCAACTAGAAGACATGAAAAATGGAGTGTTTTCAAACGAAGATTTTGAAAATGCCAAAACAAGTATCTTAGCAACCATCGACTTTATACCAGATGAACAAGATACACAAATTAGTTACTATTTTGGACAAGAACTTTCAAATGAATTTGTAAACCTAGAAGAATACAAGAAAAAAATTCAAGAAATCACCAAAGAGCAAGTAGTAGAAATCGCAAACAAAATTAACATACACACAATCTATTTCTTAAAAGACCTAACCAAAGGAGGAGAGGCATGATATGCAAATGATTAAAAATTTACAAGTGAAAGAAGAAGTGTATATCGAAAAACTAGAAAATGGGTTAACCGTTATGGTCATTCCAAAAAAAGAAACCTTAAAAAAATATGTGATTTGGGGTACCAATTTTGGTTCAATAGACAATCACTTTCTTTTAAAACCAGAAAATGAAGAAGTACAAATTCCAGATGGAGTGGCTCATTTCTTAGAACATAAACTATTTGAACAAGAAAACGGAACCAATAGTTTAGATGTATTATCAAGCCTTGGGGTAGATGCCAATGCTTATACCACCAATGACCATACAGCCTATCTATTTGAAGCAAATTCCAATTTCTATGAAGCCTTAGATGAACTGATGAACTATGTACAAAACCCTTATTTTACCGATGAAAATGTAGAAAAAGAAAAAGGAATCATTGGGCAAGAAATTAATATGTATGAAGATGATCCAGAATGGCAAGTATATATGAATGCCATGAAATTAATGTACAAAGTAAATCCAATTAATATTGATATTGCCGGAAGTATTGAATCCATTTCAAAAATTGATAAAGAGGTATTATACAAAGCCTATCATAATTTCTACGATTTATCCAATATGCTACTTGTAGTATGTGGTGATTTTAAACCAGAAGAAATATTAGAAGAAGTAAAAAAGAGAATCACGAAAACCAGCCAAGTAGGAGAAGTACAAAGAATATATGAAACCGAGCCAGAAGAAATTGTAGAAAAAGAGAAAACCGTGAACATGGAAGTAAGTATGCCAATTTATGCGATTGGTTTTAAAGACAAACCAGAAGAAAATAAAGTAAAAAAGTGCATTGCGGTACAGATATTACTATACCTATTACTTGGAAAAAGTTCAGAAGGTTATCAAACCCTATATAACAATGGAGACATAATTGGGCAACCCTCTTTAGACTATGAATTTTCAAAACAATATTCTCATGTATTAATTTCAGGAGGAGCAAGAAATCCACAAAAAATAGTTGAAATGTTAAAAACACAAATACAGAAATTTAAAAAAAGTGGATTAAACGAAGACGATTTTGAAAGAGTCAAAAAGAAAATCTATGGAGATTATATTAGTGAATATGGTGAAGTAGGAAATATTGCAAGAATGTTTTTGTCTGACTATTTCAAAGGAATCAATAGTTTTGACTATTTAGAACAATATAGAACTGTAACAAAAGAATATGCCCAACAAGTTCTAAATGACGTATTTGATGAAAATAAAATGGTTGTATCCATTGTAAAAGGAAAAGAATAAAATGAACGAAATTATATTACCATTTTCTCATATAACTATACAGATAAACCCAATCGCATTTCATTTATTTGGTGTACCAATTTATTGGTATGCCATATTTATCGTGGCAAGTTTAGGAATTGCCATGTTTGCTTATTACAAAAACGACAAAAAATTTGGAGTTTGCTATGATAATATTATCGATTTAAGCCTCATACTAATTCCAGTTAGCTTTATTAGTGCAAGAATCTATTATGTGGTATTTAATTTACAAAACTATACAAGTTTTTCACAAATGTTAAATATAAAAGATGGAGGACTTGCTATTTATGGAGGTATCATAGGAGGAGCCATTACCGCATATCTTTTTTGTAAAAAAAGAAAGCTCTCCTTTTTAAACTTAGCAGACTATGTTATTCCCTATGTAAGCCTTGGGCAAGCAATTGGAAGGTGGGGAAACTTTGTTAATGCAGAAGCTTATGGAGGAGTAACAGACCTACCATGGAAAATGGGAGTATATACAAAGCAAGGTCTACAATATGTTCACCCAACTTTTCTTTACGAATCGATTGCCGATTTTCTTATTTTTCTGTTACTCATCAAACTTTCTAAGAACAGAAAATATGAAGGACAAATCCTTCTTACCTACCTAATGGCATATTCTTTGATTCGCTTCTTTATAGAAGGTTTAAGAGCTGATAGCCTAATGCTAGGACCATTTCGTATTTCTCAAATTGTATCTGGTATTTTGTTTCTTATTGCTATTTTTTGTATAATAGGCTTGAAAAAGAAACAATAATAGAGTATAATAAATTTATGTAACCTGTAAATCAATACATAAAAGGCAGTATGCCTTTGGAGGGGACAGTATGTATTTACTTATGATATTCGTCATTGTTCCAATCGTAATTATAGGAGTAGGAGCTTTTTTTTCATCAGGAGGCCTAGGAACGGTTATCGCAATATGGGTAATTGTTTCTGTTATTATTGGAGGATATGCAATAGCGAAAAACAGATAGCGAGCGTGTAACGCTTGCTATTTGTTTTGGTAAAGGTGATACCTACAATTGCCTATGAGAATATTTATGAAACCAACATGTTCCTACGACTTTTTGATATTTTTATCATTTTTTGTCAAAAAATAATAAATAAGAAAAAAATAGAAAAGAAAACCGACATAAATGACAAACAAAGTCGTACGATTCTCTACAAAAATAGACCTTATTTGTTGACGAGCATGTAAAAATATGGTATTTTGAATAATAAGGGATGAGAAAAATGCCAAAAAGGAGAGTGGTAGGATGTTAAATGATGAAATATGTAAAAAGAGAGATGAGTTAAACAAAAGTATCGAAAATAACGAGGATTATGACAAAATCTACAAAATAAGTGTAGAATTAGATGAATTAATTGCAAAATATTATATGCAACCCAATATATGTAAAACATCTGAAAAAGTAGCCCCTAAAAGAAAAAAGAAGAAATGAAAATAGGTTTTAAAATGGAACAATCTAGTATACAAAAAATAAAAAATATGGTATCTTATAAAAGAAAGTAGAAAAAAGAAGGAGAGAAAAAATGGAATTTTTAACAGTATTTTTTATTTTATTTATTACCTCTGTTAGTTATACCCTTCTTTTCAAAAAAAGAATTGAACAAGTAATACCTATTACGACAGTAACAATCATACTGATTATTTATATAGTTGGATTGTTAGATCACTTAAAGTTAGGAGTCCTATTCGTAACACTTGGTGCATTTATCCAACTAATTTATATTGCCATCTATTTTACCAAAAACGTAAGTAACCTTAAAGACATCTTAGCTCAAATTTTAACACCAGGTTTGTTTCTCTATATTGGTTTATTTATTTTAAGTATAGTAGTAAACAAAGGAAGAATTTTTGAAGATTATGATGAATACAATCATTGGGGAATCATCATAAAAAACATGTTTTTATATAATAACTATGGAACCAATCCAGAATCTTTGGTAGCCTTTAATGAATATCCGCCCTTTACGGCGATTTTTCAATATTTGTTTATACAAATAAAAGGAGTGTTTGTAGAAGATGTCATTATTACTGCACACAATATTTTGTACTTTTCACTAATCATACCAATTACCAAACACATTACTTGGAAAAAGAATATCAAGCAAATGTTATTGGCGATTATGGTAATTGTATTGGTACCAATCATTTTTTATCCTAATTTCTATACCAATATACTAGTAGATGGAATATTAGGAATTGCTTTTGCTTATGTTCTTTATAGTGCTTATCGAGAGGAAGACAATAGCCAGTTTCAATTTTTAGAAATATTTTGTGGAATGACAATATTACTTTTAACCAAAACACAAGGAATTGGTCTTGCAATATTAGCAATGATTATAATTCTTTTTCAATTATGGCTAGAAAGAAAAAAACAAAAACAAACAGTGAGAAAAAAAGTAAAATTATTGTTTTTTTCGGTTATTTGTGCAGTTATGTTATTATCTATATGGAATATAAAAATAAGAAAAGAACAACATCGTTGGGATTTTACTAGAATGTATCAAGAACAATCCGTAGAAACAACAAAAAAAGTCACAAAGGAATTTATACATGCAATTTTTAAAGGAAAGTTTATAACAGAAAGGAAAGTAACAGCGTTTTGTGTTATCATAGGTATTTTTGCACTTATGCTAGTTCATTACAAGCAAACAGGGGAGAAGCACAAAAAGTACCGTTATTATATCCTTTCGATGGCAATTGGTACACTTGTGTATTTAATTGGTATGTTATGGATGTATTGTACTATTTTTGAGGAAGATGAAGCACTAATATTGGCAAGTTTTGCAAGATATATATTTACCATTGTATTAGCAGATACCATGTTTTTTAGCTTTGTTTTATTGGAAGGAAAGGTAAATAAGGTAATGACAATAACAGTCATGATAATCATTACGATGATGCTACCTTTTTATACATTACAAAAAAAATACATTAGTAAAAAAGATTATATTGTCAATTCTCATCTTTATCGTTTGGATAACATGCGGAATGAGAAAATATGAAAGGCAATTAAAAAAAGAAGACAAAGTCTTATATATTACCAATAGAGAAGTGGGGAACAGTATCATCCAGTTAGCTTTAAATCAATACATTATGCTACCTGTTCCAATAAGTGCTGTTATTCCAGGAACGATTGGACCAATTGAAAATTTAGAAAAAAGCCTAAAAGAAGATGGCTATACACATGTATTTGTATATCAAGCAAGTAACGAAGCAAAACAAGAGTATAGTAGTATGTTTGAAGAAAATTTGATAAAAGAAGACACATTATATGAAGTAAAAGCAAATGAAGAAAAAGTGAAACTAATAGAAGTAAAAAAAGATAAAGAGTTAGATGAATAAAACGAAAGAAGAATGAATTAAAAAAACAGAGGAATCATTTGATAAATATTTCGTAAATATGACAATCATATGTCGTTTTTAAGAGAATTTGAAAAGAAGCATTGAAAAAGCAAAAAAGGTAAGATATAATAGAAAAAGAAGAGAGAAAAGAGAGGAATAGTGGATGATGTTCAAAGAAATAAGAAAGAAAATGATTTATATTAGCTGTATAATTAGTTTGATGATAATGTGTCATAGTGTAGTTTATGCAACTGCTCCAACAAAGAACCCATCAACGTCAGGGTCACAAAATAGTGGACGAACTTTATCACCATCAAACGGAGCATACTCAGCAACAGGTTCACCATCAACAGGGCAATCGCCATATAATGGACCATATGGTTCTGATATTGGTAATGCTCCAACACCAGGTGCAACTGGAGCGGGACCATCAACAGGGATTTTAGGAAATTCATCATCATCTACAGACCATACACCAGATGAAATTATTACAGAAGCAAATGAGTTTGTAAGTCAAGGAACTAATTCCCCAATGGATGGTGAAAAATTAAAAGGGGCATCTTCTACGTTATATAATCTATTACTATCGATTGGAATTTTTTTATCAGTGGCAATTGGTGTTTATTTGGGAGTCAAATTTATGTTATCTACTGCAGAGGATAAGGCAAAAGTAAAAGAAGCATTAATTCCATATATTGTTGGATGTGTTGTAATATTTTCAGCATTTATTATTTGGAAAGCAATCATAGAACTTCTTGGTGGAATTTCTTAAAGATGATTTTTAAGAACAAAAGAGATAAATTAAAAAACGAGGATAATGAGGTGGAGTATGAAGAAAAGAATAATTGGAATTGTTTTAATAATAGGTTTAATGATCATATATGGTGCCACAGTGTATGCCTCTAGCCCATATACCTCCTCTGGTTCATCTTCAGGTGGAACGAGTAGTGGAAGTGGATATGGAGGAGGAGGTAATTCCCCAACAGGACCAAAACCGGGAGGTAGTAAACCTGTAATAGAAAGACCCGATAGAGGGGTTACTGGTGGAAGCCTTACAGATCCAATTGAAAACCCAGGAGAATATAAGCCTTCTGAAAATTCAAGTTCCAATAATACACAATTAATCGAAAGAGGAAATTTAGTAATTGGAGTGATTCAGTTATTAGGGTCAGCAATATCGGTTATTACACTAATGACTTTGGGAATAAGGTATATGTTAGCTGGAATACAAGAAAAAGCACTATATAAAGAAACAATGGGACCATATTTAATTGGTGCAGTAATGGTATTTGCAATACCAAACATCATTGCAATAGTATACGATTTTATAACAGGAAATATAAAAGATATATAATTGTAATATAAATTTAACAATTATTTTTAAAATAAGTATAGACAAAATGGAAAAAAGCCGTTATAATAATATAGTGATACAGTGAAATTCGCTGTCCTTAAGTTAGTTTTTAATATTCTCTCATGTTCGTGAGTAGAGAAAAATACAAAAAGAAATATAAAATATAGGAGGAAAGGTATGAAGAAAACAAGTAAAATATTGATAACATTATGTATAATATTAGCAATTGTTACAATGAGCGTCATCTCATTTGCTGAGGGAGAAGGTGGAGTTACACCAGGTGATTTTAAACCAGGTACAGTTACAGCAACATCAGGTATTTTAAAATTAGGTGGTCAAATTGTTGGAGTTGTTAGAACAGTAGGTGTTTTAGTAGCAGTTGTTATTCTTTTAATTTTAGGTATTAAATACATGATGGGTAGTGCAGAAGAAAAAGCTGATTATAAAAAATCAATGATCCCATATTTAGTAGGAGCCGTATTAATATTTGCAGCATCTACAATTACAGGAATTGTATATGATATGGCAAATGCTTTAAATGGTGGCGAATAAAGAATTGTTATTATAAATAAAAAAGCTAGGAACAAAATTCTTAGCTTTTTATTTTAATATATAACTTTTTTGTAATAAGGCGATTATACAATTATTTATTTCACCTATATTACAATTATATTAAAAATGTAATATTTTCTATGAAAATGTTACATTTTTCTTTGTTTTCTGGTATAATGATATTGATTATAATTATGCCTTAAAGGAGGAAGAACATGGGACCATACAATATACCTAGAAACGTAAAAGATGAAGGAAGAATTTTATTTATTTTTACAGGAAAATCGATGATTTATACCGTTGTTTGTGCAGCAGTTGGTTTCTTTTTCTATTTGATTATTGCAGCTTGTGGAGCGAAAATGATTGGAATGATTGTGATTGCTATATTTGCACTCATTGGTTATTGTGTAGGAACTTTTAAAGTACCAGACCTTGGGGCATTTGCGTTTACTAAAAAAGTGGGCGGAGAAAACATTGATGATGTTATCATAAGAGCCATTCGATTTAATCGCTCAAAAAGTAGAATTTATACTTATGAAATAGAGGAGGAAACAAAGGATGAATAGTTCAGATCAAATAACACAAATGTTAACCATTGTATTGGTTGTTATGGTTTTTGTTTTAATCATATTAGCCGTTGCCTTTTTATACTTCTGGATAAAGAGTAAAAAACAAAAAGAGCAACAAGAAGAAAATGACGAAATGAAAAGTGATGCAAGAAAAATTGCAAGAGAATATACCAAACAATCCATTTTCAAATTTATGGAATTTGATACAGTAGAAGATAATATGATCGTACAAAAAAAGGGAATGCGTTATATTATGGTAGTAGAATGCCAAGGAATTAACTATGACCTTATGTCAGAAGGAGAAAAAGTTGGAGTAGAAGAAGGTTTTCTACAATTCTTAAATACCCTACGCCATCCAGTTCAAATTTATGTACAAACCAGAACTGTAAACTTAAACGATAGCCTAGAAGGATATCGAAGAAAAGTAGAAGAGGTTGGGTTTGAATTAGAGAAAAAGAAAAATGCGTATTTGAAAAAACTACAATCAGGTACGGCAACAAGAGAAGAATTAAATAAGGATTTCTTTGAAGTAACCAAACAAACCAATTTATATGAATATGGAAAAGACATTATTGCCAATACCGAGAGAATGAGCTTAAACAAAAACGTATTAAGCAAAAAATACTATGTCATTATTCCATACTATGTAGAAGACCTAGGAAGCAATAATTCCTTCGATAAAGAAGAAATTAGAAGCATTGCTTTCCAAGAACTATACACAAGAGCACAATCGGTTATTCGAACATTAGCTGGTTGTTCAGTTGGTGGAAAAATTCTAAATTCAGAACAATTAGTTGATTTATTATATGTAGCCTATAACCGTGATGAAGCGGAAGTATTTAGTGTAGACCGTGCTACTCGAGCTGGTTATGATGAATTATATACCACAGCACCAGATGTATTAGATAAAACCATGAAAGCACTTGATGATGAAATTGAAAGAAAAGCAATGGCACTTGCGAATGAAAAGGTTATTCAAGCAAGAAGTCCAAAACAACAACAATTAGACCAAAAACGAGCACGACTAGAAGAATTAGTACGTCAAAGGGCACAAATGATTATTAAACAAAATGCAGCCTACTTAGGAAGACAAACAGCCGATTCCGCGACAAGGCTAATTGAGGAAGAGAAAAATAAAGAAGAAGGAGGAACCGAAGATGTGGAAGAAAAACCAAAGAGAGGTAGAAGGAAAAAAACAGCAGTTAACGAATAAAGGGGAAGAATATAACATTTTAAAGAAAAAGACCATTAAAGAATTAATTGCACCATCTGGAATTGATGCATCAAACATTGATCACTTAGAAATTATCTCCAATACCAAACGATATGCAAGGAGCTTTTTCGTATCAGCACTTCCAAGAATGGCGATTTTCCCAGAATTGTTCCGAGACTTATATTTATTTGGAGATACCAATACTTCTATTTATATAAACCCAGTACCAGAAGCAAAATCACAAAATGAACTAAACAGGGTAATTAACCAACTGGAAACCGAAAGAATTGTAGCAGCAGATAGAGGTAATATTAATAGACAAAGTACAGTTGGGCAAAAACGTTATGAAGCAGAACAATTAAGAGATGAGATTGCAGCAGGATACAACAAATTATTTGAAGCAACTATTGTTTCCACCTTATTTGCTTATAGCTTAGAAGACCTAGACAAACTAACCAGTTTATTATCAACCGAAATGTCAAAATCCTTAGTAAGCGTAAAAAGTGCATGGGGAATTCAAGAAGATGCTTTTAAAAGTAACTTACCTTTTATGGATAATAAATTAAAAAAAGTACATACCTTTGATAGACGCTCCATGGGAACGGTATTTCCATTTACTACCTCAGAGGTAGGACATTCCACGGGAGTACCACTTGGTTTTAACAAACAAACAGGAGTACCAATTTTATTTGATAATTTCCACCCATCCCTAACCAACTATAACATGGTTATTTTCGCAAAATCTGGAGCAGGTAAATCTGTTACGATGAAAACTCTTATTTCAAGATCAGCCGTGCTTATGGGAATTGAAAGTTTAGCACTTGATGCAGAAGGGGAATATACCATTGTAGCAGAATCGTTAGGTGGAATTAATGTAGTATTAAGTCCAAATTCCAAAACGGTTATTAATCTATTTGATATTGAACCAGAAATTCTAAAAGATGAAATTACAGGAAAAGAAAGAGTAATCGTTAATGTTGAAAATAAAGTAGAAGACGTAACGCAAGCACTTCTTACGATGGCAAGAGGTAGTACCAGAAGCACAGAAGTAAACGAATTAACCAAACAAATTATAGCAGAATCGGTTTCCGAGGAATATGCGGCAATGAAGATTACCTCAGACCCATCAAGTTTGTATGATTCAGCAGCCAACATGGCAACAGGCAATATGCTTGCAAGAAAGAAAAAATTAATGCCAACCATTGGTAGTTGGTATAAAAGAATTCAAAGAAAAGCAACTGAAAATGAAAACGAAGATTATCGTTTCCATTATAGCTACTTACTAAAAGTAATGAAACAATATATCCGTGAATACGAAGGACAAATGGCATATTTTGATGGACAATCTACCTTCGAATTATTAGAAGGAGTGCCATTTATTAACCTAGACATTTCACAATTAGAAGAACGTTTTGCAAGACCACTTGCTCAACAAATTCTACTTTCATGGATTTGGGAAAAATACGTAAAGAAAAACAGTGAAGATAGAAGCAAAGCCAAAAAGAAAAGAGTACTAGTAGATGAAGCTTGGATGTTACTACCATACCCAGAAGCAGTTGACTTCTTAAACACTATGGCAAGACGTGCTAGAAAAAGAAATGTGTCACTTGCTATCATTTCACAAAGGTTCCAAGACTTTTATGAAAAACAAGAAGCACAAGCAGTACTAACTTCATCGGATACCAAATTATTCTTAGCACAAGATAAATCGGAAATTCAGTATTTAAAACAAGTATTCAAACTTTCCGAAGGAGAAGCAGGTTTCTTAGTAACCTGTCTAAAAGGAGAAGGCTTACTAAAAGTAGGACCAGATACCGCAATTTTACAAATTACACCAACCGCAAAAGAATTCGAGTTTGTGGAAACAAACTTAAATAACATTGTAAGCATGAAAAAACAAAAAGCAATACGATAGAAAGGGGAAACCATGAAATTTTTTACGAATAAAGGAGTTATACAAAAGACAATTCTTGCAATGGTCATCGTAATGGTAACAACGTTTTGTGTACCAACTGTTGTACATGCTGACATAGGTGGAAAGTTAATGAGCCCTATTATAAATTTTATAGCTGCTATATTTGATGGTGTTCAGCATATGTTAGAAAGGACAATGATTGGAGAAACAGCAAGCTTTATGAAGACCATTGGAACAGATACTTATGAAACAAGTGCGTCTAGTGGAGTTTCGATTACTACCGATGAATTTATTGATGTTACTTTTTGGGGAATTAACAAAGTAAATGTACCAGTAATTCGATATACACCAGAAGCTATTTTCTCTAACCAAGTACCAGCGTTAGATGTTAACTTTATTAAACCTTCTGTACAAGGAGATGACGATAGAAATGTTGCCAAACAATTACGACCAATTATTGCAAGTTGGTATGTAGCACTTCGTTCGATTGCGATTGTGGGATTATTATCCGTACTGATTTATCTAGGAATTCGTATGTTATTAACCAGTATAGCAGCAGATCGTGCAAAATACAAACAAATGTTAGTAGATTGGGTTGTTGCCATGTGTTTGGTGTTTGTGCTCCATTACATTATGTCTTTTGCTTTAACTATGGTAGAAAGTGTAACAGCAATGCTTGCCTCTGAAGCAGACGGAACCTTTACAGTACATGCTACGAATGTGGATGGAATATTATTTACGACCTATCAAGTAGATTTTGCTGCAAACCTTATGAGTTATGTACGTTTCATGGTACAAGCAGGAGATTTACAAGTAAAAATCGCTTTTTTAGCACTATACATTATGTTAGTTATTTTCTCCATTCGTTTTACATGGGTATATGGAAAAAGGGTAGTAAATATGGCATTTTTAACACTGATTGCGCCAATGGTTGCTTTAACCTACCCAATTGATAAGGTATCAGATGGAAAAGCACAAGCATTTAATATGTGGTTAAAAGAATTTACATATAATGCATTAATACAACCGATTCATTTATTGTTATATAAAGTACTATTAGGAACTGCCATCGATTTAGCAGTGGATAACGTATTATATGCGATTATCGCCTTAGGATTTATTATTGCAGCAGAAAAACTAGTGAAGCAAATGTTTGGCTTCAATAAAGCAAGTGGAGGAACCGTTGGTTCACTTGCAGGAGCAGCCGGTGTAACCGCAGTAGCAGGTAATATGTTAAAAGGGATTGCTAAAAATGGACCAGGACCTGGGGGAAAAGTAAGAACCAAAGATACACCAGAAAGACAAGGAAAAGATGCAGATGGCAATAAACCATTTAAAAGTTTTCAAGGGAAAGGAGAAAATGATGTTGTAGGGGCAGGAGATGATACATCACTACCATCACCAGATCAAGGTAACTCACCACCAGAAAATCCACCATCAAATGGTCCATCACCAGAAAGAAATGATACTCCACCACCAGAAAATAATAATCCATTAGATGACTTAGAGAAACAATTAGAGGGATATGATGACACAGATCCATATTTCTTAGACCCAGAACACCAAAGATTGCAAGAAGAATATCAAACACAAAGAGAACAAGCAAATAAGCAAAATGAAGAAGACGTACCACTACCAGATGAAGGTAATCCAGTAGCATTAGATAATAATAATGATACACAGCCTAATTTCTGGAACACGGTAAAACAAGATACAGGAAACTTTTTCCAAAGAGGTGGACAAAGACTTGATGCAGCAAAAGATGCTTGGAATAACTTTAAAACACCAGAAGGAAAAAAAGCATTAGTAAATAGGCTAAAAAGTGGAGCTAATAAAAGGGCAATTGGAGCTTGGAAGGCATTACCAACAGTAGGTTATAAGGCAGCACGTGGAACATTAAAAGTAGCATCAAGAGCGGCCTTGGCAGCTGCTATGGGTGGAGTAGGACTTGCTATTGGAGCAACAACAGGAGATGGCGAAAAAGCAGCTTCTATGGCACTTGGTGCAGCAGCAATTGGAGGAGCAACAGGAGGAAATGTATTTGAAGCAACAGTAGGAAAAAGAATGAGAGATAAGAGTATTGCAGATGCCTATGGTGCCGGAAAATATGGCAATGCCATTGATGCTAGAAATGCAAAAGCAGATCAAGAATATTTTAGGAGTGACAAATTTAATAATTTCTATGAAAAAGAATTTAAAAAAGATTATAGCAAAAAAGAATTTACTGAAGCAGTAAGAGGTTACCGAAAAGCTGGTGTCACGAGTGAAAGAGATATAAAGAAATCATTAAAATTAGAACAACAATATAAGAAAAATAACCCTAATAATTTATCGGATAAGCAAATCAGAGAACAGGTTCAAAATATTGTTGCAAGTTATAATGAATTAGGCAGTGAACATAAGAAGGCATTTGCAGGAGATAAAAAAGCAGAAGAAGCACTTAAGAGAGATACTGCAATTATGCTAGGTGGAGATACCGAAGCTAATAGAAAATTGGCAAATACAATTTACAAAGGATATGAGGATTATAGAAGAATCTAATTACTAGAAAGAAAAATCAAAACATTATAAAACAGGAGGATAATATCATGATTATTAAAAATAGTAACATAAGAAGAAGTATATTTGAAAACCGATATGTTATATTTGTGATAGTCTTTGGAATTATCCTCGCTTTTCTTGTGATACGCATTCTAAATGCGAATGCAAAAGAAAAATTTGAACAAAAAAAGAGTGAAACACAAAACACTATGATAGTACAAGAAAAAAAGGATACTTCTAGCCAAGCAGTTATTACACAAACAGAGGTAGAAAAACCAGTACAGCAAAACAATTTAAAAATTATAGAAGAATTTATTGGGTATTGTAATAACAAAGAAATTGAAAAAGCATATGGACTATTAAGCGAGGAATGTCAAGAAGAGGTATTTTCTTCTAATATTCAATATTTCAAGAAAAACTATGTTGACAAGATTTTTCAAACCAAAAAAATGTATGAAACGCAAGCTTGGGTAAATGGCTACCAGACACAAACCTATAAAGTAAAAATAATGGAGGATATACTATCTACTGGAAAAATAACCTCCTCGAAAAATAACATAGAAGATTATTATACCCTTGTAACCAAAGGAGATGTGACGAAAATCAACTTAAATGGATACATAGGAAGACAGATAATAGAAAAAGAGACGGTTTATTCGGGGATACGAGTAAAACTTCTTTATAAAGACATTTATAGTGAATATGAAACATATAAAATCGAAATGGAAAATACAACAACAAATACCATTTTAATGGATACCCAAGAAAACGTAAAAACCATGTACTTAGAGAGTGATGAACAAAATACTTATAATGCCCACTCTCACGAAGTGGACAAAACACAATTAACCATAGAACCAAACCAAACAAAAGTAGTAACCATCCCTTTTAATAAACTATATTCGAACCAAGCAATTATTAGAAAAGTAGTATTTAGTGATGTGATATTAAATTATGAAGAATATGTAGCAGTAGAAAACAAGAAACAATATACAAACAGAGGAACCATCACCATTGAAATATAAAAAACAGAATTATTGAAAAAAATAGATTTAAGCGCAAAGCAAAGAACAAAAGGCAAGATTGATAATTAGTACAAAACAAATAAAAAAGAAAGCTCATAGAAGAGAGGTGACATATGGACGAAGAAAAAGAAGGACAGGGACAATCTGAGAAACAAGAATTGCCAGATCAAATGCTAAATAAAGCAGGAAATATGTTAGGTGGAACAGCAAAAAATCTAGGAAAAAAGGCAGGCAAAGAAGGTTTAAAAATAGCAAGAGAAATGCTAAAAAAATTAGCTGTAAAAGTAGTAGCTTTTGTTGTAGCGCATATAGTACCAATAATTGTTATTGTAGGAATCATTGTGGCATTCTCTATTATCATTCCAGCAATTGACAGCTATTTGGATGACCTTAATGCTCAGACCACAGATGATGTAGCATATCAGCTAGTAAAAGAATATTGTACAATTGATGAAAATGGAATTCGTATTGATAAAGAAAAATTTTTGCAAAACATTGTAGCAGAACTTTCTCTAAATGGAATCGATTTAAATGAACTAGGCTTTGGAGATGATGGCGATTATGTAGTAGGAATTGAAAATACCATGACAGGAGAAAAAAATGTACTAACCAATACCGTAAAACCCGACACACAAGCAGCAGAATACTTATTCAAATTCCTAGCAGCATCGCTTACAGGAGAGTTTCCTTACATTGAAGGTAGCGATGAAGAAGTACAAGGAATTATTCATGTAAAAAGAAGAAAAGATGAAAATACAGACCCAATCGATTTAATCTATATGGGGTATGAAAAATTTCAAGAAATGCTAAAAACAGGGGATAACCTTCAAAAAGAAGAATTACTAAAATATTTTTCTTTAGATGAAAACTGGAATTTATGTATTGCAAAACCATATCGAAAGGTAGTAAATAAATATGACCATGGAAATTTAGTAAGCAGTGAAGGTGAATTTACCATATCAGAAGTAAAAATACCATATCGTGATATGATTGCACAATATACCACACCTTTCCTATTTTTAATTAATTTACAAATTACCACTCATAATCCAGACTATGTAGAAGCGGTTTCGGAGCTTATGTCAAAACAAAGTGAAATTGAATTTATGATATTTGACCAAATTACAACAAAGAAAGATATTTACAACTACAAAGCAACCAGACATGCTTGGTCGTTACAAGACATCGGAACAACAGGAGAAACAGGAGTAGTTGGTGGACCACATCAAAAAGAATGGAAACTTGGGGAATCCGATATTGATGAAACAACAGAAACCATTGTTGAAACCGATACCATAAAAGCAAATGTAACAAAAGCAAAAACATGGATTATTGAACAAGAAACCAATTATGAAATGCAAGTAACAAAAGAGTATCCATATGGTCCAAATGGAACCACCAATACCTTGCCAGATGAAAATGAAATTATAAACCCACCAGGAAGTTGGGATACTGGAAGAAGTGAATATTTATTTACCGAAATTATAACAAGAGAATGGGTAAAATCGGGAGATACGCAAACTAAAATTTTACCATCTGAGTTTATGGGACTATGGAGTAATGAAACAGGAACTTATGTAAAAGGAGCACCATATTTGCCAAATGGAGAAAACGCATCAGGAGAAAAACTACCAGGAAAAATAGTAGCGTATAAGCTATTAGGAAGTTCTCAGCCTGACCACCCTATTATTAATATTGTTACATCAACAGAGGATTTGTACGACAGGCTAGAACAAAATGTTGCAACCCAAAAGCATGCCGAATTAATGAGAGAAATGATTCGTATTTATCTTAATGGGGAATTTTTAGATGAAAGCACGTTTAAGGATTCCGCCTTCATTAGTATGTACGAGCCAGATGAGTACATAGGTGGAACGTATTCAGGCGATTTTGATGTACACGATGAAAGTTTGTTTATTACGGATTTAGAAACCCTAAAAAAAGCATTAGCAGGAGGATATTCACAGAGTGATAAGTTAGTAGAAAATGCACAAGCTTTTTTAGATATGCAAGAAAAATATAAAGTAAATGCGTTATTTGCGGCATCTGTTTCCATCACAGAAACTAGCGGAGGAAGAAAAGGGCATGCAGTGGATGGATGTAATAACTGGTTTAATATAACAACCAAAAATACAAATAAGTGTCATACAACTGTTAGTAAAAAGGGAACGGTTTATCATTGGAGAATTTTTGATACAATAAAGGAAGGAATTGATGCTTTTGGTTGGAATATTGCAGAAGGAAGTCATTATTATACACAAGGAAGATATACGGTTGGAGATATTGGACAGAAATATTGTCCAAATACAGCGGAACATCCAACACAAGCAGAAGACTGGACAGAAGCAACCCTAGCTCAAATTTCAAGATTCTATGAAGCAGTAGGAATTGATATTAGTCCATATATAAGTGGAAGTGGAGGAAGTACTGGTTCAGATTTTGGTTATGATATGCCAGGAGAGGCTCTATCAAATCCAAAATTTATGGCATTGTTTGCTGAAGCAAAGAAATACCTAGGAATACCATATGTATGGGGAGGTAGCACACCAGATGAAGGCTTTGACTGTTCAGGATTTGTAAGTTGGGTGATTAATCATTCTGGAATTGCAAATGTAGGGAGAAGTACTGCCAATAGTCTTCGTGGATATTGTGCATATGTATCAAAAGAGCAAGCACAACCAGGAGATTTAATTTTCTTTCAAGGAACATACCAAACATCAGGAGCAAGCCATGTTGGAATTTATATTGGTGACGGAAAAATGATTCATTGTGGAGATCCAGTTCAAATTACAAGTATAGAAACACCATATTGGCAGAAACACTTTTTGGATTTTGGACGAATCAAATAAGTGAAGGAGGAATACTGTGGACAAAAAAAAGATAATTTTAATCCTTATGATAATAGTTACTATCATTATTATTACAATCATTGCAATATTATTGCTTAATGGAAAAAAACAAAAAGAAATAGTAAATAATCAAAAAGATAAGTTGATTTCACGTCTTACAGAAAAAGTAACAAAGATAACAAATAGAGCACAATTTTTTAATATTGATAATCATATAAACCAATATTTTAATTATAAAAAACAAAATAATATAAAAGCAGTAAAAGCAATTTCAGGAGACGCTGTAATTAATAGTAATGATTTTCAAAGTAGAGAGATGTATATTTTGAATAAAATTACCAATTATACAGTATATGTTTATGGAAAGGAACAACAATCAAATACATATAATGATCAATATATCATGATTCATTTTGATTATCAAAATTATACATTTTCAATTCAGAATTCTTCAAAACAAGAATTTGAAAATGCAAAAAATAATATTGTTCAAAACATATATAAAGAAAATATAAACATACAAAGTAATGACTATAATGAGATAATTTTATCAGAGGAAGCAAATGATTTTCAGATACTTAAGAAATATTTTGACGACTATAAGTTTAAGGCAATTAATCGTCCCAAAGAGGCTTTTGCTTTGTTGGAGGTGGAGTATCGAAAAGTGAAGTTTCATAATGATGTAAATGAGTTTGTACAATATGTAAAGAGTAACTTAGAAACGTTACAAGATGCCAATATTGTAAAACATGGAATTACGAAAGAAGGAAGTGTTACAAAATATACTTTTGTAGATCAATATAATCATTATTATGAAATACGAGAAACTGGAATTTATGAATATACAATTACATTAGATAACTATACACTAGAATCAAGTGAGCAAAAACAAGAATACGAAAGATTACCAGAGGAACAAAAAGCAGTATCGAATATGGATAAAATAATGAAACTAATTAATGAAAAGGATTATGCGGGAGTGTATGGATATTTAAATACGGAATTTAAAAATACGAATTTTCCTACGATAGAAACTTTTACGACCTATATGCAAGCAAACTTTTTTGAAAACAATATTGTGGGAAAAATTGGTACTCGAAAAGAAGGAAATATATATCTTTTAAAAGTACCATATAAAGAAAGCTTAAGTTCTGTAGCAGAAGAAGGAGAAAAAACATTTATGATGAAACTAGGAGAAGGTACTAATTTTGAAATATCTTTCGAAATCTAATTAGAACCAATATGAAAGGGTAGCAAAAAGGAGTTAAATAATGGAATTATTAGAACAATTACAAAAATTAAAAAGCGAATTAGAGAGGCAAGCAATCGAAAAAAACGAACCATGTCATATACTAGATGTTCAGTACTATACGAACATTACCTTTGATGAAATAGAGGGGAAAGAACAGCCATTGTTCTTGGTAGAAAAAGAGGTAAATGGAGAAATAAAAAGAGAATTACAAATGGGGAATACAGTAATAGGCGAGTTTGCAGAAGATAATGTACTTATTATGAAACCGGGTTATTGGAATAAAGAATTAATGATTCTAATAAAACCTCGTGGTGTAACACCGAGTTCTTTAAGAGAATTAGAAGAAACACAAAGGGGAAGGGAAGTTAGAAAAGCTACAAAAATAGTGCATAACCAAAAACAAGCCCATAAAGATAAGGAAGAAGCAAAACAAGAAGAGTTAGATAGAAGTGAAACGATAGCCAACCGTACAAATGCCAAAGACATTGAAATCGACTTATATAAAAAAATAACAACCGATAAAACATTTGCTGATTTAGTACCAGAAGTAAAAGAAAAACAGTTAAAAACAGTTAAAATACGAAGAATAGATGCAACTAAATTTGAATTTTATGGACAAACTCAGGCAGGAGAAGAAGTGATATTAGAATCCTTAAAAACAACCGAAGGAACCAATCCAACCAAAGAAATTACAAGAATAGGAGCAAATGGAGAAGTAGAAACAGACCAAGTATTTATGATGGTTCAAAATAAAAGGGGAACCAATGAACAAAATGGAAATGAAGGATTTACAGTAGACATCGAAGCAGGAGTTCCAAAAGTTGCATACTACAGAAGAACAAGAGATAATGATTATATGACAGTTCCAGTCAATCTAAAGAATACAAATCAAAAAAGAACCGATAAAGAAGTACAAAGAGTTGCCGAGAAAACAAGAAACCCAAGCATAAATGAGGAGATTCAAAAAGCACAAAATAGATTAGATAAGCAAGAAATGACAACCCTAGAAAATATTGATGATAATCCTGATAATGACTGTCCCAAAACACAAGAAGAATATGAAAAAGCACTAATTGAGGAGGCAGTAAAACGTTGTAAAATATCAGAAAAAGGATTTAGAAGGATATTAGAAAAAGAAAGAAAAGAAGGAGAGCCAATTGAAGAAAGCATTGAACGTGTAGAAGATGAAATAAATGAGCAAGCAATAGGAAGATAAGGACACGTCAGTAAAATTAGTTTAACTTAAAAAAACAATCGATATTAGCAGAAAACAAAATCGATAAGAAAGTTATAAAATCACCATTTTCACAATATAATGAAAATGGTGATTTTAGTAAATAAACTTTAAAGAAATACGGTCCGCAGTAAAATACACATAATGCACGTTATTAAATAGGAGGAGACAATGAAGATAAGGTTAAAACAAATAGGAATAATGATATGCGTAATGGCTTTCATATTCATGCAAAGCTCCATTGTATTAGCTGATGACGAAATGGATGATGAAACCATCGACACGATAGAAGACGTTTTAGAGGCATCTAGTAATGTGGATCAGTTTCCCAATTTACAAGCAAGGGCTTGCTTGGTACTAGACCGAGAATCCAAACAAGTACTTGCCGAGAAAGACGCCTATACCAAACGTCCTATGGCTTCTACCACCAAAATTATGACTTGTACCATTGTATTAGAGCAGGCGAATTTAAGTGATGTAGTTGAAATTTCGAAAAAAGCAGGTGGAACAGGTGGTTCGAGGCTTGGGCTAAAAGCGGGAGACAAAATTACAGTAAGGGATTTGTTATATGGGTTAATGCTTCGTTCAGGAAATGATACAGCAGTAGCACTTGCAGAACATGTAGGAGGTAGTGTGGAAGGATTTGCTAATTTAATGAATGAAAAGGCAAAAGAATTAGGATTAACCAATACACATTTTGTAACACCACATGGCTTAGACCAACAAGAACATTATACAACTGCTTATGAATTAGCACTCCTTACCGATTATGCCTTAAAAAATGAAAAATTTGCTAATATTGTAGCCACAAAAACATGTGAAATACATATTAACAATCAACCAAGACAAATATCCAATACCAATGAATTATTGGGAAATCTAAATGGAGTCAATGGGGTAAAAACAGGTTTTACCAATGGAGCAGGAAGATGTTTAGTAACATCAATTACTAGAAATGGACATCAAATAGTTTGTGTCGTATTAGGAGCCGATACCAAAAAAATAAGAACAACGGATAGTGTAAAACTAATTGAATACAGTTTTTCAAAATATGAATATATGAATGTGAAAGAAAAAATACAAGAAAAATTTAATACATGGTTACAAGAGGAAGCTCCGAATATTGGGTTTAATAAAGCAAAAGAAACACAAATTGAATATGAGGTACAATCAAGTAATATAACATGGGTTCCTATATTAAAAGAAGAGCAAAAAGATCTAGAAGTAAGAATCGATTATCAAAAAAATTTAGAAACCCCAATCTCAAAAGGACATGTAATAGGGAAAATAGAAGTTGTATTAAAAGACAAAGTATTATTCCAAACCGATATTTTACTAAAACAAAACATTACCAAAAAGCAAATAGGAGACTATTTGGAGCAAATTTGTGGTAACTATCATCAATATTTATTGCAAAGCATGAGCGGGAAATAAAACGTTTTCTTATGGGAGTAAATCCCACCAAAAAAATCAACCCATAGGGTTGATTTTTTTGGGTTTTACCTATTTTCCAAAATCGACTTTTACATTTTGTCTTGCTTCATCGGAATCCACTTTAAACAATTCTTCTGGTTTAAAATTAAACATAGAAGCAATAATATTAGAAGGTACGACTTCTAATTTAGTATTGTACATAGTAGCACTATCATTGTAAAATTGTCTTGCAAAGGAAAGTTTATTTTCTGTATTTTGTAATTCCTCTTGTAATGCCAAAAAGTTTTGGTTTGCTTTTAATTCTGGATAATTTTCGGAAACTGCCATAATGGTTTTTAAAGTACCAGATAACTGATTACTTAATTCAGCTTTTTCTGAAACACCAGAAGCATTTGCCCAAGAAGTTCTAAGTTCGGCAATTTTAGTTAAGGTACCTTCCTCATGTTCCATATATCCTTTTACAGTTTCTACTAAATTTGGAATTAAATCAAATCTTCTTTGCAATTGAACATCAATTTGACTCCAAGCATTTCTTACTTTTTGTCTTGCTCTTACTAAACCATTATACATACCAATTAAAATTAAAATAAGAAGAACAACAACACCTAATATAATCCAACCCATTCTTTTTCCTCCTTTATATTTAATAGTATCATCATAGCATAATTTAAAGGAATATACAAGAATTTATTTAAAAATACTTGTACAATCCCTTAAGGAGTGCTAAAATAGAGAAAATGTTGAAAGGGAGAGAAAAAATGAATGTATTAAATTTAGATGATTTTAGTACAGAAGAGATTAATAAAATTTTGGATTTAGCCGAGGAGTTTAAAAATGGAAAACAGGTGGATTATGCGGGAAAAAAAGTAATTGCGAATCTGTTTTTTGAACCTTCTACGAGAACTCATTATAGTTTTGATATGGCAGCACAACGTTTGGGGTGTAAAACGCAAAATTTTGATGCAGGAAATTCCAGTTTAAAAAAAGGGGAAAGTTTATACGATACCGTAAAAACGTTTGAAATGTTTGGAAATGATGCTGTTGTTATTCGCCATGTAGAAAACGAATATTATAAACAACTAGAGGGAATTGGAATTCCAATTTTAAATGCAGGAGATGGAACAGGGAACCATCCTTCTCAATCCTTATTAGATTTACTAACCATAAGACAAGAATTTGGAACATTAGAAGGATTAAAAGTTGTAATTGTGGGAGATATTCGTCATTCCAGAGTGGCTCATACCAATTTTAAAGTAATGCAAAAGTTGGGTATGGAGGTATATACTTCTCGGACCACTTGAATACAAAGAAGAAGGGTATCATTATGTAGAATTTGATGAGATTATTAGTAAAGTCGATGTGGTTATGCTTCTTCGTGTACAACATGAAAGACATGAAGAGAAAATGAACGAAACTGTAGAAGAATATCATAAGGCATTTGGCTTAAACCAAACAAGAGTACAAGCTATGAAAGAAAACGCCATCATTATGCATCCAGCTCCATTTAACCGAAATGTTGAGATTGCCGATGATATAGTAGAATGCGAAAAATCTCGCATTTTTAAGCAAGTACAAAATGGCGTATATGTAAGAATGGCATTAATTCATATGGTTTTAGAAAATAATATCGAATTGCTAAAAAAGGAAAATAAATAAAAAGGAAAAGTCTGTAACTGAAAAAAGTGTTACAGACTTTTGTTAACTCTGACATAAAAATGTAATATAAAACCTTCTTGACAGAAGATATAGGTTAGTATAAAATGAAACCATAAGGTAAACAGAGAAATACAAGGTTATAGGATAAAAAAGAGAAAATGGATTCATAATGTTGTAGAAGTGAATGATGTAATCAAAAAATAAAAGGGAGGGAACAGAAGAAAAATGAAAAGATTAAAACAAGTAGAGGGCATCACGTTAATAGCACTTATCATAACGATTATTATTTTACTAATCTTAGCAGGAATAACCATTAATTTAACAGTAGGACAAAAAGGAATTTTAAGACGAGCACAGGAGGCAGGAAAGAATTATCAGGAATCAGCGGATAGAGAAAGTGAAGAAATAGAAAATCTTCTAAAAAACGTAGATGATATCATGAATAATAATACAGAAATCAAATTTCCAGAAGTATATGTAGCATTAAAAGGAGATACATTAAGCTTTTTTAATAATGCAAGCGAAATGCAAGATTATGCAGGAATGGATGGAAAAAGTTATGGTAAAATAGAAAAGATTTTTGCACGTAGTGAAGAAGGAATTGTAGATACACCGTGGTTTGAAGATAGAAATTCTATTACTACTGTAGATATAACTCAAGAAATAAAACCAATAAATATGAATTACTATTTTTCAGATTTAAATGGCTTAACGACAATCAATCATATAAACAATTTAAAAACAAATGATGTAACAAGTATGCAAGGAATGTTCTATGGTTGTAACAATTTGCAAGAAATCGATTTCACGAATTTCGATCTTGGAAAAGTAAAAGATATGTCAATGATGTTTTGGAATTGTAATGCTTTAACGACTTTAGAGATATCCAATAAAAATGCAAGTAATTTAACTAATATGGAATATATGTTTAAAAAATGTGAAAACTTAAGCAATATAAATTTATCTAATTTTAATGCAAGTAACTTAAAAGTCATGACAGCTATGTTTGATGAATGTGTAAATTTAACGACAATAAATTTTGAGAACTTTTCTAGTGGTAAGGTAGAAAGCATGTATGCTATGTTTAATCGATGTTATAAGCTAGTGAATTTAGACTTATCGTCGTTTGATACAAGTAATGTAACTAAAATGGGATTGATGTTTTGTGGCTGTAGGAGCTTGATAAATTTAGATTTATCCAATTTTAATACAAATAAAGTTACAGATATGAACAGTATGTTTTATGATTGTCGTGTTTTAGAAAGTTTAGATATATCGAGTTTTCGTACAGCGAATGTAACGACAATGAAGCAAATGTTTAGGCAGTGTCAAAAATTGAAAACAATTGATCTAACAAGATTTGATACAAATAGAGTGATCGATATGACAATGATGTTTGCAGATTGTAACGAATTAATTAATTTAGACTTATCGAATTTTCATACAGAAAAAGTAACAAGTTTTGACCGAATGTTCTGGTACTGTAATAGCTTAATAGAGATTAAATTTTCTCCTAACTTTAAAACAAGTAATGCTACTAATATGGGGAACATGTTCCGACACTGTATCAATTTAACAAGTTTAGATTTAACAAGTTTTGATATCAGAAAAGTAACAAATTTCAACCTTATGTTTGCAGAAAATAGTAAATTAACTCAAATTTTAGTGAGTGATTCGACGTGGAGTATTTTACCAGAAGCAAATGTAGAGGGAATGTTTAAGTATTGTGGGGTTAGTGATGTGACTCGAAAAACAAATTTATAATATTTAGTGAAATTGCCTTAGAAAAATGTATAAAAATACTTGTACAAAAATAATATCTATGATATATTTTATCATAGATATTATTTTATGAAAAAAGTTGAGGTGTAACTTTATGGAAAATGAAGTGATGGACAAAGACAAGAAAACCATTCTGATTGTAGATGATGAACAACACATTGTAGACATCTTAGTTTATAATTTACAAAAAGAAGGATATAATACCTTACAAGCAAACGATGGCTTAACTGCAGTTGATGTTGCACTTAGCCAAAAGCCAGATTTAATTTTATTGGATATCATGCTTCCTAAAATGGATGGATTAGCTGTTTGTAAACGAATTCGTCATAACCTAAATGTGCCAATTTTAATGCTAACCGCCAAAGACGAAGAAATTGATAAAATTCTAGGCTTAGAATTAGGAGCAGATGACTATGTAACCAAGCCTTTTAGTGTACGAGAATTGATGGCAAGAATTAAGGCCAATTTAAGAAAAGCAGAAGTATCCTTAGAAGAAGTAGAAGAAAAAACAGAATTAGCAAATAAAATTGTAGTAGGAGACTTAACCTTAGATTTAGATAAATTTGAAGTACAAGTAAAAGGAGAAGTAGTCGATTTAACTCTTCGTGAGTTTGAAGTACTAAAATATTTAGCAAGTCAACCAGGACAAGTTATTACAAGAGAAGTATTACTAGAAAAAGTATGGGGCTATGAATACTATGGAGATATCCGAACCGTTGATGTAACAGTAAGAAGAATTCGTGAAAAAATAGAAAAAGATACCTCAGCTCCTAAAATACTAATTACCAAAAGAGGGGTTGGCTATTACATTTCCGCAAGATAAAAAATAAAAATTGAAAAAGAATAAGTCAGAAATCAGGCAAACCATTCTGATTTCTGTCTTTTTCGTTAAAGCAAAATAGGATTGTAGGGGGCGATGCCCACATCGACCTAGCAATTGAAACAAAAGGGGAATAACATGGTAAAAAATGTACAATTAAAAATCATATTAATTTTTACAGTATTAACAATTGTTTTAATCACGGGAATTAGTGCCTATTTTTTACATCAGTTGCAAGATATTAATGCACAAATTGTACAAGAAGCAAACAAAGACCAATTAGCAAGTGAAACAAGTGATATTGTCAAACAAGGTACGTGGTTTATGATTTATGCGATTGTGGGTTTTTGTTTAATTGCTACTGTGGTTTTTGGCTTTATTACAGCAAAAGTAACAAAACCCATTAATAAATTAATCAGTAGTGCCAAACGTATTGCAGCAGGGGAAGAAGTAGAGATTAAAAAAGTAGGGCAAAAAGAAGATAAACAAGTAAACGAATTAGTAGATGCCTTTGGACTTATGACGAGTGAATTAAAAGAAAACCTAAACGAAGTATCCAGACAAAAAAATCAAATTGAAACCATTTTATTACATATGACGGATGGAATTATTGCTTTTAATATGGAAGGAAAAATCATATTAGTCAATCCAGCAGCAACAAGGTTATTACGAATTATGCCAGAAGAAGAAACCTTTGAAAAAATTTTTGAAAAACTAAATATTGAAATCAATATGGAAAAAATTATTTACTTAGACAACTGGACTTCTTCGGAAGAAAGAGTAACCTTAGGCGATACCAATATCAATCTATTTTTTGCACCACTAAAAAATGAAAACGAAACACCAGCAGGAGTTATGGTAGTGATACAAGATATTACAGAACATGTAAAACTAGACAATATGAGAAAAGAATTTGTAGCCGATGTATCACATGAACTAAAAACACCAATTACCTCGATTATGGGATATGCAGATACCTTGTTAGAGGGCGAATATGACAAACAAACACAGGATAAATTTTTAAGTGTTATTGCGTCAGAAGCACGAAGAATGGCAAAACTAGTAACCGACCTTTTGGCATTATCTAGGTTCGATAATAATCAAATTAAACAAGAAAAAGAGGAATTTGATTTAGGAGAACTAGTAAAAAAATGCCAAGAAAGAGTACAACCACAAATTAAGCAAAAACGTCACCAAGTAGAATGCTTTGTAACTGCCAATGTACCACCAGTGTATGCTGATAAAGATGGTATTTCAAGGGTTATTTTAAATGTATTAACCAATAGTATTAAATACACCAAAGAAGAAGGACATATTAAAATATACGTGGGATTTGTCTATAATGATGCCTATATTAAAGTGATTGATAATGGGTTAGGCATTCCAGAAGAAGACCTAACTAGAATTTTTGAAAGATTTTACCGTGTAGACAAAGCACGTACTAGAGAAATGGGAGGAACTGGACTAGGACTATCCATCGCAAAAGAAATATTAGACAGAAATGGTGGAAGTATCGACATAAAAAGCGAACAAGGACAAGGTACCGAGGTTGTAATCCGAATACCAACAAAATGATGCATAGGGGCGAAATTCATTTTCGCATAGACAAAAATAACCGAATTGCATGTAGGGGTCGATGCCCACATCGACCCGCAAATAACGCCAGAATTAGGAGGATATAAAATGAACGAAGAGGGAAGATGGAAAGCAAAAGAAATATTAGAATGGGTGTATTGCATTGTAATTGCTGTTGTATTAGCCTTGCTTGTACGTTATTTTATAGGAACACCAACCATTGTACAACAACCATCTATGTATCCAACCTTAAAACCAGGTCAACGTTTAATCCTAAACCGAACCGTAAGAACCATAAGAAAAATGCCAAGTCGTGGAGACATTGTTACCTTTGAAGCTCCAAGCAAAGGCTATGTATCACAAGTAGAAGCAAACCTAAAAAATCCAATTGCGACCTATGATTATAAAATAAAAGGAGTATTTAACAAACTTCGTTATTATGTACTAGAAATTGGAAAAACTAGCTACATTAAACGTGTGATTGGACTTCCTGGAGAACATGTCAAAATTGAAAATGGAACTGTCTACATCAACGGAGAAGAACTAGACGAACCCTATCTAGGAGACAACGTAAAAACCGAATCCCTAGAAGGCGTATTTACCGACATCATTGTTCCACAAAATAGTGTATTTGTTATGGGAGATAACCGTCCACAAAGTACCGATTCAAGAAGATTTGGCTGTATTCCCCTAGAAAAAATAGAAAGCAAAGTATGGATTCGTTTTTGGCCATTTGACGTATTTGGTCGTGTAGAATAAAAGAACCCCCAGTCGCTCCGCGCCAGCCCCCTTGTTAAAGGGGCTTTTCTGTAGGAGCTTTGGGGGTTCTTATGCAATAAATAAATACCAAACAATAAAAAAATAGTAAGTATTAAAAATAATATTTTGAAATCACTTCAATTTACGTATCCTTACGAAGCGTTGCAAGAAAGCCCCTTTAACAAGGGGGCTGGCAGCGAAGCTGACTGGGGGTTCTTAAAAGTATGTCTGAACAGTAACCAACAAATCCAAAAATTGCAACAAATCCATTGAAAAATAAACGAAAATGCGATATAATGCAATAGAAGATTAAAATAAAGGAAATAAAGACATGGCTTTTGAAAATTTAGTAGGAAATGAAAAGGTAAAGAACTTACTGGTTTCGATGATTGAACAAGGAAAGACGACACACAGTTACTTATTTCTTGGACCAAGTGGGATAGGAAAAACATTATTTGCTAAGGAATTTGCAAAAATGTTGTTATGTACAGGAGATAAAAAGGCGTGTGGAGTTTGTAAATCGTGTAAGCAGTTTTTAGAAAATAACCAGCCAGATTTTATTTTTTTAGAACCAGAAGATGGAAAAATTAAAATTGAACAAATTAGACGGAATGCAAGCAAAAATTCTAGAAAAGCCAATTATTTCTTCTAAAAAAGTCTATGTGATAAAAGATGCAGACAAGATGACAAAAGAAGCTGGAAATTGCTTATTAAAAACCCTAGAAGAACCACCTTCCTTTGTAACCATTGTGTTAATTGCTTCTAATGAAAGTGCATTATTAAATACCATACGTTCTCGCTGTATGAAAGTACTATTTCGAAAAATTGAACCAGAAACCCTAACCTCATTTTTGCAAAAAAAGTTAGGAATCCAAAAGGTAACCAAAGAACGTCTAAAAGCATTTGATGGCAGTATTGAAAAAGCACTGAAGATAGAAGAAAAACAGGAAGTTTATGATGAAATACAAAAGATTTTTTCACAAGTAGAAGCTTATACGTTATTAGAGGTAATGCCACATCTTGAAAGTTTATATAAAAACAAAGAAATCATTTACGATTTATTAGAATATATCAACATTATCTTGTTAGAACAAGCCAAAACAAAACCACAATATATAACGTATATTGAAACCATTGAAGAAGTAAAGAAGAATCTAAAATTGAATAGCAATTACGATATGAGTATTGATAAAATGCTATTTCGCATATGGGAGGAATCAGTTTGAAAGAAATTATAGGAGTTCGTTTTAAAAGGCCGGGAAAAATTTATTTTTTTGACCCAAAACATTATAAACTAAAACAAGGACAACATGTAATTGTAGAAACAGCAATGGGACAAGAGTTTGCAGAAGTCATCATTGAAAATAAATTACTACCAGAAGAAAAGATTGAAAACGATTTAAAACCAATTATAAGAGTAGCAGGGTATAAAGATTATAAACACCATGAAGAGAATAAAAAACAAGAAAAAGAGGCTTTTCATATTTGTGAGGAGCAAATAAAAAAGCATAAACTAGCCATGAATTTAACAGATGTCGAATACAAATTCGATAATAGCAAAGTGTTATTTTATTTTACTGCAGATGGAAGAATCGATTTTCGAGAATTGGTAAAAGATTTAGCAGCGATTTTTAAAACCAGAATTGAACTTCGTCAAATTGGAGTAAGAGACGAAGTAAAACGAATTGGTGGAAATGGTATGTGTGGAAGGCAATTATGTTGTACTACATTTTTACCAAACTTTGAAACCGTATCGATTAAAATGGCAAAAGAACAAAATATATCGCTAAATCCTTCTAAAATATCAGGAAATTGCGGAAGACTTATGTGCTGTTTAAAATACGAAGAAGAAGCATATTTGGATAAATTAAAGAAATTACCAAAAGTAGGAGCCATTGTCAAATCCAAAGAAGATGGAGAAGGAATGGTAGATTCTGTAGAAATTTTAAAAGAAAAAGTAAGAGTCAAATTTAAAGATAAAGAAGGATTTTATTACAAAAAATTAGAAGCAAAAGACCTAAAAATTATTAAAGATGTAGAAGATAAGGACGACATAGAGGGAGTAAACAAGGAAGAATTAAGAGAACTTCGAAAATTAGAAAAATTAGAAGAAGAAGACAAAAAAAATCAGGCACAAGATATGTAAAATTGTTTTAAATATTGAAAAATGTAATATATATAGTTAAAAAGGAGGGAATTAATATGGCATATAAAATTACAGAAGCTTGTATTAGCTGTGGAGCATGTGCAGCAAACTGCCCAGTAGAATGCATAAAACAAGGAGAAGAAAGATACGAAATAGACCAAGATGCATGCATTGGATGTGGAACATGTAAAGATACATGTCCAGTAGACGCACCTTGCGAAGCAAATGATTAAGAAAAAAGTGATTGATATTATTTATTCTAAAATAGAACCAATCAATTAAAGTTACAAATAACAAAGAAGGACTAGGTGTAAAAACCTAGTCCTAATACATTTTTAAGGTATCTTCAATCACATATTTAATACAAGTTAGGTTATCATTTTCTTCGTAAACATCAAAAGAATAATGATTCTCTTTATCTTTTAGTACATTAATGATGATTTTACCCAATGGTTTCATTGGAAAACACCTCCTTTATCATTTGTAACTTAAATAGAATATCATACAAATAATTTGAGGCATAAAAAGGGTGAATAAAACGGAAAAGAAAAAGTCGATTTTTGCTAGAGAATAGCGGGTTTTACATATAAGTAAAAATAAAAAACAGATAAATTGGAGAATTTTAAAAGAAATCGTAGCAAAAAATAGTATTTCGTGATATAGTGTAACAAGAAAAAGGAAAGGGGAGGAAAAATAGATGAAAAGAACATTAAAATCAATCATATTAGTTGTAGTTTCTGTTTTTTTGCTATTAGGATTAACAGGTTGTGCAAACATTAATTATGAAATCAAACTAGAAAAAGACGGAAGTGGGGAAATGTCCTATATTATGGGGTATGACAAGAATTTTCTAAATAGTATGAAAGTATCATTAGAAGATTTAAAGAAAAGCAATTCATTTGATGACATGAAGGAGGAAGCAACGAAGGAAGGATACACCATTGAAGAATACGAAGATAATACGACTTATGGTTTTAGAGCATACAAACATGTAGCAAATGTTCAACATGAATTTAAAGTGATGGAAGATAGTACCGAATCGGATGCCATTCATTATGAAAAAAGCTTTTTAAAAACAACTTTCTCACAAAATGCAAGCATAGACTTAAAGGATTTATCAGGAGAAGGACAAGTAGAAGATGCTTTAACTTCAGCAGTAATGGGACAGATGAAAATTAGTTACAAACTAATTTTACCATTTGCTGTAGGGGAGAATAATGCAAGTAGTGTATCGGAAGATGGAAAAACCATAGAATGGACTCTAAAAGCTGGACAAGTAAATGAAATTAATTTTGTAGCAGAACAAACAAACTTAGTGAATATTGCTATCATAGCAGGAGCCGTTATTTTATTCCTTATTCTAATTCTTGCTATCACATCTCACGGAAAAAACAAAAAGAATTCATAAAAATAAAAAGACGGATTTCCGTCTTTTTATTTTTATTCCTTATTCGTAATTTCTTCTAAATCCAAAAGTTCTTGCCATCTTAAGTCGACTTCTTTTTGGAATTCTTCTATCATCCATTCATTTCCTGGTTTAAACATGTGTTTAAAGCGTTTTTGTGGTTTTAAAAATTCTTCAATTGGTAGTTTTTTGGCTGGTTTGTAGTTTACTTTGTAGACACCGTCAATTACTTCATATAAAGGCCAATAACAAGTTTCAACAGCAAGTTTATTAATTTTCATTAAATCTTCGGTAGCATAGCCCCAACCTCTTGGGCATGGTGCTAATACATTTAAGAAACATGGACCCTCTGTATAAATGGCTTTTTCTGATTTTTCATATAAATCTTTAAAATTATTTAAGGCAATGGTTTGGGCAACATATGGTAAATGATGTCCTACCATAATTTTTGCTAAATCTTTTCTGGATTGCATTTTTCCGAGGAATGACACTTCCAGCAGGAGTTGTTGTGGTATCTGCAAATTTTGGTGTTGCACTAGAACGTTGAATTCCCGTATTCATATAAGCACCATTATCATAACATACATATACCATGTCATGACCTCTTTCCATTGCTCCTGAAAGAGATTGTAGACCAATATCATAAGTTCCACCATCTCCACCAAAGGCAATAAATTTGGTATGAGAATTCTCAGGTAATTTTCCTTGTTTTTTCATGGAATTATAAGCAGCCTCTACACCAGATAGGGTTGCTGCTGCATTTTCAAATGCAGTATGAACAAAAGAATCGGTCCAAGCGGTGTATGGGTAAATAAAGGTAGAAACCTCCATACATCCTGTGGCACCAGCAATAACAGCATGATCTTCTTCTTTTAGGGCACGAAGTATCATTCGAGCAACAGGAGGAGCACCACATCCTGCACACATTCTATGTCCGTGAAGTAAATCTTGATGCTTTATTTGCTACAATTTCTTTTACATTATATGCCATAAATTTTCACTCCTTTCTAACCTCTTAATCCCATATAACGATATGGATTTTCTATTTTACCAGTGTTTGCAATTTCCTCTAAATCGTGGAATACTGCTTCAATTTCATTGGCTTTGGTATCTCTTCCACCAATTCCATAAATGTAGTTTACACATGGTACTTGTTTGCTATTTACATACATACTAGAGGTAACATCTGTATATAGGGCACCACCAATGGCATTTAGCGAATCTGCTTTATCCAAAACAGCAACTGCTTTTAGGTGAGCCAAAGCGTTTGCGATTTCTTCTGCTGGGAAAGGACGAAAAACACGTACTTTTAAAAGACCTGCTTTTATTCCTTTTTCACGTAATTGGTCAACAACAAATTTTGTGGTTCCTGCTGTAGAATTCATACAAATAATCGCAATTTCTGCATCTTCTAATTTGTATTCTTCAAAGAAAGAATAATGTCTTCCTGTCATTTCTTCAAATTTAGAAGAAACATCTAAAATAACTTGTTTGGCATGACGCATAGCTTCTGCTTGTTGTTTTTTGTGTTCAAATAGATAAGCTTGTAAATCAAGTGGTCCCATGGCAATTGGTTCTTTTGCATTTAATAGATAATGTTCAGGAGTGTATTTACCAACAAATTCTTTTACTTTATCATCTTCAATTAATTCAATATTTTCAATCGAATGAGAAGTAATAAATCCATCTTGACATACCATCAAAGGAAGCAATACATCTTTATGTTCTGCAATTTGATGAGCCATAATTAAATTATCATAGGCTTCTTGGTTATTTTCAGAAAATAGCATAATCCAACCAGCATCACGAACCCCCATGGCGTCGGAATGGTCATTATGAATATTTAATGGTCCAGATACGGCACGGTTTACTAAGCTCATAACAATAGGAAGTCTCATACTAGAAGCAATATAAATCATTTCCCACATATAGGATAACCCATTTGCAGAAGTAGCGGTCATGGCTCTTCCGCCTGCTGCCTCAGCACCAACGCAAGCACTCATGGCACTATGTTCACTTTCTACAGCAACAAATTCGGTATCAACTGCACCATTATTGACAAAGGTAGAAAAATATTGGGGAATTTCAGTTGATGGGGTAATTGGGAAAGCGGCTACTACATCTGGGTTAATTTGTTTCATTGCAATGGCAGCTGCTTCATTACCACTTAAACGTTCACGAATACTCATTTTACATCACCCTCCTCTTTCATTTCGATGGCACCAAAAGGACAGACTTTTGCACATACGCCACATCCTTTGCAGTAATCATAATTAAAGTTTTCCCTTTTTTGGTCAGAATTAACAGGAATGGCATTATCTGGGCAAACAGGGAAACATAGTCCACATTGTTTACATTTTTCACTTATAAAAACAGGTCTAATACTTCTCCAATCTCCAGTTTTAAATTCTCTTGCATTTCCTGCTTCATAAATATTTCCACCAATGGTTAATTCTTGCCAAGGGGTATTTTTATTTATTTTACATTCAGACATAATTATCTCCTTTCTATCTAAATTTTACGAACTTCTTGTAAAGCGATTTCTAAGGCTTTCATATTTGGTTCAATGACTTCTGGTTTTTTGGCAAATTTATGTTTAAAAGAACCTTTCATATCATCTAATAATTCTTGATCTGTCATAACCCCACTTACTTTTACAATGGCAGCAAGCATTGGTGTATTTGGAAAATACTTACCAAGTGTTTCCATAGATACTTTTCTTGCATCAATGGTGTAAATAGGACCTGCATATCCTTTTAATACCTTTTTTAAATAGGCTTCATCTTTTGTTGTGTTAATAATAACCCCACCAGTTTCTTTTAGTCCAGCAGTTACATCTACGGATTCTAATAAAGTATCATCTACTACTACCACATAATCTGGCTCATAGATGTTACTATGAATGGTAATTGGTTGATTACTAATACGGTTATAAGCAGTAATAGGAGCCCCCATTCTTTCTGGACCATATTCGGGAAAACCTTGAATATATTTACCAGTATTAAAAGCTGCATCTGCTAAGAGTAAAGATGCTGTTTTGGCACCCTGTCCACCTCTACCATGCCATCTAATTTCAATTAAGTCCTTCATTCACTAAAAACCTCCTTTTTCTAATTTTGTCGTCTCACTTCTATGTATATCATTTCTAAAACAAGTATATGCTTAAAAAAGTAGGATGTCAAGAGAAAAGATGAACGATGTGGTCAAAAAATTTGCCTACTAAAATTTTATACTAAGGGTCGAAAATATAGGATAGGGAACATATAAAATATATTTTAAATAATAGGAGAATAATTATGGGATGCATATTTACGGGTTGCATATCATGCAACCCGTAAATATCAAATGATAAAAAAAATCAAAACTACAAAATAAAACCCACCCATTGCGAAAAATAAGAAAATAAGATACAATAATTCCAAAGGAGAGCATTTATGGAGATAGAGAAAATTGCGAAAATAATAAAAGAAAATGGTGGTACCTTATATTTAGTAGGAGGTGCCATTCGTGATGAAATGATCGGAAAACCAGTTTATGATGAAGATTATTGTATAACTGGTATCACCAAAGAAATGTTTATGAACCTATTTCCAAAAGCCAAAATATTGGGAAAAAGTTTTGAGGTATTTGAAATAGAGCACAATCAATTTGCCTTGGCTAGGCGTGAACAAAAAAGTGGCATTGGGCATAAGGAGTTTGAAATTGAAACTGGTGTAGAAATTACCATACAAGAAGATTTAGCAAGAAGAGATATTACGATAAATGCCATTGCAAAAGAGGTATTAACAGGTAAAATGATTGACCCATTTAAGGGAAGAAAGGATATTCAAGATAAAATCATCCGAAGAACAACTTCTCATTTTAAAGAAGACCCACTTCGTGTTTACCGAGTAGCAAGAATTGCAGCACAGCTTCAATTTCAAGTAGAAGAAAATACCATAAAGGAAATGGAAGCTTTAAAACCAGAACTTTTATCCTTATCAAAAGAAAGAGTATTTGTTGAATTTAGAAAAGCATTAGAAAGTAACAAACCTTCCATCTTTTTTGAAATATTAGAAAAAGCAAAGGTATTAGACATTCATTTTAAAGAAATAAGTGACTTAATTGGAGCCTTACAACCACAAGAGTATCATCCAGAAGGAGATGCATTTCAGCATACTATGATGGTAGTTGATAAATCTGTAGAATTAACGAACGATGTAGCAGTACGATTTGCCTGTTTGGTACATGATTTAGGAAAAGGAATAACACCAAAGGAAATGTACCCACATCATTATGGGCATGATGAAAAAGGTGTGGAATTAGTAGGAAATTTGGGAAATCGAATAGGTGTACCAAATTTATGGAAAGCGTATGGGAAAGTGGCGGCAAAGGAACATATGAAAGGTGGAATATTTTTTAACATGTCACCTGCTAAACAAGTGCAATTTATTGAGCGAGTAGCAAAAACAAAATTAGGTTTAGAGGGGTTACAAATAGTAGTAATTGCGGATAAGTGTAGTACAAGAAATACAAAAATGGAAAATATTTCATTTGCAAATTTAGGAAAAGAGTGTTTAAATGCGGTTAATGGGCACATAATAAAAGAAAAAAATCCAGAATTAGTGGGAGAAAAATTTAAAGAAAAATTGCATCATGAGAGAGTTAATTGGATGAGAAAAGTGAATGTAAAGTAATAGGAGGGAATTTGAGGGGAGTCATTTTTAAACAATTAGTAAAAATGTCTTGAATAAAGTAAAGGGGTAGGATATAATAAAAATAACCTATTTTAGGAGGAAGCCAATGAAAAAAATAAAAGAACAAAAAGGTTCTGTTACATTATTTGTATTAGTAGCTTTGTTATTTTTTGTACTAGTATTAGCAGGAATGTACATGATAGGAAGTGCAAAACAACAAACAGGAATTAGTGAAACTTTACGAATTAAAGAGATATATGAAAAAAAGGTTAGTTTTGTAGATGAAGTGTATGAAGAAACAGAAGAAGAACCAGAGGAAAAACCAGTAACAGGAATCTATGCTTCAAGAAATGGAGATACACTTAGCTTTTTTGCAAGTGAAGAATCAGCAAGGAAAAATGCTGAAAATGGAGGTACTTATTATGAACAGGGAGATATCAGTGGAGTAATTTTTGAAATAGCAGGAAGTTGGCCAAATAAATATCCCAATACCCCATGGTATGCGGAAAAAGATAAAATAGTAAAAGTAAATTTTGCAGAAGAAATATATCCAGTGAATATGGATAATTACTTTAATCGAATGGAAAAAGTAGTCAGTTTTGAAAATATGCAAAACTTAAAAACAGAAAATGTAAGGTCGATGAATGCTTTATTTTACAGTTGTCCAAGTTTAACAAAAATAGATTTATCGTATTTTGATACAAGCAATGTAACAGGAATGAATGCTATGTTCTATAACTGTCAAAAATTAACCCAATTAGATTTTTCTAGTTTTGATACAAGTAAAGTAACGAATACCAACTCTATGTTTTCAAGCTGTACAGGATTAAGAAAATTAGATTTATCGCATTTTAATACAAGAAATGTAACTGATATGGGATATATGTTTCAAAATTGTAGCAATTTAGAAACAGTAGATGTATCTAGTTTTGATACGAGTAAAGTAATTGATATGAATACAATGTTTGCTAAGTGTTTTAAATTAACCGAACTAGATGTATCAAAGTTTGATACAAGCAATGTAATGAATATGCAGGATATGTTTTTAAATTGTAGTGCAATCCAAACACTAGATGTATCAAGATTTGATACAGTGAATGTAACAAATATGAAAGGCATGTTTGCTGGATGTAGACAAGTAACAGTGCTAGATGTATCAGGATTTAATACTAGTCAAGTAACCAATATGAGCCTAATGTTCAATGAATGTTCAGCAGTACAGTATTTAGATGTATCAGGATTTAATACAAGCCAAGCAACCAATATGGGACAAATGTTTGCTAAGTGTTCTAAGTTAACCCAACTAGATGTATCAGGATTCAACACAAGTCAAGTAACCGATATGAGCCAAATGTTCAATGCATGCCTAGGAGTACAGCAATTGGATGTATCAGGTTTTGATACATCTAATGTAGTAGACATGTCATGGATGTTTAATGCATGTCATAAATTAACCCAATTAGACATATCAAATTTTAATACCAGTAAAGTAACAACTATGCAAAATATGTTTTCTAATTGCACAAATCTAAGCGAATTAGATTTATCAAATTTTAATACAGAAAATGTAGAGAATATGGGCTATATATTTTATAGGTGCAATAATTTAATAAAACTAGACATATCTAACTTTAATACTGCGAAAGTAACCAATATGGAATGTATGTTTGATGAATTAGAGAGATTAAAAAATGTAGATGTAAGTGGATTTAATACAGATAAAGTAACTAGTATGAGAAATATGTTTAATAAATGTAGGATGCTAGAGAACTTAGATATATCAAATTTTAATACAAGTAAAGTAACAGATATGACATATATGTTTTGTAGTATGGATTCAGTATCCATTATTTATGTAGGTACAGGATGGACAACCGCTCATGCTAATACAACAGGAATGTTTACTAATTGCAAAGTACAAAGTGTTACAAGGAAATAAATAGAGTAAAAAAGAGGAGTATAATCAGAAATTATGGACTCCTCTTTTTTGATAATAGTTTATGAAAACAATTGATTTTCCAAAACAGTAAAACTTGTTGAATAAACTAGAAAGGAAAAATATAATAGACCTAAAGGGAAGACTTAGGAGGAAAGTAAATGAGAAAAATGAGAGAAGAAAACGGTTCGATTACTTTATTTGTACTGGTTTCTATGTTATTTTTTGTACTAGTATTAGCAGGAATGTACATGATAGGAAGTGCAAAAGAACAAACAGGGATAAGTGAAACTTTGCGAATTAAAGAAATATATGAAAAAGAGGTAGGTTTTGTTGATGAGGTATATGAACAGATAGAGGGAGAACCAACACCATTACCGATAACGGGAATTTATGTTTCAATACAGGGAGATACGCTAGGCTTTTTTGCTAGTGAGGAATCAGCAAGAAAGTGGCGGAACCTATTATGAAGAAGGAGATATTAGTGGATTAATCTTTATACTTCAGGGGAGTTGGGGAAATAAGAAACCTAATGTACCATGGGTAGATGAAATAGGACAAATAACAAAGGTTAATATTGTAGAAGAAATTTATCCAGTAAATTTAGATAATTATTTTGCAGGAATGAAAAATTTGGTTACGATTGAAAATATGCAAAATTTAAAAACACAGTATGTAAGATCAATGAATGCAATGTTCTATGAATGTATTAATTTAACAAATTTGGATCTATCGAATCTTGATACAAGAAATGTAACAGGAATGAATGCTATGTTTTATAAGTGCCAAAAGCTAACAACACTAAATCTATCTCATTTTGACACAAGTAAAGTAACAAATACCAATTCGATGTTTTCAACTTGTACAGGAATAACGAACTTAGATTTATCCAGTTTTAATACAGGAAATGTAACCGATATGGGATATATGTTTCAAAGTTGTAGCAATTTACAAGCATTAGATGTATCTAGTTTTAATACAAGTAAAGTAATTAATATGTGTACTATGTTTGCTAGTTGCCAACAATTAACCAATATAGATGTATCGAATTTTGACATAAGGAATGTAAAAAATATCTCAGATATGTTTTACCGTTGTACAAAATTAGAAAGTATAGATATGTCTAATAAAGACGGTAGTAAAGTAACAACATTAGAAAGAATATTTCATGAGTGTAGCAGTTTAAAAAGTGCAAATTTATCAAATTTTAATGCAAATAGTGTAACAAGTTTGGGAGGAATGTTTGCTTATTGTGAAAATCTAACAACTGTAAATTTATCGAATTTTGGGGCTATTAATAATGCGAGTACTGTGAGTATGTTTCGAGAGTGTATAAACTTAACTTCAGTAGATTTATCAAACTTTAATACAGATAATGTAATAAATATGGAGTTAATGTTTACAGGTTGTCACAAATTAGCAAATTTGAATCTATCTAGTTTTAATACAAGCAATGTAACAAATATGGGTAGTATGTTCTATTATTGTTTAAGTTTAGGTAATATAGATTTATCGAATTTTAATACATCAAAGGTTGTAAACATGTCCCAAATGTTTCGAGATTGTAGAAGTTTAAAAACAGTAAATATAACCAGTTTGGATACAAGTAATGTGACCAATATGGCACTAATGTTTTGTGAGTGCTACAATTTAGTCGAGTTAGATTTATCTAAGTTTAATACGGAAAAGGTAACGACTTTTGACAAAATGTTTGCACAGTGCGATAGGTTGACCAATATTAAATTTTCTTCTAAATTTAAAACGAGTAATGCAACTGATATGAACAGTATGTTTCGACACTGTACGAATTTAACAAGTTTAGATTTAACAAGTTTTGATACAAGCAAAATCACAGATTTCAGTTATATGTTTGCAGATAGTAGTAAATTAACTCAAATTTTTGTTAATGCTTCTACTTGGATTATTTCGTCAGGAGCTAATATAGAAGGAATGTTTACTTATTGTGGAACACAAACAGTTACAAAACAATAAGAATAAGAAGGATATAAAAAAGAAAAGCGTAGGAGCAAAATAGCAAATTGCTCCTACGAAGGTGTTGCTCAGTAGCTCTTACAAAGTTGTTACTTTGTAACTTCATCGAATTGCTCCCAAAAGTGATGAAGCAATTTTGCCATGATCTTAGGCCAAAATTGCGCAAGAACTTCAGTCATGGATTCCGTTATAGCTTCATCCATTTCTTTTGAAACTTCCTGCTCCAGTTGCTCAGATATCAACTTAGGCATGTCATTTGATACCAAGGGATGTATGGTATTAGACATGAATTCACAGATATCAGGCTTATGAAAGCAACAAAAATGAAGTTCTTGGTAAAACTTTTGAAACTCCGGTAAGACTTCTTGTATTGCTAGATGGTTCTCTTCGAGAATATCTAACAATTTTCTAGAGGACATACGCCTTTGGTTGTTATCATGGGCAGAATCATATCTTTCTATCTGCCGATGAATAGCTACTTTTAATTCGCTAATTGTCATAGTAGTCTCCCTTCTATGCTTTTTCTATATATTTATTATAACAGATTACATAAAAAAATCAAGTATGGGTTTGTGTAAAGTTTATTTTTATATTCTTATATACTATTTGGAAGTTACTTTGTAAATTTACGATATTATTAGTGGTTGGTTTTTGAAAAAATGACACTTTACAAACAAATACACATATGATACAATGTTAAACGAAAAGAATATAAATATATTCTTTTCGTTATTTTTACCTATAGAAGGTGATGAAAATGCTAAAATTTACAAAAATGCAAGGGCTAGGGAATGACTATGTCTATGTAGACTGCACGAAAAGTGGACTACCAGACAAAGTCAGTTCTCTAGCTCAATTTGTTAGTAACCGACATTTTGG
>JAAWJM010000008.1 GCA_022796855.1 Clostridia bacterium | reverse complement strand
TGTTAAAACTTGTTTGTTACAGCCTGAGTATGCAAAAATAATGAAATTATTTTTGTATTCCGATATTTTTTCTAATTTTCACAAACGGAAATAAAAGCCGTTACAATTTTCACGATATAAAAAGTAAAAAACTTTGAGATTACCAATCTCTTTCCCAAAAGTTTTTTACTTATAGATTTTAATAAAAATTTTAAATTTATAGTGCATTTTTTTATGTTTTTTTATTAGAATTTAAGTAGTTTGAGGCAGTTATTTTACCCAACTTTTACCCAATTTGACATAATAGTATTTAAAAATAGCATTATTGTAAACTATTTTAAGACAACAAAAAATCACTAAAACCTTTATAGTTCTAGTGATTGAAGTTTGGTTGCGGGGGTAAGACTCGAACTTACGACCTTCGGGTTATGAGTCTAGTTTTTCAAATCTCTTATTTACTTCTTTCCAATTTAATATATTTTTAAAATTCTGAATATACTCCGCTCTATTTGCTTTGTATTGTAAGAAATACGAGTGTTCCCACATGTCTAATACCAATAAAGGCTTACATCCCCATAGAGTTAAGTTTTGGTGCTTTTCGCATTGTAAGATTTCTAATTTCTGAAAATTTGGTACCCATGCTAAAATGCACCAACCGTGATGCTTCTACTGTTTTGGCTGCTTCTATAAATTGATTTTGGCATTTGTCAAAGCTTCCAAAATCTTTTATGATTTGCTCCATAAGTGCATTACTTGGCAAACTTGGCATTGGTACTCCCATGTTTGTAAAAAATAGTTCATGTAAAATGGCTCCTGAACCATAAAAACTTAAATCTCTTTCAAGACATTTAATCGATTCAAATTGATTGTTTAATCTAGCCTTTTCTAATTTTTCTAAAGTTTTATTGGTATTATCCACATAGCCTTTATACAAAGTATGATAATGAATTTCTAGTGTTTCTTTGTTGTAATATGGTTCTAGGGCATTTAATGGATATGGTAATGGTATCATATGAATCATAAAAAAACCTCCTATTTTTTAATATATGCGTTTTTTGCTTATTTATTAAAAAATAGGAACTGTCTTTTAAATTTCGTATTCTTTTACTTCACAATTATCAATGCCTAATCCTCTTAATACTTCCATTCCTTCTGGCACTCCTTCTAGTTTTGCTCGAATGGGTACAGTTACTCCCCCATAGGTAACAAGAAGCACCGTTTTATCTTGATATTCTTTTTTAATTTTTTCTAAAAAATTCTCTATTCTCGTAAACAAAGCTCCCGTGCTTTCGGCATCTTCATATTGTTTATTTAATTTATAATTCCATATTTCATCAAAATCAAATTCTTTTGGTGTCTTTCCCTCAAATTTTCCAAAACATCTTTCTGTAATTCCATTATCCAAAATCAAAGGAATATTTCTACCAGAAGCAATAATTTCTGCGGTTTTTCTAGCTCGCTTTAAAGGAGAAGATATGATTACATCAATGGTTTCATTTTTTAATTTTTCTTTGGTTTCTTCTGCTTGCCTAACTCCTGTTTCATTTAATTAAATATCGGTAGACCCTTGTATTTTTCCTGCTACATTCCAATCTGTTTGCCCATGTCTTGTTAAAAGCAATCTCATTTATCAAAACCTCCTGTATATGATTTATGTTATTTTATATGTAAGAAGGGAGTTTCCTCTCGAAACTCCCTCCTCATTTGCAATGTTAGTTCTATTAGGCTGAACTTCAGAGGTCAGCTCTCCGCCAATTCCGGCCGGTCCTACTTAATAGACATTGCTTCCGCCGCATAACATCTCATCGAATTCACCATGCATATATTACAAGGTTTCCCTCGAATTGCTTTCATGCCGCCAATCCTCCTTCTCTAATAAAAGCTTTACTAAAAAACTTTTGCCTGAAAAGGCGTAAAACTTAAAAAAGTTTTTCGTGTCTACAATTATACATAATTAAGATTACATTTGTCAACTATTTTATGGAATTTTTTAAACTCTTTTCGGCATATTCATTGTTTATGATTTTTTCATATGGTGCTTTTTGTCTTAGTTCTCCTGCTTCTTCCATAACGGTTTGAAGTCTTTCAAAAGATTCTTGTTTTAGTACTGGTGTTTCGTTCCATGCATCAATGTCGATGTAACTCCTAATAACATTTGCTAGTAGTTCTACATCGGTGTCTGGGAAAAAGTCTTTGATAACTTCTGCAATTTCACTTGCTGAATGTTCTTTTACCCATACTTGACCTTTATAAATCGCATCTGTAAAGGCTTGAATGGTATCCCCATTTTGTTCTATATAACTCTTTTTTGCAAAATAGGCAGTATATGGAATTTCTCCAGCGGCTTCTCCAACAGAAGCTACTACATACCCTTTACCTGCATTTTGCGTCATAGTTGCAGTGGGTTCAAATAGAGTTACATAGTCTGCATTTCCTCCTGTAAAAGCTCCTGCCATAAGGTCGAATTTGATACTATCATCTAATACTAAATCGGTTTGTGGATTTAGTCCATTTTTTCTTAAAACATATTCTAGGGTCATGTAAGGTACTCCACCTTTTCTTCCAGGAATAACGGTTTTTCCTTTTAAATCGCTCCATTTGAAGTTTACATCATTGGTTCTACTAACTAAAAAAGAACCGTCTTTTTTGGTTAGTTGTGCAAAAACTTGGCAGTAATCTTCTTTTCCTTCGTTGTATACGTAAATAGAAGCTTCTGGACCTGCAAAACCAATATCACTTTGTCCTGCTACTACTGCGGTCATAACCTTATCGGCTCCTTGCCCTGTAGTAAGTTCAATTTTTAGACCAGCTTCTTCAAAATAACCATTCGCAATGGCTACATATTGTGGTGCATAAAATACCGAACGTGTGACTTCATTCACACGAACGGTTTTTAGATGACTATTGGTTTTGTTGTTTTTTAAGATAACCGTTGTAACGGCTAAGGATATAACAATCACGCAAATGATTGCTGTTACTATTATTTTTTTCATGTTTTTCCTCCTTGTCATTAAATTTTGATTGCAGGGGTCGATGCCCACATCGACCCGTTTATCATGTTTTATTCTTATTCGTGGGTCGATGAAGGCATCAACCTCTACCTGTTAACGACTCTTCCAAGTAAGACCACCCCTTGGTATAGAATAGCTGCAACAATGCTTAGGATAATGACACTAGTCATAACAAGGTCTAGTTGAAATACTTGACCTCCATAGACAATTAGATAGCCCAGTCCTGCTTTGGAAACTAAAAATTCTCCTGATATGACACCTACTAAAGAAAGTCCTATATTTACTTTCAAGGAATTTAAGAAGGTAGGTATGTTAGCAGGAATGACAATTTTGGTTAAAATTTGTAGTTTATTTGCATGAAAGGTTTTCGCCATTTTAATTAATTCTTCATCCGTATTTAAAAATCCATTTAGAATTTCTAATACTGTTACAATCAAAGATATGGCTAATGCCATTACAATGATTGCTCCCATGCCTGCTCCTACCCATATAATAATGACTGGTCCTAATGCAATTTTAGGTAAGCTATTTAATACTACCAAAAATGGATCTGCTACTTTTGCTAAAAATTTCGACCACCATAGGATAATCGAAATCAATACCCCTAAAACAGCTCCTAATTCAAAACCAATAATAGTTTCAAAACAGGTTACTCCCAAATGGGTTAATAAGTCATTTCCTGAAAGATTAAGAAACGTTTTTACAATACGACTTGGTTGACTTGCAATAAAGCTATCAATAACACCTATGTTGGCTAATATTTCCCATAAGGCAATCCCACCTATCATAATTGCCATTTGTACGGAAAAAATCGCTATTTTATTTTGTCTTTGTTTTCTTAAGTATATTATCCTATCTTGCGATATGGCTTTTTTATTCATGTACTTCAAGCTCCTTCCATAATAAATCAAAATATTCACTAAATTTAGGACTTTTTCTACAATTGAATGGATTTTTATTGGTCATTTCAAAATCCATTTTACAAATGTGTTTTACGGTAGTTGGTCTATGACTTAACACAACCACTTTATCGGCCATACTAATGGCTTCCGAAATATCATGTGTTACCATTAATGTTGTCATGTTTTCACTTTTTAAAATTTCATATACATCTTGTGTCACCATAAGTCTTGTTTGATAATCTAGTGCAGAAAATGCCTCATCTAATAGTAATATCTTTGGTTTTATTGCTAATGTTCGAATGAGTGAAACCCTTTGCCTCATCCCCCCGAGATAACTGCGAAGGATATTTATTCTTAAATTCTTCTAAATGATATTTCTTTAGTAACGCATCGACATAGGCTTTGGCTTCTTTATTCTTTTTTCCTCTTATTTCAAGTCCAAATAACACATTATCGTAAATGGTTCTCCATTCTAACAAACTATCTTTTTGTAGCATATATCCTATTTTTTCAGATACTCCATTTATTTCTTCTCCTGCAATATATATTCTTCCAGAGTTTTTTTCTTCTAATCCTGCAATAATCGATAAAAGCGTAGATTTTCCACATCCACTAGGTCCAATGATACTAATAAATTCTCCTTCTTTTACCGAAAAACTGACATCATGAATTGCTTCTATTTCGCCATTTTTTGCCTGATATTTTTTGGTTACTTGTTTTAACTCTAATATGTTTTCCATATTTTCCTCCTTTTTCACCTATCTAAATATAGTATATTCTTACTTTGGAAAAAGGGTTATCAAGTATTTTTTATTATGTAGTGGTATTTCTTTTCTTTTTGTATTATAATAGTACTAGAAAAATAAGAAAGGAGTTAAAACGATGGAAGAAGAAAAACAAGGTTCTTTAATTGCAAGAACATTTTTCTGGATGTTTCTTGGGTTATTAGGAACTGCTATTGTTGCTTGGTATACGTATTCATCTGGACTATTTATTTCGATTATCTTTGGTGGTTATTGGGAAATGTTACTCATTGCTGAAGTTTTAGTTGTTCTTTTATTTTCCTTTTTATTTCGAAAATTGCCTCCAATGATTGTTGGAATTTTATTCTTTGTATATGCTATGCTAAATGGAGTAACACTTTCTACTATCTTTGTTCTATTTGAACTAAATTCAATTGTATGGTTATTTGTAGCAAGTGCTCTTTTATTTGGTGGAATGGCTTTTTATGGTTATAAAACCAGCAAAGACTTAAGCAATTGGAAAACTCTATTATTTGGTGTTCTAATTGTTGGAATTATTTTAAGTGTAATTAATTTATGGCTTGGTAATTCGATGTTAGATGTCGGATTAGATTGGGTAATTCTATTTGTATTTTTTGGAATTACTGCTTACGACATGAATAAAATTAAGGCATTACAAGATGATGAAACGTTAGACCAAAGCAAGTTACATATTTATGGAGCTATGGAATTATATTTAGACTTTATTAACATTTTCTTACGTGTATTATCTTTATTTGGAAAAAGAAAGAATTAATGTAACCTTATGTTATCTTATAATTAGTTAAATCCTTGATTTTTGATGCTATTTACAGTATAATTAACCTATAAAAACTGCATATCCAAGAAAGGAGACCTTATGGAAAACGGCACCAAAACAAAATCATCAACAACCTGTCAATGTGGCAATATCGTTTGTGGTTGCAAACACAAGGGGGGCAATGGTTGCTCAAATAGCAATTGTCAGTGCCAGTCCTCTCCTAAAAAGTCTAAGGAAACTAGTGGAGTTTCGTAATTCTTTTTCCGTTTTGGAAATACGATAAGAACAAACAAAAAAGAAGGAATTTCCCTTCTTTTTTGCTATCTTCCGCCCATTCCGGCCTCCGCCTCCTCCAAAGCCACCGCCACTGGAGAAACCGCCACCGCCTCCAGAACCTGAAGAATAGTTTGTCATATTTGAATAGGAACTTCCCACCGATGTATTTAATGTAGATAAGAAGGAACCATGAAAATTTCCGGAATACATTAAATACATGTATGTGTATCCATGTGAGTTTAAATAATCTTCATCACTTAACATCGGATATACCATTTTTAGTTGTTTTAATACTTTTTCACTAATACCAAAAACAGTAGCATATACCAAATATTTTTCCCATAAAACTAACTCTGGTACTTCTTTTTCTTTCATAAGCGAAAACTCAGACATATATTTTTTTAAACCGATCCATTTGGCTTTTTCTTCTACTCCGTTTCTTGGTTAGTTGATTATATCTTCCTCCCACTTTGAAACAATACCCCATTGCTACAATACTTGGAAGAACTAGTATTTGCATGAAAAATAAACTAAAAATGCTTAAGAATAAATAACCAATTCCTTTTGCTAACCAAATATGATAGGTTTCTATTTGTTTTTCACTGTAATTCCCTTTTTGTTCTTGCAAAATTTTTATTTGTTTTTCAATTTTGTTTATTTTACTTAATACATTACTAGAATGATTACTTGCATATTTTTGGAATTCCTTCATGGTAAATGAATTCGTTTCTTTGTTTGCTACTTGTTTTAATAACTCGTAAATTATGCTTTCATCTTCTGGTAATTCGCTCGGTTTCTTTTCTTTTAATATTACCTTAATTTGGTCTTTTTTTCCTGCTACTGGCTCAAAACTTAAATACCCTTTTAAGCATAAATCTAGCATCGTAGCCGATAGAATTTTACTCATATGATAACTAATCCCTGTATTTTTAAAATAATATAGGAAACCTGCTCCAGCTGGTGTTTCTTTCTCATCTGGTATATCTCTAAAATATTCCAGTTGGATTTGCGGTTTTAAAATCGGATGTTCTTTTAATTCTTTATGATACTTGATTATCTTTTTTATCACAATGACCGCCAAACCAGCTCCTATTATATTAAACACAATTGCACCTATTATCATTGTTGTTTTTATCATTTCTTGCCTTTTTTGTAACTGTTCTCTTTTCCTGTTTGCTTCATTGGCCCATTCTTGTTCTTGTGATAAAATGCTTTGTAATTTATTTTGACTACTCTTGTTTTGATTATTGGCAAATATATAATTTGGTGTTACTACTCTTGCTTCTAACATCGTATTTTCTGGTAAGTTTTCTACTTCAAAGGAAACCGTACGATTCGACAAAATCGTAATATTTCCGTTTAATGGTCCATGTGCCCAGGTTTTTAATTCTTCTTTATTAGAAACTGGCCCGTGGTAATTCAATGGTTCCTGTTACACGATTGGCTGGAATTGCTGATTCAGTTGAAATAAATTGCCAATAAAACTCAGAACAATCTGCATAATTCTTTATCGCATCCACAATGGTATAAGAAATTTGATAGGTTCTTGTTGTATCCTTTAGATGAACTCCCCATGCAATTTCAAATTGCCCTTTCTTATTTTTTAAGGCATAAAAACAATTCTTATCCACATGATACTTTTCTTGGTTAATTTTTGTAAAATTAACCTTTCCTGAACTCTTAACTTCTTCTACACGAACATCTCGAATTTCCTTATACTTGTCTTTATCAATTTCAAACGTCTTAAATAAGGTATTCGTATCCTCAATACGAATTTTCCAAGTTTCCACAACCTCCGCTGTTCCATCTTGTTTTAAATTTACCTGATAATCCAAATTTCGTAAAATTAGCCCACTTGCATTTGACAAATTAGAAATAAATAAAATGCCAAAAAATGCAATTACTGCTATCATCATTTTTCTAGCTATTTTTTTCATCCATACTCTCTCCTTTTAGAAAAAACATTTGACTTTTCCTAAATATCTGTGTATAATATAAATAGAAAATGAGAAACACGCAAATGTGTTGCCGAAGAAGAGTAATAACCATTCCCTCGTCAAAGCAGAATGGTTATTTTTTATTGTCTATAAGTAGTCCCAAGATGACAATTACTAAGACAACATCTATGATAGTAACTCCTATTAATCCATAGAATAATAGATATGTAGTCATTTTTAACGCTGATTCTACCATAATTACCACCCACATTTTTCAATCTCACAACATAACATCGCGGAGTTTTTTGTCAAGAACTAAGAAGAAAAAGGTGGCAACACACTCTGCTTATTCTCATTTTCATAAACTACTATATAACATTTATCTCTAAAGTACAAGCGAACAAAACAAAGTTTTTAATTTTCTTTCATAAAACTAATAATCCATTTTATCCTTATACCCATACACACGCTTTCCGAATTTTAGTTCATTAAATTTCTTTTGTATTTCAATAATGAAAAGTGGGGATATGGAAATGGCGATTACGTAGCCCCATGCTTTAAAACTTAGTGGTACTAGTCCAAAGATATTAGCAAGTACTGGCAAACATACGACACCAATTTGTAAGATACTGCCTAGTAGAAAAGCTCCTACTAAATAACGGTTTTCAAACAATCCTACTTTGAAAATAGATTCTTCGCTTTTAATATTAAAGCTATGAACTAGTTCTAGTAAACCTAAGCTTAAAAATGCCATGGTTCTTCCGGTTTCTAGTCCATATAAGTGATTACCTAGGCTAAAAGCAAGTAGGGTAAGCATACCAAGCATGGTACCTTCTACAAAGATTTTTCCCCATAAGCCATCCGAAAAAATCCCCTTTTTACTATTTTGTGGCTTTTTATTCATAATATCTTTGTCTGGTTTTTCTAGTCCTAGTGCAATGGCTGGAATAGAATCGGTTACTAGGTTAATCCATAATAACTGAATGGCAAGTAAGGGAGATTCTAGTCCTAATAATAACCCCATAAAAATGGTTACAATTTCTCCAATATTCGTAGAAATTAAAAAGTGTACTGCTTTTTTAATATTATCAAATATATTTCTTCCTTGTTTGACCGCTTTTACAATCGTAACAAAATTATCATCTGTTAAAATCATATCCGAAGCATTTTTTGCCACATCGGTTCCATTTTTTCCCATGGCAATTCCAATGTCAGCATTTTTCAAAGCTGGAGCGTCATTTACACCGTCTCCTGTCATGGCAACAACTGCTCCTGTACTTCGATAGGCTTTTACAATTCTTACTTTATGCTCTGGGCTAACTCGAGCAAATACTGAATAACGCATGATGTTTTTCCTAAGTTCTTCCTCGGGTAGTTTGTCAAGTTCAGCTCCTGTTATGGCGAAATCGTGTAATTTTAAAATCCCTAATTCTTTGGCAATGGCTTTTGCGGTTACAATATGATCTCCTGTAATCATAACCGTCTTAATTCCTGCTTTTTTACAGGTTGCTACAGCGTCTTTTACCCCTTCTCTTGGTGGATCAATCATTCCAATTAATCCCATAAATGTAAGGTCTTTTTCGATAATATTGGTATCTATTTTTTCTGGTAGTACCGAAAAATCACGGTAGGCTACTGCTAATACTCTTAAGGCTTTTTCTCCCATTTCCTGATTTTTTGCATTCATCTCTTCTTTTTTTCTACTTGTAAAACTTTCTTCTTTTCCATGATAATAATAGTTTTTACAACGTTCGATTAACACATCTGGTGCACCTTTGGTGATAACACGGTATTTGTCTCCATAACGATGAATGGTGGTCATTAATTTTCGATTGGAATCAAAAGGTATTTCGTTTTGCCTTGGGTAATGTTCCTCCCATTGTTCCTTATTTTCTCCTACTCGTAAGGCTTCATTGACAATGGCAATTTCGGTTGCTTCTCCTATGGCGGTTTCCTTCCCTTCTACGTTTGCAATTTGGCAGTCGGTACACATACTAGCGGTTGCTAATAAATACTGGTATTCTTTTTCAAGAATGACTTTTCCATTCATATCTTGTACTTCTACTACTTTCATTTTATTTTGCGTTAAGGTTCCTGTTTTATCTGAACAAATTACACTACTACTGCCTAGGGTTTCCACGGCTGGTAATTTTCGAATAATGGCATTGTTTTTTGCCATTTTTGTTACTCCAATGGATAGCATAATAGTAACAATGGCTGGGAGTCCTTCTGGAATTGCTGCAACGGCTAGTCCAATGGAAGTCATAAACATTTCCATAATTGGGATTTTCTTAAAAATACCAATGATAAAAATAGCAAAACAGATTAGTAAACAAGCGGTTCCTAATATTTTTCCGACCTGTGCTAGCTTTTTTTGAATTGGTGTTTGTGGGGCCTCATCTTGCAAAATCATTTTTGCAATTTTTCCTACATTAGTGTGCATACCAGTTTCTACGACAATTGCTTCTGCATGTCCATTTACTACAATCGTAGTAGCAAATACCATGTTCGTCATATCTCCTAGTGGTACATGTTCCCTAAGTAACGCATTGGCCTGTTTTTCTACTGGTAACGTTTCTCCCGTTAGAGCCGATTCTTCTACTTTTAGATTTGCACTTTTTATTAACCTACAATCTGCTGGAACAAAATTACCAGCTTCCAAAATTACAATATCTCCTCTTACCAATTTTTCGCTTTCAATGGTTTCTATTTTACCATTTCGTTTCACCTTTGCAAGAGGTGCTGCCATTTTCTTTAAAGCTTCTAAGGATTTTTCCGCTTTTGCTTCTTGCACAATTCCCATAATAGCATTGAATATAACAATTGAAATAATGATAATAGAATCCATGTAATCATGGCTTCCTTCTATATATGCCATTCCTGCCGAAATAACAGAAGCTGCAATTAAAATTAAAATCATAAAATCATTAAACTGCTTTAAGAAGCGAACCACAATATTTTCTTTTTTCTTATCCTCTAATCGATTTAGCCCATCTTTCTCAAGCCTCCTACTTGCCTCCTCTCCACTTAATCCTTTGTACACATTCGTCTTTAAGTTTCTTTCCACTTCATCTGCACGTAAACAATGCCACATAAAATCCTCTCCTTTGTTTGTTTTTATAACTATATGCTTGTACTAGGATTTTATGATAAACAAAAAACAAGAAATTAAAGTTCCCTCTAATTTCTTGCTTTTATCTTTCTAATGACTTTGTTCCTTTATATGCTTCTTTGGGAACTAGTGGACTTCCTTTTAGAATTACCTTTGGAATAAAGTCAAATTTTTGATATTCTTTTGTTCTTTTTCTATTAGAAGCAAGAATATCATTTAAATCTTTTACATTCATTTCTTCTTTCGATAATGTAATTCCTAGATTAGTACATTGTGTAATTTTTTTTGAAATTTCTAACTTTTGTTTTAAATTCTTTTTTGCCTTTATCGTACGAATTGGATGAAAAAAATTGGATTTTTTTAAAAACACTGATTTATTCATATCATTAACAATCTCAAATAGATTATATTTTCCCTGTACTTTTTCATCCAATTTTTCACATAAATCAACAATGTCACCATAAAATTGGTCTCGAACAATAGTATCTTCTCCTAACATATCCACTAATTGACTTACTACATTAATATAAGGTAAATAACAACTATCGGATTTATACTTTTTTACATCATGTTTCCTAGCATTCTCATATAAAACATATTTCATAACCTTATATTCTGTAATTCCTTCATTCAATCCTGTAAAACTAGTAAATTCTCCATTGTTAAGGTTCATTCTCATATCTAATCCACATTCTAAATGAGAATAACTTTTTCCATTATTTGCTTGCTTTAAATTGTCTTTTGATGACGTAGCCATATGATCAAGTTCATGGAAAATAGTATTTTTCTTAATTTTTCCACGCGTTAATAAAGCTATTTTTATGTCTTTATCTTCGGTATTATACCTTGAATAAGTTAGTTTTTTATAATGTTTGATATCTTTATCTAAATTTACCACTACTCTTTTTATAATATCTTGAATCGGAATGACATGTGCATATAACTTTGCATTCACTTCACAATAGTGTAATACATAATCTTGCGTTTGTACTCCGATTCCTTTTTTATCCAATTCTTTGATAATATATTCTTTTTGTTCTTCTGTTAACATATCTACCACCGTATTTATCATACCATATTTGAACCGTATTTGTCTATATATTCACAAAAGACGTATTTTCTCATATTATGTAAATGAGGTGAAAATATCATGCTTCTTAGCTTACTTATTTTAGCACTTTCGGTTAGTATCGATTCCTTTGGTATTGGTATTACATATGGAATACGAAATACCAAAATTTGCCGTACTTCTAAAATCATTTTGTTTATGATTTCTATTTTGATTACGACTTTGTCGGTTCACATTGGTGGAATATTAAATGAGATTTTTTCAGAAAATTTTACAAAATGGATTGGAGCTTGTTTTTTGGTGTTAATGGGCTTATGGATTATTTACCAGGCTATTAGTCCCAAAAAAGAAGAAGAAATATTACAAGTTCCTTCTCCTACAGTATATGAATTTATGATTCGCTTTTTAGGAATTACGATTCAAATTATTCGTAATCCTATGTTTTCGGATTTAGACCATTCTAAAAAGATTGATTGGAAAGAAGCCATTTATTTAGGTTTTTGTTTATCGATTGATTCGATTTGTATTGGTATTTGTAGTAGTATGATTGGTTGTCCTTCGTATTTATTTCCTATTTTGGTGGCTACTTTTCAACTTCTCTTTTTGTCTCTTGGTAGAATTCTTGGGGAGAAATTACGATGCGTTTCTCGCCTTCCTGAAAATATTTGGAGTACTTTATCTGGAGTATTACTAATTTGTATTGGTATTAGTCGTTTTATGCTATAATTGGGGTCGATAAACTTAATCGACCTTTACTATATTTTATCTTTTTTCAAAAGTACCATTTAAGCGTATTGTTCTTCCTCTATTTTTTCCTTTAAATTTTCAACAATTGTAGTAATAAACATTTTGGGCGTTATTTTTTCTCCTGATACAACATAGAAATATGAGTTCATAATTTTGGAATTGGTATATCGTATGACAGATTTCATTGCTTTTTCAATAGACCATTTTACATTATCTACGCTAACACCATGTCTTGCTGCAATCATTTTGTATAATCCATGTGTCATGTCTGTTAGTAAATTTTCGTTTTCTAAAGAAAACGTAATTGCTTCTACAATATACGCATAACCTTTTGTTATAATATTCATTTCAAATTTATGTAGTTCCTGTTTTACTTGTTTTTCATAGTAATGAATGCAGGTTTCGTAGGTAATTTGATTTACCATTTCTACTATTCTTTTTTTATCAAATGGTTTTTGAATTCCTTTATAAAAATAGTTTTTATATTGTGACATTGCTTGGTAATGTTCGATTTCTTTACTATAGGCAATAATATATGGTAAAGGTCTGTGGGTTTGTTTTAGCTTGTCCAATAGTTCTAAGCGATTTTCATCTGGAATATCTAAATTAAATATTAAAATATCTCCTTTCTCTAATTTTTCTAGTTTGTCTTCAAGTTCTTCTGTCTTCACAGCAAGTCGTACTAAACGTACCTTATTGTTATTGCTCATGATGTCATTCAATAAATTTCTTGAAAATTCTAAGTCATTTTCTAAAATTGCAAAACGGTTCATAATTTTCTACCTCCTATTTTTTTCTTCTCACTATATAAGAGTCATTTTTTACCCATTTCGTTACAAAAAAATCGAAATTTTTTCATTTTTTTGCAAATTTTACGTTTAGCGTAATTATTTTCTCGACAAATTTCGACACTTTTTTTCCGCACCGTTCCATTTCCATTGCAAAATAGTTTTTCTAGCGGTAGAATACATACGTATTCCTCATGGAATGCGTAACAAAGTTCGAAAAAAGAGAGCATTGTTTAATCAATGTTCTCTTTTTTTGGATAAATATGAAGCACGAAACCAAACGTAACCCGTAAACAAAAATTCTCACCTACAAAGAAAGGGGAAAGGGAAACAAATGAAGAAAAGAAATTTCGTAGCTCTACTAATGGCATTCCTTATGATGTCATCCAGCATGTCTGTACTGGCAGCAGAGGCGACAGAACCGGCAATGCAACCTTCAGATGATGTCATTGTGATCGATGTCACAGATGATGGCATGCAGTTAGCCGATGGTCAGGACATTGATGATGGCGAGGTCGTTATTGTCAATGCAGACGATGATGTAGAAGCTACACCGTTTTCAGCTACTCGGGGATATACTTGCATACATGCAAGTGGATCAGCCGGCAGAGCATACATAAATACCTCGGGCGGAAGTAGTAGCTCTGGTTATATGCAGGTTGCTGTTCGGGAATATACTGGTAACCCTAGTGTTAATGTGGTTCTTTATCGTCCTGACGGTAGTTATGCGGGACAAATCTATTTATACGCCAGTGATGGCACAAAATCCATACGGTTTAACACTGCAAATTCTGGGAGATATGAAGTAGCTTGGGGACTTGCAAGTGGTTATACCTGTGATGTTGATGTTTGGTTAAGTTGGTAAACATGATACACGGTCTGTACAATAACCTGTAATGTTGACACTCATTAGCTGAACTCTATTTTTAGATATTATTATTTGTGCTTCATATCAAAATTTAGGGCTTTAAATATTTTATATTTAAAGCCCCCTTTTATATTTTTCTTATATTTCTTCTATTGTTTTTATTGGATAATTTGTTATCCAATATTCTTTTACTTCCTCCTTACTATGTCCATTCCACCTATTTGTATTATAATACACAGTATTATTTATAAGTTTTAAATTAGTATAATTATCCTTGCTTTTTTTCATTCCTAGATATCTGTCTTCATCATAATCTTCTACAACTCTCATACTAACACATATTTCTCTTTCATTAAATACTGCAATTACACTTCCATATACTTTACCATCTTCCTTTCCTTCTTCATTTTCTATTATATAATCAGCTCTCAAAAACGTATAATTATTCACCTGTATCTGTGACTTTTTATATACATACCCTATCACACAACCAGCAATCAAAATGATTGCTATTGTTACTGCTAATATGGTTCTCCTTACTCTCTTACGAATCCCCTTTAAATACTTAATCTCATGTTCTTGATGAATTTGTTCTAATTTTAACTCTCCGTTCATATCTTTTAGTACTTGTGCACATTCTGCACAAGTTGCTATATGTTCTTCTATGTATTCATTTGTAATCTCATCTGTCAAATTCTCTATGTAATTTGGCAATAAATCTTGTACGATTTTGCAATCCCTATTGTTTAATTTCATTTTCTTTTTCCTCCTTTCTCATATTTTCTAGTATCTTTTGTTTTGCTCTATAATATGTGACTCTCGACCATGATTCGGACTTTCCGAGCATTTGACCAATTTCGTTAAAGCTTAACTCAGTAGTTAATTTCAAATACACAAGCTCCTTGTAAGGACTATTTAATTTATCAATTTGTTTGTAAATTTCTATTCGCTTTTCACGTTTTATAAACTCATCTTCCAAACTATCGGATGCTCCCATTTCTCCAATCTCAGAATCTATAGAAACTGTGATAAATTTCTTTTGTCTTTTTAACTCTTTACGCAATAAGTTCTTTGCTATTTGACACAACCATACTTCTATTTTACAGTCATTTCTAAATTTGTTAATTCCGAAAGTTGCACAAATAAATGTCTCTTGTGTTAAGTCTTCAGCTAACGCTTTATCGTGACATAAGCAGAATAGATATTGAAATACTTCATCAAAGTATTCTTGATAAATCTTTTCGTTATCCTGCTCCAAGATTTTCCTCCCTTTTATTTGGTAATTGCCATTATAAGTATAAACTACAAAAAAAGCAATATTTTTTTAATTTTCTTCAAAATCTCTCTAATATTGCTTTTATTATATTCTATTCTTCCCTATTTTCACAATCACTTGGTTAAAAGTGGAATTTCTTTATTTAATTTAACCTCTCTTTTATTCGTTCGATTTCTTCTTTTTGCACTCCTATTAGCTCTTCTATTTGATCTACCTTCATTCCTTTTTGTAGCATATTTATAATAATTCGATTACTTTCTTCCTTTACCCCTTGTTCTCTACCCTCTGTTTTACCTTGCTCAATTCCTTTTTCGATTCCTTGCTTTAATCCCTCTTCTATTCCTTTCTTTCGTCCTTCTTCCATGCCCTTTTTTTGTCCTTTTTTTAATCCTTTTTTTAATCCTTCTTTTAATCCCTCTTTTAATCCCTCTTTTAATCCTTCTTTTAATCCTTCTTCTCTTGCACAACGTTTCATCGAGTTTCTTTCCCATATGGCAGTTTGTTTATATTCATTTATTTCTCTTATGACTGCTTCAGATAAGATTTCTTCTACTTCTTCTTTTGCTTCTTTTATAATTTCATGTTTTTCTTCTGCCATTTTACTTAACCTCCCATCTTTATCATCTATTAGGGCTAGCCACCCTTCTAGTGCATTTGCTAGTCTTGGTTTACTTTGCCTGAATTTTGGTAACTCTATAAACCAGTAGGTTATATCTTCACTAATAATATAGTCTCTATGTTTATCTGCAACCATAATGCTCTTGGTTGCATAATCTGGTACTTTTAGTACGTTGTAGTTTAAGATATTGATTAGTATGACTGGTTTTAGTTCTTTGTATTCATCTCCTCGTCCTACTTGCTCACTTAATAGTCTTGAACCATATAATTCCGTTCTTTGTTTTGTATCCTTGTTATCACATAATTGAATTTCAATGTTTACAATTTTGGTTTTGTTTATGGTTGCTTTAATGTCCAATCTTCCCATTTTATCGGTAATGGCCAACTGCTTTAGGCTTGCTTCTCCGACTACTTCAATTTCATCAATGCTTTCTTCTAATAGTGATTCTAAAAAGCTTTTTAAGTATTTCTCATTTCCTTTTTTCGTAAAAAATGCTTTAAATACGATATCATTTTTTAAATTTAGTTTCATAGGTATTTTCCTTTCTTATTGTATCATGTTAAGAAAAAAAACTCAACAAAAATGACAATATTTTTCTATTTCTAGCTAAATTCAAACATAACAAAAAACTGGTATATGTTCTCCTCCCTTCGTTTTCGTATTTCTATTTTTATTTTTTGTTTTGGAAAATATTTTGCTTTTTCGAACAAAAGCTTTTGATATTTTTGGAATCAATTTGATATTGATAATTTAATGATATAGACGATTATGTTCAAATTTAACAAGATAGCCCTATTATATCATGAATTTTGAATTTGTAAATAGCTGGCAAAAAAAAAGCCCCTTTAGTTTTCGGGGGCTGTCACCGAAGGTGACTGGGGGTTCTTACTTTCGTAATAGAACTCCACCTTTTTATTCTATTTTCCGAAGTTTCATGGATAATAATTTTGAAATACCATTTTCTTGCATGGTAATTCCATAAACCGTATCAGCTACTTCCATGGTTCCTTTTCTATGGGTAATCACTAAAAACTGCGTTTGTTTGGCAAATTTTTTTAAGTAATCTGCAAAACGATATACATTGACATCATCTAATGCTGCTTCAATTTCGTCTAACACACAAAATGGTGCTGGATTGATTTTTAGAATGGCAAATAACAGAGCAATTGCGGTAAATGCTTTTTCTCCTCCAGACAAAAGTGTCATACTTTGTAATTTTTTTCCTGGTGGTTGTACTTGTATTTCAATTCCACATTCTAAAATATTATTTTTATCTTCTAAAATTAATTCTGCTTTTCCTCCACCAAACAGTTCTTGGAACACCTCATTAAAATTATGGTTGATTTGATTGAATTGTTTGGTAAATTGCTCTTTCATTGCTTGTGTCATATCAGAAATTACTTTTTTTAATTTTCCCATTGAATCTTCTAAATCCAAACGTTGTTCACACATAAAATCGTAACGCCCTTTTGTTTGTTTGTATTCTTCAATCGAATCGATATTAATACTACCTAAGTTCCTAATTTCTGTTCGCATATCGTTTACTTGTTTGGTTGTTTTGGCTACATTGTCTGGCTTTTCGTAATCATTTGCTATATTAGGGGTTACTTCATATTCTTCCCACATTTTATTAATGATGTCTTCTATATCTTGTTCTATTTTTGTCTTTTTTACTTCTGTTTTTACAATTTGTGCTTTTAAGTCTTCGATTGCATTAAATTGTGAAGTAATCTGTTCTTCTACTTCCGATAATTTGGTATTCTTTTTGGTTCTTTCCTGTTTTAAATTTTCTACGGTTTCCCCACTGTGATTTACTTTTGTTTTTATTTCCTCAATTTGCGCCTCATATGCTATAATCTGATTTTCTAAGTTTTCATTCTCTTTGGTGATACTTTCCATTTGTGTTTTTTTGTTTTCTATACTGATGTCACAATTTTCAATGTCTACCTTAATTCTTTCTACCATTTCATCAAGTGATGCTTCACTTTCATCAAAAGAAGATACACTAATACGAAGATTGGTAATATCGAAATTTAAATCATCAATGTATTTTTGATTGTCTTTGTTTAATGTAGCGTATTGTTCAATTTCTCGTGTTATGGTTTCAATCTCTTCTGTAATGGTGGTAATTTCTTTTTCAAGCTCCTGTTTGTTTATGGTGATTTGTTCTTTTTGTTCGGTAATCTCTTTTTGCTCGGTTCTTAATTTTTCTAATCTTGTTTCTAATTTTGTAATATTTTCTTCTACTGCTACTAATTTTTGTTTATCAGTTGCATAAATAATATCAATTTCTTTTAATTTGTTTTCTAAACTTTCTACTTCTTCTAAGACTTGTTCCATGCTTTTTTCGTATTCTTGTTTTTCTTGGTTTTCTTTTTTGATTTTTTCAGTAATTTCTTTTAGATTGTTTTCTAGTTCTTTTATTTCTCTTGCTCTTCCCAAGATATTAACACTTTTGGTTTGCACCGAACCTCCTGTAATTCCTCCTGATGGGTTAATAATATCTCCTTTTAGGGTAACAATTCGGAAACTATAATGGTTTTGCTTAGATAGTTTAATGGCATTTTCCATATCATCTACAATAACCGTTCTCCCAAGTACACTTAATACGATATTTTCATATTTTTTATCGAATTTTACTAAATCTGCTGCAATTCCAATAACTCCGTCAATTCCCTTTTGATTTAATTTGTCTAGTTTTTTTCCGTGAAACCGAAGCAATTGGTAAAAACGTAGCTCTTCCTAAATTATGCTTTCTTAAATGTTCTACTAATTTTTTGGCATCTTCTTCTTTTTCGGTTACAATGTTTTGCAAACTTGCTCCTAATGCCATTTCAATTGCAGTTTCATATTCTTTCGGAGTACGAATTAAATTACTTAACACTCCACACATTCCTTTTCGTAAATCCGCATTTTTGTCTGCCTCTACTAGTAATGCTTTGACACTTCTTGTATAACCTTCTTTTTCTCTTTCGGTTTCTTGTAAAAAGGCAAGTCTGGAAGATTTCATACGTTCTTCTCTTTCATACGTTTGAAGGTTTTGTTCATATTGCTTTATTTTGCGGTTTGCCTCTTCTTTTTTATCATTTATTTGTGCTAGTGCTTTTGTTATGCTGTTTCTTTGTGCTTCAATGGTTTGAAAGTTTTTTGCCATTTCTTCTTTGTTCATACGAGTAGAATCTAATTCCGAAATCGTCGTTTGAATTTCTCCTTTTAGAGCTTGTTCACGTTTGGTATGGTTTTCAAAATTTGCTTCTAGTGTACTAATCTCAGCATTTTTTTCATAACGTTTATCCACATTTTGTTCTTGTTTTTGCTTCTTTTGCTCAATTTCTAACTCTTTTGTGGATAATTTTTGGGTAAGTTCACTTAGTTCCTGTTCTTTTGCCTCTAAGTCTTTTTGAAATTTTTCTTTATTATCAAATAAGTTACTCTTTTTTTCTAATTTTTGCTTTTTCTCTTCTTCTAATTCGGTTTTGCGTTTTATACTTTCTCCCATTTCTTTTTCAAAACGGGTATAATTTTCTTTATTGTTTGCCATTCTTTCTTTGGCAACATTAATGTCTGAATTCATTTTTTCAATTTGCTTACTACTTTCAAACCCTATGTTTTGCATAGCTTCAATTTCGTCCGTAATCCCATTTATTTGTTGTTTTAGTTCTTCTTTTAGCGTATTTATGGTTTCCATTTTTTGTTCTTCTTGAAGATTGTGGTCTTTTAAAATGCCTTCATCGATTTTTATTTGTTCTAGTTTTTCTTTATAGGTGTCCATATGATAACGAAATAATCCGATTTCAATTTCTTTTAATTCTTCACGTAAATCTAAGAATTTCTTTGCTTTTTCGGATTGTAGTTTTAATGGTTCTAGGTTTCCTTCGATTTCCGATAAAATATCGTTAATTCTAAGTAAATTTAATTTCGTACTTTCTAGCTTTTTTTCGGATTCTAGTTTTCGTACACGGTATTTCACAATTCCTGCTGCTTCTTCAAAAATACGTCTTCTATCTTCTGATTTGTTGCTTAAAATTTCATCAATCTTTCCTTGTCCAATAATACTATATCCATCTTTTCCAATTCCCGTATCCATGAAAAGTTCTAAAATATCTTTTAATCTACAAGGAGTTTTATTAATAAAATAGCCAGATTCCCCACTTCGATATATCTTTCTTGTAACCGTTACTTCTCCAAATTCAATGGGAAGTTTGCCATCGGTATTATCAAAAATTAAAGAAGCTTCCGCAAACCCTAAAGATTTTCTACTTTGTGTTCCTGCAAAAATAACATCCTCTGTTTTAGCTCCTCTTAGGGATTTCATGCTTTGCTCCCCTAATACCCAACGAATCGCATCTGAAATATTACTTTTCCCAGACCCATTTGGTCCAATAACCGATGTAATTCCCGGCATAAATTCTAATATGGTTTTATCTGCAAAGGACTTAAATCCTTGTAATTCGATTCTTTTTAAATGCATGTCTACCACCTTTCTCTAAGTTCCTTACTATCATACCCTAATTTCGACAAAATCGCAATATTTTTTCTAGTATTTTCTTTTCTATCTTCTTTACTTTTCTTTGTTTTTCATGATATGATGTTTTAGAAGAAATGAGGAATTTAAAATGAAAGAGGAAACGTTTGATTTTTATAGTAAGACTAGTTTGAAGGCATATAATTTAGATGCTGTTATGCGTTATCAGTTAAGTATGTTAGATAGTTTGGATGTATTTACTAGGAAACACTGTGAGAATGTAGCAAATTTAACTTGTCGCATTTGTGAGTATATGAATGCTTCTAATAAGTTTACCGTGTATTGTACAATTTGTGCTTATTTGCATGATATTGGTAAATTATTTATTCCTGCTAAAATTTTGCAAAAAGAGCGGAGCTTTGAGTGAAGAAGAGTTTCAAGTGATGAAAACCCATACCACCATTCGGATATAATATGTGTATGAAGGATTTACAGCTTCGTCCTTATGTAGCTGGTACGCTTTATCATCATGAGGGATTGGATGGTTCTGGTTATCCAAATGGGCTTACCAAAAAGGACATTCCCATAGAAGGACAAATTATTCGTGTTGCGGATGAATATGATGCAATTGTAAGTAAAAGACAATATAAATCTCATATCGATATTTCCGATACCCTTGAATTATTAATAGAAGATGCTACTCCTTCACCTGGTAAAAAGGTTGGAAAAATTAATCCAAAAGTATTAAAGGCTCTTATTAAAGTCGTTATTGATGATATTGAATATGAAAAGTATTGTGTACAAGAATATGTGGAACATTTAGAAGAAAACATTGCTAGATTAAACGAAATTGATACATACGCCAAAAAAGCAAAAGAGGCAAAAAAAGAAAAAGACCGCATCTTTTATGAAAATGGTATGAAGGTATTATTCGAGAAGGGAGAAACGTTTGGTAATTATGTTGAAATTTTAGAAGAATACAAAGATGCTTATCAAGCCAGAAGTGATATTTTAAAAAAATTAGACGCCGAAATCAAAAAAATTAAGAAAATGAAACTATAAAAGAAAATCAAATCGCTTATGCGATTTGACTTTCTTTTTTATTTTTATATTCAATATAATCTTCTATCATCATTTTAAACACAGCAAATACTGGAACCGCAAGAAACATTCCTAAAATACCAAAATAAGCTCCTCCTACTGTAACAGCAAATATCACCAATAATGGACTAATTTTTAAAGAATTTCCTACAATCTTTGGATTAATAACATTGGCATCAATTTGTTGTAAAATAATAACCACAATCGCCATCCAAATCGCCTTTCCAATTCCTCCTGTAAATAGCGTAATCAAAATAGAAACTCCTACTCCCACAATTGCTCCAAAATATGGTATCAAATTGGAGGCTCCAATTAGGAAACCTAATAATATGGCATATTTTACACCTAATATTGACATAGCCACTGAGGTTAGCACTCCCACTACAAAAGCATCTAATAGCTGACTTGATAAATATTTAAAGAAAATGGCATTGGTATTATGAAAATATTTTCCAATGGTCTTATACGTTTTTTGTTTGAAAATAGCTCCTGCCAATTTTCGTAAGAAGCATAAAATTTCCGTTCTTTCTAATAACAAATATACCGATACAATGAGTGCCACAAAGAAATCAAAAATTCCTCCTGCTACTCCAATAATTCCTTTAGCATATTCTAAAATGGTATTTAAGTTTATATACTCTGATAAATTAATTTGTTTTAAACTATCCGCAATCTTTTGTACATCAATCTGTCTTAAAATAGAATCTTCTGGTATGTTTTGCAAACTATTAATGGTATTTTGATAATATGGTACAATGTTGTTGGCTAAATCGGCAATGCTTTTTCCTAAATTAGGAATGATAAACTGAAAGGCTAATATTAAAATAATAAATACTACTATATATACTGTAAAAATACTAAGCCCTCTTGCTCTTTTCTTGATCCATTTGTTTTTTATTTTATGATATTGTCCTTCAATTTTTTTACAAGGAATATAAAATAAGTACGCCAATAACACTCCAAGTAAAAATGGCATCATCACATCAAAAACGTTTTTTAGCCAATTGGTAATATCATTAAAATTATCTAATGTTTTATATACAACAATTACTGCTACTGCAAAAATAAACCAATATAACCATTTCCCCCATATATTTGTTTTCTTTTCCATAACATTTCATTCCTTCCCTAATTTGTTTCATTTTAATCTTTCGTCCTTCTTATTTTACCTACAAAGATTTTTCTGTTCCTATTTGTATTTCTAATCCTACTGGGCAATGGTCACTTCCATATACGTCTTTATAAATATACGCATCTTTTATGTTTTCTTTTGCATCATTGGATACAATAAAATAATCAATTCTCCATCCTACATCTTTTTGTCTTGCATGTCCCATATAAGACCACCAAGTATAGGCAATTTTCTCAGGATATACAAAACGAAATGTATCGGTAAAACCTCCTTGCAAAAGCTTGGTCATTTTTCCTCGCTCTTCATCCGTAAAACCTGCATTTCTTCGGTTTGTTTTTGGGTTTTTTAAATCAATTTCTTCATGTGCTACATTTAAGTCTCCACACATAATCACTGGCTTATTTTGGTTTAGACCAGTAAGATAATTTCTTAATTCATCTTCCCATATCATTCGGTAATCTAATCGTTCTAGTTCTCGTTTGGAGTTTGGTGTATATACATTTACTAAATAAAAAGTATCAAATTCTAAGGTAATGACTCTTCCTTCCTTGTCATGTTCTTCTATCCCAATTCCATAGGTGACGTTTTTAGGTTGTTGTTTTGTAAAAATAGCTGTTCCTGAATAGCCTTTTTTTATCGCACTATTCCAATATTGTGTATACCCTTGTAGCTCAAAATTTTCAATTTGCCCTTCTTGCATTTTCGTTTCTTGAATACAAAAAATATCGGCATTTACTTCTTTAAAAAAATCCTCAAATCCCTTTTTTAAAACTGCTCTTAATCCATTCACATTCCAAGAAATTAGTTTCATGGTATACCCTCCTTTATACAGTATGTGTGTATTATACCACGATTTTGAAAAAAAGCAAGGGATTGCATATGTTGCAATCCCTATATTTGTATGTTACATTTCATAAACATAACATTCTAAATTCTTTCTACCATATTGTAATGCCTGTGTGTGAGTTCCCATATAAATATCTAGTTTATTACTAGATATTGACCCACCTCTATCTTGTACCACAAACCATCCACCATTTGGCTTATCTTTTAGAGCTGGTATATAAATAATGGTTCCTAGTGGATAGGCTTTTCCTGCTGCAATGGTATGCCATGTAGATGGTGCTACCCCAGAGGAGGTAGTATTGCTTGTTTTTCCACAACATTTTGTACAGGAACAATATGCTGAGGTGTTAAAGGTTTTTACCATTGGTGTTTTTCCTTCTACTTTTTTTGCTAATGTATGATTCGTGGTTTTTGGTAATTCTACTGGTTTTGTTCTTTCTAGGTTTGACCTAGAAGTAACTACCTCTTTATTAATTTGAACCACTTGGTTTACTGGTTCTTTTATCATATCTTCGGATATAATGGTTCTTTCTATTTCTACTTCATTTTTAAATTTAGCACGATACGTAATTTCTTTTAATCCATTTTTTCCTTTTGTGATAATCTTGCTTGTTCCTTCTTCCTGTGATGCATTTTTTGTAATTGTTTCAAATGGAATTTCAACTTGCTCGGTTATTATTTTTTCAATTACAGGGGCATAGTCTCCTAATAGTTGTTCTATGGAAACTTCGCTATTTTCCTCAGCTAATTTGATTACATCTTGCCCTTCTTCTGAAATTTTTGTAATGGTAATGGTTTTATTTTCTGAAAGTTGTGAATCCATATTGGGTAGTACATTCTCTTCAGGTAATACGACAATATGATTTTCTTCTAGTATGTCTGAAATTTTTGTTTTTGTTGTTAATACATTAATTTCATATTGATTGGATAACACAATTTTGACATTGCTTAGTTTGGTATTAGTAGCCATTGTGCCTACACCACATAAAAGTATGAGTAGTATCATCGTAAAAGCTATTTTCTTAATCGATAGTGAGGCTTTTTCATTTTTAATCATTGAATTTAAACCCTCCTTCAAGTGATATGGTCATTATATCGAACTGTTTTACATTTGTCAAATTTTTTGTCTCGTTCGAAAATACCAGTATCTATCTATATTGTATTCGGCTTGTACATAAAACATGACAAGTTTTTGCCGAAAAATAAGGATTTTATTTTTTTACTTTCTTTATTGGATATACTCTTAATTTGCTTTTTTTATTTCTTCCTCTTCTACATCAGCCCAAATAATTTGTCCTGCTTGTACACTTTTTTGTACATCAATTAATCGTTGGTTTTCAGAACCTCTAAATTTTAAAGATGGATTTTTTCTTCCTTCTTCAAATTTCCCATCTACAATCACATCAATATCAGAAATTAATTCTTTGGTTTCTTGCCAAGTGTTACACATTTTTCCCATGACATCTTTTTCAAAATCAAAACCAGTATAACACCAAATACTTTTATTTGGGAATTTTTCTTTTACTTGTCTTACTAGTGGTAGTAATCCTTTTTGGTTTTGATATTCTAAAGGTTCTCCTCCTAGTAAGGATAGTCCTTCTATGTAATCATGGTCTAAGTCTTTTAGTACTTGGTCAATGGTTTCTTGGGTAAATTCTTGTCCATAATTAAAATTCCATGCCACTTCATTAAAACACCCTTTGCAGTGGTGGTTACACCCACTAACAAATACACTAACACGAACTCCTGGTCCGTTTGCCACATCACATTCTTTGATACTAGCGTAATTCATATTCTAGCCTCCTTTTGTAGGGGTCAATGCCTTCATCGACCCTCTCCCATGTCTTATTCTTATTTCTGGGTCGATGTGGACATCGACCCCTACGTCTATAAATGTAATACTCTTGATCGAATTTCTTTTGTTTTTCCTTCATTCCAAAAGTTTTCTCCTAGGTATCCACAAGTTCTTCTAGTTACATTCATTTTGCTATGGTCTTTGTTTCCACATTGTGGACATTCCCATTCTCCTTGTTCATTGATGATGATTTCTCCATCAAAACCACATACATGGCAGTAATCCGATTTCGTATTAAATTCCGCATATTGGATATTGTCATAGATGAATTTTACTACTTCTTCTAAGGCTTTTAAATTATTTTTCATGTTTGGTATTTCAATGTATGAAATAGACCCTCCAGAAGAGATTTTTTGGAATTCACTTTCAAATGCTAGTTTTTGGAAACCATCAATTTTTTCTCTTACATCAATATGGTAAGAATTGGTGTAGTAACCTTTATCCGTAATATCTTTAATTTCTCCAAAACGTTCCTTATCAATTCTTGCAAAACGATAACATAGGCTTTCTGCTGGTGTTCCATATAGAGCAAATCCAATGTTGGTTTCTGCTTTCCAACGGTTGGTGGTTTCTCGTAAATGGTTCATTACTTTTAGGGCAAAATCGTGTCCCTCTTTGGTAGTTTGTGATACCCCTTTTACTAGTTTGGTTACTTCGTAAATTCCAATATATCCTAGAGAAATGGTTGAGTATCCTCCTTTTAGTAAGGAATCAATTTTCTCTCCAGATTTTAAACGAGCAATGGCTCCATATTTCCAATGAATTGGGCTCGTATCTGATGTCGTACCAAGTAGAGCATAATGTCTACACATTAAGGCTTCTTTACAAAGTTCTAATCTTTCATCTAATAATTTCCAGAATTTATCTTCATCCCCATTTGCAATAATTCCGATTTGAGGTAAATTTAAGCTAACAACTCCTTGGTTAAATCTTCCTTCAAATTGATAGTTTCCATTTTCGTCTTTCCATGGTGATAAGAAACTTCTACATCCCATAGGGCTAAATACGTTTCCTTCATAGTTTTCACGCATTTTCTTTGCGGAAATGTAATCTGGGTACATTCTTTTACTAGAACATTTTACGGCAAGTCTTGTTAAGTAATCATATTTTCCACCAGTTAGGTTGTTGTGTTCATATAGTACATACACTAGTTTTGGGAAAGCTGGTGTGACATACACCCCTTTTTCATTTTTAATACCTTTATAACGTTGTCTTAAGATTTCTTCAATAATCATGGCATTTTCTTCAATGTATGGGTCATTGTCTTCTAAGTTTAAAAATAATGTAACAAAAGGAGATTGTCCATTTGTTGTCATTAGGGTGTTAATTTGATATTGTATGGTTTGCACCCCTGCTGCTAGTTCCGTTTTTAAACGTGTATCTACCATATTGTCTATCATTTCTTTTGATAGGTTATCCTTGTAATTTTCTTCTAATTCTTTTTTAAATTTTTCTTTGCTTTTTCTTAAATATTTTCCTAAATGTTTTAAATCAACACTTTGTCCACCATATTGGTTACTTGCTACTGCTGCAATAATTTGAGTGGATACCGTACAGGCTACTTGGAAGCTTTTTGGGCTTTCAATTAGTTTTCCATTCATTACAGTTCCATTGTCTAGCATGTCTCCAATATTAATTAAGCAACAATTGAAGATTGGTTGTAGGAAATAGTCTGCATCATGGAAGTGTAGTACTCCTTCTTCATGTGCTTTGGATATTTTTTCTGGAAGTAGAATTCTTTTGGTTAAGTCTTTTGATACTTCTCCTGCAATATAGTCTCTTTGGGTAGAAGCCAAAACAGCATTTTTGTTTGAGTTTTCTTCTAATAATTCTTTGTTTTGGTTTTTGATTAATCCTAAAATGGATTCATCGGTTGTGTTTTGTTTACGTACCAATGCTCTTGTATAGCGATATACAATATATTTTTTGGCAAGTTCGTATTTTTCATGTAACATTAATTGTTCTTCAATAATGTCTTGAATGTCTTCTACTAACATTCTTTTTTTATCTAAATCTTGAATATATTGAATAATTTCATTAATTTCCTCTTTGCTTGCTCTTTCTTTTGAGCGTACCTCTTTATTTGCTTTTTCAATTGCTGTTACAATTTTGTCTCGATTATAATCGACTGCTCTTCCATCTCTTTTAATTACTTTCATGTTTTTCTCCCCCTCTAAATTATGCTCTTATTATATCGTATCTTTTATATTTTTCTGTTGCAATTGCAACAAATTATGAGAATAAGGGGTTTGTCTTTTTCGTTTCCGCTTGCATGTAAGAAAATTTCTTTTGTTTCATTTATATTACAAATATATGACATTCCTATTTTGTCGAATTTCGTCTATAATCCTCGATTATTTTCTTGTTGCATTTTTCAGTTACATTATGTATAATTAAGTAAGTTCTAGGAAATTGCATTTTAATGCAACTGACGTAGAAATTACTTATGCGAAACTTAGATTTTCTTAGCGAAGAATAAGCTTAGAAAATTTTAACGTCATATATACGAGGTAGATGGGTATGGATATGGGTATAAACATGGATTTTGATTTATCTAAATTTGTAACCGATTTGGACCATGAATGTACAAGAGCACAAAAAAAATCATTTAAAAAAGGGGAGCTTATTACTTCTTACATTGCGAAGCGTAATCAGCTTTGTTTTATGATGTCTCGGAGAAGCTGACTTAATTCGTTACGACTTAAACGGAAACCGTACCATTGTAGAACATTTTTCCAATAATGATATTTTTGGTGAGATTTTCTATGTGGTTAATACCAATAATGAGTTATTTGTAGAAGCGAAAAAATCATGTACTGTCTTATTTTTTATCTATGATGATTTGCAAACCAAATGCAATCCTCATTGTACCTTCCATACCATCTTATCGAATCACCTTTCTACTTTGTTTTTAGATAAAGTAATTGAACTAAACACTAGAATCGAATTATTGAGTAAACGAACCATTCGTGAAAAATTACTAGGCTATTTTAATGTCATTTCCTCAAAAAATATGGGAAAAACCTTTCAAATCCCCTTCTCTCTTACCGACCTTGCCGATTATTTAAGCATTGATCGAAGTGCCATGATGAGGGAACTAAAGCTGTTAAAAGAAGACGGTTTCATCGAAAAAAGCGGAAATCGTATTCGATTGTTGTATAAATAACCTCTTATTTACAATCTATGCTATTTTAAATAACATAGATTGTTTTTTACCATTTCCGACTATTTTAACATTGAATATTGAAATGGTCGGTGTATAATATATGATTTCATAAAATTTATTTTACCAAATGTTGCTTTTGGTTGGTAACAATTTAGATGTGATCATTTTTAATCTTGATTTATTTTAAGAACCCCCAGTCGCTCCGCGACAGCCCCCTTGTTAAAGGGGCTTTCCCGTAAACTCTTTGAAGTTTGTATGCAATAAGCAAATATAAAATGATAAAAATAGTATTAAGAATATAATAATTTACCAATAACTCAAATTTACTTGATCTTACGAAGTGTTTCAAAAAAGCCCCTTTAACAAGGGGGCTGGCACGCGGGAGCGTGACTGGGGGTTCTTAAAGCCTATTATTTGCCTCTGAATAGTTACACGAAAATTACGAGAAAAGAATAAAATTATTTACAAAGATGAATAAAAATGCTATAATCTAATTAGAATAGAATTAGTTATTTGAAGTAGAGATTGTGTTGCTACACACCTAGTAATAGGTCAAAAGAAATGCAGGAAGGGGCACACCTGCCAAATAACAAATCCCCCAAATTACTTTCGTAATTTGGGGATGTTTTTTTATGCAAAAATTTGGTCAAATTCTTCTGCGTCAATTTTCTCTTTTTCTAGTAAAATTCCTGCTACGGTATGAAGTTTATCCATGTTTTCTTTTAGGATTTCTTCTGCCTTTTGGTAAGCAATGTCTACAATTTTCTTGGTTTCTTCATCAATGATGGCTGCTGTTTCTTCAGAATATTCTTTGCTTTGGGCAAAGTCTCTTCCTAGGAATACTTCTTCTTGGGTTGAGCCTAAGGCTAAGGTTCCTATACGGTCACTCATACCATATCTTGTTACCATGTTTCTTGCAATTTTGGTTGCTCTTTCAATATCATTGCTTGCTCCTGTCGAAATGTCGTCTAGAATTAGTTTTTCTGCAACTCTACCACCAAGTAAAGATACAATGTTTTCTTCCATTTCCGATTTTGACATAAAGTTTTTGTCTTCGGTTGGACGATACATTGTGTATCCTCCTGCCATTCCTCTTGGTACAATGGAAATTTGATGTACTGGGTCTTGGGTTGGTAAGAAACGACTAACAACAGCATGACCGGCTTCATGGTAAGCAACTAGTTTGTTTTCTTTTTGGCTTCTTACTCTTGTTTTCTTTTCTGGTCCCATGGTTACTTTTACCATGGCATCTTCTATTTCTTTCATTCCAATTTCTTTTATATCTCTTCTAGCAGCAAGTAGTGCTGCTTCATTTAATACATTTTCTAGGTCTGCTCCTGCAAATCCTGAGGTATTTTTAGCAATGGTTTTTAGGTCTACATCATCTGCTAATTTTTTCTTTTTGGCATGTACTTCTAAAATTTGTTCTCTTGCTTTGACATCTGGGGCAGATACCACAATTTGACGGTCAAATCTTCCTGGTCTTAATAATGCTTTATCTAAGACATCTGGACGGTTAGTTGCTGCTAATACAATAACTCCTTCATTGGTTCCAAACCCATCCATTTCTACTAATAATTGGTTTAAGGTTTGTTCTCTTTCGTCATGTCCTCCACCTAGTCCTGCTCCTCTTTGACGTCCGGACAGCATCAATTTCATCAATGAAAATGATACATGGTGCTTTTTTCTTTGCTTCTTCAAATAGGTCTCTTACACGAGAAGCACCTACACCGACAAACATTTCTACAAAGTCAGAACCACTAATAATAAAGAACGGTACTCCTGCTTCTCCTGCTACTGCTTTTGCAAGTAAAGTTTTTCCTGTTCCCGGTTGACCAACAAGTAGTACTCCTTTTGGAATTCTTGCCCCCATATCGGTGAATTTTTTTGGACTTTTTAAGAATTCTACAATTTCTTGTAATTCTTCTTTTTCTTCGTCAACACCTGCTACATCTTCAAAAGTAATACGGTTTTGTTCACTTTGTCCCATTAGTCTTGCTTTACTTTTTCCAAAAGACATGGTTTTGTTTCCACCTTGGTTTGGGTTCATAACAAATAACCAGAAAATTAAGAAGATAATTAGTAATCCAAATGGAGTAAGTAAGCTAAGTATGGTAATAAAGATAGATTGACTTTGTTCGGTTAGTTTTACATTTCCTTCTTTTAAAGTGTTTTCTGCATATGCCATAAAACTATCGATACTTGGTATGTTGACTTCTTTTTTGCTAGCTTCTCCTTTTAGAGTAACATATGCTTTTTTGTTATCTGCTGATAATTCTATTTCCGAAATTTCAGCACTTTCCATTTTAGAAATTAAATCTGAATAGGTCATTTTGGTATCTTGATTATCTAAAATAGATGTTAGTAATACAATAAAAATGACTCCTATAATTAGCCACATGGCTAATGTTTTTAATCCGTTTTTCAAGTTGATTCCTCCCTTAACTGTAAGTATGTGTCTTTTATCATACTTTTATTTATTATCTTTCATATTCGTTTGCACTATACCATATTTTATTTTTAATTGCAATACTTTAAATGTGTCTTTTTTGTGTCGAATGTAGTCATATCAAGGTTTTCCTTACGGAACTATTGGTTCTTTATGAAAAATATTTTTTGATTTTTTACTAAAATCTTCACTTTTTTGTTCGGAATTAGGAACTTGTTTCCAATATTTCGCTTACATAGTAAGCAAATGTCCTCTATATGCTTTTTTTCGATTCCTGCACTAGAACCAAATAATTGTCTTACGGAATAAAGCACCATACGGTTTTTTATGACTTCGTCTAATCGATTAAAATTTTTTAAATCTAGTATAATTTCTTTTAGAGATTGTTCTAAAACAATCTCCTTGTATGCTTTTTCTACTTCTTTATCAATATATTCATCTTCTTTCCTGATAATACTTGCCATTCTTGCCATTGCTTCTATTATGTTTGGATTATATTCTTCTTTTAAGTATGGAATTAGTTGGTTTCGTATTTTATTTCTGGTATAAGAATTATCAAAATTGCTTTGGTCAATTTTGGGTTCTAGTTTTTTTTGTATACAATATGCTTCAATTTCTTCTCTTGTACATGCAATAAGTGGACGAATGTATCTTTTTTCTCGAATGGGTTCTATCCCTTTTAGCCCGAGAAAGCCCAGATCCCCTAAGAATATTCATAATGGTCGTTTCTGCTAAATCGTTTTTGGTATGGGCGGTTGCAATTTTATTGGCATGTTCTTTTTTTGCAATTTCCTCAAAAAAAGCGTATCGAACGTATCTACCCATTTCCTCTGTTCCTATTTTTTCTTTTTTGGCTCTTTCTAATACCTTTTCTTTTTTTACATAGCAAGGAATTTGTTTATTTTTACACAAGTCTTTTACATATTCCTCTTCCTCGAAAGCTTCTTTACGAATACCATGGTTTATATGGCATACCACAAATGTAAATTCGATTTCCTGTTGCAATTCTAAAAAAAGATGAAATAAACAAGTAGAGTCAGGTCCCCCTGACACTCCTAATACAATATGATCGTTTTTTTCTATCAAATGATATTTACAAATGGTCTGTAATACTTTTTCTTTTAACATATCTCTTTCCTTATATATTTTCATATCCTTTTTCTATAATCTTTTGAAATTCTTCACTAATTGAATTCCAATCAATTAAATCTACTCGATATTTTAAATTTGATTCTTCTAATTCTTCTTTTACTTTACTATAGGTTTGTAAATCAATTTTCTTTTTTCCTACAATCGCTATATCAATATCTGAGTATGGATTATTGGTGTGTTTATAACGTGAACCAAATATTCGGATTTCCTCTTGTGGAAAATACTTTCTTAAAATTTCCTTTATGATTGTTAATTGTTCTTTTTCAATTGCTATCATTGGCTTCTAACCTTTCCATTAGTTTTTTAGCATATGGCAAAAATTCGATTGCAATTCCCAAAACTTCTTGTGCTTTTATTCCATCATAATCATGTGATGTCATGTTTCTTGCCTCATGAAAGACAAACCATTTTTCAATATCGTCAATTAATTTATTTTGTGCTGCTATACGGAAAAGCTCTTTCCTAGACACACCATCTACTTCCGTTCTTCCTATGTTTTCTTCTAATTTCTTTTTCATTAATTTCCAAGAAATTTCATAACATACTTCAAAGTTTTGAATAATTCCAGATTGAATAATCTCCATTTCATCTACTTCGGTATCTTGTTCCTTTTTGGTATAATAAATGTTAATTCCGTTTTCGAGTGCTACGATTGCTTTTTGTAGGCTAATATAATTTAATCCCATAAAATTGATTCCTTTCCTTCTTTACTTTAAAAGTAGTTAAAATAGAAATGAAAAAATATTTCTTCTTTTAATCTCTGTATTTTTCGATATTGGTAAATTTGGTATAATTGCCAAGCCATAATAATTCTACGGTTCCTGTTGAGCCTGAACGGTGTTTTGCAATAATGACTTCTGCTACGTTTTTCTTTTCGCTTTCTTCGTTATAATAGTCGTCACGGTATAGGAACATAACAATATCGGCATCTTGTTCGATGGCTCCTGATTCACGAAGGTCGGATAACATTGGTCTATGGTCTGGTCGTTGTTCTGGTGCTCTTGATAGCTGGGATAAAGCAATGACTGGTACATTAATTTCTTTGGCTAATATTTTTAAAGAACGGCTAATTTCAGAAATCTCTTGTTCACGGCTTCCTCCTCTTTTAGCACTTCCTTGTACTAATTGTAAGTAATCAATTACCACTAATCCAATGTTTTTTTCTAGTTTTAATTTTCGGCATTTCGCACGTATTTCCATAACAGAAATTCCCGGGGTATCATCTATATAAATACCCGATTCGGAAAGTGGTCCTAATGCTCCTGCTAGTTTCATCCAATCTTCATCATCAATTTTTCCGGTTCTAACTTTGTTACTATCTACCATTGCTTCACTACATAGAATTCTGTTTACCATTTGTTCTTTGGACATTTCCAAACTAAAAATGGCAACTGGTGCTCCTCCTCTAACTGCGGCATTTGCTGCAATATTAAGAGCAAAAGCGGATTTTCCCATAGCTGGTCTTGCGGCAATTAAGATTAAGTCCGATTCATGAAGTCCTGCTGTTTTATAATCTAGGTCTGCAAATCCTGTTGGAATACCAGTAATGTGTTCTTTTTGGTTATATAATTTTTCTAAGCCAGCAAACGTATCGACTAAAATGTCTTTTATAGAAGCATATCCTTTTTGGTTCTTTTTTTGCATCACATCAAAAATTTTCTTTTCGGCTTGGTCCATGATGTTTTCGACTTCTTCGGTTGGGTCATAGCCAAGAGCAATAATTTGGTTTGCGGTTTGAATAAGGCTTCGAAGCATCGATTTTTCTTCTACAATTTTTATGTATTTGTCAATATTCGCTGTGGTTGGTGCCATGTCTGGAAGACTTGCTAAATATTCAAGTCCACCAATCATATCGAATTTTCCAAGAGAGGTTAGTTCTGCTTTTAGGGTAATAATGTCTACTGGTTCTGCTCGGTTATATAAGTTTAAAATAGCACCATAAATGGCTTTATTGTCTTCACGGTAAAAATCTTCTTCTTTTAATACTTCAATAACCGAAGTAACCGCTTCTTTATCGGTCAACATGCTTCCGAGTACTGCTTGTTCTGCTTCTATATCACTTGGTGGTACTTTTCCTAATTCCATAGCTCTTGCTCCTTTTTGTTGGTTTGTTGTTCGTGGTCCTGCATGATATGCTGACCCCTACCGGCATGTGTTTTTGTGCCTCGCTCGCTGGTCGACACCTACATGGTTACGACATTTATTTTTAATTTTGCCATTACGGTATCGTATAATTTAATTTCAATATGAAATGTACCGATTACTTTGATTGGCTCGTTTAATAGAATTTTTTTCTTATCCACTTTAATTCCATATTGCTTTTCTAAATTTTCCGCAATTTCTTTTGAGGTAATACTTCCAAATACTTTTCCATTCTCTCCTGCTTTTACTGGAAGTTTTAGTATAATTTCTTCTATTTTTTTTGCCGTTTGTTTTGCTGCTTCTTTTTCTAATTCTTTCCTGTGCTCTTCGGAGGATTTTTTCGATTGCAAATTCGTTAAGTTCCCCTTATCTGCCGGAACCGCCAAATTCTTTGGAAACAAATAGTTTCTCGCATACCCATCGTTTGCATTAATAATTTGGTCTTTTTTTCCAACCCCTTTAATATCTTCCTTTAAAATGACTTTCATACGCTTTCCTCCTAATTTCCTAATTCCTCAAAATACTCATCAATTTTCGCCATTAGTTCTTGTTTTGCTTCTTGTTTGGTTTTTCCTTCTAGTTGTGCTCCTGCAAGGGTGATGTGTCCTCCCCCTCCCAATTTTTCTAAGATAACTTGTACATTGATATCCCCTATGGAACGTCCACTAATGCATACTTTGTTTCCAATGGTACCAATTACAAAAGAGGCAGTTACATCACTGATGGTTAGTAGTTCATCGGCTGCTTTTGCACAAATGAGACTCGCATCTTTGGTTTCTTCTTCGTAGGTAGATATGGCAATGGTGTCATGTATAATTTCAGCTTCTTTTACAATATTCGAAATGGTTTTATAACTTGCTAAATCACTTTGGAACCATTTTTTTACTCTTATAATATCCACGCCACATTTTCGTAAGTATGCAGCTGCTTCAAATGTTCTAACACCTGTTTTAAAGGTAAAGTTTTTGGTATCTACCATAATTCCTGCATATAGCCCTTCGGTTTCCACTGTTTTTAAGGTTACGGGTACTTCTACATATTGTAGTAATTCAGTTACAAGTTCTGCGGCTGATGATGCATATACTTCGTGGAACATTAAAGTAGCATTATCAATATAATCGGTACTTCTTCTATGGTGGTCGATGACCACAATTCGATTGGTTCTTTCTAATAATTCTGGTACTTCCACATAGCTTCTTTTATGGGTATCGACAACAATTAATAAAGTTTCAGTGGTTATTTTAGCTAGTGCTTCTTGTTTATCGATAAAAATATTTTCCTCTTCTTCTTTTCTTACCGAATCAATAAATGCAGTTAAACCAAAACCAATATGATCACTTACAATATTTGCTTCTTTCCCAAGGCTTCTGGCAATTCGATATACGCCTAAACTAGACCCCATGGAATCGATGTCCCCATTGGTATGTCCCATAATCATAATATGGTTTGCTTCTAACATCAATTCTTCTAACGCATGGGCAACGGTTCTTGCTTTTACTTTGGTTCTTTTTTCTAACTCTTGTACTCTTCCCCCAAAGAATAAGTATTTTTCGTTTTCACGAATAACCGCTTGGTCTCCTCCTCTTCCTAACACAATATCCATTCCCGATAAAGCAGATTTGTATTTTTCGTATTCGTTTGCTCCATCATTGGAAATGGAAATACTTAGTGTAATTTGTAACCCCCCTTCTAGCTTGATTTCTTTAATGGTATCTAAAATTTGAAATTTATTTTCTTTTATTTTTTCTAAGTATCGTTGCTCAAAAATATACACAAAAGTGTCTCGGTCTGATTTGATAATAACTCCTTTGGTTTCAATTGCCCAATCATACATTGCTTTTTCAATTTTTGCAGCTACTTGTGGTTTGTCTTCTGTTGCAATTCTTTGCATCATTTCCTCGTAATTATCAATTCGAATAATTCCCATACAAATTTGGGCATCATGATATTTTTTCACTGCTTTTACATACTCTGTATGGTCAATAAAATATAGTAACACCATATATTCTGTTTGATTTTTTCTTTCATTGTTTTTGGATTTTACATATTCTCCAATAATTTTGTAATTTCGCTCTCCAATTTGTTGCTCTTTTTGGATGGTTCTGTCCTTGGTGCGATTGCTATCTTTATTTTTTATCTTTTCTTCAATTTCTACTTTCATTTCTTGCATTAAGTAATTTAGGGTGTCTTCTATATTTACATTTTCAAATTCACTTACAAATTTAGAACTTTTATAAATAATATTGCCATCTGTTTCTACAATAATTAGTGGAAATGGTGAATTAATTAAGGTATTTTTTGCAGCGGAATCTACCTCAATGGTTAATTCTTGTATATGTTCTGAAATTTCTGCTTTTCTTTTATTGCTTGTCCAAAATGCGTAAAAACAAATTAGTGCATAAACCAACACTGCTGGTATAATAAGTTCAATCTGATAGAAGCATAAAATGACAAGTAATATGGCAATGATAATTAAGTATATTTTGGTTCTTGAATTAATAATTTCAAAAGCCCTTTTATTTGAATTTTGCATACATCCTCCTTTATTTAACACTTCTATTGTACGCCCTTTGGGCAGTTTTGTCAAGGAAATCGTAGTAAAAGGAGAGCACATTGCTCTCCTTTTTCGGTTTTATTTTTTAGTCATTTTTGCCACAATAATGGTCATATCATCTTTTACTTGTCCATAGCCATTGTCGATGGCTTCTTTTGTGATAATGTCTGCTATTTTTTGGACATTATCGGTTCCAATGCTTTCTAATATATCCCTTACCCATAGCTCTTTGTTTTGGTATTCGGTATTGGATTCCATGATACCATCTGAGCACATAATTAGAAGGTCTCCTCCTTCTATATCTTTATCATATACAACTAGACTAATGTTATCTAAAATTCCTGCTGGTAAGGATAGTGCTTTTATGATTTGTACTTTTCCATTTTGTTTGATATAGGTTGGGCAGGCTCCATTTTTAATAAATTCAATGTTTCCTGCATATAGGTCTAATATGGCAATATCTAAAGTGGCATAGGTGTCATCTTCTCCTGCACTTGCCGATAGAGTTGTGTTAATCAGTTCAATGGAGCTGTCTTTGTCGAAACCTCCACTTAGTAAGCGTTCTAACATTTTTATGGCTATTTTGCTACTTTGTCTTGCTTTTGGTCCTGTTCCCATTCCATCACTGATGGCAAGTAGGTATTTTCCATCTTCTAGCTTTAAACTTGTAGAGGTATCACCAGAAATTGGAGAGCCTTGTTTGGTTTGTCTGGATATGCCAAGTTGCAATGTGTATCGGTCTTGTGAGGTATATGTGTTTATACAAAGATTGGTGTCTTTCTTTTGTCCACAATTATTTTTTTGTAATACAATTTTTTCTTCTAGTACTTTGGATAATATTTTTTCCAATATTTCTACTGTACAACCACGTTTTTCATTTTCTTCTAGGCAAGTGTCTACATATACATTAATAATATATCTTCCTGTTTTTTCTCTTCTAATTTTTAAGTCTTTTATCTCAACATTACGATTTTTAGCAAGATTTAAAATTTCTTCTTTTTCCATAATAAATTCATTTGCTTGGTCTTCGGATTGTTCCATATCTTCTGCTAGTGCTGAAATAACTTTTGAAACACCATCTAACTGATTTACCATCGTTTTTTTATTTTCTTCTATCTTGTGCTTCCAAATAAAATTTACTTTACTAACACGATATGCTTCATTCATCATAGTAACAATTTGTTTTACATCTTGTTCAATTTGTTTACTTACTTCTTCATTATCAAATCCTATGACATAATTATTATGATTTTCTAGTACTTTTAGTAAATCCTCTTTTGTTATTTTTTGGTTTTCAACTAATACCTGAAAGATATCCTCTATAATTTCGGATTGTTCGATATTTTGCATATCTTCATATAGAATATTATCTCTTAGTTCCTCTACATTTTCTAACAATTGCTCAATGAAAATCTTTTGGTTTTCTTTTTTTACGATTTCCTCTTCTTCAACAATCGTAGTAGCTGCTTCCTTATACGTATCTGCAATATCTGCAATAGTTCTTGATACATTGTTTAGGCGGTAAATGGTATCTCTGGTTTCTTGTAAGCTTCCTACACTTCCTGCTTGTAATAATTTCGCTTTTCCAAATAATTCTTCAATATCAATTTGGATGCTTGCTGGTACTAATAGTAACCCTAAAGAAGCAATTAAAATTTCTTTTAAGTAAATAATCGAACCCGTATTTCCATTGGTTACATAGGTTAAAATGGCATTTCCTAAAATAAACCCTACAATCACACCAAATTTACCAAACCTTGAAAAAACACCTGCTATCATGCCAGATAAAGCATAAGAAGCAATTATGATTGGTTCCTCTTGCCCAATTAAACCTAAAATCGTTCCAATGGTAATTCCTGTAGTAGCTCCTACTAGTACGCCATTTTTCCAACCTAATATTAGTACCACTAAAATACTTAAAATGGTTCGTATTTCAAACCCAAAAATAGCAAATCCTCGAAAACTTGATGCTGAAATAGCAAGTAAAATACTTGCTCCTATTACTTCTTCAATGGCAAACGCTCTTTTCTTTCCAAATTGATCCATCACAATTAAGGAGTTTGCAAATATTTTATAGAAAATATACGATGTTACCGCAATTCCTATGCTAACCACTAAGTCATACACTAAAAAGTCTCCAAATAACATGTTCGAGACTTGTATTAAAAAAGAGGATAATATCACATATTTTCCTAATTTCAATTTTTCATTTTCATATTCTAACCCTTCTTTTGGTCTCCAAATGAGTGTCATTACAATAAAAACAAGTGATGTTAAAAGATAGGTTAATGCACTTGTTGCTCCTAAACCAATAAAGGTACCAAGTAATGTACATATATATACCATAAGGACTGGAATACGATTGGAAAGACAGGCTCCTAAAATCGCAATCGCAAATGGAGCAATTCCTCCCACACATTCAAGGCTAGATAGCATAAAGCATACCATATATATTAAGATTTTTTGTGGCGTTAGAGCCACTTTCAAAAATCGTTTTATTTTATCTTGTTTATTTCCCACTTCTTCTTGTTCAAAATCAGCTTGTCCTTGTATATTTTGAAACATATGACCACCTCTTACTTTTCTAAATATTCGTATCTATTTTAATCTTAATCTTTTGAATAGTTTGTCATATTTAGTACTCTATTTAAAAAAGTTTTCGGCTTTTTATGATAGTTTATGATCGGATATGACGTTTCTTATATAAAAAATATCTTTTTCGTTATTATTTTATATCATTTCCTCGTTTTTTTCAATGGGTTGGCAAAATAAAATAGAGATTGTTATAAACAATCTCTATTTTTTATTGTCTAGTCTTCTTTGGCTTTATTTTTTGCTACGACTAGTTTTCGAATGATTAAAATTCCTACTAGTAGAATTGCTCCTACAATGGTTCCTAGTACATAGTAAATATGAGTTTCTCCTGTTGGTGGTGTGATGATGATTGTACCATCTTGTGGGTATCTTGTTTTTACATTTTTTGTTCCTGCATGTTCATCAATTTCATCATATCGACTTGAACCAGAGGTATCATGTTCACGTGGTTGTTCTTCTAAGCTTTGATTTCCTGGAACAGCACCACGGTCATATCGACCAACGGTATTGTCAATCTCTACAATTTCACTTAAGTTCGTATAGCTTAAATCATCAGCAGCACTTTCAGCAGATAGTGTTTTCTTTAATGTTAGTGTGCTTGTTACGCTTTCTCCTGGTTTTAAGTGCTTGGTAAGTGGGTTCGCTTCTGTTGCTTTTAACACTGTGGTTTGTGTACTTAAGTCTATTTGTCTTGCATTGTTTCTTCCCATTTCATTGTTAACCCATGTAGAATGTGATTGTGTTTGAATGTCTTCTTTTTTCATAACTTCCCATAATCCATTATTATCATTTAAGTCAAAATTCAAATTATTTGCTACATAATTCATAATGGTTTTTGCTCTTGTTGTTGTATTAGCATCTTTTTCACTGTTATTGGTTATGGTGATATTATAAGTTACTTCTAATTTTGCACCACTTAATAATTCATCATCTAAGATAACGTTAATTAATTCATCTCTATCGTATTGACTTACCTTTCCTGCTTTAATCCATTGATAGTTATTTCCATTATCAACAACTACTTCTAGTTTTCCATCATTATTGTTTAATTCTACTAATGTTGTTCCATCGGTTGCAATTACTTTTACATGAGCTACATCTTGGTCTAATGCTAAACCTGATCTTGGTCTTTCTACTACACCAAAGTCTACTCCTCTTATTTTGTATTCATAGTAGTCTTTTGGATCATTTGATCCTTTTGTTTGGTTTAAGTTTCCTCCAATTTGTTTTGTGGTATACTCAATTTCTACATTAATTTCTGGAGTATAGGCATACATGTAATTTCTTCTTTCAAATTCATTTACAAGTTCCCTATTGTTTTGTATTGTGTCTTGTGCTTCCTCCATTGGTTGTGCTTGTGTATATTCATCAAAGTTTACAGCATTGCTTTCTTTTTGTCTTAATGCTTTATGGTTAATATAGGAGTTAAATACTTCTGCTTTATGATTGATGATTTCTTTTCCATATTCCGATTTTGCATATGCGGTTACTTGTGCTCTTCTTGCATCATCATCAGTTGCATCCGAACGTCCTCCCATCATAGGATCATCAAACCAATAATAATTCTCTGCTTCATATTTCATAATGATTTGATCTAAAACAGATAATGCTTGTTCTTCTCCATTTTTAGCTTTATTGTTTGCTTCATACATATTCTTTAAATTAGAATCGACTTTATAATTATGTGGTAATACACTTTGTCCTTGTGCCGTTTCATAAACAGTAGATTGATAATCTTGACCATTATATGAAGTATCGTTTTTAATACCATAACTTAAAGCAAATCTTTCTTCAAACGTTTTACCATTTTGTGTTTTAAATTGTTCATTATAATCCGTTACATAGTTTTCAATATATTGCGATTCTTTGGTTAATGTTGTTTGATCATCTGCTCCATAGGTGTATCTTATGGTGTAATCTCCTGGTACAAATGCACCAAATCCATACCAACCATTTTCATCGGTATATGTTGTAGAACGAACTGATAATGCACCATTTTTAATTTCTACTAGTTCTACTTTTACCCCTGCAATTCCTTTGTCTTTATCATCAAGAGTTCCACTTCCGAATCTTGTTTTTGCTACATCTACTACATGCTCTTTTGAAGTTGCCGTTCCTGTATTCGCATCTTCAAATACTCTTCCTTCTATTGTTCTTGAAGTACGAATATTATATGCGTATGCTGGTGCTTTACTGGTATCATCTTCTAATGGTGTTACTCCCATAGTATATGTTCCTGGGTTAAAGTTACCTGGGTTTGAATCACGGTCAATTAATCCTAAGGATTCTGTTTGTCCTAACTCTACTCCATAGGTTTTATATCCGTTAATTTCTGCTAAATTGTAAGTATAGAATGTTTTTCCTGATGGTAATCCTGCTCGAATTAGTGTTTCTTCTGGATTAATTAAACCAAATGTTACATATATATATTGTTCTTTATCTCTTGGATTTAGTCTTTTTTCTGTTGGTCTTAGGTAAATTGTTTTATAACCACGACTTCCACCATCTACTGTCCATCTGCCATTTGCACCCATTCTGGTTTCTTCTCCATAAATTGATGTCTGGCTTGCTTCTACATTTGTTCCAGCAATTGGATTTCCATCTTTGTCTCCTACATATGCACTCTCAAATGCATAATTTTCATCAAAATAATCTACAATTTCTGTTACAGAACCTTCTACACTAGATTGATTTCGAATAGCAATTTTATAGGTTACATGAATTTGTAATTTTTCTGAATCATTTAGCTGACTGTTAATGTCTCTCCATGCATAATTTTTATTACTGTCATCACCATATAGCGTCATTTTGTATTTCTCATCATCTTGTAACCAACTCTTATAATTTTCATTCATGTTATTACCATTAATAATTTCTTCTGTTCTATATTCATGCGAATATTGTCCTTCATTAATGGTTTCTGTTGTTTTTATGTTGGTTCCTTTATTTAAAATGTATTTATTTCTTAATTCATTTAAGTAATAATCTTCTCTAACACCATAGCTAAAACCTTGGTTGTTCCAATCTTTTCTTGCATCATATGTATATACTTCTTCTTGTCCATTAATATTTAGTGTTGCCTTCATAACATCTTTGTATAATGCTAAATCAAAAGTTGGTCTTGCCTTTACTCCTAAATTAATATGTGTTTGGTCATATTCTCCTGAGTAAAGTGCATTAAAGTTGTTTCCACCGATATTGGCACTACCATTTGCTGGAGTAAATGCGTCAAATAATGGATAAACTTCTGTACTATACGCATGTATTCTACAATCGTATGCAAATACCTCTTCATCTGAATTTCCATGTCCTCCATAATTATTGGCAATTGCTTTAAAGGTATCGGCTATTTGTTCTTGTAAGAATACTTGGTTATAAGCTCCACGAGATGGGCTTGTATAGTTATGTGGGTTTGAACCAATTTCTTTAAATTGATTATTAAAGCTTTGGCGATTTCCCGCATGTCCTTGTGCTTCCTCTGTTGCTTTGGATATATTGGTAGCATTTCCAGGTAGTCTTTCTACATTGGTATATAGCATTCCATTGTATACAAATTCAACAAAATATTTCTTTTGAGAATTTAAGTTATAAAAATGGTATTGTCCATTACTATCTGTTAATGTTTTTGCAACAACCCCTTTATCCACTTCATGTAGATATACTTCTGTTCCTGGTAATCCTTCTCCAGAATCTAACACATTATTTCCTTCATTAATTTTTCCTGTATCTTGATCTAAGAATACGGTTCCTGCTAATTCCATCGTTAAATCCCCTGGTGTTTCAGGTGGTGGTGTATCTCCTGGGCTTAATGGAGTTTTAGGTGGTGGTGCTGAAAGTACACCACCCAATCCAAATTCAAAATACTTGGTTACAGTTTTACGTACTTTTTTTGCTCCCCCTGCATATGCCATTAATATCTGTGTAGGATCTCCGTCTTCATCAATAATTTTGTATCTTCTTGTTGCATAAGGTATTCTTATTTCCCCTGGTAAACCAGTTATTGCATCTGTAAATTCTTCTTTATGAATATGTGCTGGTCCTTTTTCAAATTTAAAATTACGATAAACTTTTTTACCTGTATACTGTGTCATTTCTGCTTCGCAGTGTTCCAAATATCCAAATTCTATTTTTAAAGTAACATTGGTTGCTTCTGTAGAGTAAAAGCGAACATCAAAGTCCTTTCCTGCTAATGTTTTTGTTCCATTTTCTTGCAAATCGCTTAAACTAATCTTTTCTCCACCTGATAAGATAATTTCTGCTTCAATGTTTCCTGCATCTGTAATTGCTTCTATAGATTCAATCCAACTAAATTTATTTTCTCCATTATAAGAACCATCTGGATAGTCAATTTTAGGTCCTTTTAGAACATAGCTTCCGTCTGATTGCATGACACCTTTACTAAAATCTCCGCCACTACAAGTAATTAGTGATTCAAATTGGTCACTTGCTGTTAATCCTCCATGTATTAATTCATAAAAATCTTTATAAGCTTGAGATTCTGCCTCAATTGCATATCCTCCACTTCTGTTAGGAGAACTAATGGAAGAATTCCAAATTCCATAAGCTGTTTCCCAATTGATTACCCCTCCTTGTTCTTCCATTTCGGCTAATACATAAGCAGCATCTGGATGTTCAAAAAATGAAAATTTTTCTCCTTCTTCATATCGAAAATAATGTTTTGTTCCTGGTAACCAAGGAAATCGTCTTTCTAAGTTTGGATCACATTCTACACATACAAATTCTCCACTCTTTGGTATATACGAATTTACTGGATATAATGCATTTTCGTTTTTAGTAAGCATTCCATCTTTTCCAAAATGTCCACCTGGTTGAATACAAAACCATGTATATCCTCCTGGCAATTGCGTATTAGGAAAAAATTTTCCTCCTTGTACCACTCCTACAACATCTTCATAATACATCTTTATTCCATCTGCTTGTGCAATGGTCGATATACATATTCCTAGTAATAATATCATTACTATAAAAATCTTTCTTAATCGTTTCATGTCTTTCTCCCTCCTTTCTTTATTGCTTCTTTAATACTTTTTTATTAATGAAGTAAATTCCTACTCCCAATAATGTAATTGTTGTTATAGTTAATAAAATGTACATATAAACTTCACCTGTTTTTATTCCTATGATAGCATCTGCACTACTGTAATCATCTTCATTTTGTACTTTATTAGCAGGTTTTGAATCAATATCTTCTAATCCTAAATCATTATAACTTTCTGCAATTTCTGCTGTATTATTAATAATTCCTAAATTAGAATTGTTGATTTTCTTTGTTAATAATAATGTAATTTCTTTTGTCTCTCCTGGCCTGATTAAGGTATTTGCTAAACTTGCATTGTATAGGTTTTCTCCCTTATCTCCTGTATACCATTCTTTATTTAGTTCTGAACTAAATTTCATATCACTTGGTAAATAGTCTACAATTTTCTTTGCATACCCAGCAACTCCACCTTCATTGGTTACTTTCAATTTATATTCAATCATAATCATGCTTCCATTTGCTGTTTTACTGTTTAAATCTAATTTGGCAAGTTTGGTATCTTTGTAATCATATACATCGGTTCCTTTAGCATCACTTACTGTAATTTTGCTAATTACTTTATCTAATTTTAAATCAAATTTTGGTGATGTCACTAATCCTAAATCGATATTTCCTATGTTAGTTGCACTTAATTCTAATTTATCACTTACAGCTCCTACACGATTAGTTCCTTCATATATAATGTTCATTTGAATTCCATCTGAATTTTTATCGTCATTAATTCCCTCTTTTTTATAAGTTGTTAATCCATAATTTCCAGAGTCATATAAGAATACAACCATATATTTTCCTGGTTTTAGGTTTGCAAACATGTAGTCTCCATTCGCACCAGTTTCTTGTTTTTTCTCTCTTTTTGTTGTTATATCTTGTACAATTTGACCATTCTCTGCATTAATTAATATAACTGGAATACCACTCATTCTTTGTTCGTCTTCATCACGACTACCATTTTGGTTTGCATCTAACCATATTGTACCAGAAATACGGTATGTTCCTTTTTCCACTTGGTCAATGCTTGGGTCATTACTTCCACTATTTGGTGTTGCTACAATGGTATGTGTTATTTCATTTGAGATAATAGCATCAATTCCATCTGCTGTTAGTGTTGCTTTGTTGGTTATTTGTTTTTGCTTTTGATCACCTTCTAGTTCTTTTACAATCGCGGTAAGTGATATATTAATTGTTTCTCCTGGTTTTACTCTTGGAATTGTCACTCTTACATTGTTTCCTGTTCCTAATTTTGAGGTATATGTTTTTCCATTATAAGAATATTGTGCTATTTCATAACGTAATTCTTCTGGAATGGAATCGGTTAATTTTACTGTTGTAGCATCTCCTTTTCCATTATTTCTAATTTCAAAGTGATAAATGACTGTGTCTCCTGGTGCAATAGTAGATTTTGTTTCACTTGATTGTACTACTGTTAAACCTGCTTTTTGTACCGTAACCGAAACATCACCAGATTCTACTTCTTTTGCTCCTACAATGCTAGCTTTTGCTTTTAATACTTTTTCATATTGATTTGCTTCTAATTGATCTACTGTTACCGTAAATTGATAGATTTTGCTTGCTTTTCCTTCTAATGTTTCTATATTCCATATTAAGTTTCTTGTTTGTTCATCATATGTTCCAGAATTGGTAGATTCTTTATAAGTAACACCTTGTGGTAACGTTGTTTTTAATGTTATGTTTTCTTTTACTTGTGTATTAATATTTTCTACATAAATGACATAAGTTATTTCATCACCTTCAGCTCTTACATATTCTGCTGGTATTGGTGCTGTTTTCATACTAATATTAATATAACCTTGTACTAGTTTATTGTTTAAGGTTTGAGAAGTAAATTCTGCATCATATCCTTCTACTGCTACTTTTGCATTACTTTGTATTGTATATTCCTTTACTCCTTGTACATTTCCGTTTTCATCGTATTGAAGGGTTAAATCTCCTGTTTTTACTTGATAAGTAACTGTTTTGGTTTGTCCTACTTCAATCACTTCAATTGCTTGTGTATATGTTTCTAACTGGTTATCATACATTCTTACTTCGGTTTCCCCTTCTCCCTCTGTACGTTGCACATATGTATATACTGTATTTCCTGGAATTGTACCTAAAACATTCACATTTTTAACTTCTGATTTACCAATATTTTTAACAGTAACCGTATAAGTAATAATACTTCCTTCTTGTACTTCTTTTCCTTCTACATCTGAGTGAATTGTCACTTCTAGTTCTGGTCCTTCTCCTGTGGTTAAACCTACTTTTGCTGCTACTGCTTTTTCCTGAATGTTTCCTTCAGTTGTTACATTGTTAAAGGATACCACATAATTACTATATGCTCCCATATTGTAACTAATATTTTCTGGTATTGCTAAAGGATAGCTTATACTTATATTCGTTCCTGTTGCTATATCTGTATTTACTACTATTAAATATGATTTTACATTTGCTAAGTTTTCTGGTGTTTTTGTCCATCCATTACTTGTAGCACTTAAATCTTTTGTTGCATCGATGTTATCACTATAGTAAATTTCTACTAAAGAAGCATCTATTCCAGATACATTCATTGTACCTGCCATTGTTAAAATAAGATTCGAGTTGAAATCTTCTAAGGTATCTACATTTTTGCTTCCCTTGGTTGGTACTCTTCCTAAAATATTTACTTGGTTTACAACATTTGGATAATTGTTGATAACATTCATCGTCACATTTGCTGTTCTTGCTTCTTTTTTTACATCTAATTTTCCTGTTTGTTCATTTGAACTAATTGATGTTACTGTTTCATTTTTTGCATTAAAACCTGAAATAGCATTTGTTGTTACCATTCCTACTGGTGCTACTGCTTTTAATGAAGTTTGTGTATATCCTTTTTGCTCTTCTTTTCTCTCACGAGTTTGGTTGGTTTGCTCATAGCTTGTTGCTAACTCATTTATAACATATACTCCCATTATGTCTTCTTTCGTTGGAGTTAATTGTTTTAATGTAATATCTGTATTAATAATAAGGTTCGCACCTTTTGAAATTTCATCACTACTATAAGCGGTTTGTTCTCCTTCTATTTCTACATAAATAACCGTATTTCCATTTTCATTAACATAAGTTTTATGGTTTTTAACTGTTAATTCATTATCAAATAATAAGTTAATATCTTTTATATCGATTTTTTCAATATACGATGGTAATACTATTTCTATTTTAGGATTTTTATATAAATCACAGGTAATATCGTTTGTTTTTAGTACTACTCTTAATTCTACATTTTCATTTTTGACAATTGTCGATAAGTTTGGATTTGTTACACTTGTTTCTATTTTGGTTGTTGGTTCTACGAATACCGTATTTTTTTCTACTGTAGCACTAGAAATTGCTATTTTTTGTGTTGCTACTTGTTCATTTTTAGCTACTTCTTGTTCTTGCATCGTTATTGCATTTGCTTCGATATTAGCTACTGCTTTTAATGTTTTAAAGCTTTCTAGTTGAGCTTTACTATAGTCTGTATTTCCTTTTAATGCTTTTTCATGTCTTACTACTAATTTTCCTGCTTTTATTGGTTTTGAAGTAATCATTCTAATTTGATTTACTTCTTTTTCATAATTTACTACATAATTTCCATTTTCATCTGGTTTTGTTTCTTTATTTAGTGTAATAATTTCTTCTCCTGCTAGTGTTTCAATTCGAATGCTTCCTTCTTCTCCTAGTATGGTTTTAAAATTTGCTTCCTCTATTTTGGTGGTTTTATAATAAGCATAATTGGTGGTTCCTATTGTTGTAGGACTCATTTCCCCTGCTTCATTTACAAAATAATCCATATCTTGTGTTAGAGTAAGTTCATCTACTAATTCTGGATAAGAAACATCTAGTGTTACTGTTTGGTTATAGTTCGTCTCTTTTTTAGCTCTATTATATAAGTACCCTTTGCTTAATGCTTCCGTTGCTTCTACAACTCCAGAAACAATTTGTCCTAATACTTCATTTTGTGAAATGGTTAATTCTTGGTTTGCTGAAATATTGGTTTCTACACTATTATATGCTTTTACATTAACAGTTACTTTTTGTTTTGTTTCTACTGTATCTACTTTTTCATCATATAAATAGGTAACAATCATTTCATCTTGTCCTTGTTTTAACCATGATACTTGATTTTGAGTTGGTTCATTTTTCATTACAATGGTTACGATACCAGTTTCTTTGTTATAGTTCCACTCTTCTGGATTAATCATGGTTTTTCCATTGGTTGCAAGAATTCCATTCGCATTTACCATAACCTCACTTGGTTTTTTTCCATTTATGACTGGTACTTCAATTACCACATTCGTTTCTTCTACTGGTAATGTGTTGTTTTGAATTCCACTTTTTACAAGTGTTTGTAAAATGGTTCCACTTTTTTCGTTCACTTGATAAGGAATAAAACGTAATAGTTGTTGTTCTAATATCGAGGTAGCTTCTCCTAACCATTCATTTCTTACTTGAATACTTTTTTCAATTTTTATTTCTGCTCCAGCATCTCCTATATAGTTTCCTTTTATAACAACATCATTTAACTTGCTAAAATTGGATAAATCATAGGTTTCTGATTTCTCAGATACTACTGGTATTTCGATCACAACTTGTGTTCCAGAATTAATTTGTTTTAAGTGGATGGTATTAGTTTGTTCCTCTATTTTTTCTATATATTCTAAATCTTCATTACTATTTCTTAGTTTTAAGTTGCTGTTTGTTTCATTTTCTCCTAATACTTGAAGACTAGCGTTTTTTAAATAGCCTTTCTTTACACCAACTGCTACAAATAGCTTTAAATCTTCCTTGTTCATGTTTTCTTTTATGCTATGAATAGCGTTTCCTTTGTTATCCTTAAAATAGGCATCGAAAGTTACATTTTCGTTATTTGTAACTGTTTCTTGCCTTTCTAAATTATCTGTAGCCCCATAAGAATTACTAGCATATACCCCTAGTAAAATAAAGTTTGTTAAGGTTAAGGTCATAACCAACATGGTTGCTAGTAACTTTGTCCATAGTTTTTGATTCATAGTAATGATTCCTCCTCTAATTTTATTTTGCACATACAGTATTATTATACGCCCTTTTTCGGCTTTTTTCAAGGGTTTTGCCTTAAAAAAATAAGTTTTTATGTAAAACTTTTTCCGTTTTTGTATTTTTATCTATCTATATATATTATTTTACAAGATTTTGTCCTTTTTTCAAGAGGCTTGTCTTGTTTATTTCATTTATGTTATCCGTATTCCTTTAGGGAAATCAATCATTTCATTTTTTTGTCTATCTTTGTGAAGAATATATTAAATTTGTGTTACAAAAGAGCAAGGAATACGTCTTTTATTTGGGGTTTTCCTCTTTTGCTCAAATTCATACGCACATTTTTGTTTTCTTAAGCATATACTAGTAACAAGATTTTAATGTGTTTTGATAGGAGGTATGTGTATATGGATTCGGATTTTATGAATCATTTAGCAGACATGTTAAAAAATGGGAACATTCCCGAGGAAATGAAAGAAAAAATGAATGGGTTTATAAACCAAACTGCACGGACAAAATACCAATACGCCAAATGATTCAACACATAATGCAACATCGTCTTTTGATAATGGTGATTCACATACAAATATGAATACAGATTCTAGCAACTCTAATCCGACTAACACAATTACTCCTGAAATGTTACAAAATTTTGCAAAAATGTTTATGAACTCTTCGAATCATAATTCCTCTAATAACGCAAGCACAGAGGACTCCCGGGCAAACAGGCCCTTCGATTGATTTTAATACCTTGCTGAAAATGAAATCCATTATGGAAAAAATGCGGTAATACGAAAAATGACCCTCGCTCTAATTTGCTTCTTTCCCTAAAGCCTTATTTAAAAGAGAGCAGAAAGTCTCGAGTAGAACAATATGTTCAGTTATTGAATATGACAAAAATAATGGAAACTTTCCATGAAACTGGTGGTGAAAAAACAAAATGATTTTTCCTTATCCCTATTTTCATTTTCCCTATTATCACCGCCCCTCAAGGTATGGGTATTATTACCCTCATCCCTCTTCCCCTATCCCTAAAAAAGCACCTGTAGAAAATAAAACATCGACTGTAACCAAAAGGGAGACTCCTCATCATTCCTCTTATGCTTGTGTACGGTACTCCTACACAAGACCAGTGTCATACAGAAAAAAAAGTAGAACCTTCTAATACAGAAGACTCTCCTTTATTTCAGATTTTTGGATTAAATTTATATTTTGATGATATTTTGCTTGTATGTCTAATTTGGTTTTTGTACCAAGAAGGCGTAAAAGATGAAGGGTTATTTGTTGCTCTTATTTTGCTTCTGTTATCGTAAGGGTCGACACAGGGGTCGATCCCTACATGTTATTCTAATATAATTTCGTTTTCTTTTACATAGGCATAGGTTTTTATGGTTTGCTCTTCTTCTTCCGTTATTTCCATTTCTTTTATAACATTGGCAATTCGAATTTGTGCTACATCAATTTCATTTGCTACTACAAATGCCTTTTTGTTTCCTTTTGCTCCTGCATGTGCCATTCCTCTTAGGATTCCTAGTACAACAATGTTTTCTCCTGCTATTATTTCAGCTCCGCGGTTTACGTCTCCCATAATCACAAGGCTTCCTTCAAATTCGATTTTCTTTCCAGAACGAAGGGATCCTCTGTGGAATTTGGTTTCAGAAGATTCGATTTCTTCTACAAAGGCTTTTTTAATTCCATGTAAACCTAGTACTTTAGGACTATCAAATTCAATGTTTACTTCAATTTCTTTTTGTATGATGGTTTGTACCATTTCCATTTCTTTGGTTTTTAGTACTTTTCCTGTTACAAAGATTGGTGTTTTTTCATCTTGGTATAGTTTCTTTAATTCTGGTATTTTTTCTTCTAGGCATTTTTCAATTTCTTCTTCTTTTGCTTTTTCGTTGATTTTTAGGGTGATTTCTTCTTTTCCTAAAACAATACTAACACAATTATTCATGGTTTGTTTCCTCCTATCTTAATTTTGGGGTGTAGGGGTCGATGCCTTCATCGACCCGTTTTCTTTTTATTTTGTGCATTCGGGTCGATGTGAGCATCGACCCCTACATGGTTAATTTTGTACATGGGTGTATGGGGTTGCAGTTACGTCTTCGTTTACTTGGCTTACGTTCATGCCAAAATATTGTGCCATAACGTCTCTTGCTGCTTCTGCGGTATAGGCACCGTGTCCTCCGTTTTCTACTAGAATAACGACGGCAATTTCTGGGTTGTCAAATGGGGCAAACCCTATAAACCAAGCATGGGTTTTGGAATTGACATTTCCAATATCTCCTGCTTGAGCAGAACCTGTTTTTCCTCCTACTTCGATGTTGAAGTCTTTAAAATAGGAGTAGGCAGTTCCTCCTCTTTCACTGGTAACTGACCTCATTCCTTCTAAAACGGTTTTTAGGTTTTGTGGGTTAAGGGTAATACCATCGTCTTCTTCTTTGGTAATTCCTAGTCTTTCGTTAAAATAATTTTCATATTCTTCTTTTGCAATTTCGGTTCCATCTACTTTTTTGATGGCTTTAATAATGGTTGGTTCTACTACATTTCCTCCATTGGCAAGCATACTTGCATATTTTGCCATTTGAATTGGAGTAAATTGATTATCTCTTTGTCCAATGGCAGAGGCAATGGTATAACCTGGGTTCCATACCTCTCCTTCTACTCTTTCGTTTAATTTTCCTGTAGCTTCTGCTGGAATTTCAATTCCTGTCTTTTTTGCTAAGCCAAAATGTTTGGTATATTTTGCTAGATTATCAATTCCCATTCGTCTTCCAGTTTCATAAAAGAAATAGTTACAAGAATGTTGAATGGCTGAACTTACATTTAACCAGCCATGTCCTCTTGTATTCCAACAAGCTGGTTGGTAATCTTTATAATAAGTATATCTACCAGTATCATTAATTTTTGTGGCACTATCGATTACTCCTGTTTCTAAACCAGCAATGGCTGTTACCATTTTAAAAATAGAACCCGGTGGGTAAATGTCTTGTACTGCCTTGTTTCTCATATGTTTTTGATTGTTATAGATTTGCCAGGTTTCTGAATCAATTCCAAAAGTAAATTTAGAAGGATCATAGTCTGGATAACTTGCCATAGCTAGTACTTCTCCTGTTTTTACATCCATAACAATCATAGCACCACCAGTAGCATCCGACTGGTCTTTAAATCCACCATTTCGTATTTTTTCTACATTGTTTTTTAAGGCTTGTTCAGTTACCGCTTGTAGATTTGCATCAATGGTAAGAATAATATCGGCCCCCCCAATTGCTTCTTGTTGGGTATATTCTGCTGTTACTGTACCATCAACCGCCATATCAATTTGTTTAATCCCATCGGTTCCTTTTAGGTATTTTTCTGCAACTGCTTCTATTCCTGATTGACCATAAAAGTCGTTCATGGTATAACCGTTATTTTTTTCCTCTTCATATTGTTTATCTCCAATTCTTTGGGTATAACCTACTATATGAGATGCTAGTGTTCCTTTTGGGTAAGAACGAATTGGTTGAGTTACGGTATTGATTCCCGGAAAACTGTCTTTTTGCTCATTAAAAATATTAAAACTTTCTAGACTAATATTATTGGCAATGGTAACTGACTTTGTTGCACTATAGCCTTCGCTTGCAATATGGTAACGGATTGCTAGAATTTTTCTGGTTTCTTCTACTGAGTCATTTTGGATTTTGTATTTTTCTTTAAACTGATAAAATGCTTCTTCCGCAGATAAATTTTCATCTAATTTATTGCTAGTTTTCCACTTTTTTTGCTTGTTTTCATCTTCATAGGTAAAACGAAATGGGTTAATGGCTATTGGAAAATCGTCTATATATGTACTGTTGTTTTGTTCTAATACCATGGCGGTTTTTAATAATGTTTCGTTTAATCGATTGTTATCAATTTTGGTTTTGTATATTTCTAAACTAAAACTTATTGTGGTTCCTACAATTTCGGTTCCATTTCGGTCGGTGATGGAACCTCTTGCTGCAATTAATGTACTTTCTCTGGTTAACCTTGTATTAGAAGTTTCACGGTATTCTGCTCCATGAATAATCTGAAGGTTGAATAATTGTGCAAGTAAAATAATGCCAATTACGTATATGGCTGTAATGGTTATGTTGTAGCGAAATTTGTAATTTGGTTTTTTGGGTTTAAAAAATTTCATGTTACCTCCTGCTTTGTGACTTGGTTCTATATTAATTTTTGTGCCGGTAGGGGTTGTGGTATATAATATAAACACACATATTTTTTAATTATGAATTTAGAAATACCTCGTTAGTATTTGTTTTTCGTGGAAGGTTTCTTCTAGGTAATGTCCTGTTTTTTGTAGGATTGGGTATAGGATAATTACCAAAATAATGTTGTATAGTATTTCTAGTAGTACGATTTTGATGAAAGGTATGATTTCTATAGTACTTTCTACAATGATGTAGTTTAATAAGTACGTTCCTGTCTCATAGGCAAGGGTAATGGTTGCAGTCATTAGGATAATGGTAATACGACTGTCTTTGGAAAAGTTTTTGCTTAAAACTCCCCCGTACTGCTCCTGTTAGTCCTAACATAATTCCAGAAATACCAATTTTTTTGCTAATGAAAAAATCGAGTGCTAATCCTAAGGCTACTCCTAAAGGAATGCCTAGTCGTTTTCCGGCAAATAGACCAACAAACAGCATAAATATCACAAATAAATTAGGAGAAACACCACTAATGGTAAACCAATTAAAGAAATTGGTTTGTAGGAAATATAACATTAAAAATAAGATAATTAGCGATGTAATGATGATTGTTTTTTTCATGTTATTTTCCCTCCTTTTTATCCCATTTATTATTTATATTTCCCTGTTGTATGGGGAGCAGACACAAGACCTGCCCCCTACGTGTTTTTATTTTGTGATGACTAATACAGTATCTACTTTGTCAAAATCCACTGCGGGTTCGATAATGGCATAGCGGTCTGCTATGTTCTTTGTGGCAATTACTTTTTTTACTGTGCCTATATAGATTCCTTTTTCATAAATTCCTCCCATTCCTGAGGTTTCAATTTTGTCCCCTGGAACTAAAGTGGCTGTCGTGGGAATATAGGTTGCTTTTAAAACTCCTCTTTCTTCTAAGGTTCCTTTGCAAATTAAGTTATCTTTTGAAGAAGAAAGGGTCGTACTTACTGTGCTTGCTGTATCGATAATGGTTTGTACTTTTGAGGTATTTTGCGTGGTTGAAATGACATATCCTACAAGCCCCTTTTCTGAAATGACCGTCATGTTTGGCTGAATTCCATCTTTCTGCCCTATGTTAATAACAAATACATTATTGTAATTACTAAAATCTTTATCAATGATATAGGCTGGTTTTGTTTGGTATTGGCTATAACTTTCTGTTAAACTTAAGTATTCTTTTAATGTGGTATTTTCACTTTTTACCATTTCAAATTCTCTTAATGTTTTTTCCAATTCTGCATTTTTGTTTTTTAGTTCTTCATTTTCTTTTTGCAAATTATTAATGTCAGCAAAAAACGCTTGGTTTCCTGTCATCTTATTTTTTAGGTAGGTCAAACCGTTTTGGACTGGCATTACAACCGTAGAAACAATATTTTCAATATAAGATAAGTTTTCTAGGTTTAAGTTTGAAACAAACACTAGAACAATTAAAATAACCACTGTAATAATAATTCCTACAATTCCAGTCTTTTTTTGGTACATGTTTTCCTCCTATTTTTAATTTCCTCGTGCATTCATTAGCACATTTTTAAGCCTATCTAAATCTTCTAACGTTTTTCCTGTTCCTTTTACCACACAGTCTAATGGATCACTTGCTACATAAACTGGCATTCCTGTTTTTTGGCTTAATAGTTTGTCTAAGTTTTGAATTAGAGCTCCTCCACCTGCTAATACAATTCCTTTTTCCATAATGTCAGAAGCCAATTCTGGTGGTGTTTTTTCTAAGGTTGTTTTGATAATATCGACAATTTCACCAATGGATTCTTCCATTGCTACTTGCATTTGTGATGAAGTAATATCGATATTTTTTGGTAATCCTGTACTTAGGTCTCGTCCTCGTATTTCTTTTGTGTTTTCTGTCATAAGTGGCAAAGCACATCCAATTTCTTTTTTAATTTCTTCTGCTGTCGTTTCTCCTATGGCAACATTTAACTCTTTTTTTACATAATTTACAATATCACTATCTAGTTCATCACCAGCCACTCTTAATGAATAACTAACAACAATTCCTCCTAAAGAAATTACAGCAACTTCTGTGGTTCCTCCTCCAATATCGACAATAATGCTTCCACTTGGTTCAGAAACATCTAGCCCAGCTCCAATAGCTGCTGCCATTGGTTCTTCTATTAAATAAACTTCTTTTGCTCCTGCTTGAAGAACCGATTCTTTTACTGCTCTTTCTTCTACTTCAGTAATACCAGAAGGAACACCAACAACTACTCTTGGTTTTCCTACATTGTATTGTTTGCAAACTTTTTCTAAAATATTTCGTAACATCAATTGTGTGGCAGTAAAATCAGCAATAACACCATCTTTTAATGGACGTACTGCTTTTATTTGTTCTGGTGTTCTTCCTAGCATCTCTTTTGCTTCTCCTCCTGTTGCCACAATCTCTCCTGTTCGTTTGTCAATTGCTACTACAGAAGGTTCCTTTAATATAATTCCTTTCCCTTTTAGGGTAACTAGCATATTTGCTGTTCCTAAATCAATTCCTATATCTTTATTCCCAATTCCAAATAATTTCATGATGATTAACTCTTCCTTTCTTTTATGATACAGAATCTTTCCCTAGTCTTCAAACTCATCCTCTTCTTCTTTTTGGTTTTCATACCCTTGCCTTTTCCTTTTTTGTGCTTTTTGCCTTTCTTTTTCTCTTTTCTTCTCCTCTTGTGCTCTCATAATTCCTAAAATACTACTACAACCTCTACTAGCTATGACAATGTGGTCTATTAGTTCAATCCCCATAACATCGGCGGAATCTTTAATACGTTGTGTTACACTAAAATCTCCTTCTGATGGGCTCGAATCTCCACTTGGATGGTTGTGTACTAATACAATTTTAGGGGCATTCATTTTAACAGGTTCTGCTAACACAACATGAGGCTCTAAACTTGCAAAACTTGCCCCTCCATGAGTGATATTAATGTTTTTAACTAATATGTTTTTAGCATTTAAAATTAACAATTTTACAATTTCTCGTTTTTCATAACGAAGTTCGTTCATTAATAAGTTTGATACATCTTTTGTTTCTTTAATCACAATTTTTGCTCCGTGAATTGGTTTTGACATTCGTTTGGCAAGTTCACAAGCAGCGATAATTTGAATTGCTTTTACTGTTCCGATTCCTTTAATTTTGGTTAGTTCTTCAATAGATACATTTTGCAAAAATGTTAAATTTCCTTGTTCTTCTGTACGGTTTAAGTTTAAAATTTTTCGTGCTAAATCCACAGAAGTATCTTCTTTTGTTCCGCATTTAATGATAATGGCTAATAATTCTGAATCGGATAGTTTTCCGATTCCATACATTTGTGCTTTTTCATAGGGTCTTTCTAAGAATGGGAGTTCTTTCATTTTTAAACTCATATTTCCTTCCTTTCTCCCCCTATTTATTATTTGCACTCTACTTTGTTATACTTTTCGGTAAATAAAAATCGCAATGGCAACACCAATAATGCTTGCAATATTGATTTTTAATTGTAGCCCAAAAGTTAATTTAATAATACTTAAATCTAATACAAGTGGACTAGAAAGTCCAAATTCTTGCCCATATGATAACCACCAAAGGAAATCAACTCCGGGAAGCAAGTTGTCCTAAAAGTCCTCCTATTACTAATCCTGATAAGATAAATATTATTAAAATCCATATATTTTTTTCTCTTGTAGCCATTTTTTTCTCCTTTTCAAACTCCATTTTTCTTAAGGTATTTACTTCTTAAGTATTATATATGCATATGGGATTTTTTTCAAGGACATCGTAGTAATTTTTTTATTTTTTTCATGTGTTTTTCTTTTCTTTTTGTTTTTCTTATGCTATAGTATTAGTACCATTTTGATTTTGTATTCATATAATATAAAGTCTTATAAAAAAAATGTTACCAAAAATTGTTTCTTTTCAAGACATTTTATTTGTAGTATAATAGGATTAGAGGAAGTTTTCAGGAGGTAAGTAGAATTCATGAAAATTGAAAAGTTAAATGATGATAAAATTCGCATTACTCTTAATTTAGAGGATTTAAAAGAAAAGGATATTGACCTTCATTCGTTTATGTCAAATCCAATTGAGTCCCAAGATTTGTTTATGGATATGTTAGAAAAAGCAGAAAAAGAAGTTGGCTTTGTAACAGAAGATTACCGTGTTATGATTGAAGCTTTGGCAACATCCAACGGAAATTTTATTTTGACTGTCACTCGTATTGGAGATGAAAATAAGAAAAATACTTGTCGAACGAAAAAATTGAATATCAAAAGAAAAATAGCACATATCGACTCCAAAAAAGCGATTTATTGTTTTGAGTCCTTTGATGAGTTTATTGGATATTGTGAGTTTTTGAAAAACGATATTTTTGTACATATTGAAAATTTGCTAGACCAAGCAAAATTGTATGAATACCAAGAGCGTTACTATCTTGTGCTAGAAAATCTTCGCATGAATACCAATTTGTTAAAATCGTTTGCTGCTTCTATTACCGAATTTGCTCATTTTATCAATCATTCCGATTTATTTGAAAGCAAATTATTAGAATATGGAAAGGTTATTTTTAAAGATAAAGCAATTAGTAGTGGACTAAAATATTTTTGTTAGAACCTGTATATAACAAAACGGACGACCTATGGTCGTCCTATTTTATTAATATAAATAATTTTGTGGGTTTTGTGCTACTCCATTTACACGAATTTCTAAGTGTAAGTGATTTCCATACGAACGTCCTGTATTTCCTACTGCTGCAATTACTTCTCCTTGTGCTACTTTTTGTCCTTTTTTTACATATAGTTCGCTACAATGTCCATATGCTGTTTCGATTCCATTTCCATGAGAAATGACAACACAATTTCCATATCCTCCATTATAGCCTGTACTAGAAGAAACGACCGTTCCGGCTGCTGCTGCTTTAATTTTGGTTCCTTTTGGTGCTCCTATGTCAATTCCTTTATGGGTAGAACCCCATCTTCCACCAAAACGAGAGGTAACAGTTCCTGATATTGGTTTAATTAAGTTTACTCCTATGGCAACCTTTTTGCTACTTTGGTTTGTTCCTGAAGCATATTTTACTGTTCCTGATGAAGTGTTTACTTTTGGTTTTACTTCTTCTGCTTTTTCATATAGTTTTGAGATAACTTCTTCTGAGGTTACAATATCTTTTGGTTCTTTCTCAAATTTTTCTTTTATGGTAATGTTATCTTTATTTTTACTATTTTTGTCTTTTAATCCTTGAACTGCTTTTTCTGCTTCTTCAAAAGTTGCTACATATAATTTTTCTTCTTCCGAATCCAGAATCGCATAATAACGATAAACATTGGTTCCTGCACTTTTTACTTGTTCAAATATTTCGTCATCATTGGTCTTAATATCTTTTTTTAGTAAGCATAAACTATATTCTGGTGTTTCTTCTATTTGAACAAAAGCAATATTTTCGCCATCCCCATTATCGATGTAATCATTAATTCTGCTTTGTAGTTTGCTTTTATCTTTGGTGTATCCGATAAATTCACCTTGATAGGTTACACTATAGGTTGGTTGATAAATGGCAACAATTCCTGCTATGATTAAAACAACGGCAATCGCTATTAGGGAAATTACTTTTATCGAGGTTCGAATATGTATCATTAATTTTTTCATTTTTCTTTTCTTCTCTCCTTATTTTTTCATTCGGATTCGTAAAAAAAGCTTGGTGCTTCTATATTTGCTTATTGTTATTATCTTTATTTGTTATTGGTATTTTATCGTAACTCTCTTATTTAGACAATGATGGTCTGTTTTTATATTTTGGAATGATTGGTGTTTTTTTTATTATATCTCTCTTATTCTCTTTTTATCTCCTTATATCTATGTTTTGTAATATAATTGTAATATTTCGTCGAAACACTACGGTTCTTGGCGATTAAAAATTTTTTTATCTTTTGATTGTTTTGTTTTCGTATAGAAAATAAAGGGACAAATTTCATCATAAGGGCGAAAGTGAAATTTCGCCCTTACAAATTATTGTCTCCATTTTGTGGTTTTATCTTTAATGCTAAAATTCTTTATTTTTGTTTTTCTGCTTAAATAGATTTCCGCTAGAATTAGGATTCCTAGTAAGATCCAGCACAT
>JAAWJM010000007.1 GCA_022796855.1 Clostridia bacterium | reverse complement strand
TTAAACTATCAAAACATACAAAAAATCGTGAACTAGAAAAATATTTTCCAATTCACGATTTTTGAGAGCTAATTTGAAACTACTTTTTCAGCAGCCTCGGTGGGAGCTACTTCTTTTTTTATCCTCAAAACATAACAAAAAGACAGAAACGGAACAAAGCGGAAACGTATCAAAACAACTCTTCAATATTTTAAAACACTCTAACCCCTACAAAATAACGCAAAAAGAAACACCATAACAAAAAAGTTTAAAAAATTTGCATTTTTTTGTAACGAAATGGGTAAAAAATGACTCTTATATAGTGAAGGGTAAAAAGAGAGACAAGACTGTCGTCAAACATCATCTTATCTCTCAAATGTAGTATGATATCCACACTAACATGGATATTGTACTACGTTCCTTCAATATATTATGAAGGAGGTTCCATAAATGGAAGAAAAAATTTTGAAAGAGATTATGAAGGAGTGTAAGGATTGGAGGGAGAGAGTACTTATTAGAATGTTTCCTAAGACATTTGTGAAAGTGTATCATGTAGGAAGAATTAAAGGCTTTAATTACATAGTAAAATAAGAGTAAGAGAACCGTTTTTTTTTACGGTTCTTTCTCTTTGGTACTTTTTCACTAAGACACATGGTAAAGTAATATCTAAGTCAAATTGTTTACCACAAGCGATGTTTCCATCTACTTCAACAACTGGACAACATGGTTTTTCAAAATCCATAAAAATCTACCTTCCTTTGTTTATATTAGCCCCTTAGGCTTATACCATATACTATGAAAAAACGACCATAAAGGTGATAATTTGCTAAAAAAATATACTTGAAAAATGAAATGAAGTGTGATATAACATGTACATAAATGTTAAGAAAAAGTTTAAACACGATGGTGAAAGACAAGAATATTGTGATACAAAAAAGGAGGAAAATATGAGCGAAAATAAGAAAAAGAATAAAGGTCAATTATTTGTAAAAATTATGGCAGCAGTTTTGGCAGGATTAATGGTATTAGCAACTTGTGGAACCGTTATATTTTATTTAGTAAGTAGATAGGAAAGAAGGAATGGTTATGATAGATGGTTTTGGAACTAATATGCAACAATTTTATAATGATATTATTGTAGGATACTTGGAGGCATTTTCTAAAAACCCAATAAGCCTATTGGTACTAGCGGTGGATATTACGATTGTCATTTTTTTAGCAGTAACCATTATTAAATTTGCAAAAAATTCAAGAGCATGGCAATTATTAAAAGGAATTTCTTTTTTGATTATTATTAATTTAGTGAGTTATTTTTTACAATTAAGAATTCTAAATTTTCTATTAAGTATTGTTATGACTTGGGGAGTATTTGCATTAATTGTTATTTTCCAACCAGAATTAAGACGCGCATTAGAGCAATTAGGAACCAATAAATTTACTAGATTTTTTGGAATTGATAAAGATTTAGAAACAAGAACAAAAGAAGATATTTATAAAATTATTATAGCAGCAATGGAACTTTCAAAAGCAAGAACAGGAGCATTATTAGTAATTGAAAGAGATATTCAAATAAAAGACATCATTGCTACTGGAATTAGTATCGATTCAGAAGTATCTCCACAGCTATTGGTTAATATCTTTGTACCAAATACTCCACTTCATGATGGGGCAGTGGTTATTTCTAATAACAAAATTGCGGCAGCAGCATGTATGTTACCTCTTGCAAGTGATGCTGATATTGCTAAGGAATTAGGAACAAGGCATAGAGCAGCCATTGGAATATCAAAAGAATCCGATGCCATTGCTATCGTAGTTTCTGAAGAAACAGGGAAAATTTCAATTGCCAAAGATGGAACCCTAATAGCAGATGTAAAAGAAGAAACCATGAAAAAAATATTAATTAAAAACATTGTAACAAAACGTTTTGGAGAAGAAAGAATTACCAAAATTGACCGATTAAAAAGCATCAAATTTGGAAAAGAGAAAAAAGAAGAAATAGAAGTAAAAGAAAAAAGCCAAGAGGATAAAGCGTAAAGATAGATTTGTCATAAACAAGAATAAAATAGGGGCACTACTTCCTAAGTAGTTGTCCCTATAAATCGATATACGGCTTCTGCAAAGCCAGCATTTTCTACAGTATTGGTAGCAACGTAGCCTGCTACTTTTTTTACTTCCTCATAAGAATCCGATAAGGTAGCACTTGCACCAGAAACTTTTATCATATCAATATCATTAATATTATCTCCAATTGCCATAATATCAGAACGGTCAATATTAAGAAAATGACTAAGATATTCTAAGGCATAGCCTTTTCCAATATGTTTTGGGGTAATATCTAAGTATTCGTATTCTTTATCGATAATGAGGTCTTTATATAATCCCTTTTTTTGAATTAATGTAACATTAATGTCAAAACGAGATAAAATTTCGTCTTTTAAGTGAGACAAATTTTCGGTACTTGAAATCACCAATTTAAAAATAGAAGTTTGATGGTTTGCAACATAATCTTTTACATTAGGAACCACTTGAAAGTTTAAGTCTGATTTTTGCTGGTTTTGGTGTAAAGTATAATTTCGAAGATCCATATAAAGCAAATTTTCAGAAATAACTTCTGTTTCACTATAAATATGAATATGAAAACCGTATTGTTTTGCTAAATCATAACAACCAATAAAATCCTCCACAGATAATAAATTTTTGTAAATTTCTTGTCCTGTTTTTAAATTAATAATTTGAGTTCCATTTCCAAAAATACCATAAGAAGCATTACATTTTTTACAAATGTCTTTGGTAATAGAATAGGTTTTTCCAGTACAAATGGCAAAATCGATATGTTTTTTATTCATATCTTCAATGGCATCTAAATTGCCAGTAGGAATAAAGTTATTGTGGTCAACTAAAGTACCATCTAAATCACTTGCAATTAGTTTAATTGACATGAAAAAACCTCCTTGTAACAAAATCAATTCTATTGTATCATATCTTGTCAAGAATGTGGTAGAAAAAATCAAAAAAATGAAGTATAATGTGTTATGATGATGCTAGATATTAAAATATAAATAAGTAGGAAGACGTTAACCAATTTCAGGAAAGGAAGGACTAGAAGCAATGCGAAATATTAAATTAACCATTGAATACGATGGAAGTGATTTTAATGGTTGGCAAATGCAACCTAAAATCAATGGTTTGAACATATTTTGATTTTATTTCAAAGTAGTTCAAACCATTGTTATATCTATATTTTTAATTTTCAATATATTTTCAAATAAATACAAATATTTTTAAAATTATTTCGCAAGGCTGTAACGGTGGCTGTAACAATAGACGATTAAAAGTCTACTGTTAAGCCATTTTCCTTTAAGTAGTTGTAAGATAAATCAAGGTGTTCTTTTTTAAACTTGTCAAAAACTTCACAATATACATTTAGTGTAGTTGAAACATTTGCGTGTCCCATTATCTTTGCTAATACAGATGCAGGCATTCCCGATTCAATGCATCTTGTTGCAAAAGTATGACGAAGCATATGCTGATGGACATCATAACCTTTTCCAATATTATGTTCTTGGCAAAAATATTTAAACATCATATTAACAGTATCTGTACTTATACATTCTTTATTTGAATTACAAAATAAAAGATTATAATCATTTGCTATATAATATTCAGAGAATAAGTATTCTTTAAGGATATTTTCAACATTAGAATCCATCATTATATCTCTAATTCCATTTACTGTTTTAGTATAAGATCCAATTGTTGCTCTATCATCAAATGTACGAGTAATAGTTCTTCTTATATGAATTATTTTATTTTCAAAATCAATGTCATTAATGTCTAAAGCATTTATTTCGCCCATTCTCATACCAGTAAACAAACTTATAAAAATTTGATATTTATATCTAAATTTATTTGCATTTTGAAGTTCTGTTATAAGTTGCTTTTGTTCATCAATCGTAAATGCAGATACAGTTTTAGATTTATTTTTATATTTTTTAGATAAAGGTATTTCAAACTCTAATTGATCATCTAAAAAGTTATAACGCAAAATATTTCTTCTAACTGCTATTTTAAAAGTATTATTAACTATTCCATATATTTTAGCAATAACAGAATCTGAATATTTTGTAATATATACAAGGAAATCCTTTAAATCTTTTTCTGTTATCTTTTGAAGTTCCATATTAGCAATATAGTGAGTTGATATATTCTTTAATGTATGTAATTTACGAGAGTAGGAACTTTCTTTTAATTTGTTCATTTTATAGGCAGTATCAATAAATTCCTTTGCAATATCATAAAATGTAACTTTTGATTTATCTACATAAGTATCTGTATTTAATTCAGTAATAATCTTCTCTAATTTATTTTTTACTTCTTGTCTAGTTTTACCATATATTGTCTTTCTTTTTCTTTTTCCATTTTTATCATACATTTCAATAGTGTATTCAGTAACCCATACAGTTTTTCCTTTAATTTCTCTTTTGAATATAGTACCTTCGCCATTTCCACGCTTTTTAGCTGTACCCATAATAAAAAACCTCCATTTTTCTTTGAATATCACTTGAAAAATGAAGGCTTTTTGTATATAATACAAAAGTAATCACTTTTCGAAGTGGTTGCATCCTCGGATAATGTGTGTCGTGTCGCAAACAAACAACACATTATCCTTTTTTATCTATTATCTAATAATACTTGATTATCAAATACAAAATATATCATAGTTAAATCTTGATCGTATTCTGCATAAAAATTTGCTCTTATCATAGCACCAAAACTATTTTGTGAATCTACTGATCCACTAACTACATATCGACTATATTCTTCATTATAACCATATTTTTGATTAGAAAATTTAGCCGTACTTGGAGCTTTTAAATTATCTTTTACAATTTTTTCTGTATAAATATATGCATTTGAAGAATTTTCAGTAATTCTTTTTTGGCGTTCTTTTTTTGCTTTTTCTTCAGCTTGTTTCTTTTCTTTTTCCTCTCGAGCAATTCGCTCCTCTTCAGTTTCTGTTTTTTCTTCTGCAATGATATTTTTTTCTATATCATTAGAAGAAGTTATAATTTCTTTAGGTGCAAATACATCAGTTATTAAACCATAAATGATTGCAATTGCTATCAACCAAAAATACCATTTTTTAATAATACATTTAGGATTTGATTTAATATCTTCAATTTGCTTTATAAAATAATCTTTCATAAAAACTCCTTTCTATTTAAAAGCACTTTGATTTTCTGCTCTTATAACTTTACCAAAAAATTCTAAATCTTTTGTTTTTTCAATTGGATAATAGGGATTCATTGCTTGTAACTCAAATCCATCTTTTGCTTTAGTAACTTTTCTAATCATATAAATATTATTAGTTAATATTAAACAAGTTTGACCAGATTCATACTTAAAATCAGCCGATATAATTGCTATATCTCCAATACCTAATAAAGGTAACATTGAATTATCTTTTATTTGTAATGCAAAAGTATTATTAGGCAATAATTCATTTATGGTTATGTTTTTTATAAAAAACTGATTAAAAGAGATTTTTAAATTTTCCTTAAAATCTGATAATAAAGGAATAGAAGTTGAAGATTGCTCTTTAGGATATTCATCTTCTATACACATTAAATAAGAAGGAGATACCTTAAATAAGTTAGAAAGAATTTCAATAGAACTTCTTTTCATATTCTGTACTTCGCCTTTTTCATATTTACGAATTGCAGCCTTTTGAACACCAATATATTTACCCAATTCTTCTTGAGTTAAGCCATTTGCAATTCTTAATTGTTTTATTCGTTCTCCCATATTCATATAATACACCTCCAATAAGTGTCTTAATATTATCACATTTTAGACATTTTTACAAGTATTTTTAAAAAAGTGTCTTAAAAATTTAAAAATTTTCAAAAAAAATATTGACAATATAAAATAGTTGTTATATTATGTGAGTGTCTTAAAAAGATACTAAACGAAAGGAGGAAAAAAAGTGAATATAAACAAACTAAAATCAAAAATGGCTTTAAATGGAGATAACGGAGGAGATTTAGCAGAATACTTAAAAATATCAAGAACTACATTATCTGCAAAAATGAATGAAACAAATGGAGCAGAATTTACACAAAATGAAATTTGCAAAATAAAAGAAAAATATTCACTAACTAGTAGTGAAGTAGACGAAATTTTTTTTGATTCAAAAGTGTCTTAAAAAGATACTGAACAAGAGGAGGAAAAATGAAAGGTATAAAAAATAAAATTGCGACACGACACACAAAAAAGAAGGAGGAAGATTAAATGGAATTACAAGATAATATATTTTATACTCCAACACAATTTGCTGAATTAAGAAATTGTAGCGTACCAACAGCACTAAGCATTTATAATTCGCAGGACTTTCCAAGTGAAAATTTTGGAAAAGAAAAAGTAGCATTAGGAAGTGCAATAAGAGAATGGTACAAAAAGAAAAGAATAAAGGGGGAAGAATAGTGAAAATTAACAAGAAAAAATTTATTATAAGAATTTTAGAATTATTAATTATCATAGCAACAATTATATTAACACCAATTGCAATAAAATATGCAACTGCAGTAAGAGGATATGAAGCAGTAGGAGGAGAATATTTTATTCCATTATTAGGTTTAGTAATCATAATGATTATAGAAACAATTTACGAAGAAAGCAAACAACAGAAATGAATATTAGAGTTTATGTGAAAAGTTTATTTATCATATATAGATACAACAATATGCTAACTACATTAAGACATATGAAAAATAATTTGAAACTTTTGGAAGGAGGGAATTAATATGGGATATCAAAAAATTAAAGATCTTATTTCAGATATAGACGAATTTCATAATGAAGCTGAATTAAGAGAAATTTTACAACAAATTTTATTCATCTGTGAAGATAACTTAAAAAAAGAACCATCTACCAGCAACCAAACTGAAAAATAGATGATTCGTAAAAATATTTATATAAATACTTTCTATTTATATTTTAACATAGAAAGTTAGAAAGGACAAGAAAAAATGGAAAATTTAAAAATTAGAAAAGGAAAGACATATACATATGAAGAATTAAAAGAAATTTACAACAATGCAATGATGAAAACTATGGATAAACCAGCAGGAGATAATCATAAAGATGATGCAAAATTCCAACTTACAATGATGCTAAGTGGAATGGTTATTTTACATACAATGGAAGGTAATATGTTTGAAAAGGAGGAACAAGAAGATGAGTAATTTATACCAATTAACAAACAACTATGAAACTGTACTTAATATGTTATATAACGAAGAAGTAGATGAACAAATGATACTTGATACATTAGAAGGTATTGAGGGAGAAATTGAAGATAAAGCAGATGGATATGCAAAAATTATAAAAGAACTAGAAGCAAAGAAAAACGCTAGAAAAGAAGAAGCAAAAAGACTAACAGAAAGTGCAAAAGTATTTGAAAATAGAGTAAATACTTTAAAACAAAACTTATTTAACGCAATGAAATCTACAGGAAAAACAAAATTTGCAACAGACTTATTTACATTTAATATAGCAAAAAATGGTGGAAAGCAACCGCTTACTATTGACGGAGATGTACCTGAAGAATATACCAAAACAGTTATTGAAAATGACACAGAAAAAATAAGAGCCGATTTAGAGGCAGGAAAAGAATTACCTTTTGCACATTTAGAGCCAAGAGGAGAAAATTTGAGGATTAAATAATGGAAGCAATAAGTAAAGCAATGGAAATGATGCAAAAAGCAATGAAAGAAGAATATGGGGAAGATGCGAAGCTAGAAGATGGAGACAGTATTACAGGAGTATTTAATGATGGAGTAATGACAATGAGTTTGGAAAATGGAGAATTAAAACTTGATATAAAAGCAGGAACACCATATAAATTTGATTTCAATTTAAATTTAGTAGAGAAGGGAGAAGAATAATGGGAATACCAGTATTAATTTTAGGCGAATCAGGTTCAGGAAAAAGTTGCAGTTTAAGAAATTTTGAAAAGGAAGATGTTGCAATTTACAATGTAGCAGGTAAACCACTACCTTTTAAAAAGCAACTAAATAAAGCAGACAATGTTACATATACACAGATAAAATCAAATATACAAAAAGGAAATTTTAAAACTTATGTAATAGACGATTCACAATATTTAATGGCCTTTGAAAGTTTTGAACACGCAAAAGAAGTAGGTTATGGCAAATTTACTAATATGGCTTTAAATTTTAAAGATTTAATTGATTTCATTATTAAAAGAACACCTAATGATTGTATTGTATATATGTTACATCACACAGAGTTAGCAGATAACGGAAAACTAAAAGCAAAAACTTTAGGGAAAATGCTTGATAATCAACTTACTGTAGAAGGATTATTTTCAATAGTTTTACTTTGTCAAGTAGAAGGAAGCGAACATTTCTTTATTACAAATTCTGATGGAACTAATCCAGCTAAAAGCCCTATGGATATGTTTGAACATAAAATTGATAATGATTTAAAAATGGTAGATCAAACAATTAGAGAATATTATGAGTTGACTAAAAAGGAGGAAAACAAAAATGAGCCTTCAAAGAAAAATTGAAAGAAATCAATTAAAAAAACAATGGAAAGACCATAACAAAGGTGTGGCCAAAAGATATAGATCAGACTTTAGAGGATTTTGGAAATGGTTTCAAAAAAAGAAAAGAGGTGAGAAATAATGAATTTTAATACATTAGAAATTATAGGATTAGCATTCTTATCAGGACTTAATATAGCAGAAATAGCAGAAGATGTAATGAATGAAGAAGAAACAGAAAAAAAAGAATGTGAAGGAAAACATTGTAAAACTGAACAAGAAGATATCAAAACAAAAATTGAAGATAAAATTGGGAAAGTAGAAGTACATAAAATAACATCAGTAAAAGATTTAGATCAAGTAATAAATAATATTAAAAAAATTATGGGAGGTAACTAATTATGGAAAAACCAGCAGGATATGATGAAGCACAAAGCTTCGGAGAATTTGAAACATTACCAGCAGGAGGATATAAATGCTTAATTAAAAAAGTAGTTTGTGAAAAAACACAAGCAGGGAAAGAATTTCTAAAAATAGAATTTGACATTGCAGAAGGAGAATACAAAGATTATTATCAAAAGAAATTTGATAATGATACTAGATCTCCTGAAGAAAGAAAGTGGAGTGGTATTTGGACAGTATTTACTGAAGGATATAATCCAGGAACAACAAATCCAAAATTTAAAGGTCTTATAACTTCAGTAGAAGCATCAAATACAAATTTCAAATTTGATTTTGATGAACAAAAATTAGTTAATAAAAAAATAGGTTTAGTCTTTAGAGAAGAAGAATTTTTAGGTACAGATGGATTACCACATACAGCAGTAAAGCCTTTTTTTGCAGTATCTTATGACAAAGCTGAAGAAGCAAAAATACCAAATAAAAAAGTGTTGAGTGACAATCAATATGATCAAGCATTTGATGCAACAGCATCTGCTGCAGATAATGATGACCTTCCTTTTTAGGAGGTAAATTATGAGTTTGATCAGAGAAGTTAAAGAAAGAGCAAATATAGTAAAAGTAGCAGAACTTTATGGATTAAAACTGAATAGGGCATATAAATGTGTATGCCCATTCCATAAAGAAAAAACAGCTAGTCTTTCAATATCACCACAAAAACAAATATGGAAATGCTTTGGATGTGGAAAAGGTGGCGACTCAATTTCTCTTGTATCAGAATTGTTAAATATAAATGCTTTAGAAGCAGCGAAAAGTATAAACTACACTTTAGGATTAGGATTAGATCCAAATCAAAGAAGTAATTATTTTGAAATTAATAAATATAAAAATAAGCAAAAAACAGAAGAAATATTTAAGAAATGGGAAAACAAAACATTTCAATTATTGTGCGATTATTTACACTTGCTTTGGAAATGGGAAGAAGAAAAAGCACCAAAAAATATGGAAGAAGAACCTGATGATCTATTTGTAGAAGCAATGCACAATAAAGATTATATTGATTATTTAATAGACAGTATTTTTATAAACGGAACAAACGAAGATAAAATATGGTTTTGGAAACACGAAAAAAAGGTGGTGAGAAGAATTGAATCAAGAGTTAGAACTTTCAGAGCAATTAATTGATGAAGGGTTTACACCTTTTGGGGAGATTAGTGAATTAACAAAAGAGCAAATTTTAGATAAGGAAATATTTGAACATATTTTTTCAATAGATAACCAAATAGCGAGAACAACACTAATTATACGATTACAGGATAAGGCAAGGGAACTTGGAAATATAAGAAGTTTTGACAAACTTTTAAAAGCATACCAAACAGAATTTGCACAAAGATTTAAACAAAGAGGTAGCAATACAATTCAATTCACACAGCCACCAATTGAAAAACTAAAGTGTGGAAAGTGGGAATGTGAAGATACAGGAGTCACTAAAAGTATTATGGGTGCAGGTATGATACCACAGACAATAGTAGCTTGTTCGCATCCTATATTACCAGTAGAGAGATTAATTAATGTTGACTCTGAAACTGAAAAAATAAAACTAGCATTTTTCAAAGATAATAAATGGCAGTACATAACAATTGAAAGAAGTATGGTAGCAAATAAATCTAATATTATCCAATTATCAGATAGGGGAATAGAAGTAAATTCAGAGAATGCAAAGGATCTAGTTTCATATATTGCAGATGTAGTTTCCTTAAATGCAAAAGAAATTCCAGTAAATCGTAGCACGGACAGGTTAGGATGGATAGAAAATGAATTTGCACCTTATGTAGGCGACTTAAAGTATGATGGCGACATAGCATTTAAAGATGTATATGTAAGCATACGAGAAGTTGGAGAATATGAAGAATGGAAAGAAGTATGTAGAAAAGTAAGAAAAGAAAGCAAAATTGCACATTTACTTTTAGCATCTTCATTTGCTAGTACATTAAATCAAATGTTAGGTGTACTGCCATTCGTAGTACATATATGGGGTGGAACAGGAACAGGTAAAACAGTAGGTTTAATGCTTGCAATGAGTGTTTGGGGTAATCCTGAAGTAGGAAAATTAGTAAGAACATTAAATGCAACACAAGTAGCACTAGCAAGATATGCAGCATTCGTACACGATATTCCATTTGCAGGAGATGAATTACAAACAATTAAAAGTAGATGGGACAGTTTTGATAACCTGGTAATGTATTTAACAGAAGGTGTTGATAGAGGCAGAGGTAAGGCTTATGGTGGAATAGAACTTTTAAAAGAATGGAATTGCTGTTTCCTATTTACAGGAGAAGAACCAATAACAAAAGCAACTTCAGGTGGAGGAGTAAAAAACAGAGTAATTGAAGTAGAAGCAACAGAAAAAGTAATTGCAGATGGTAATTTTGTAAGTAACTTTGTTAGAAAAAATTACGGATTTGCTGGTAAAGAATTTATAAATAATATTCCTAAACAAGAAAAATTACAACAAAGGTATAGAGAGATATTTCAAAATATACTACAAAAAACAGATACTACAGATAAGCAAGCAATGGCTATGGCCACAGTTTTACTTGCTGATGAAATATCTACAGACTTAATTTTTAAAGATGAAAAATTAACAATAGAAGATGTAAGTGGATGGCTTACAAGTGCAAAAGAAGTTGATGTTTCTACAAGAGCATATGAATGGACAATGAACTGGATTTCACAAAATATAAATAGATTTAGAGAAAATGAAAACGGAGAAATTTGGGGTAAATATGTCGAAGATGAAGATATTTGTTTAGTAAATAAAAGTTTATATGCTGAAGCATTAAACAAAGCAGGTTTTGATTTTTCAGCAGTAATAAGAAACTTTGCAGATAGAAATCAAATAGAACGCAATTCACAAGGAAAATTCACACATCAAACAAAGGCTTTTGGAGTAAAAGCAAATTATATAAAATTTAGATTAGAACCAGAGAAATCAGATCTTGCTTATGAGGAAAAATATCAACAACAAAATATGGAAGATCTACCATTTTAGGCTTACCTAAAATGACCAAGGTAAGCCTAAGGTAAGACTATAAAAAATATAGAGCCAAGCCGATTACATAAAATAAAAATATAAAAGTCTTACCTCTTACAAAATAATAATATACATATGGGAATTTTTATTTAAAACCTAAAAATAAAAACTTTCATAAAAAATATAAATATATTCACGGAAAAAGGTAAGACAGGTAAGACCTATATATAAATTGCATATTTGAGGTATGCAAAAAAAATAAATTGGAGGTAAGACCATAATGAAAAGTAAAGAAGAAATCATAAACGACTCTATAAAACTTGAAACACCTCCTGGAGATTATAACTTATTAGAAATACATTGTTTTCTAGCATTAAAGCAGTTATTAGTAATGTTTCATAATAAGCAGATAACTACTGAAAATGCTAGTAAAACAAAGCAACTAATATTAGCAGACTATGAAAAAAGATGGAAGGAATATGAATTTCAAACATCAATGTTTCAAGAACATATAGATCATATAAAGAATACTGAAATGCAAAGAACAAAATTAAGAAAAATACTAAATGGAGAAGCTGAAGAAGCAAAACCAATTACTGAAGAAAGGTTATGCGAAACATTAAATCTTGCAGTAGAGATACTTGCTACTGTGTTTAAGGGGGAATTTTAAAAAAATGGAAAAACCAACAATATGTAGATATTGTGGAAATCCAGTTGTTTATACATCAAATGCAGAAATATATGGCCGAGAATATGGCGAAGGAAAATGTTATTTATGTAGAAATTGTAGAGCATTTGTTGGAGTGCATCCAGGAACAAATACACCACTTGGAACTTTGGCCAATGAAGAATTAAGAAGATACAGGAAAGCAGCACATTACTGGTTTGATCAGATATGGAAAAAACCATTACGAATTACAACAAGATATAAGGCATATGGATGGTTAGCTGAACAATTAGGAATATCAAGAGAATATACACATATTGGTATGTTTGAAAAAAAAGAATGTGAGGAAACAATTAGACTTTCACAAGAAAGAATAGAAAAATATAAAAAGCAAAGGAGTGAGATATTTGAAGGACTTTAAAGTTGGAGAATTAGTAGTTTTTATAGGGAAAAGTTATACTGGTGAAATTTATACTGTAGAAATAGGAAAAATAAAAAGACTTTGTAAAGATGGTGCATTTGTAAATTATCATACAGGAGAAACTGCTGCAAAAACTAATTATTCAGATTTGTATAAAATAAAAAATTCTTATGTTATAGAAAAAGAGAATTTAGGTGGTGGTCTTGATTGAATTTAGTATTAAGAGATTACCAAGAAGAATGTAACAGGTTGATTGATAATCTTGATCCAGGAGCATATTTAATTCAAATGGCTACAGGATTAGGAAAAACAGCAACTTTTACAAGCATAAAAAGAAAAGGTCGTGTACTAGTTTTAGCACATAGAGAAGAACTAGTAACACAACCAATTAAATACTATGACTGTCCAGTTGGAATTGAAATGGCGAATCACAAATCCAAAGGAGAACCAGTCGTAATAGCATCCGTACAAAGTATAATACATAGATTAGAAAAATTCAAGCCTAACGATTTTGACTTGATAATAACAGACGAAGCACATCACGCTGCAGCAACATCTTATAGAAAAATATATGATTACTTCAAACCTAGACTACATTTAGGATTTACAGCAACACCAAATAGGGGTGATAATGTAAGACTTGATGATATATACCAAGACATTATATTTGAAAGAGATATAAAATGGGCAATTCAAAACAAATACTTAACTGATATCTACTGCTTAAGAGTAAATATAGGTTATGACATTTCAAAAGTAGCAAGAAGAATGGGAGATTTTGCACCAGGAGAATTAGAAGAAGTAATGAATCAAGAGGTATTAAATAATGCAATAGCTGAAGCATATAAAAAATATGCAAAAGGACAAACTTTAATATTTGCTTGTAGTGTAGAACACGCAGAAGCAATTGCAGAAAAAATACCAGGTGCAGTAGCAGTAACAGCAAAGACAAAAAAAAGAGATGAATTAATTAAAAAGTTTACAAATAGAGAAATACCTGTACTTGTAAATTGTATGATTTTCACAGAAGGAACAGATATGCCACTTGTTGAAACTGTAATGATAGCAAGACCAACAAGTAATAGTTCTTTATATACACAGATGGTAGGTAGAGGATTAAGGCTTTATCCAGGAAAAGAAAAACTTACATTGATAGACCTAGTTGGAACAACAGGCAGAGCAAATTTATGTACAGCACCATCATTACTTGGAATAGATTTAAATACTGTACCAACAAACAAGCAAGACGAGATACAAGGTGATTTATTTGAACTTCCTGACTTAATAGTAAAAAAATCAGACTGTCCTGCTAGTTGGATCAGAAATATAGAAATAGTTAATTTATGGGCAAAAGAACAGAAATACAATACACACGGAGTTAATTATTTCAAGATGCCAAATGGTGATATGGTAGTTAGCATTCCAAAGAAAAGAATAAGAATACCAGCACAAGATGAATTAGGAAAAACAACAATAGGTGGACAAAAAATGAATATGCAACGAGCACTTGATAAAGTATTTAAATATTTACAAGAAGAATATTCACAATATGAATATATTTGGAATGTTGATCAAATGAGAAAGTGGGGAAAAGTACCAGCAAGTGAAAAGCAAGTTAGTATGATCAAAAGATTTATGAAAGACTTTGACACAGAAAACTTAAATAAAATGCAAGCAACACAAATATTAAATAGATTATTTTATAGGTAGGTTAGTAATGGAAGAAAAAATAATTAATTATTATAAGCAAGGATTATCAATAGAAACAATTACTAACAAGATGTTAGGTTATACATTTACAAATGATTGTATCATATGTGTTTCTACAAAAGGATATCTTGCTATGAGAACAAAGGTTGAAAATGTTATTATGAAATATTTAAAAGAAGGTGATTAAATGCCAAGAAGAGGATATCAATTTGAAAATCAAATTCAAAAAATATGTGATTATGTAGAAGCAATAGGTGGACACGCCCATAAAAATTATGCAGAAAGATTACAAGATGGAACATACATAAAAGGAGAGCCTTTTGATTATGAGATATTTCTTCCAAACTATAAAGCCGTATTTGATGCAAAAGAATGTAAGACAAGAAAATGGCATATGGTCGATAAAGATATTAAACAATGTGATGAAATGAAAAAATGTAAAAATGCAGGTTTTAAAGCATATTTCCTTATATGTTTTGAAGGAAACGATGTAAGAATGATAGATGTAGATACGGTAATAACAACATTAAAACACGGAAGTAAAACAATATCTGCAGAAGGTAATCCAAGTTGGGATTTAATAAAAATATTAGGAGGTACACAAAAGTGAAATGTGGTGATAAAGAATGGAAATATTGCAGAGTAGAAAAAATGGGCTGCACAGGATGTTATTATGATGAAAAAGGAGAAAAAAAGAAAATGAAAGAAATGATTTATTCAACCGAGAGAAAAATAGAAGTATTAGATACAGGTTATTGTTTGGGATTATTATATTATATTTTAAATTTAGGAACACATCCTGTAGCTTATATAAAGACACCAAAAGGACATAAACTGTACAATAAAGACTATGATGATATTTATAAAGAAATAGATCTTGATGTACACGGAGGACTTACATATTCAAATAATTATTTATGCATAAGTGAAAAACAAAAAGTAGAAGGATGGTTTATAGGATGGGACTATGCTCATTATGGAGATTATGCTGGATATGAAGAAATGATGCCAAAACAATTTAGGACTAATGGTAAGAAATGGACAACAAAAGAAATTTTTGCAGAAGTAAAAGAGGCTTGCTATCAAATTCAAAAGATGCAAGATAAATAAATTAAAAATAAAGGAGGAAGAATAAAATGAAAACTTGGAAAGAAATGACAAAGTTAGAAACTAAAACAAAAGTAAGAATATTATTCCATAGTATTATGGCTATATTTAGTACGATTGTAGCAATTATAGATAAAGACTTTACTTGGATATTAGTTGCTTTATTATGGGTAAATGTTGCAATAATGGAATATTGTGATGGTAAATTGCTGAAAAGTAAAGATGCATTAATAGAATTGCACGAAGAACATACAAAAATACAAGATAAAATGATAATAAACTTATTAAAAGATTTATCAACACCAAATGTTGTAATAGATATAAACTTAATAAAAATACCTAAAAAGTTTACAAAACCAAGAAAAGAAAAATTAGATAAAAGAATAGAATTTTACAATAAACATAAGTATTTTGAAGCACCTATTATAATTGATCCAAGTAATACTTTAGTTGATGGATATACTTCATATTTGATTGCTAAAAAATATAATTTAAAAACAGTACAAGCAAAAGTAAAGATAGGAGGAAAATAAAAATGATAGAAAAAGTTAATCCAAAACATCCTGATAAAGTAGCAGATAGAATTGCAGGTGCAATAGTAGATTTAGCATATACAAAAGAAGAAAATCCTAAAATTGCAGTAGAAGTCTTAATAGGACACGGACATTGTATGATTATAACAGAAACAAATGTAAAAGTATCTTTTGAAGAGGTTGAAAATGCTGTACATAGAATAGCAGGTAAAAATATAGATGTTCATATACTACCAAACAAACAAGATGAGTATTTAGCAAATAACCAAAATGAAAAAATAAGGTGTGGAGATAATGGAATATTTAAAGGTGTACCATTGACTGAAGAAGATAGACAAATAAGTTATTTAGCACATCAAATATATGATAAATACAATAGTGATGGTAAATATATATTAGACCAAAAAACAAATAAATGTATAATTTGTCAAAGTAATGCAAAAACTGAAGAACTAAAAGAATTATATCCAACAGCAACAATAAATCCATTAGGAGAATGGACTGGTGGGATAAATGTAGATACAGGAGCAACTAATAGAAAATTAGGATCTGATATGGGAAATGCAGTAACAGGTGGAGGATTACACGGAAAAGACTTATCAAAAGCAGATGTATCAGTAAATATATATGCACATATAAAAGCACAAGAATTACAAAAGCCAATAGAATTATTTTGTGCAATAGGTGATGAAGAAATAGATGGAAAGCCTTATGAAGAAATAGTAAAAATAGCAAAAGATTATATAAATAATTTAGGTGGATTTGAAAAATTAGCAGAATGGGGCTTATTTTAAAAAATAAAAAAACAAACTCAATAACCAGGAATAGGAGGTGTAATAAAAAATGGCTATAATTAAAGCAATATTTATGTTTTTTACAGGACTTTATGCTTTGGCCAAAATGGTGGATGGAATTAATAACAAATATACAAATGCTAAAGATAAAGTTATAAATTTAATAGAAATAGTTGTTAGTATAATATTAACATTTATTATATTTAAAATTTAGGAGGTGCAAAGGATGAGAGTTCAAGAGGTACTTGAAAATTATAATTCACTTAAAGCAAGCATTACAATAACTGAAGGAGAAATACAGGAATTAGAAAATGAAATATTAGATTGTAAAAGTTCAAATTTAGATGGTATGCCAAAGCCAAAAGGATTTGTAACTTCTAATATAGAAGCCTTTGTTGCAGAGAAACAAGAGAAAATAGAGCAAAAGCAAAGATACATAGACAGAACAAAAACAAAAATAAAAATAGTTGAAGATTTAGTGAAAACATTAAAAAAGTATAACCAGGACATAATCGATATGAGATATTATCAAATGTTAAGCATAGAGGAAATAGCAGTAAAAAAAGATAGAGGGTATGGAGCAATACAAAAAACAATTGATAGATCCATAGGAATAATGCAAAAAGAGTATAATAAAAACAAAGTGTCTTAATTTTGTATATAAAATTTATATATTTTGTCTATATTTTTTCAAAATATACTATGTTATAATTATAATCGAGAAAATTGTAAATACCTTTTTGTTTCTCCTTTGTAAAATAGATTGAAGGTCACCGATAGAGATGTCGGAGACCTTTTTATATTGCAGAATAGCTTAATCGGTAAAGCAGCCAACGCACGAGAGTTGTAATATGTAGGTTCAAGTCCTGCTTCTGCAACCAAAAGATAAAGGAAATATGCCTATGAATTTAAGTAGATGTATGATAAGAAGCTGTAAAAATTGCAGATATGAATCAAGTTGTTTTAAGGAGTATAGAAATGAATATTCAAAAAATAAGCATAGAAAAACTAAAACCAGCAGAGTACAATCCAAGAAAAGACCTAAAACCAGAAGATGAAGAATATCAAAAAATAAAGAAAAGTCTAATTGAATTTGGATATGTAGCACCTGTTATAGTAAATAGTGATATGACTGTTATTGGTGGACACCAAAGACTAAAAGTATTAAAAGAATTAGGTTATACAGATATAGAATGTAATATTGTTGACCTGGACAAAGACAAGGAAAAGGCCTTAAATATAGCATTAAACAAAATAACAGGTGAGTGGGATAATGCTAAATTAGAAGAATTACTTGCAGAACTAAAGGATGCAGATATTGATATGGATATGACAGGTTTTAGTTTTGATGAAGTAGATAATATGCTGAAGGACATAACAGGTTCAAAAGAAGATGACTTTGATTTAGATCAAGCATTAGATGAAATAGAAGAACCAGTAAGCAAACCAGGAGATGTTTGGATATTAGGTCGACACAGACTAATGTGTGGAAATAGTACGCAAAAAGAAGATGTTATGCATCTTATGAATAAACAAGATGCAGATATGATTCTTACAGATCCTCCATACAATGTTGATTATGAAGGAAAAACATCTGCAGCTTTAAAAATTGAAAACGATAATATGAATGAAACTGAATTTTATAACTTTTTAATTGATGCTTTTAGAAATATGTTTGAAAGTGTAAAACACGGTGGATCTATATATGTATTTCACGCAGATACAGAAGGACTAAACTTTAGAAATGCATTTAAAGCAGTAGGCTTTAAATTAGCACAATGTCTAGTATGGGTTAAGAATACTTTTGTAATGGGTAGACAAGATTATCAATGGAGACACGAACCAATTTTATATGGATGGAAAGAAGGTGCAGGACATTACTTTGTAGATAATAGAAAACAAAGTACAGTATTAGAATTTGACAAACCAAGTAGAAATGCAGAACATCCAACAATGAAGCCAATAGATTTGTTAGTATATTTAATCAAGAACTCTAGTAAGGAAAATGATTTAATACTTGATTTATTTGGAGGAAGTGGATCAACATTAATAGCTGCAGAACAAGTACAAAGAACCTGCTATACGATGGAATTAGATCCTAAATATTGCGATGTAATAATAAGAAGGTGGGAAAACCTAACAGGACAAAAAGCAATATTAGAGAAATAACGGAGGTGGGTGATATGTATTGAATGAGGCCAATATAGAAAATATAAAAAACGATTATTTACAAGGAATGAAATACAACGATATTATAAATAAATATAATATCACTCTACCTGAATTAAGAAGTATTATTCGTACAAATAAATTGACTAGAAGTAGAAGCGAAATAAAAAAAGAAAATACAAATTCAATAGGCAATAAAGGTGGCCACGCACCTGAAGGAAATAAAAACTCCGTTGTTACTGGAGAATATGAAAATATATACAAAGATGTATTAGAACCTGAAGAATTAGAATTGTATGAAAAAATAAAAACAGACGATAGAGAACAATTACTTATAGAAGAATATAAAATACTTACTATTCGAGAACAAAGGATGTTAAAAAGAATACAAGAATTAAAACAGCGTGGTAAAGATATGACAATAAACTTCATTAGGAATAAAAAGAGCAAATCAGAAGTGGAAACAGTAACAGATGCAGAACCAACTTTAAATATGATACAAAGAATAGAAGATGGACTTACAAGAGTTCAAGAAGCAAAAAGAAAAGTATTAGAAAGTCTGGCAAAACTCAATACTAACGAAGATAATAAAACATTAAATGTAAATTTATTAGGAAGTAATCCTTTGTTAGAAAGTATAAACAGACAATTGGGTGGTGGTAATAATGGAACAAAATGAGGAATTTCCACTATCTGAAAAATATATTGATTTTTTAAAACACGAGTGTAGTACAGAGTTTTTAGAAGGAACAACATTTGCTGGTAAAACAACAGTTGCTGTTCCTAAATTTATGTTTAAAGTTGCTCAAAGCACCAAAAAATTACATATAATTGCAGGACTTGACCTTGGAACAATTGAAAAGAACATTATAAACAAGGATAAAGGACTTCTTGAAATGTTTGGTAATTTTGTAGAATATAATCCAAATGGTAAAGGAATACACTCATTACCACATATTATTCTACATAATCAAAATAATATAAATAATGAAGATAAAATAATATATGTTATAGGATATGATAACAAAACTAGATGGAAAAAGGTACTTGGTGGCCAATATGGATGTATTCTTATAGATGAGTTTAATATAGCAGATATGGACTTTGTAAGAGAAATCTTTATGCGTTGTGATTATAGAGTATGCACAATGAACCCTGACGATCCAAATAAAGATTGCTATAAACAATATGTTAATAAATCAAGGCCAATAGATAAATATAAAAATGATGCTCCACTAGAACTATTAAATATGCTAAATGAAGAACAAATGGATGATTGGACTTGGTGGTATTTTTCTTTTGATCACAATAAAAGCTTAACACCAGAGAAGAAACAAAGTATTATAAATTCCGTTCCAGTAGGTACGAAGTTATGGAAAAATAAAATAAAAGGATTACGAGGCAAGTCCACAGGACTTGTTTTTCTTAATTTTGATAGAAGAAAACATTGTATTACTAAAGAAGAGGCAAAACAATATTTAAAAACATCAGGAAGTGAAAAGATACAATTAACAACAAAGCCAATAACAACAAGACAAACAGATGAGCATTTTATAATATTTACTGCAGCATTAGATACAGCATACAGTTCTTTAAGCCCTGACACAATAGCGATGTCATTTGCAGGAATAACAAATAAAGGTAAATACATCCTGCTAGATGAAAGAGTTTACAACAATGCAAATTTAGATCAGCCACTTGCACCAAGTGATACAGTAAAGAATTTTGTTGATTTCCTGGAAAGAAATAGAAAAGAGTGGGGACTAGCAAAAAATGTATTTATTGATTCAGCTGATCAAGCAACAATAAAAGAATTTGCAAAATATAAAAGACAAACAGGATGTGTATATGTGTTTAATTCTGCTTGGAAAGCTAAAATGCTAATAATAGACAGAATAAATACACAATTAGGATGGTTCAAAGATGATTGCTACTTTATAGTTGATACTTGCACAAATTATTGTGATGAACTAGATGTGTATAGTTGGAAAGAGGACAAAGACAATGAACCTGAAGATGGAAACGACCATATGGTTAATAGTTGTCAGTATAGTTGGATTCCATATGTAAGTAAAATAGGAGTGAAAAAATAATGAAACTTGGAGAAAGAGTGAAGAATATGATTAAATCGTGGTTAGATATTAGACCAGCACAAGGTCAAACATTTATAATAAATGAAAATATGGATTTTCAGGCCAATTGCATAAAAAATAAAATATGGTATAGAGGCGATAGTAGAGAATTATCTGAATTTTATGGTCAGTTAATGTTTGCTGAAGATACTTTTTGGGGTGCAATACAAACAGCAGATATTAGAATGAAAAAATCACATTCAGGACTACCAAAGTTAATAATAAAAACTATTATAAATACAGTTATGACAGACTATGCAGGTGATGATGTAGAAGATGAATATTGGAAAGAAGTTAACAAAGAAAATGAATTTGATAGTAAAATGCTAAAGGCCTTATTAGGAGATTTATTACATATAGGCGATGGTGCAATAAAAATAAATTATGATGCTGATATATCCGATAAAGCAATTCTCGAGTGGGTAGATGGTTCAAAAATAGATTTTACATATAAAAGAGGTAGATTAGTAGAGTTAGTATTTAAATCTTTTCACGAAGAAGGAAATACAACATATTTACTAGAAGAACATTATGGATTCGGATATATAACTTATAAGTTATTAAAAGATGGTCAAGAGGTAAGTTTGAATAAAGTTCCTGCATTAGCAAAACTTAAAAATATAACTTTTGATAAATCAATAATGTGGGCTGTACCAGTAATGTTAAGTGAATCAGTAAAATATAAAGGAAGAGGAGAGTCTATTTTTGAAGGAAAATATGACTCTTTTGATAGTTTAGACGAAATTATATCTCAATGGCTAGAAGCAGTTAGAGCAGGAAGAGCAATAAAATATATTCCTGAAAGTATGATTCCAAGAGATCCTGAATCAGGAGAATTTTTATTAAATAGTAATCCATTTGATAATAAGTATATTTCTCCTGAAGGAAGTATGTCAGAAAATGGACAAGATACTATTGAAATAAAACAAGCAGAAATACCAACAGAAAATTACTTACAATCATATATAACATTTTTAGATTTATGTTTACAAGGAATTGTAAGCCCATCAACACTTGGAATAGATACAAAGAAATTAGATAATGCTGAAGCACAAAGAGAAAAAGAAAAAACTACTTTATATACTAGAGGCTTAATAATTGATACATTATCAGAGTTTATTCCAAAGGTTATTAATACAGTTTTGAAATCAAGAGACCAAATGGAAAATAAAGGTTTATCTGAAGATATAGAAGTTAGTTTAAAATTTGGAGAATACAGCAACCCTTCATTTGAAGCACAAGTTGAAACAGTTGGAAAAGGAAAACAACAAGGAATAATGTCAATAGAGGCCTGTGTAGAAGAATTATATGGCGATTCTAAAGATGAAGAGTGGAAACTAGAAGAAATTGCAAGATTAAAAGCAGAACAAGGAATTGTTGATATAGAAGAACCAGCAGTAAACTTTGATTTAGAAATGGAAGAAGATACAACAAAAGAATTAGAACCTAAAGAAAAAGAAGCAGAACCAAAGGAAGAAAAACCAAAAGTAGAAGGTCAAAAAGAAGAAAAGAAAGACCAGGAGAAAGTAAATGAATAATGAATATGATGTTTCAAAGGCATTTCAAAGAATAGAAGAAACTCTTATAAAATCAATGAAAAGAAACCTTATAAGGCACTTAAATGAAGAAAGAGATCTTGATATGAATTGGAGTGCTTGGCAAACAGAACAATTAAAATCATTAGAGCATTTTAAAAGAAATAACAAAAAATTATTTAAAAATGACTTTTCTACAATAAATAATGATGTAGAAGCATTAATAAAACAAAGTTTTGAAAATGGAAAACTGGATCAAGAAAGAGTAATATTAGAAGCCATAAAAGAAGGTAATTTCAATAGTAATGATAAGCAAATAAATAAATTATGGCATATTTATAAAAATACTAAAAACAAAAGAATTAAGAAAAAACAACTTACTAGAATATATGAAAAAACAGAACAAGCAGAATCAAACTTTTTCAAAATAAATGATAGAAAACTTAATGCATTATTAAAAGAAACAACAGAGAATTTTCAAAAAGCAGAACTTTCAATATTAAGATATACCAATGATCAATATAGAAAAATAATATATGATGCTCAAGTATATGCAAATACAGGTTCAGGAACAATACAACAAGCAGTTGATATGGCCACAAAAGATTTTCTTTCAAAAGGAATAAATAGTATAGAATATTCAAATGGTGCAATGGTAAATATTGCAGCATATGCAGAAATGGCCATTAGAACAGCAAATAAAAGGGCATACTTACAAGGAGAAGGAACAAAAAGGGCTGAATGGGGAGTACACACAGTCCTAGTTCCAAATCGTGGTGGAGGATGTCCTTATTGTATAAAGTTTCAGGGGAAAGTTTTTATTGATGATGTATGGAGTGGAGGAACAGAAGCAGAAAGTAAAGAAACAGGTTATCCTTTATTAAGTACAGCAATAAAAGCAAAATTATTCCATCCTAATTGTAAAGATACAGCACTTACATACTTTCCTGGTGTTAATTCAGAGGTAACACCACCTACTAGAGAGCAATTAAAACAAAAAGAAAAAAATTATAAGAATGAACAAAAATTGAATTATATTGACAGAAATATACAAAAATATAGTAGGTTAGAATTAGGAAGTACAGATAATGAAAATGTAGAAAAATATCACAATAAAAGGTTACAATGGCAAGAATACAAAGAAAAATTTAAGATGAACCATCAAACAACATTTAGTGATATTATTGAAAGTGAAAAAATAAGGCAACAAGAATTTATAAAAAGTAAAGTAACAGGTAATGTTATAAATGAAGTAGAAATAAAGGATGTTTCAAAACATTTAATAGATAGAGTAAGGCAAAGGGAAATAGAACTTGATGACATTATAGATACATTGAAAAATCCACTAGAGTGTGGTAAAATAGTGTATGATATAGAAGAAAGACCAAGTTTTAAAGCAATAGGAGAAAAAACTACTTTATATATAAACCCTGATACTGGAATAATAACAACAGTACATAAAACACATACAAAAATAGCAGAAAAATTGAAAGGAAAGAATAATAATGCAAATAAGAATTAGCAACGAGGATCTAAAGGCATTAAAAAAGATAAAAGATCCAAGAATAAATAGATATTTAAGTAAAATTGAAAACATAAGTGAAGATGAAGCAATTGCATTTATGGAATATTTGTATGATAAATCAAATGAATATTTAAAAGGAAAAAATTATACAGATACACTAGAAAGTATATTGTTAGAAAAAACAGCAGATTACATTTATGACATAACAAAATAAATAGTTTAATTGTTTTAAGAGCCGTAAGGCTCTTTTTTAATGCTTTAATTTGAAAGGGGTGAGTAGTTTGAATGATAGAGCAAAGTTTGTAGAAGTAAGCAAGGAACAGCAAGATAGAATAGACTTAATAAGAAGTTCTTTTTCTAATATGTATGATGTGATAGATACAAACTGTAAATCAAGCAGAGAAACATCATTAGTATTAACTAAATTAGAAGAAGCACAATTTTGGGCAATTAAAGGAATTACAAGAGAATAAAAAATATAATATTAGGAGGTAAAAGGAAATGGCAAAAAAGAAGGCTGAAGAAGTAAAAGAAGAAGTTGTTGAAGAAGTAAAGGAAACAACTGAAAAAGTAGAGGAAGTAAAAAAAGAATCTAAAAAAACATTAGTTGCTAATACTTCTTTTAATGATAAATATACAGGAGAGAAATACGCAGAAAAGACAGAATTTATTGTTGTAAAAGAAGATATTGAAACAACAAAAGTAAAAGATAATCAATATAAAATATCAGCTAAAAGAGCAGAAGAATTACAAGAAAAAGGATATATTGATTAATTTGATTATTAAGAGCCGTAAGGCTTTTTTTTAATACTCCAAACACTGAAGAGGATAAAAGCTTGTGTATATATAGTCATTTCAAGACTTAAAAAAGTAGGAGGTAGCGATTATGGAAGGAAACGATGCAAACAATAATGCAAATAACGCAAATAATAATGCAAATTCTAACCAAAATGCCCAAAACGCTGCAGGGCAAAATAACAATGCAAATCAACCAAATAATAATTCTAATGGAATTGATTATAACAAGATCCAGGAAATGATAGATGGTAGAAATGCAAAAACAGAAGATAGTGTCTTAAAAAGCTATTTTCAAAAGCAAGGCTTAAGCCAAGAGGAAATAGAGAGTGCAATAAATACTTTCAAAACTCAAAAGGCTAATCAGGCCAATGCACAAAATAAAGAACTTACTGATGCACAAGCATCTTTACAAAAAACACAATTAGAAAATCAAAGATTAAGAATAGAAAAGAAAGCGTACGATTTCGTTGATGAGCTTAATGTTGATATTAAGACTATGCCATATTTATTAAAAATGGCAGATCTAAGCAATTGTGCAGATAAAGATGGAAATGTATTAGAAGATACTTTAAAAACTGCATTACAAAAAGTTATTGATGATGTACCAGGATTAAAAAAGCAAGTCCAAGGAACAGTAGGAATAACAGTAGGTGCAGATACGAACAACGGAACAAACTCTAATAATGGAGTATTTGATTTCGGATTTACAGGTGTAAGACCTAAAAAACAAAATTAAAAGTAAAAAAAGAAAGGAAGGCGATTTATTATGCCATTTGAAAAAACAGGACTAAATTATGCTAAAGAATATTCACAAGCTTTAGCACAAGCATATCCATATACATTATTCTTTGGTGCTTTATGGAATGCAACAAAACCAGATGTTAAATTTTTAAGAAATGATACAGTAATTCTACCAAGTTTATCAGTAAAAGGTAGAAAAAACGGAGATAGAGACTCGATAGGAAGCTTTGGAAGAAACTTCAATAATGCTGAAGAACCAAAGAAATTAAAAACTCACAGAACTTGGGATACACTTATTCATCCAAGAGATATTGATGAAACAAATCATGTTGCAACAATTCAAAAGATCACTAAAGTTATGAATGAGGAACAAAAATTCCCTGAAATGGATGCTGAAATGATTACAGCATTATATGCTTTAAAAAATGAAATTGAAGCAATTACAGAAGATGATGTTCTTACATTAGCAAATGTATTAACAAAATTTGATGCTATGATGGACAAAATGGATGAAGCAAGAGTTCCTGCTGCAGGAAGATTATTGTATGCAGATACTCCTACAAAAACTTTAATTGATACAGCAAAAGAAGCTGCTAGAAACTTGTCAGCACAAGACACAGCAGTTGCTAGATCATTAGATAGAATTGGAGAAGTTGAAGTAATTGGTGTTCCAAAATCTGCAATGAAATCTGCTTATAATTTTACTGATGATGGATTTGAAGTTGCTGAAAATGCAAAAGAAGTAAAAATGTTATTAGTACATACATCTGCAGTTATTCCAGTAATAGCATATGACTTTGCTCAATTAGGTGCTCCAAGTTCTTTATCACAAGGAAAATGGACATACTTTGAAGAGTCTTTTGAAGATGTATTCATCTACAATAAGAAACACGATGCAATTCAATTCTATATTGAAAGAACTGCCTAAATTGGAGGTAAGATATGAGTAATTATGTAGATATTACTTATTATCAAAATACCTATAAAGGAACGGTAATTCCTAAAGATAAAATTGAAGAAAAATTAAAAGAAGCAAGTATGCATATTGATACTTTAACTTATAATCGTATAGTTGGAAGAGGTTTTGAAAATTTAACAAAATTCCAACAAGACATTATAAAAGAAGTTGTGTGCAAACTTGCTGATTTTGAATATGAAAATGAGGACTTGATAAAGTCTGCATTATCTAGTTATGCAATAAATGGTGTATCAATGAACTTTGGAACAAGTTGGAATATTCAAGTTCAAAATGGTGTTGCAATACCAAAAGATTATTATTGTTTATTAAGTCAAACAGGATTAACTTGTAGGAATATGAGGTGTTGATATGGTATATCCAAAATTAGTAAGAAAAGAAAATTGTAAAACAGATATTCAAGTTGTTTTATATGGCGAAGGGACAACAGAAGATGGCGAACCAATAATTGCATTAGATACTAAATTAAAATGTAATTACCAGGACAAAGCTAAAAGAGTATTAACTGCAGAGAAAGTAATAATTCAATTAACTGCAAAAGCATACTTTGTTGGAGATATTGCTCCTGATTTGGCAGTTATTTCTGGTGGCCAAGTTACTGTATTTGGAGAAACAAGATCAATATATCAAGGAACAAAGGCAAGAAATCCCGATGGAACTGTTAATTTTACGGAATTGGAGATAATGTAATGAAAACTGTAACTTCCAAAATAAAATTAAATGCTCCTAAAATAAAACAATTAGATCGTGCAGCCATAACTTCACTTGAAAAGACTGTTAGTGCTTTGCATACTGAAGTGGTAAATGCACAAGTAATGCCATTTAAAAGTGGAAATATGCAGAATGACAATACATATGAAGATTATTCAAATAGCAAACAAGGAAAAGTAAGTTTAAATACTTCTACACCTTATGCTAGAAGGATGTATTTTCATCCTGAATATAATTTCTCGAAAGAGGAAAATCCAAATGCTAGAGGAAATTGGTACGAGCCTTGGACTACTGGAAAAGAAAAAGATTTTTGTAAGAAGGCATTTTCACAATTTTATAAAAAGGAGGCAGGTTTATAATGAGTAAACTGTTAGGATTAGCAGATATAAGAGATTGGATAAAATCTTTAAATTATACTGTTTCAGAGAATTGTTATATAGGAAAATTAGATAATAAGAAAGACAAGTCTATTGGCGTATATCAATTAAAAACCAGCAATGAAACTAATATTGCAATAGGTGGAATTGATAATACCAAAACCCTAGAAAAATCAGTTAGTATTTTGATTCATTGGAATAAAAATGCTAAAGAAACTGAAGAAATTTCAAACAAGATTTATAATAAATTTTTAGAATCAAAAGAATTTGTTATAAACGATATAAAAGTAAATTATATAAGATTGCTTGTGCCTGAAGCTGTAGATGTTGGAACAGATGACAAAAATATCTATGAAAGGGTTATACAGGCGATCTTTTATTATGAAAAAAATGAAAAGGAGGAATAACTTATGGCAACTGTAACAAGTGGAGTATATCCAGTATTTAATAATGTATTTAAAATAGGTACAAAAGGCAGAGCATCTGCAGCTGAAGATATGAAAACAATTGCAGATTGTGAAACATTTTCTTTGTCAATGGACAATAATGTAGAAGAGTGGACACCAATGACAACAGAAGGATGGATCAGAAGAATGCAAACAGGTAAAGGTTTCTCTATTAGCATTTCAGGAAAAAGAAATGTTGGAGATGCTGGAAATGATTATGTTGCAAGTAAATTATTTTCAACAGGTCAAGCCGTAGAAACCAAATTTGAATGGGAATTTGCAGACGGAACAACAGTTAGTTTCGATTGTATTATTTCTGTATCAAACGCTGGTACTGGCGATAGTACAAATGTCGCACCTTTAGAGTTCGAGGTTATGTCAGATGGAAAACCAACTGTAACACCAGCAGCTTAAAACAAGCCTCAGTAGTTATCTACTGGGGCTTTATTTTTTTATATATAAAAAGAAAAGAGGTAATTTAAAATGGCAGTAATTGATATTAGTTCAAAATTAGGAAAAGAGAAAGCAACTATAAAACTTGCAGAAGGTAAGGTTTATGAAGTAGATACAAGTGCAGACAATTATTTGTTGGTACAAGAGAAAATTAAGGATCAAGATTTTTCTATTGATGTTATGTACCAAATGATTGAAATGTTAATGGGAAAAGAAGCCCTAAAAGAAATAAAAGAAATGAAGCTTACAATACCTGGATTAAAAGCAATAGTAACAGCTTTAGCAGCAGTTGTAAACGAAGTAGAATACGAGGAAATGGAGAAACGATTTCAATAATACTTCAACATATGATCCAGGATATGACTTATTTGATGATTGGGATTTAGTGGCCTCAAGTTTAAAAACGCAATATGGTTATAGCATTAGAAAAGAAATAGATAATTTAGACTGGGGAGAATTGATAAGCGATATTGCAGGACTTAAAGGAGATACACCACTTGGAAACATCGTAAGAATTAGAAAAGAAAAAGATCCTGAAGTATTAAAAAAATTTACTCCTGAAGAAATAAAAATTAGAAATGAGTGGCTAACAAAATCAGCATCTCAAATAAGTGAAGAAAATTATGAACAAGCTATGGAAAGCATAAAAAATATGTTTAAAACTATGGCACAAAGTGAGGTGAGATAATGAGTACAAATGTAGGGGAAATTGACCTTAGTTTAATATTAAATAGTAATAAATTTAGTTCACAATTAAAAAATATTGATGCACAAGCAAATACGGCTTCCACTAAAATCTCATCATCATTATCTAAAATAGGCAAGGCTGCACTCGCAGCTTTTTCTGTTGCTGCAGTTGTAAAATGGGGAAAGGAATGCTTAAATGTTGCAACTGAAACTTCTAATGCTTGGATAGGTTTAAATTCAATATTAACTGGACAAGGAAAAAGTTTTGATAAAGCAAAACAATTTATAAATGATTATATATCAGATGGTTTAGTTCCTTTGAATAATGCTGTAACAGCATATAAAAATTTAGCAGCGAGAGGATATAATTCAGATCAAATACAAAAAACTATGATTGCATTAAAAAATAGTGCGACATTTGGTAGACAAAGTACATATAGTCTTGGAGAAGCAGTACAAACTGCATCTGAAGGTTTAAAAAATGAAAATAGTATATTAGTTGATAATGCAGGTGTTACAAAAAATGTGGCCAAGATGTGGGAAGATTACGCAAAATCAATAGGAAAGACAACTAATAATCTTACACAACAAGAAAAAATACAAGCAGAAGTAAATGGAATTTTAGAAGAAACAAAATTCCAAAGTAATGATGCTGCGATTTATGCAAATACTTATTCAGGAAAAGTAGCACAATTATCACAAGCATTTACAACTATGAAAACAGCAATAGGAAATGTAATACAACCAATAGCAAAATTATTTATTCCAATTGTTACTGGTGCAGTAAATGTAGTTACAAGATTATTTACAGCACTTTCAGGATTACTTGCATTGTTTGGATTGAAAGCAGATAGTGTAGAAACTGTATCAAGTGGAATGGGAGATTTAGCAACACAAGCAGGTGATGCATCTGATGCAATTTCAGGTGTTGGAGATAGTGCAAAGAAAGCAGGAAAGGATGCTAAAAAAGCATCAAATAATTTAGCATCGTTCGATAACTTAAATGTACTACAAAAAGATACAAATGCTTCAAGTGGATCTGGTGGTGGAGCAGGAGGCAGTTCTGCAGGTATAAAAGATACATTAGATGTATCAAGCACAATTACTGAAGATACATCAGCATTTGATGGCCTAATTGCTAGAGTAAAAGAATTAGCAGGCATATTTAAAAGTGGTTTTGACATTAGTTTTGGAGACACAAACTTTGATGGAATAATAGGACACTTAAAAGGAATAAAAGATACAATAATCAATATTTGGACAGATCCAAAAGTATTAGGTGCAGCAGAAAACTGGGTAAAAACTTTGTTATTTACACTTGGACAGGTTACAGGTTCAGTAGCAAGAATAGGAATAAATCTTGCTGAAGGATTAGTAGGAAGCATAGATAAATATTTATCACAAAATGTTGAAAGAATAAAAAGTCATATATGTAAAATGTTTGATATTTCAAGTAAAGATTTAACTTTAACAGGTAATTTATTTCAAGCATTAGGAGAAATATCAGATGTATTCAAAAGTGATACTGCAAAACAAATTGGTGCAAATATAATTGCGATTTTTGCTAATCCATTTATGAGTATTCAAGAATTATGTGGAAAGTTTGTACTTGATTTAAAAGCAATACTATTCCAACCAATTATAGATAATGCAGAAAAAATAAAAACTACTATTGAAAATGTAATGAAACCAATAGAAAGTTTTACTTCTACATTAGCACAAGCAATGACTTATGTTGGAGATAAATGGAATGAGGTTTATGATCAACATATACATCCTTTAATGGAATCATTGAAAACAGGAATAAGTGATACTTTTGGAAAATTCCTAGATGCATATAATACTTATGTTGCACCTATGTTAGAGAGATTAGCAACAAAATTTAATGAATTATGGAATACACATTTAAAACCTTTCGTAGATAATGTTGCAGGATTAATTGGAAGTATAGCAGATGCAGTAACAGCATTATGGAATAATATACTAAAACCAGTTATTGATTGGATTATACAAAATATTCTTCCTGTATTAGTTCCAATATTTGAAGCATTATGGAACACAATTTGTAATGTATTTGGTGCTATTACAGATACAATAGGTGGAATTATACAAACATTTAAAGGTTTAATAGATTTTATTGTTGGTATTTTCACAGGAGACTGGAATAAAGCCTGGGAAGGAATAAAAACATTTTTCACAGGAATTTGGAATGCAATTAAAGGTGTTGTTTCTACTGTATGGAATGCAATTAAAGGAATAATAGAAACAGTAATAAATGTTATAAAAGGAATTATTACTACTGTATTTAATGCAATAAAAACTGTTATTTCAAATATATTCAATGCAATAAAAAATACAGTTTCAAATATATGGAATGGAATTAAAAATAGTATTAGTAATGCAGTAAATAGTATTAAAAATGGAATAATAAATAACTTCCAAACAGCTTATAACAGAATTATAGGTATATTTAGAAATATTGGAAGTTTCTTTAGTGGTATATGGAATAACATCAAAAATACATTTAGTGCATTAGGTACAAAAATAGGGGATGCAATAAGTGGAGCAGTAAAAAGTGGAATAAATGGCGTGCTTGGAATGATAGAGGGTGTAGTAAATAAATTCGTAAATATGATAAATGGTGCAATTGATTTGATTAATAATATTCCTGGTGTTAGTATAGGAAAATTAAATCAATTGAATCTACCAAGATTGGCACAAGGTGGTTATGTTAAAGCAAATACACCTCAATTAGCAGTTATTGGTGATAACAAAAATCAAGGCGAAGTTGTTGCACCTGAAGATAAAATGTTAGATATGATTTTGACAGCTTTAAAAATGTTCCAAGATCAAAACAATAATAATACAAACAACAATACTCAAGCACAAAATATAACACTTAACTTTAATGGTACAATGTCACAATTAATAAGAGTATTAAAACCTGAACTAGATAGAGAAAGCAAAAGAAAAGGTAATAAATTAATTATAGGAGGTGCAACATAATGGCAGAGAAGTACGATTTTATATTACTTGATGGAATACAATTCAATATTGGTGTATATGCAAATATTAAAGAAGCAGCAGACTTTTTAGATAAATATGCAAATAGAACAGATGATGGAGACTTAAAAAGAGAACTAATAGGTGTATATTTTAATTTTTCTGACATTAAATTTGAACCTCAAACTGATAGCAATTATGATGAGTATGAAAGATTATGGAATAAACTTACAGAACCTGAGGAGTTTCATACAGTCAAAATTGCTAATCTTGAATTTAAGGCCTATTTTAATAATGTTTCGAGAGTAATTTACGATTTTAAAAATAACAAGGCATATAGGAAAGATATGACTGTAAACTTCACGGCTAAAAGGCCAGCAAGGAGTTGATGATTATGAAAACAAAAACGCAAATAGAATTTGGATTTATTGATGTTACAGCAAAATCAGACAGTCAGTTAAGCATTACAGATAAACAAGACTTTGTTGATTTAGAAGATCTAAAACAAGATGATATTGAAGAAACAAAATATGCTACATTGGAAAGAAATCAATTTGCATTAGATGGAACATTTGAATTAATGCCTGAAAATCTAGACAATATGTGTTTATGGTCAAGCAGTATGAGTAATGATGCTGGAATATTTGAAAAACCTCCTGTATTAACAATAAATTTTACTGAACCACATAGTAGTTTAGGTTTAACATTTTTATTTAGTAAAGCAGGAGATTATTGTAGTCATTTAAATATAACCTATTATGATAAAGATAATCAGCTAATCAACGATTCAGACTTTTATCCTGATGATTACCAATATGTTTGTAATAATATTGTTGAAAACTACCAAAAAATAGTTATTATATTTTGTGGTACAAATAATCCATACAGATATATTAAGTTGTATCAGATATTGTATGGAGCAAACAAAACTTTTGAAGGCGATAATTTAATAAGTGCAAACATTTTAGAAGAGATGGATTTGTTAAGTTCAGAGGTTAGCATAAATACTTTAGGATTTAAAGTTTACTCTGAAGATGACGAATTTAATATTATAAATCCAACAGGGTTTTATAGTCTATTACAGCAAAGACAAGCATTTAAAGTTAAAGAACTTCTATTAAAAGAAGGAAAAGAAATAAATATGGGTACATTTTACCTTGATACTTGGAAGAATGCAGATAACAAAATTATGGAATTTGATGCAATAGATCTAATAGGAATAATAGATAAAACAACCTTTTATGGTGGTATGTATGTTAACATACCTTTTAAAAATATGATAAAAGCTGTAATGGATTCAGCAAATGTAGCTGAAGAAAATTACGAAATACAAGAAAATCTAAAAAATATAATGATGACAGGCTATATTCCTATATGTACACATAGACAAGCATTACAACAACTTGTATTTGCTGTTGGTGCAATTGCAGATTGTAGCAGAAGTGACAAAATTAAAATATATACAATTGTAGATAAGGAAGATAACAATACTATTGAACAGACAAATATATTCCAAGGCACAAAGAAAGTAGAACAAAATGAAATTGTTACAGAAGTTGCTGTAACTGCACATAATTATATAAAAGGATCTGATGTAGAAGAAGTATTTAAGGGAGTATTGGATAAAGGCGATAATAGGATCTTATTTGATAAACCAGTATATGATTTGTCGTGTGCAGCAGGAACTATAAAAGAATCTAATTGTAATTATGCAATTATAAATTGTACAGCTGAAAAAGAAATAATTGTTACTGGTCGTAAATATATAGATAATACACAAGAAATATCAGCAAAAGTTGAAGATATAGGAACAGACAGCAAATTAAATACTCTAAATATAGAATCAGCATATTTTATTAATAAAAGTAATGCACAAACAATTGCTAAAAAAGTATTAGATTACTACCAAAAAACATATAAAACTGAATTTGATTTTATTTTAAAAGGCGAAAGTTTAACAGAAGATGTAGCAATAGAAAGCAATGATTTTAGCAGACAGTTGGTAGGCCATATTAAAAAATTAGATATAGACTTAACTGGTGGATTTTTGGCAAGTGCAGAAATAAATGCAAGAGTAAGATTATTGACAGTATTAAGGCAAGTAAAATTAAAAGAGGAATATGCATCAATGCTAGTAAGAAATGTTTATGTTCGAGAGGAGGTAAGCAATGGATGATTTAATATATGATAGATCAGCAAGTGATGTTGAAACAGCATTAAATAATCCAGGAAGTAGCACACATTTAAAAGGAAGTTATAACTTTACGGATTTAAATAGAGTGGAATCCTGGTGCGAATATTTAATGAACATTTTGAAAAAATATGGTTTCTCTAGAAATTTAGTAATAAAAACTAATTGGAATATGAGAGATTATCCAACAAGAACACATATAGATAGAATAAGAAACAATATAAAGACATTAAAAGATTTTTGCTATGCATTAACTACTGAAACAATAATTTATAATAATACATTAAATTACGAACAAGCGAATGTACTAGAAAAAATATTATATGATACAAATCAATATTTTGAAGAAATGAACATTATATTAAATTTACCATATAATTTTGGTACAACTCTTATTCGTAGAAATTATGTGGAATTACCTATAAACACAGACACAATAGAACAAAAACACAAAGTTCCTACAAATTATAATGTAGGAATTTTGCTTGTAAATAGAAAATATATAGAATTAATAGAGGAGGGATAATAAATGGCTTATGGTACAACTTATATAACTACACAAGGAGCAATATTAGCAGCTAAAACACTACAATCAAAAATATTAGAATTTTCACATTTTTCAATAGGTAGTGGAAATATTGCAGATCCTGGTGTAGAAACTATAAAGGCATTAACAGGATTAGTAAACCCTGAATTGAATTTTGACATAACTAAAGTAAACAGAGAAACTGATACACAAGTTACTGTTAGAGGTTTATTTAAAAATACAGATGCTGAACAAGGATTTTGGCTAAAAGAATTAGGTTTATATGCCATTGATCCTGATACAAATCAGGAAGTATTATTTGCATATATAAATTATGGAGAAGAAGCAGAATATATAAACAATTCTATAACAGAGAAAAAAGAGCATTATTACGATATGATAATTACTGTAGATAATGCAAATAATGTTACAATTACAGTAGATCCAAGCACAGTATATGTAAATGAACAAGAGTTGAATGAAAAAGCACAAGAACTTATAGATGATTATGATGCAAAATTTGCTAATTTAAAATCAATAGTTGTTGCACCAAATGCAGGAGCACATAATTCAATTTATAGAGGAAAAGATATAACAGACCTGTTTTATAATGGCACTTTGTCAAAACAAATTGCTGCAGGAACTTTTGATGATATATTTATTGGGGACTATATTATAGGAAAAGTAAGTAAGAAGAAATATTTAGTTGCAGATATTAATTATAGATTATATTGTGGAGATACTGAATGCACAAAACAACATATTTTAATGATTCCTGAAAGAATAATGGGAACAGCAAAAATGAATGATACCAATATTACAACTGGAGGTTATTTTGGCAGTAAAATGTACACAAATTATTTAGCACCATTTAAAACTGTAATTCAAAATGATTTTACTTCAAATCATATTTTAAGTCACAAAGAATTATTAACAAATGCAGTTGGAGATGGTAAATCAACAGGATGGGCGTGGTATGATTCTACAATAGAACTTATGAATGAAAGTATGGTTTATGGTCACGATGTATGGGGGTCAAGTGGATATGAAACTGGAATTGATAAGTCACAATTATCATTATTCAGATTAGATCCAAGTAAAATAATAGCGAGAGATGACAACAATGCGAGATATTGGTATTGGCTAAGAGATGTGGTTTCTTCTTCGGGCTTCGTTTATGTGTACTCCGGCGGTTATGCGGCCAATAACTACGCTTCGAACGCTTCCGGCGTGCGTCCTGCTTTCCTAATCTACTAATCGGACATCTGACAGGGCTTTATGCCCTGTCTTATAATATAGTGATTGTTTAGTAGAGTTAATCTAATATAAAAAAAATGATATAATCTTTTGCGAATAATTAAGTGTAAAGGAGAAATAGTATTATTAGGTTATGTCGGATATAAAAAAGAGTGAAAGAAGTGAATCAAAATTACAAACAATTCATAATGCATATATGATAAGACAAGCAGTAACAAATTTAGCAGAAAATAATTTTTATATAACATTTTCTAAAATAGAAGATAAAATAAATAATAGAATAAAAGAATTACCAGAAGAAGAACAAAAAAGAGTCAAAGACAATATGTATAAATTTTATCGTAGTCAAATCAATAGGCTAACAGATAATGTTATAGAACTTGCAACAGGTATAAGTAGACATTTAAGAATTGCAAATACAATATTTCCAACATATATGTCTGAATTTGAAGAACGAAGATTGGAAATGGATAGAGCAATGGCGTGTTGTAATGCTTTACAAGATGAATTACAATATGCAGGAGAATGTTTATATGCAGATCTTAATAAGTATATGAATTTAGTATTAGAAATTCAAAAAGAATTTAATATGATAAAATCACTTCGACAAACCGACAATAGATTTTTAAAAAATATTAAAAAATAGTTAGTGGGTAATCTTTATATGTGGTTTCTTCTTCGAACTTCGCTAATGTGAACAACAACGGTAATGCGAACAATAACAACGCTTCGAACGCTAACGGCGTGCGTCCTGATTTCACACCCATACAAAATTTTTATGGACTAAGTTTCCACAGTATGGTAATGGGAAAGGAAAGGAAAGATTGTCCCTTCAATTTGTAAAAATTGATAAATGCTAATCATTATGTATTTGGATAAGTCCAGTAATACTATTAAAGTGATTTTTTATGAATATTTTTTATGATGCTAATAAAATATATGAAGCTGGAACAAAGGCAATAAAAAGTGCACCTTTTAAATATCAAACACAACTTTTTGAAATAAATCATTTATTAGAAACAGCAATGCTTGTAAAAGATTTAAAAGAATTGAAATATAGGCCAACAAAAGGAAAAAAGTTTGTTATAAAAGAAAGAGGCAAAATAAGAAATATAACAACAAATGGAATGATTGATAAAACAATAAATCATTTACTTTGTGATGAAATTTTAAGTCCAGCTATTTCTCCTTACTTTATATATGATAATAGTGCTAGTCAAACAGGAAAAGGTGTGGCATTTCATAGAAAAAGATTAGAAGTACATTTACATCAATATTATAGAAAATATAAAAATAATGAGGGATATGTACTATTAATAGATTTTAGTGGATATTATGCGAGTATCCCTCATAATTTATGTTTAGAAACTATGCAATCATTTTTAAAAGATGTAGATCCAAGAGAAGCAAAATTTGCATTATGGATTTTAAAAAATATATTTGATATATTTAATATAGATAATAAAAATGGAAGAGGAGTAGACATAGGAAGTCAGCCATCACAAAATATTGGTATTTCTTATCCGACAAAAATTGACAATTACATAAAAATAGTAAAAGGATGCAAATATTATGGAAGATATACAGATGATTTGTATATAATTCATAAAGATAAAAATTTCTTAAAACAATTACTAAAAGAAATACAACAAATTGCAGATGAACTAGGCTTGATAATTAATCCTAAAAAAACACATCTATGCAAATTATCTCAACCATTTAGGATCTTACAATTACAATATAAATTAACGGAAACAGGTCGAATAGTTAGAAAAATACATCCAAAAGCAATTACTAGAGAACGAAGGAAACTGAAAGCATATAAAAGATTACTTAATAATAATAGACTAAAATATGAAGAAATTGAGAATATATTTAAAAGTTGGATGACAGCAAATTATAAAAATATGTCAATGAAACAAATAGAAAATATGTCTCAATTATATTATGATTTATTTAATAGGAGGGTAAGATGGAAAAATCAAGGTTATGGAAAATTACGCTATCTGATGGAACGAAAATTGAAAACCTTAGACTAAATGGAAACAACTATATATCAGAAGCAAAACTTACTGAAGATGATTTCAAAGGAAAATTATCTAAAGTTACAATAGAAGGATCAGAAGATGGCCAAGAAATAAAAAAAGAATATGAACATATGGAATTAGTACAAATAGTTCACTATGAAGATGGATATTATTTTATCTTAAGGGAATTATCTGCAGCTGAATTAAAAGAAATAAAAATGCAAAGCGACATAGAGTATTTAGCAATGATGACAGATATTGACTTAGAGGAGGTATAGTATGAAAGAACATAGTAAAAATTTTGAAAAAGTAAAAAAATATTATGATAATGGGATGTGGAATAAAACCAGGGTATATAATGCTGTTGGTAAATGGATAACAGAAGAAGAATACAAAGAAATAACTGAAGAAAAGTATGAAATAAACGCTTAATTATAAGGCGTTATTTTTTTGTATCAAAACACAAAGAAAGGAGATAAGCCTATGGAACAGGGATTTGAAACAGAAGTATTAACAAGACTGGCCGTAATAGAAAGTAAACTAGATGGATACAAAGAATTAAAATCTGTAGCTTATGAAGCAAATACACGAAGTAAAGAAAATACAGAAGAAATTACAGAAATAAACGAAAGAATAAAATGGATTACAAGAACTGTAGTAGCTGCAGTTATAACTGGCGTGATTGGAATAGGAATTGCACTATTGAAAAGTGGAATAGGAATCCAATAGAAAGGAGTTATTATGAAACAAGCGTGGAATGATCTTAAAAGTTTTGTAACAGTAGCAGTAATATTAACTTTAGTGGCACTAATTATTATAATGGCTATTAAAGGAAATTGGGATATGTTTCAAATTGTATTTACACTTTTTAGTTCAGTAACAGCATCAGTTATTACATACTTTTTTACTAAAAAGAGCGAAAGTAAGACAACAAATGATACCACACAAGAATAAAAACGGCTTAAAACGCAACCTCGCAAGCCGTTTCTTTTTCAATACCAGGATAAATTTCTGGTATTTATATAAAACAGGAAGAAAAATCAAAAATCTTCCTGTTTTTAATTTTATAAAGAAAGGATGATTTTTTATGGAAGAAGAAATCGAATTAACTGAAGAAATGAAACAAGAATTAACAAATGGAAAGGAGGAAAATGAAAATGATTAAATCAGGATTAACAAATGTAGTAGTAGAAGCAAATTCAAGTAATTACACACAAGGAAGAAAAGGATATAAAGTTTGCAAAATAACACCTCATCATATGGCTGGTGTTTTATCTGCAGAACAATGTGGTAGAATATTCCAAGCAAAAGGAAGGCAAGCAAGTTCTAATTATGGTATTGGCAATGATGGAAAAATAGCTTGCTATGTTGGAGAAGAAAATAGAGCGTGGACATCAAGTAATAGTGTAAATGACTGTCAAGCAATTACAATTGAAGTTTCTAATAGTTCTACAGGTGGAGAGTGGCCAGTATCTGCTGCAGCTTGGGACTCACTTGTGAATTTATGTGTAGATATATGTAAAAGATATAATTTTAGACTTATATATGATGGTACAAAAAACGGAAGTTTAACAAGACATAATATGTTCGCAAATACAAGCTGTCCAGGAAAATACTTACAAGATAGATTCCCACAATTAGTAAAAGAAGTTAATGAAAAACTAGATGGAAATACAACACCTGTAACACCAACACAAAATACAAGTAATTCATATTTAGTAAAGGTAACGACAGATGCTTTAAATATTAGAAGTGGTGCAGGAACAAATAATTCAATAGTAGGTTGCATTAGAGATAAGGGAACATATACAATAGTTGAAACGCAAGAAAATTGGGGTAAATTAAAATCAGGTGCTGGATGGATCTGTTTAGATTATGCACAAAAAGTAGGATCAATAAATACTGTTACACCTGCAGCATCAACAAGTTTCTCAAAAGGCCAAAAAGTCACATTAAAAACATCTGCTTCTAAATATTGCACAGGACAAACAATTCCTTCATATATAAAAGGAAAGACTTATACAATAATGCAAGTAGGAAGTGGAAACACACATCCTGATGGTGTACTATTACAAGAAATTATGTCTTGGGTATATAAATCAGATGTTCAATAATATAAAAGGGAGATTTTATCTCCCTTATTGTATATTTTTCAAATTTTGTTGTATAGTATATAATATATCAAATGCTTCTTTGCAAGTTGTATTATCTAAGTTAATATTTTGTATTTTCTTAATAATTTGCTCATAAGAAGTATGTTGATTAGAAGATGTTTGATTAGATACAACTTCAAATTTTATCTTATGTTCTGTTAATAGATTTGTGTATTTTTCAAGTGTAGCGACAGGAAAACCACATTTAATTATTTCAGGACTTAAGTCGGTTAGTTTTAGGCCAATTTCTTTTGAAACTAGTCTTGCATCTTCGTTTAATATATTATAAAAAATACCAACTTTAAAAATATATATTTTTTTAGAATCTTTTTTCTTTAGTTCCTCATATTGCTTTAAGAGTTTACTCATTTTTATTAACCTTCTTTCTAATGGATTTTTTTCTAACAATAATATCTCCAGGTTCACAATCTAAAACTATGCACATTTTTTCTAGTGTTTCAAATTTTATTCCAGTAGTAATGTTATCCATTAAATGAGATAATGATTGGTAGCCTCCTTCCATATTTTTAATAAACCAATACTTCGTTTTCTTTTTTTCTTTTAAAATTTCATTTACTCGTACATATATCATTTTCTCACCTCACCTTCGTTATAGATATTGTAAAACAAAGTATGATTTATTTTAACTACCATACATTTCAGTTTAATATATGATACCTAATTTACAAAATAGGTACAAAATGATATAATAACATCAACAATAAAAACAAAAGAGGTGTTATTGTATGAGCAAAAATATTATTGATTCATTAGATAATATAAATAAACTTATAGAAGATGAAAAGTACCAAGAGGCCATAAATTACATAGAGAAAACAAAAGCAGAAATAAAAACAAAAGATGCATCTAATTATATGGAAGATTTAATAAATGATTTAAAGTAGAAAAAAGTAGAAAAATGTCGAACCTTGAAATCTGCTTATGATAAGGAATATCTATATCAATACCTAACACGCAGTATAGTTATTTTAAACTACATAATATGGTATAATATTATAAAGAGATATCTCCAATCTAAATTCATAAGGAGGTTCAATATGGGATTAAATATATTAGATAGAATATTGTTACATATATTCAAAAGATATTCGTATAAGATATATAGGTGTGGGATACAAGATGAATTTAATTGGAACAATAAAATAAATTCGCAAGGCTGTAACAAGGCTGTACCAATATTTGAAATAAAAATTAAAAAATAAAATATAAAATGGTAGAAGTAAACGGAGAGTAAGTATGAGAAACATAAAATTAACTATAGAATATGATGGTAAAGAGTTTAACGGTTGGCAAATGCAACCAGATAAATTAAATATACAAGGAACCATTGAAGAGGTCATAAAAAGTATTACAGGAGAACCCGTGGATTTAATTGCCTCACGGAAGGACGGATAGAGGAGTACACGCATTTCGGACAAGTTGCAAATTTTAAAACGGATTCTAATTTACCAATTTCGAAATTTGCAATTGCATTGAATTCTAGGTTGAAAAAGACAATCGTAATAAAACAAGCTCAAGAAGTAGAAGAAGAGTTTCATGCAAGGTTTTCGTGTAAGAAAAAAACATACGAATACCAAATTGATAATTCACCATATGGAAGTGCTATTTTTCGAAATTTAACTTATCATATTCCACAAAAACTAGATGTGAAATGGATGCAAGAAGCGATAAAATATTTTGTGGGAGAACATGATTTTAAAGCATTTAGAGCAAGTGGAACTAGCAGTAAAAGTAGTGTACGAACCATTTATGAAGCAGAAGTATATGAAGAAGAGGATAAGATAAAAATTCGATTAACAGGAAATGGGTTTTTATATAATATGGTTCGTATTATTTCTGGTACATTGGTAGAAGTAGGATTACACAAAATAGCTCCTACCGATATTCCTCATATCATCGAACAAAAAGATAGAACCAAGGCAGGAAAGACACTCCCAGCACATGGACTATATTTAATGAGTGTAGAGTATAACCAATAACGAAAATATACGGATAAATCAAGATAAAACATTATCAAAATAGGAAAAGAATAATGGAACACATAAAAGGAAGTATTCATAATATATACTAGCAAAAAAATCATAAAGGAGAGAAGATTATGAATACATTACTAATTTATTTTGCTCTACCACTAGCTACTATTATATTAGCAGCTGTTTTACAAAAATTAATCAAATCACCAATATTAGTTGCTGCAATCTTCTTTGCCATTTACTTAATTGTAGCTTTTGCTGTTTTTAATGCGGTATTTTTAATAGCAGCAATTGTATATACATTTTTAGCTTATGTAACAGCAGCGATTGTCAAAATACTATGTTGGTTTTTTCAAAATTGTCATTGTTGTAGAAGAGATAATGAATGTTCTTGTAGAAGAAACCAAACGATGGTTATGGATAATGTAGTAACACTAAGTGATGGAAATGAAATTGTTAATTTATCAAATACAAATGGATGCACCTGTCAAGTTAGCTGTCGAAATAATCGTAGAGAGGGTTTTCGTAATGGCTATCATCAAGGTTATCATAACGGATATGATAATGCCTATAATTTCATTAGCAATAATGGAGGCTTGCAAAGCGGTAACAATAATTCTTGCCAGTGCCAATGCAACTGTAGGAGATGTCGATAGTAGATTTGCAAATAGGAGCTTAAAATATAACTCCTATTTGCATTTTTTTAAGCTGTTTTTAATTTACGAAGTTCCTCAATACTTAAGCCCGTAATATCGGAAATATCCTCTAAAGGCATATTGCGTTTTAACATGTTAATGGCGGTCTTCATAATTCCTTCTTGTCTACCTTTTTGTCTGCCTTCTTTTGTAGCAGCAATTCTTCGAAGCTCTAAATCTCGTTTCATTCTTTCAATTAATTCTTCCATATAGGTTTCCTCCTCGTTATTAAATTTTTTTAGTAAATTTTCATAAAGTTTTTTGGGAATAATTGGTTTTAATAAATAAGTCAGCATACGGTGTAGATATTCTTTTTGTTCGTTTGAACATACATAATAAACATCATAAATGGTATCAATTAATTCAGGTACTTGTTCGCATTTATCAATTGCCATAGCAAAGGCAATCATGGAGTGCATTTTCAAAAGTTCTTCTTTTGAAAAATCGTGAATGTTAATAAAATTATAGGAAAGAGAGAGTTTTCCGTTTTTTAACCTATTGTTGTAAGTAAGCTTAAATTGATGGTCTTGAATATTAGGAGTAAAACTCCAAGAACTACTACCAGTATATAAAATAATAGGGGTTACTAATGGAATTTTGTCTGCTTTTGTTAAGGATTTTTCTGAAGGTTTGCTATCTTCTAAAATAGAAGAATAGTATCGATAAATTCGGTAAGGTAGGGAGTGGTCTGGGTAAGACTGATGTTCAACTAATAAATAAACAGGTATATCTTTTAATTTAAAAATAATATCACTAATGGTATTAGAATAATCTTTGGTAATAAAATTTCGGTTGTATTTTACGATAGTAGAAGACAGAGAATAGCAAAAGAAATCTTGCAAAAACAAAGTAAATTCTTTTTTGTTATTTAATAAATCTCTGTATAGTTTATCATGCCTATGATAAACAGAAAAACTACAATAGGGCATAGGAGTATAGGGAGTCGATTCTTCCTGTACAACAAAAGCCTGCTGTTCAAGTGCTTTTTTGCACCTAAGATAATCGGTATAAGTAAATAATACCATAACATCACTTCTTTCTTGATTATAATAGAAAATTGACACATTGTCAACAAAGATTGTCTTTTTTAAAGACATATTGATAAAAATTGATAGAACCTAATAAATTTAGGATACAAATTTTTATGACGATAACAATATAATTAAACTACAAAATGCGACAAAAGTAAAGAAAAACTTTTCGACAAAAACCGACAAAAGATTAACAAACAAAGATTTTACAAAATTCTTTACTATTTCTACAAAATATGATATAACCATGTTATAAGAGGTGAGAGATTTGCGATTAGATAAGTTTTTAAAAGTGACGAGAGTGATTAAAAGAAGAACGATTGCCAATGAGGTAGCAGATAAAGGAAGGGTAAAGGTAAATGGAAAAGTTGCTAAGCCTAGTTATGAAGTAAAAGTTGGGGATGTTGTAGAAATTGCTTTTGGAGATAGTGTTTCAAAGTTTGAAATTACTTATATTCCAACCGTTATGAAAAAGGATATGCCTGAATGTATTAAGGTATTATAAGGAGAAACGAATGAGAAGTGTAAAAGAGAAGTTATTAGAAAACGATTTTGGAGCGTATTTGTATGACTTACGTTGCAAGAAGGAATACACCATAGAAGAATTGGTAGAAAAAATAGGTATGGACAATGTTAGACTAAAAAACATTAGAAAATGGGAGCATGATTTAGAATTTCCAAATCTAGATCAAATGTATAAGTTATCGGAAATTTATAAGGTTCCAATAGAGGTACTAATGCAAGTAAGAACACAGACATTAGAAGAGGGACTAAAAGGAGTTCATAAAGAATTGATTCGATTGCTTAGCTATATATTAGGATTTTCAATTTATGGCATGCTAATCCTTTGCTATATTATTATTTTTGCAACATTTATTTATGCTATTTGGTTTTTTATAGATGCAACTGAAACGGTACGACAAAATTCTGGAATTAGTTAATTAAGAAAGAGGAAACAAAATGTCAAAGTTTATTCATTTACATGTGCATAGCGAATACAGCTTATTAGATGGTGCAAACCGTATTAAAGACTTGCCCATTCGTGCCAAAGAAATGAGAATGGAGGCAATTGCTCTTACAGACCATGGGGTAATGTATGGGGTAATTGACTTTTATAAAGCATGTAAAAAAGAAGGAATTAAGCCGATTATTGGGTGTGAGGTATATGTAGCCAATCGAAGTCGATTTCAAAAAGAAGCAGGACTTGATTTTAACAACCATTTGATTTTGCTTGCTAAAAATAATGAAGGTTATCAAAACCTAACCAAATTAGTTTCCATGGGATTTACCGATGGATTTTACTATAAACCACGTATCGATAAAGAAATTTTAGAAAAACATCATGAGGGATTAATTTGCCTAAGTGCTTGTTTAGCAGGAGAAGTAAACCAAGCCATTTTAAAAGATGATATGGAAGGGGCAAAAAAGGCCGCCTTGTGGTTTAAAAATCTATTTGGAGAGGATTATTACTTAGAAGTACAAAACAATGGAATTAGGGAACAAGCCTTAGCAAACCAAAAATTAATTGCCTTATCTCGTGAACTAGACATCCCATTGGTGGCAACCAATGATGCCCATTATTCAAGAAAAGAAGATGCCTATAACCATGAAGTATTATTATGTATTCAAACTGGAAAAAAGATGAAAGATGAAGATCGTATGCGTTTTGAAACCGAAGAATTGTATTTAAAAACCAGTGAAGAAATGGCAGATTTTTTTAGTAACATTCCAGAAGCAATCGAAAACACCGTAAAAATTGCCGAAAAGTGTAACGTCGAATTCGAGTTTGGACATACCATTTTACCAAATTATGAAGTACCAGAGGGCTACAAAACCCACTATGATTACTTAAAAAAACTATGTGATGACGGAATAAAAAAACGTTATGGCGAAAATCCCGGAAAAGAGATTTTAGATAGAGCCGATTATGAATTAAGTGTTATTGGCAAAATGGGATATGTAGATTATTACTTAATTGTATGGGATTATATCAATTATGCTAAATCCGTTGGAATTCCAGTAGGACCAGGGCGTGGTTCTGGAGCAGGCTCTATTTTAGCTTATGCGATAGGTATTACCGATATTGACCCAATTCAATATAATCTCCTATTTGAACGTTTCTTAAACCCAGAAAGAGTTAGCATGCCGGATTTTGACGTTGATTTTTGTTATGAAAGAAGAGACGAAGTCATCGATTATGTATGCCATAAATACGGCCATGACCATGTATCTCAAATTATTACCTTTGGAACCATGGCAGCAAGAATGGTTATTCGAGATGTAGGAAGAGTGTTAGACATTCCCTATCAAGATGCTGATAAATTAGCAAAAATGATACCAAATGAATTGCATATTACTATTCCAAAAGCTTTAGAACAAAACCGAGAATTACGAGAATTGTATGAATCAAATGCCCAAACCAAACAAGTATTAGACATTGCCATGGCATTAGAAGGAATGCCAAGACAGGCATCGACACATGCTTGTGGGGTTGTTATTACCAAAGATCCAGTTGTAAACTATGTGCCATTGTATGTAAATACCAAAGATGGTTCTATTACCACACAATTTATCATGACAACCCTAGAAGAATTAGGTCTTTTAAAAATGGACTTTTTGGGACTACGCACCTTAACCGTTATTCAAGACGCCATTAACCTAGTGAAACAAAACAGAGGAATTGATGTTACATTTGATGAAAAGATGAATGACCCAAAAGTATATAAATTATGGGCAAATGGAGAATCTAGTGGAATATTCCAGTTTGAATCACAAGGAATGACAAATTTTATGAAAGAACTAAAACCAGATAGCCTAGAAGATATTATTGCAGGGGTTTCTTTGTACCGACCTGGACCAATGGACCAAATTCCAAGATACATTAAAAATAAATTAGATCCAGAACATGCGGTATATACACACCCATCGCTAGAGCCAATTTTAAACGTTACCTATGGCTGTATGGTATACCAAGAACAAGTTATGCAAATTGTAAGAGACTTAGCAGGATATTCCCTAGGACGAGCAGACCTTGTAAGGCGTGCCATGGGAAAAAAGAAACTAGATGTTATGGCAAAAGAAAGAGAATATTTCATTTATGGAAAAGTAGATGAAAACGGAGAAGTAGAAATTCCGGGTTGTATTCGAAATGGCATTGATGAAGTATCTGCCAATAAGATTTTTGATGAAATGGCGGAATTTGCCAAATATGCGTTTAATAAGTCACATGCAGCAGCATATGCTGTGGTATCTTACCGAACGGCATATTTAAAAACCTACTATCCAGAGGAATTATTAGCAGCAACCCTAAATAGTTTTTTAGGAAACCTAGATAAAGTACCAGCTTATATTGATGAATGTAAAAGGTTACATATTGAAATTTTAAGACCAGATATTAACAAGAGCTTTACGAAATTTACGGTGGATAATGGTAAAATTCGCTTTGGTATGGGAAGTATTAAAAACGTAGGAATTGCTGCAGTAGATAGTATTGTAAAAGAAAGAGAACAAAACGGACCATTTACCAGTTTTACCGATTTTTGTGAACGAATGCAAGAAGAGGCAGTCAATAAAAAGTGTATTGAAAGTTTAATAAAAGCAGGAGCATTTGATGAATTTGAACAAACCAGAAGTACCCTTATGGCATCTTTTGAAAATATTATTGATACCATTTCCAATAGTGCCAAAAAAATGCTACAAGGGCAAGTAACGATGTTCGATTTAGCACCAGAAGATGAAGTGATAAGTGACATTAAATATAGCTATCAAACTTTAAAAGAATACTCTAAGCGTGAGCTTTTGTCTATGGAAAAAGAAATGCTAGGACTTTATATATCAGGTCATCCACTAGATAACCTAAGAGAACAAATTGAAAAACAAACCAATATTAATACAATGCAAATGCGAACCTTACGAGAAGAAGCAGAAAACACAGAAATGCAAACAGCTATGCCAGAATTTAAAGATGGACAAAACGTCAAATTTGCAGGTATTATAAGTAGTGTCAAGAAAAAATACACCAAAACGAATAAAATTATGGCTTTCCTAACCGTAGAAGATTTATACGGACAAGCCGAAATTATCCTATTTGAAAACTGCTACCAAACCTGTTCAGACATTCTATTAAACGACAAAATTGTCGTCATCGAAGGACGTTTAAGCATAAGAGAAGACGAAGACACCAAAATTGTAGCAAATCGTATCACCGAATTTGGAGAAAACAAAAAGAAAGAATTTATAATCGACATTACAGACCTAGAAGAACAAACCAAACAAAAACTAAGAGGAGCCATCAAATTCTTTTCCGGTGACAAAAACAACATCGCCATTTTCGTAAAAGAAAAAGAAAACCAAAAACCATGCGGAGGAATTTACCTAACCGAAGAAATAAGAGCACAATTTGAAGAAATTGTGGGAAGTCAAAGGGTGATAATAGAAGAAAAACTGTAAATTTTATTGCTTAAACAATACTTGAAGTCTACGAAGCCATACAAGAAAGCCCCTTTAACAAGGGGGCTGTCAGCGTTAGCTGACTGGGGGTTCTTCTAAGAAGTGTTAAGAACCCTCCGTCAGTCCTTCGGACTGCCACCTCCCTTGTTAAAGGAGGTTTCTTGCGAGTTCTTCGAAGATGAAGTGAATTTATAAATTTTTACTTGATATATATAATAATACTTTCACAAATTAGACACAAAGGTGAATTATAATAATACTATTCTATAAAACGGGAGTGAGAAATGTGAATAATGTAACCGTATTGGTAGTAGATGATGAATCGAGAATGCGAAAATTAATTAAAGATTTTTTGGTGCAAAAAGAGTTTTGCGTGTTAGAAGCAGAAGATGGCGAAAAGGCCTTAGAGGTTTACCAAGAAAACCAAAAGGAAATTGGGCTTATTTTGTTAGATGTAATGATGCCAAAGTTAGATGGTTGGTCAGTGCTTAGGCAAATTAGGCAAGAATCGAAAGTGCCAATCATTATGCTAACTGCTAGAGGAGAGGAACAAGACGAACTATTTGGATTTGAACTAGGAGTTGATGAATACATTTCAAAACCCTTTAGCCCTAAGATATTGGTGGCTAGAGTAGAAGCCATTTTAAACCGAACCAGAGGAAGTAAAAACGAAGTAAAAGATTACGGTGGCATTGAAATTGATATTGATGGAAGAACCGTAAAAGTCGATGGCAAGGAAGTTGATATGAGTCTTCGTGAATATGAGCTACTAAAATATTTAATGGATAACCAAGGTATTGCCTTATCCAGAGACAAAATATTAAACAATGTATGGAACTACGACTATTACGGCGATTCCAGAACCATTGATAGCCATATCAAAAAAATAAGACACAAACTAGGAAAACGAGGAAAATACATTGAAACTATGAGAGGTGTAGGATATAAATTTGAGGTGAAAAAATAAATGGAGCATATAAAAGAAAAATTTAAATCCATTCGAATAAAACTATTTTTAACACTTTGTATTGTCGTTATTATCATCATTGCCTTCTTAATTCTAACCAATAACTTTGTACTAGAATCCTTTTATTTATACACCAAAATGAAAACACTAAACTCCATCTATGAAAGGATAAATAACTATTATATCCAAGAACAAACCGATAGCACAGTAATTGAATTAGAACTAGAAAAAGCAGCCATTAATAACAATTTCGACATACTTATTCAAAGTGAAAATAATATTAGTGTATATTCTACTAACCGAGACTTTTTATCGAGCATCAAAGAACTAAATGCTATCAATACAAGCGTACTACAACAAAGGAAAAATATTGTTTATAAAAATGATAAAGTGATTATTCGAAAATTTGAAGATAAAAGCAATGGAATTACTTTTATGATGTTTAGTGCAAAATTAGACAATGGGTATCAATTATACATAAGAATGCCATTTGCTTCGATTAGGGAAAGTGTTAGTATTTCCAATAATTTCTTATATCTAATTGGTGGATTTACTATTTTAATTGGAGGAATTGTGGTTTCCTTTATTTCCAAAAGGTTTACTTCTCCAATTTTAGAATTAAATGCAATTGCAAATAAAATGTCAAAACTAGACTTTAGCCATAAATACTGTGTAACAGATACAGATGACGAAATTAACGAACTAGGAAAAAGCATTAATACGATGTCGGATAAACTAGAAAAAACCATTAATCGTTTAAGAGATAGCAATATTGAATTAGAAAAAGACATCGAAGAAAAATCCAAAATCGATGAAATGAGAAAACAATTTATTTCCGATGTATCACATGAACTAAAAACACCAATTGCCTTAATACAAGGTTATTCAGAAGGACTTATCGAAAATGTCAACACCGATGAAGAAAACCGAAAATTTTATGCGGAAGTGATTTTAGATGAAGCCAACAAAATGGATAAACTAGTAGCACAATTATTAGAACTTATGAAACTAGAATATGGCAAAAGAGAATTTAACAACAAAGAATTTGATATATGTGAACTAATAAGGGAAGTGATAAGAAAATCCAAAGTCATGCTAGAAGAAAGACAAATTGAAGTAGATTTTTCGGTAGAATTACCAGTCTATGTATTAGCAGATGACTTTTATATAGAACAAGTCATTACCAATTATTTCACCAATGCTATCAAACATGTAAATGAAAAAAATGGAAAGAAAATAATACAAATACGAATTGAACAAAATAAGCAAGAAGGTACAGCACGTATTTATGTATTTAACACAGGAGAACCAATAGAAGAAGAAAATTTAACAAGAATTTGGAATCGTTTTTATAAAGTAGATGAATCCAGAAATAGAGAGGATGGAGGAACAGGAATAGGGTTATCTCTTGTAAAAGCAATTATGAATAATTACAAAAAACAATATGGAGTTACAAATATGGAAAACGGAGTAGAGTTTTATTTTGATTTAGAAATTGTAGAGTGAAAATGAAAAAAGACTAAGATTTTCTAGCACATTTTGGCTATGTAAAATCTTAGTTTCTTTTTTTAGTAGTTATTATTGAAGTTATTACGTTGTTGTTTTCTAGCTTTTCTACATTCTGGGCATCTTTGTGGTTCGTTTGTGAACCCTTTTTCAGCATAGAATTGTTGTTCACCAGCAGTGAATACAAATTCAGTACCACAATCTTTACATACTAAAGTTTTGTCTTGATATTCTTCCATATGAAAACCTCCTTCTTAGAAAATTGAATTAATTTTTTCTGGACATATGACCCATTCTAACAAGAAGGAAATTGTCTAAAATTAATTAAATTCTTAAATGTCCTTTTCTAGGACATTTATAACTATAACATAGAAATCACAAACTTACAAGCAAAAAAGAAAAAAACGTTATTTTTCTTTTGTCACCAATCCCCAAAAATCGACATACCATATAAGTGGGACATAATTTAAGTAAGGTGAGGAAAATGGGAAAGATTAAAAAAGGGGATATTGTAGGAAGAAAATCCTATGGAAAAGATATTTTGTTTAAAGTAGAAAAAATTTTAAAAAGAAAAAACGAAGAACCAATTGCTATTTTAAAAGGCTTAATTATTCGAATTGAAGCAGATGCTACATTAGATGATTTAGTCGTAATGGAAACAAAACAAATTCAAACTAATATGCGAAGCTTAGAAGACCGATTGGAAAATAAAATTAAGAATTGTGCAGTTTTATCAAAACAAACGGCAAGTTCATTTTTTAAAAGAGGATTTTTGAGACGTGAAACAAGAGGAGAAGAAAATGGTATCATTCTTCATTTAGATGGAGATAAAAGATACAGTGATAAATCGGTAAAATGTTATAAACAATTAAACTTAAATGCCATTGTACGAAATGTTCCAGAAAATAAGCAAGAATATGTGGTATATGATTTATTAAATCGATACAAACCAGATGTACTAGTAATTACCGGTCATGACCGGTATGATAAAAAATGGAACAGGTTTTAATGACATCTATAATTACCGAAATTCCAAGTATTTCATAAACACCGTAAAAGAGGCAAAAAAATGGGTAGCAAAAACCGGAAAAGATTTAGTCATCTTTGCAGGAGCCTGCCAAAGCTATTATGAAGCACTAGTAGCAGCAGGAGCAAATTTTGCGTCCTCTCCAGCAAGAGTCTTAATTGATTTTATGGATCCACTCATTGTAGCAGAAAAAGTAGCAACCACAGAAGACTACAAATACATTACCATAAATGACATTGCCGGAGAATTACGAGATGGCACAAAAGGAATTAGTGGCATTGGAGCAAGAGGAAAACGTTACACAAGAATCCGAGCAAAAGAAGAAAAATAAGAAAGAATGGGCATCTACTAAGATGCTCATTCTTCATACAAATTATTTTAAAATCTAATTTTACTAGTAAGAAGGTAAGCTTTCTATTGCTTTTTTACATTGTTTGCAAATTAGCGTTTTTCTTTTTTTGAAAAAATACCGAAGCTTAAAATATAAAAAATTATGATGTTGAAATACATATATATCTATGATAATATTATTATATAAAAATTATGAGGGGGATATAGTATGAGTGTTGGATATATAATAGTTTCATTAATAATTTTATTTCTTATACTTTTTTTAATATATTCAATTAAGAAAAATAAAGTGATAAAAATTAGAAGCATAACAATAATTACTATTATCATTATATTTGGTATGTTTTTTAGTAGTTTGTCATTATATGAAAAAAGTAATCAGTATAAAAGTCAAATTAGTCAAAATGTACTAGATAAGAATAATGATGAACAAAGTAGCCGTACAATAGAGAATGTGAAAATAGAAGTGTTGCAAAATACAATAACTTCTTCAAATGTTTCAATACGAATAACAGACAATAATAAAATATATTATGGTTGGGGTGAAGCGTTTAGAATTCAAGAAAAAGTTAATGGGGAATGGAAAGATTTAAAATATATTCTTGAAGAAGTAGTATGGATTGCAATAGCATATGTACCAAATGAAAATAATCAATTAACTCAAATATTAGACTTAGAACATTACTATGGTAAATTAAATAATGGAATATATAGAATTGTAAAACCTGTTTATGATAATGGTTATATTGATATATATTCAGATGAATTTGAAATTAAATAATAAAAAGGTAGTGGAGAATAAAAAAATCTAATATTAATATAAAAGCTCGTATAAAAAAACACCGAAAAAGTAAAATCTCTCTTTTTCGGTGAAATGACACATATTAGTTACTTATTGTTATGAAATTTTTATACATTCATAATATACTGTTTAATCTTGATGTGCTTTTATACGTTGAGATAAATCGGGTGTTACTAAGACTGCTCTATTAGCATAATATGTCCCAGAAGTATTAGTAACTTGTACCGAAATGATTCCAACAAGGTATCCTGTAGCTACATCGATAACAGCTCCTCCGCTTTGTCCCGGAGTCATGTCATAAATGCCATCGCATGTTAAAGACGTTGCAGATGTAATAATATTTTTGTCTTCGTACATATAATAGTTATAATTGTTATTTCCAGGATCGGAAGGATAACCAATCGCCTGAACGGTTCTGTTTACCGCTACATTAGCGTCCTGATAACATGCGTGCTGTTGCCACGTTGAAAAGCTGGTTTTTAAATCAACAATAGCCCAATCATAATTATAGTCGGCATTGTTAATCCAATTATTACTTGTTGTCATAGATGTTGCCCAAGTTTTACCTAATCTTACATCTCGACCATATCTCCCTGGAGCAACGTCAATACTAGTTGCCCATCCCTTTTGTTGATTATACACAACATGCCCAGCGGTTAAAAGTACATCATTATATACTAAAGTACCTGAACCAACAGCGATTGAACCATCGCTAAATTTAACAGTAAGTTGGCATACATTACGATAGGGACTATCTAATGTGTTCGTGACAAGCTTCCGGTTATCATCTCCTATAATATAATTAGGAGAGATGCCACCGTCATCCTCGATTGTAGATTCCATGGTAGAATTTGCATTTTGGTCTGCACCATATGTAATTTCATTTGTTTCTAGATTGTATGTAACACTTGTGTTATCTTCCAATCCAGACAAGTCCATTTCGGGCTGAACAATTTCTGACGAAGTGTTTGCTGCAATAGCATAAATATTGCAATTTGCAATCAATGCCATTACTAAACAAAACACCATCATCCGTTTAAATATTAAAATATTTTTTTTCATTTGATTACCTCCATTTTGAATGTGAAATATGTGCCATTTTTTTCGTACCCTCGGATAGTATCCGCAAATACTGTGTAATTATAGCAAAAAAAAAATCAAAAAACAATATTTTTTTAAATTTAAGTTTCGATTTTTTGAATTATAATAACTGGTAAAATAGGAATATCATATACATATTATACCAGTTGGTAAAATTACTTAATAACCTTATACAATAAGGAGTTCTCTTTTCATGAAAATGGTTCTTTAGAGTAAAGAAAGTTATCCTTCATATTTTTGCTTTCGTATCTGTTCAAGAGCTTTTAAATGATTATTATAATTCTTTAATAATATAGAAGACCAGATTATCTTAATAAATCAGGTCTTTTTTTGTAAACATTTTCAAAATTAGACTTTAAAAACCTAATAATAAGAGTAGCGTCATGAGATGAAAAAAACTTGTAATATTTCTGTAATATTAAAAACACACAATTGTAACAAAACTGTAAAACAATTGAAATCATCGTAAAAATTAGATGTGACAGTATCTTTTGTTTTTTGACATTATCCTACATGGATGATATAATAACCTCATATTTAAGAAGTAGGTGATAAGATGCTTTACAGAAATGATTTTACTAGTTTAAAAACAGATATTACAGAAAACATAGGACAAAAAATAATTGTGAAAGGTACCTTAGGAAGAAGTAAATATTTTGAAAAAGAGGCAACCATTGAAAAAGCATATCCCAATTTATTTATTGTAAAATACGATGAGAATGATAGAAATGTTACTTATAGCTATACAGACGTATTAACAAGAACCGTTGAAGTAAAGCTATTTGACGGAGAAAATTTCAATCCAATTATTCCACCAGTCGTTGAAACGAAAAAAAGTAAAAATTTTTAAATCATAAAAAATTCCTAGAAATAGGAATTTTTTTTTGTCCTTTTCATATATATTACATATAAAATTAAAATGAGAAAGAGGGGAAAAACATGCAATTAGATATGACAAAGGAGAGTCTATGTATCAATAAAATAGTAGGACAAAAGACAGAAAACATCTTAGTAGAAGGCGACATGATTGTGCCAGATGTGAAGCCAGATATCTTAAATACCATTAGTACGACTGGTAATGTGTGTATATACAAAAAAGAAGTATTAGAAGGGAAAGTAAGAATTGATGGAGAAGTAGAGGTATATGTTATTTATCTTGCAGATAGTGAGAACGAAGAAACAAGAAGTTTAGCAACATCAGTCGATTTTACACAAATTATCGATTTTGAAAATTGCAATAATGGTATGAGTTTAGATGAAGCTATTACCATTCGGAAGTTTAGAATGCCGAATTTTAAATGGAAGAAAAATAAGTGTAAAAGCAAATTTACAATTTGAAGGAACTCTATATTCCAATGAAACCATTGAAATTGTAAAACAAGTAAACAATTTAAAGGATGTACAATCACTAGAAAAGAATTTAAAGCTTAATTCTTTAGTAGGGGAAGGAATTTCCAAAACTTATGCCAAAGATACCATTATGATTGATAATATTGATAATCTAGCAGAAGTTTTAAAAACAGAACTATCGATTAAAAATAAAGACATTAAAATTAGTTATAATAAAGTACTAGCAAAAGCAGATGTGTGTGTGAAAATGCTATATTTAACAGAAGATAATCGTATTAAATTAGTTGAAAACACAACACCAATTATGGGCTTTGTCGATATTGAAAATGTAACCGAAGAAGATATTTGTGATATGAGGTATCGTCTAAAAAATATGTTAGTAAAACCAAATTCGATAGAAGAACATTCGGTATATGTAGAGGCACAAATTGAACTATTTGCAAGAGTGTATCAAAATAAGGAAGTCAAAGTAATTGGTGATTTATATAGTCCAAGTGAAACCTTGTTATTTAACCAAAGAAACGTAAATACAATGTCAAATAAAACATGTGTAAAAAGCATGTGTAATATCAGAGAAAAAATGGCAGTACCAGAAATTGGAGGAAACCAAATTTATGATGTAGAAGTAAAACCACTCATTATGGAAAGAACGGTTGCTAATTCTAAAGTGATGTTCCAAGGAGAGGTAACATTAAAATATTTGTATGCTACGAATCAAACTTGTGGAATTGGTGTAAAAGAAATGAAAGTACCTTTTGAACATCAAGTAGAAATTCAAGGTCTTACTCAAAATACGAATATTCGTACCGAAATGGAAATTACTAGCCAAGACTTTGTAGTGGGAACGGATGGCATGATAGAAGCCAAAGTAGACATTAACTTTTTATTAGATGTTTCGAATACCTTACAAATTAACATGATTGATGAAGTAAAGGTAGATGAGACTAGAAACAAAGAAATTTATAGTATGGTAATCTATTTTGTAAAACCGGGAGATACTTTATGGAATATTGCTAAAAAGTTAGGAAGTACGGTATCGGATATAGTAAGAGTAAACAAAATAGAAGATGAAAATAAAATCTATCCAGGGCAACAATTATTTGTACCCAAATATGTATACACCAAAAGGGAAATAACTGCATAAGATAAATAAGGAAAATGACCAAAGGGGAGAAGCCTTTTGGTCATTTAGACTAGGAGGAAATATGGATAGTATTTATAAAAGAAAACAAATTCGTATACCAAAAGTGATGGTTAGGCATTTTGGTAAAATGGAGCCGAAGAAAACAAAGAAATTTTTCAAATTTATGGCAATTATTACCATAATGATGGTGAGCTTTCAAGCAATTTTAAAATCCATAGAGCCAATTTTAGATACCCTATGTAAGGATAAAGCAAAAAGTGTTGCTACTATTATTTGCAACGAAGAATCCACCAAGATTATCAAAAACTATCAATATGAAGACCTTATTACCATTCATAGAGATTCTCAAAATAATATTACTATGATACAATCCAATGTAGTACCCATTAATTACATCATTTCAGATGTAGGAGAAAAAATACAAAAAAAGATTGACCAAACGGAAAAAGAAAAAATACATCTAAGCCTTGGGAGCCTTACTGGAAGTAAAGTGTTTTCTGGACTTGGACCAAGTCTTCCTATTGAGTTATCCCTTGTAGGAAATGTAGAAACTAATCTAGTAAGCGACTTTAAAAGCCAAGGCATTAACCAAACCCTTCACCGAATTTACTTACAGGTAGATTGCAAAATTAGCATCTTAACCCCATATCACATCACCGAAGAAAACATATCAAACCAAGTACTAATTGCCGAAAACCTAATTGTAGGAAAAATCCCAGAAGCCTATTACAACTTAGAAGGACTAAGCAAAGACAATGCGGTTGATATTGTGCAATAAAATTATCCCAAAAAGCTATTGCTATTTCTTAAAACTTGTAATATAATTGTAATGAATTTGTAACAAATAGGAAATAATAAATATAAAAACAGGAAGGAACGATCGCAATGTTTGGTTTTGGTCAAGATATTGGAATCGATTTAGGAACAGCAACAGTAATTGCTTATGTAAAAGGAAAAGGGATTGTATTAAGAGAGCCATCTGTTGTGGCAATCGATAATAGAACAAAAGATGTGTTAGCAGTAGGGCAAGAAGCAAGAAGAATGCTTGGAAGAACACCGGGGAATATTGTAGCAACACGTCCATTAAAAGATGGAGTAATTTCAGATTATACAGTAACAGAAAAAATGTTAAAACATTTTATTGCCAAAGTATGTGGTAAATTTATTTTTGCACCAAGAATTATGATTTGTATTCCATCACAAGTAACCGAAGTAGAAAGAAAAGCGGTTATTGATGCAGCTTCACAAGCAGGAGCACGTAAAGTGTATTTAATTGAAGAACCAATTGCAGCAGCCATAGGAGCTGGAATTGATATTTCAAGACCATGTGGCAATATGATTGTTGACATTGGTGGAGGAACGACCGATGTTGCTGTTATTTCACTAGGAGGAAGTGTTGTTAGCAATTCTCTAAAAGTAGCAGGAGATAAGTTTGATGAAGCCATTGTCAAATATATCAAGAAAAAACATAATGTGATGATTGGGGAAAGAACCGCAGAAGATTTAAAAGTGAATATAGGTTGTGTCTATCCTAAAATTCAAGATATGGAAATGGATATTCGAGGAAGAGATTTAACAACAGGTCTTCCAAAAACCATTACCATTTATTCAAGTGAAATGATGGAAGCATTAACAGAACCAGCAATGATGATAGTCGATTCGGTTCATTCTGTATTAGAAAGAACACCACCAGAACTAGTATCGGATATTAGTGATAAAGGAATTTATATGACAGGTGGTGGTTGTCTAGTTGATGGATTAGACAAGCTATTACAAGAAAAACTAGGAATTAATGTGATGATTGCACAAGATGCCGTATCTTGTGTAGCATTAGGAACAGGAAAAGCATTAGATAATTTAGATTCTTTAGATGGAAAAAATCGATTATAAGAACCTGACCCACCGTACAGGAAAAGCCTGTGGGTGAGGTGCCTCCAAATAAGAAAATAACACATTGGTAACACAATGTGTTATTTTGTAGGGGTCGATTCCCACATCGACTCGCTAATGGAAATATAATTTGAAAATATAAGGACGAGGGATTTTCTCGTCTATGTGAGGTAAAATATGAACAAACAAATACAAGAAAAAACAGTTGCGTTTTACACTTTAGGTTGTAAGGTAAATCAATACGAAACCAATGCCATGACACAAAAAATGATACAAGCAGGTTATAAAATAATCGATTTTGAAGAAAAAGCAGATGTATATGTAGTCAATACTTGTACAGTAACCAATATGTCTGATCGAAAATCAAGACAAATCATAAGAAGGGCAAAAGAACGTAATAAGAATGCTATTTTAGTGGTCACAGGTTGCTATGTACAAGTAGCAAAAAAGGAAGTAAGTAAAATAAAAGAAATTGATATTATGCTTGGCAATCAAGAAAAAAAGGATATTGTTGCACATATTGAAACATATCAAAAACAGAGGCAAGAAAGCATTTCAGACATACTACAGGAAAAAACATTTGCGGAATTTGGAAACATAACATATACAGACAAAACAAGAGCCGTTATTAAAGTACAAGACGGATGTGACCGTTTTTGTTCTTACTGTATGATACCATATGCAAGAGGAAGAATTCGTAGTAGGAATGAAAAAGAAGTTATTACCGAAATTTCCGAAATTGCAAAAAAGGGAATAAAAGAGGTGGTAATTACCGGAATTCATTTAGCTTCTTATGGAAGAGATAGTCATACCTCACTGATTGATTTATTAAGACAAATCAATGCCATAGAAGGGATTAAGAGAATTCGTCTAGGTTCATTAGAACCAACATTAATGCAAAAAGAATTTATTGAAGAATTGGTAAAACTAGAAAAAATATGTGACCATTTTCATCTATCATTACAAAGCGGTTGTAATGAAACCTTACAAAGAATGAACCGAAAATACACAAAAGAGGAATTTGAAGAGGGGATTAAACTGATTCGCAAAAACTTCCCCCATGCTTCTTTAACAACAGACATCATAGTCGGTTTCCCAGGTGAAACCGAAGAAGAATTCCAAGAAACATATCAATTTTTAAAACAAGTCAATTTTTACAAAATGCATATCTTCAAATATTCGCCAAGAAAAGGTACAAAAGCAGCAACCATGCCAAACCAAATAGAAGGAAAAATAAAAGAACAACGAAGTAAAAAACTAATCGAATTATCAAAACAAAACCAAGAAGAACAAAATAAGGCATATATGGGAAAAGAAGTAGAAGTGTTATTGGAAGAACAAGAAGGAGAATACATAAAAGGACACACGTCGAATTACATCATGGTGTATGTAAAATCGAGTGATAAGGCATTAGAAAATACCATACAGAAAGTAAGAATAGCACAGATAAAAGGTGAAACGTTGGTAGGAAAGACTGCATGCCCATCTTTCGAACAGAATAGAAAATGTACTGTCTGAACTGTAACTAATATTTTACACTTTTGTAATATTTGAAAAATATTGCATAAAACCGAAAAAAGTGGAAACACCCTCTTGACAATATTTACATCTAATAGTAAGATAGAGACATAAATAAATGTGTACATTGACAATTAAATAGGAAAAAGTATTTACAATGCTATTGTTATTTTAATAAAAACAGAAGACAATGTGCATATTTATGGAAAAAATGTAAACAATAAGAAAAAAGAAAATTAAAAATAGGGGGCAAAGGAAAAAATGAATAAAAGAGAAAAATCAGGTAAAACGACTGTGTCATATCCACATCAAAATAAGGCAGGAATCACATTGGTGGCACTCGTGATCACCATCATCGTGTTATTAATCTTAGCAGGAATAACCATTAATCTAACAATAGGACAAAGGGGCATCTTAACAAGAGCCCAAGAAGCAGGAAGAAATTACCAAGAGGCAGCGAAAAAAGAAGATGAAGATTTAACAAAATTTTTAGGAGAAGCAGATAATATCATAGCGGGAATAAATACACCTACTACACCAAGTGGAGATAACTATACAATGGTAGATGGAGTACCAGTACC
>JAAWJM010000035.1 GCA_022796855.1 Clostridia bacterium | reverse complement strand
AATGAGATAAATAAGCAAGTTGCTTTATATAGATTAGAAAGGGCAAAAGAAGAATGTGAAACAGCAGAGTTATTATATAAAGAAAATAAATTGTTAGCTGCCAATAATAGGGCATATTATTCAATATTTTATGCAATTAGAGCAATACTTGCCATGGAGAAAATTGATTTTAAAAGGCATAAAGATGTATTAGCATATTTTAATCAAAATTATGTTAAAACAGAAATCTTTCCAAGACAAATGGGAAGAAGAATCATAATGGCATCTAAGGTAAGAGAAGATAGTGACTATGATGAAAAATATGAACCAAGTTCTGACGCTACTGTTCTACAAATAGACACAGCTAAAGAGTTAATAGAATTAGTAGAGAAATATTTGAATGATTTGCAAAGTAAATAGTATAGTAAATATTTTCCACGAGCAGTGGTACTTGCTTATATATAGATATATAAGATCGATTTGAGAGTAAGGTTTATAAAAACTTTACTCTTTTTATTATCTTTGGGTAGAATTTTTTTGACTTACCCCATGTATATATATTAAGAGGATTTATTGTAATAGTACAAGGTCTTTCTTAATAAATATATAGAGGTGAGACTTAGTGAAAGATAGATATATGAAGCTTAAATTTGAAAGAGTTATTAACAGAATATTATATGTAGAAGGTGCAATTGATGAAAAAAAGTATAAGAGAGTATCAAAAAAGCTTGATAAATTGCTATTTGAGGAAAGTAAGAAGAATTTTACTTCAACCTTGACTTAATTTAGCTTATTTATATAAAATTTGGTAAGTATTAATTGCATAAGATGTAGTTGTAAAAAGAAACTAGTATGACAAGGCAGACAAATGAGAAGACCAGAGGTGTACGTTTGTACATCGAGGATTTTCGATATGTAGTCAACGTAGTCAGACGAAGTTTATTTTTGCAATTGAGGAAGGAGGTATATTTGACTGTATACGAAATGAAGCAAGCATTTTTGCTTGGTAAGACAATATTTGATTTACCTTTAAATGTAAGTTATTATGCTAGAGTTTCTACAGATAAAGAAGAACAGATTAATTCTTTGGAAAATCAGGTTAGCTTTTTTGAGGAGTACATTAAGAAAAATAGTAACTGGACTTTTATTCGGTGGCTATGTTGATGAAGGAATTAGTGGAACAACTTCTAAGAAACGTGAAAACTTTATGAGAATGATTGAAGATGGGGAAGACAAGAAATTTGATTTACTAATTACAAAAGAAGTTTCAAGGTTTTCTCGTGATACGATTGATAGTTTGCTCTATACTAGAAAATTGCTAGAATATGATGTTTGTGTATATTTTCTGTCAGACAATATTATAACAGCATCTTCTGATGGAGAATTGAGGCTTACCATCATGTCTAGTATGGCACAAGATGAAGTTCGTAAAATTTCGGAAAGAACAAAGTTTGGTTTTAAGAGAGCCTTAGAAAAAGGTACTGTTCTTGGTACAGATAATATTTGGGGCTATAAAAAGAATAAGGGTAAACTTGTGATAGACGAAGAAGAGGCACCTTGCATTAGAGAAACTTTTGATATTTATGCAAATGATAGTAAAGTTGGATTAAAGAAATTATCTACTATTTTAAAAGAACATGGCTATTGTAATCACAATGGAAATCCAATTCATCCTAATACTTTAAAACGAATTATACAAAACCCAAAGTACAAAGGGTATTATACAGGAGGATTATCCACAGTTGTGGATTACAGAAGTAAAAAGAGAAATTTTAATGACCAGGCAGAATGGAAAGTGTATAAAGATTATGAAAAAGTTCCACCTATTGTATCTGAAGAATTATGGGAAAAGGCGAATCAAAAATTATTAGCTAGAAGCAAAAAAGCAACAATGTATCAAAAATATCAGACTTTGTATGCTTTATCTGGAAAATTGTACTGTGATAAGCACAAATGTGGATTTGTTAGAAAAATTAGACACTATAAAAATAAAGATGATGTGATTTATTGGTATTGTGCAGATTTTCATAAAACTGGCAAAAAGAATTGCCTTCCCGCATGCTTTAAGGAACAAGATTTATATAATATTTTGCTTTCTATCTTTAAAAGCTATGAAATCTATAAAGAAGAAATTTGTGAAGAATTACTTTCTTTTTACAAAGAACTTTCTAAAGAAGAGGAAAATGTAGAGCAAGAAGCAAAATTACAAAATGAGTTAGAGGTACTTGAAAGAAAAAAAGATAAATTATTGGATTTAGCCTTAGATGGACTTTTAAGCAAGGAAGATTTAAGTAATAAGAAAGTAACCATTGAAACAGAAATTAGCAAAATACAAGCAAAATTAAAAGAATTAGAGGGTAAAAAGAAAACACTAAAAGAGGAAAAAGAGCAAGATACAACATTAAAGGAAAACATATTAAAACAATTAGTGATAACAAAAGATAATTTAGAAAATTACATAGAAGAATTGCTAGATAAAATTATAGTAGTAGAAAAAACGCAACTAGATGAAAAGGGACAAAAGAAAATACGAAGTAAGTCAAATAGAGCAAAAGAAGATGTAAACAAAAAAGGAATTAACAAATTGAGCAAAAAAGAAAGTGAAGTAGAACTAAAAATTATTTTTGCAGGAAACAAAATAATTACCTATGGTAGTGCAGTAAAACCCAGGCAATTCAGTCAGCTAAACGGGAACAAAGTGGCTGATTTTAAAAATCTCCCACTTTGTCATTCCCATGCACATGGTTAATGCCTGTTTTCCTGTGGTGCATGCTTTTTTGAAGTAGTTATCTAAGTTAAAAGCAATTCGTGGTAAGTAGCCCAAATCTTCTAAAATGGTAAATAATGGAAAGAAGATTGCCATTGGTGGTAGCATAACACAGATAACCCATGAGACAGTTTGGAACATGCCTTCTATTAATATACCTGTTAGCCAATCTGGTGCATGTAGGGTATGGAACAGTAACAGGAGTTTTTCTTGTACCATATTAAAAAAGTCAGATAACAAGTTAGAGGGATAATTAGCACCTGTAATGGTAAGCCAAAAGATAATTCCTAAAAATAAAATCATAATGGGGATGCCGAATTTTTTAGAAGTTAGAATTTTATCAATTTTTTGGTCACGGTTTGAACCGTGCACACCTTTCATAGGAAACTACATGATTGTGAATATCTTCGGCTTTTAGTACAATACTAGAAACAATCTTGTCTCTAAAATTTTGTTCATCGATGTCATTATCACTTAAAAGTTCTTTTGCTTCATTTAACTTATTTTGGATTTCCTCTTCCCTAAAAGAAAGCGAAAAATTTTTTTTGATAGAGTGAAGAATACTTGGTTCGCCATCAATTAATTTTAAAGCAGTCCATCTGGATAAATGGGCATATTCTTTTGGAAGATATTTTGAGAGGGTAGATTCTAACATAAGCAAACTATCTTCAATGATGGGATGGTAGGTAACTAAATTTGGTTGGCAAGTATTTGGGAGAGAAGCTACCTTTACAATGGTAGAAAGTAGATGCTGTAAGGTTTTCTTTTTTCGAGCAATGGTGCCAACAACAGGAACACCTAAGAAATCGGACAATTTCTTTAAATCAATACGAATATGCTTTTTTCTTGCTTCATCTAAAAGATTCACGCAAACGACAACTTTGTTTGTAATTTCTAAGGTTTGGAATACTAAATTTAAGTTTTTCTCAATACAAGTAGCATCTAAAATAATAACGGTGGTATCTGGTTTTCCAAAACATAGATAATCCCTTGCAATTTCTTCTTCTTGAGAATTTGACATAAGTGAATAAGTTCCGGGAATGTCCACAAATAATAAATTTTTATTCTTATGTAAGCAAGTACCACAAGCATTACTAACGGTTTTTCCAGGCCAATTTCCAGTATGTTGATGCATACCCGTCAAAGCATTAAAAATCGTACTTTTTCCAACGTTTGGATTTCCAGCTAGTGCAATGGTATAATCACAATTTTTTTGAAGAAGTAGCATATCATCTTCCAACAAATTTGTTCCACAAGAACTACAAGTAAGTCCCATAACATCACTCCTTTATATAGGTATATAGAATCTAGAGGCGACTCGTAGTCGCCTGTTAATAAACCTTAACAAAAATCAAATTGGCATCTTCTTTTCTAAGTGCTATCATACTACCACGAATCAAAAAAGCAGTAGGGTCACCAGAAGGGCTTTTTAAAATAGGAGAAATTTTCGTCCCTTTTACAATTCCCAAATCCAAAAGTCGCCTCCTAATTGCACCATTACAATTTAATGTATCTACCATACCAGTTGTTTCCAATGGTAATTCATCTAAATGTATCTTTTTCATTTTTTCTAAGTACCTCCGTAAAAACATAAAATGTGTCTAGTATAGTATATAGAAAAAATGTGAGATTGGTGACAAGAACAGATAGGTTAATTCATAATTCTCCAATACAAAACTTGACAATTTTTCTAGGTTCATTATATGATAAGAAAAAAAGAGAGGAGCATAGGAAGATGAAAAAGTGCTTATTATTAGGAAACGGTGGAAGAGAGGCGGTTTTGGCAGAATACATAAGTAAAGGATATTCGTTATATAGTGTATTACCATATGAAAACCCTTCCATGGTAGAGGCTATAAAAGAGTCTGGTGGAAAGTATATAGTAGGTTCTCCATTTGATAAGGAACTTGTTACTAAGTTTATTACAGAAGAAAAAATTGAATTTTGTGTGGTAAGTAGCGATAATTTACTACAAGATGGCTTAATTGACCTTGCGGGAAGTCTTGGACTTAAGGTATTTGGTCCAACTAGTAAAGGTGCAAAGTTAGAGTGGAGTAAGACATATGCTTTAGATATTGTAAAACAATTAAAACCAGAAATGGTGATTAAGAATTTTTGTGTTACTTCAAAGGAAGAATTAGAAGAGGCAATTAGCTACTATGAAAACGATGAATTTGTTGTAAAACCAGAAGGATTAACTGGTGGAAAAGGGGTAAAAGTAGGAGGTATTCACTTTACAGGCAAAAAAGAAGGACAGGAATATGCAACCTCTTGCCTTGCAGAAAGTGGTAAGGTAATTGTACAAGACAAGGTAGAAGGTTCTGAATTTACGGTTATGGCTCTTACCGATGGAAAGAATATTGTAGTAACACCAATTACTTTTGATTACCCATATCGTTATGAAAACGATAAAGGTCCTGGTACTGGTGGAATGGGATGTATGAGTTTTGAAAATGGATTACTACCATTTTTAAATAAGTCTGATGTAGAGGAATGTGCGGACTTAATTCAGAAAACCATTCAATATGTTAATAAAGATAACATGGAATTTACTGGGGTTATTTATGGAGGATTTTTCAAATGTAAAGATGGAATTCGTTTTATTGAATTTAATGCACGATTTGGAGATCCAGAAGCGATCAATGTACTAAATGCTTTAGAAACACCATTTACCGAGGTAATGGAACATATTACAGAGGGTGATTTATCAAAAGAAAATTGCAAGTTTTCCAATAACTGTACTTTTACAGTATATATGGTTAGCAAGGAATATGCGGTTAGTAAAGCCACAGAGCCTTGTGTATTTACCTTAAATCCCGATAAAATAAGACAAGCAGGGTTAAAGCTATACTTTGCTAATGCCAAACAAATAGGAGAAAACACTTATACTTCAGTTAGTACCTCAAGATTATGCGCTATTTGTGGAGTAGGGAAGAATTTAGACGAAATTAAGAAAAAAGTATATGAAGTCATGGAAGAAAATGTGGATACAAAATTAGATTATCGAAAAGACATTGGAAATATCTATGTACATTAAAAACTACAACCTGTAGAGCATCTAGTAGATGCCTTTACAGGTTGTTTATGTTGTAATAAAAATAGATATTTGGTTAATTTAAAATCCAATCAATTAAATTTTTTTGTTTATGAATTCCTGCAATGCTTCAACTAATTGAATTTTTTCGACTTTTTGTACTTTGGCAGACAAGGTTTCAGCTGTATCGTTTGGTTCTATTTTTACTTTTGTTTGTTTAATGATATTTCCCTTATCATATTCGCCATTTACATAGTGAAGGGTTACTCCACTATATTCTTCTTTTGCTTCGATAACAGCCCTATGAACATTCATGCCATACATTCCTTTTCCACCAAATTTCGGAAGAAGAGAAGGGTGCGTATTAATAATGGTATATTTTTCTAATAAATGATTTCCAATCATTCGTAAATATCCTGCTAGTACAATTAAATCCACAGGATATTTTTGTAATTCTATTTGTAGTTCTTCATCTATTTCTTTTGTTGTTTTGGCTTTTATAACATAGGTGGCAATACTAGCATTTTTAGCTCTTTGTAGGGCATAGGCATCCTCATTGTCAGATACAACAAGACGAATAGTAGCTTCTAAATTTTTATTTTTGATTGCATCAATGATACTTTGTAATGTGGTTCCATTACCGTGAGGCAAATACGACTAAATTGTACATAAAAAATCCTTCCTTTCTTAAGAATACACAAACAATATATCAAAAACCAAAAAAATTTACAATAGCCTCTATACTTTTTATCAAATTTCCGTTATAATAAAAGTATAGTGTGCGAAAAATGATGAAAATGAGAGAAAAAAGACAAATTTTGGTACAAGGGAGTGCAAAAACGATGTTTCGTAAATTAAGAGAAGAATGTGGAATTTTTGGAATGTATTCTATGCAAAATGAAGAAGAGTTAGCACAAGTGATTTGTGCTGGTCTTTCTAGCTTACAACATAGAGGGGAAGAAGCTTGTGGAATTGCGGTAAATAGTGGTGGAGTGGTTTCTTACCATAAAGATGTAGGGCTTGTTTCCAATGTGTTTAAGCCACATATTTTAGATACCCTACCAAAAGGAAAAATGGGTATTGGACATGTTCGTTATTCTACCACAGGAGCGCCCAAAAAAGAAAATGCACAACCAATTGTAACAAGATATGCGAAAGGAAATCTTAGCATAGTTCATAATGGAAACCTAACCAATGCAATGGATTTAAAAGAAGAATTACAAAATGCAGGTGCAATTTTCAATTCAACCAGTGATACAGAAGTGATTGCCTATTTAATTGCGAGAGAAAGATTAAAAACTCATAGTGTAGAAGAGGCGGTAAAAAATGCAGTAAAATATATAAAAGGAGCTTATTCCCTATTGGTAATGTCTTCTAAAAAGCTAATTGCACTTAGAGATCCACAAGGATTTCGTCCTTTGTGTATGGGAAAATTAGGGGATAATATAATATTTGCTTCTGAAAGTTGTGCCTTAGATACCATTGGAGCAGAATTTATACGAGATGTAGAACCAGGAGAAATGGTGATTGTAACTGATAATAAAGTAAGTTCTGAATTTTATGCCAAGGAAAAAAATGATGGACTATGTATTTTTGAATATATTTATTTAGCAAGACCAGATTCCACCATTGATGGGTTAAATGTTCATAAATTCCGTAAAGAAGTAGGGAAGTATTTGGCAAAACAGGCACCTGTTGATGCGGATATTGTAGCTGGTGTACCAGATTCTGGAAATGATGCAGCACTTGGTTATTCTAAAGAATCGAAAATACCATATGATATGGTATTTGTAAAAAGTAAATACATTGGGAGAACGTTTATCCTTCCAACACAAGCACAAAGAAAAAGTAAGGTGGCTTTAAAGTTAAATCCCATTAAAGAAAACGTAAAGGACAGAAAGATTGTACTAGTAGATGACTCCATTGTAAGAGGAACCACGATTACTAGAATTGTACAAACCCTAAAAAAAGCGGGAGCAAAAGAGGTACATTTACGTATTGCTTCCCCAGCTTATACCGATATTTGTTATTTTGGAACTGACGTAGCAAGTAAAGAAAACCTAATCGCAAATAATAAAACCATAGAAGAAATTAGAAAAGAAATAGGAGCCGATTCATTAGAATATTTAAGTATGGAAAGCTTATTAGAAATTGCTAAAAAATCGAACCGAACTGGATTTTGTACGGGATGTTTTACAGGGAAATATCCAATCGAAGTACCAGATGAAATTCAAAAAGACCGTTTTGAAAAAATATTTTAATTTTTGTAAAAATAGGTTGCAATTTGTAGAATGACATGATAAACTAATTACATAGAAGGAATAGATTAAAAAAAAACTGAATTTTCAGGGGAATTTTTAATCTGTTTTTTTGTTTTTAAAGAAAAGAGGGGTAAGATGAACACAAAATATGTATTTGTAACAGGTGGAGTTGTATCTGGCTTAGGAAAAGGAATTACAGCTGCATCACTAGGAAGATTACTAAAGAATAGAGGGTATAAAGTAACCATTCAAAAATTTGACCCATATATTAATGTTGACCCAGGAACCATGAGTCCATTTGAACATGGAGAAGTTTTTGTAACCGATGATGGAGCAGAGACCGACTTAGATTTAGGTCATTATGAACGTTTTGTAGATGAAAACTTAACCAAAAATTCGAGCATTACCACAGGAAAAATCTATTCCAATGTGATTGAAAAAGAAAGAAGAGGCGATTATCTAGGAAGAACGGTACAAGTTATTCCTCACATTACCAATGAAATTAAAGAAAACATTTACAGTTTTGAAAATGATGATATCGATGTGGTTATTACTGAAATTGGAGGAACCGTTGGTGATATAGAAGGATTACCTTTCTTAGAGGCGATCAGACAAATTGGACTAGAAAAAAATCCAGAAGACGTGGTCTATATTCATGTTACCCTATTACCATACATATTTGGTTCAAACGAAATAAAGTCCAAACCAACTCAACACTCTGTAAAAGAATTGCAAAGCTTAGGAATTAAGCCAGATATTCTTGTTTGTAGAACCGAAACTGATATACCAGAAGCCATTAAAGACAAACTTGCCATGTTTTGTAATGTTCGAAAATCGAGCGTTATTCCAAATAAAACAGCGGATTGCTTATATGCCGTGCCATTAATGTTAGAAGAAGCAGGACTTGCAAAAGAAGTTTGTAAAAAATTGCAATTAGAAGAAAGAATACCAGATAACCATGAATGGGAAGAAATGATTCAAAACATTCGAAAGATTAAAGAAGAAAATATGGTTACCATTGCGATTGTTGGAAAATATATACAATTAGAAGATTCTTATCTTTCAGTTTCAGAAAGCATTACTCATGCCGGTTTTGCAAATGGAGTAAAAACAAAAGTAAAATTTATTGACTCAGAAACCGTAACAAAAGAGAATGCAAAAGAAATTTTGCAAGGAGTAGATGGTATTGTAGTACCAGGAGGATTTGGAAACCGTGGTATTGAAGGAAAAATTCAAACCATTCGTTATGCAAGAGAAAACAACATCCCATTTTTAGGAATTTGCCTAGGAATGCAAATGGCAGTTGTTGAATTTGCAAGAGATGTACTAGGCTTAGAAGATGCTAACTCAGCGGAATTTGACGAGATTTGTAAAAATCCAGTCATCCACATTATGGACGACCAAGTAGGAATTAGCAAAAAAGGTGGAACCATGAGGCTTGGGGCATATCCATGTACGATAAAAGAGGGAACTAGGGCAAACGATATTTATGGTGAGACAAATATCTCAGAAAGACACAGACATCGTTATGAATTTAACAATGATTATAAAGAAAGAATGGAACAAGCAGGCATGATATGTTCTGGAACATCGCCAGATGGAAGATTAGTTGAAATTGTAGAAATTCCATCCCACCCATTTTTCATAGCAGGACAATTTCACCCAGAATTTAAATCCAGACCAAACCGTCCAGCGCCATTGTTTAAAGCATTAGTAAGAGTAGCAAAAGAAAAACAATCATAAAAAATGAGGACAAGTAGTTTTTTGTTCCAATCATATGAAAAAGAATACATGCATAACCTAAAAAAACGTTCATACAATGATATGAGCGTTTTTTTGTGAAAAATATGTGAATTTTCATAAAAGGTATTGACATTTACAGGCATTGGGTATACATTATTAGCAGTCGAGGAAACGGAGTGCTAATATAGAGATTAGCAAAGAAAAATGTGAGGTTCTTCGAAATTTGAAGGAGGGAAAAATCATGCTAAAACCATTACAAGACAGAGTTGTAATTAAAATGATGGAAAGTGAGGAAACAACGAAAAGTGGAATTATTCTTTCAGCAAGTAGTAAAGAAAAACCACAAATAGCAGAAGTTATTGCAGTAGGACCAGGGTTAAAACAAGATGGAAAAAACGTTCCATTAGAAGTAAAAACAGGAGATAAAGTTGTTGTTAGTAAATATTCAGGAACAGAAGTAAAATACGAAGAAGAGGAATTCATTATTGTAAAAGAAAATGACATACTAGCAATCGTTGAATAAGCGTATAAACTAGCGCGAATGTGATATGTATTTCATTTTCGGAATGTAAGCCCTGACAGTCCTTTGAGACGGGGGAATACCCGTCAGCTTGGAAGGGTTACATGTAGAAAATTAAATACATATCACATGGGAGCGGAAATAAGAGCGGAAACCCGCAAGGAAAAAGAAAGGATGGAGATAAAAATGGCAAAGGAAATTAAATATGGCGAAGAAGCCAGAAAAAAATTATTAGAAGGTGTGAATAAATTAGCAGACACCGTAAAAGTAACCTTAGGACCAAAAGGAAGAAATGTTGTATTAGACAAAAGCTTTGGAGCACCACTTATTACCAATGATGGTGTAACCATTGCAAAAGAAATCGAATTAGATGACCCATACGAAAATATGGGAGCACGTTTGGTAAAAGAGGTATCCACAAAAACCAATGATGTAGCAGGAGATGGAACAACAACAGCAACTGTTCTTGCACAATCCATGATTAAAGAGGGAGTTAAAAACGTAGCAGCAGGTGGAGACCCAATGGCAATCAAAAGAGGAATGGACAAAGCCGTTAGTGTAGCCGTAGAAGAACTAAAAACCATTAGTTCCAATGTAAATGGAAAAGAAGACATTGCAAGAGTAGCAACTATTTCCGCAAACAACAAAGAAATTGGTGCCTTAATTGCAGACGCTATGGAAAAAGTATCCAAAGATGGAGTTATCACTATTGAAGAATCCAAAACCTCCAACACCTATGTTGACGTTGTAGAGGGAATGCAATTTGATAAAGGTTATGTATCTCCATACATGGCAACCGATACCGAAAAAATGGAAGCGATTATGGATAATCCATACATTTTAATTACAGACAAAAAGATTAGTAACATTCAAGAAATCTTACCATTATTAGAAAGCCTAATGCAAGCATCTGGAAAATTAGTCATTATTTGTGATGATATTGAAGGAGAAGCACTATCTACTTTAATTTTAAACAAATTAAGAGGAGTTCTAAATGTAGTAGCCGTAAAAGCACCAGGGTATGGAGATAGAAGAAAAGAAATGTTAGAAGATATAGCTGTTCTAACAGGTGGAGAAGTCATTACATCCGATTTAGGGCTAGAATTAAAAGATACAACCATCGAGCAATTAGGTAGAGCAAAACAAGTAAAAGTACAAAAAGAAAACACCATTATTGTTGATGGTGCAGGAGACAAAGAAAAAATTGCCCAAAGAGTAAAACAAATTCGTGCGAATTTAGCAGAAACAACCAGTGAATATGATACCGAAAAATTACAAGAAAGACTTGCTAAAATTGCAGGAGGAGTAGCGGTTATTCAAGTAGGTGCAGCAACAGAAGTGGAAATGAAAGAAAAGAAATTACGTATTGAAGATGCCCTATCTGCAACCAAAGCAGCAGTAGAAGAAGGAATCGTTGCAGGTGGTGGAACTGCCTATGTGAATATTAGTAAAAAAGTAGAACAAATTGCAAAAGACTTAAAAGACGATGAAAAATTAGGAGCAAGAATTGTATTAAAAGCATTAGAAGAGCCAATTAAACAAATTGCGATTAATGCGGGCTTAGAACCAGCTGTTATTTTAGAAAAAGTAAAAAACAGTGAAACAGGATTTGGCTTTGATGCAGCCAATAACAATTATGTTGATATGAAAAAAGTAGGTGTGGTTGATCCAACTAAAGTAACTAGAAGTGCACTTCAAAATGCGGCAAGTATTGCCTCTATGGTACTTACCACAGAAAGTATTGTAACGGATAAAAAAGAAGAAAAAGCATGCAGTTGTGGTCATAATGATATGCCAGCCGACATGGGTGGAATGTATTAATTGAAAAAGTCTCCATAATGTAGTATAATAATGTTATAGAAAACAAATAAATGTAGAGTAAAGGAGATTAAAATGGAAAAGAAAAAATGCTTATTATTACGGTTATGGGATGCTTTCATCGAGGCCATGAGGTTACATGATGAAGATGACGACTATTATGAATTGGATGAGAATGATGAGGATTTTATCGAATAGGTATGTTTAGTCTATTACAAAAAGAGGGGCGTTCTTTTAAGAACAAGTGCCCCTCTTTTTGTGATGGTTTGCTAAGTTAATTAGCAACATCCACCACATCCACCGCCGAAGCCGTTTCCACCGCAACAACAGCAAAGAATTAATATAACGATGATAATCCAAATGCAACCGTCTCCACCGAAACCACAGCCACATCCGCAACCTCTGTTTTCTGGCATAATCTTTCCCCCCTTTCGCATATGAAATTTACTTTTCTGTTTAAGGGTAAGATTTGCTAGTTGCATTTACATCTACCAATATGGCAGTTGTTTCCACAGTTACCGAAACAATAGTAAAAATAAGATAATGAACCACAAAATCTCACTGTTACAACAATTTCTCATAATTAAGTAACCTCCCCATCAAGAACTAAGTTTTTTGTTCTTTCGTATGGTATATATTATTCTTTTTTAAAAAAAGTGTTACAAAATTGAAAAAAGTACTTGTAATGGAATAATAGAATGTGGTAAGATAGGCTTACGAAATGAAAAAGGAGGTGGAAATATGAGTGAAGCACTAGCAATCGAAATACTAAATAAGCTTGATAAAGTAATTGATACACAAGAAGAAATGAAACAAGATATTAGTGAATTAAAAGAAAACCAAGGAAGAATGCAAGAAGATATTGCGGAATTAAAAGAAAACCAAGGAAGAATGCAAGAAGATATTGCCGAGTTAAAAGAAAACCAAGGAAGAATGCAAGAAGATATTGCCGAGTTAAAAGAAAACCAA